>CAMVOD010000003.1:0-254930 GCA_947169015.1 uncultured Bacteroidales bacterium | reverse complement strand
GATCGCAACTACCGCAAGGATGCCGATGGCGATCCAACCCAACAACTTACCGTTCTTTTTCAAAAATTCTTCAGTCCCGCTGACTGCCTGCCCTACTGCCTGTTGATTCTGATTCTCTGTAGGTTTCTGATTTTTATTAGCCATTATAGTTTTAATTTGATTATTCCACAAAAATTGCGAATCGCAAAATTACAATAAAAATACAAATCGCAAAGTTTTATTTCGTCGAGTTTATGTGCGACTTTATTGCTAACTTGCAAGGAAATATGCATCAAATCAATATCCGCGCTATATGAGACATTTTTCCACATTGCTTCTTGCACTGTCGCTGCTTGCAGCCCTGACCTCCTGCAAACAGGGACCACAAGTTGAACCAGCCTACCCTTTCAACGATCCGACCCTTTCAAAGGAAGAACGTGTCAACGACCTGCTGAGCCGTCTGACCACGGAGGAGAAAGTCACTATGATGATGAACTCCTCGGCTGCCATCGACCGTCTCGGCATTCCTGCATACAACTGGTGGAACGAGGCCCTGCACGGCGTCGCCCGTGCCGGTGAAGCCACAGTCTTCCCCCAGGTGATCGGCATTGCCGCCACCTTCGACGAGGACCTCAACCTTGAGACTTACACCATCGCTTCCGACGAAGCAAGGGGAAAATACAACGATGCCATAGCCAACGGCACCTACAGGCAATATTACGGCCTGACATTCTGGACTCCCAACATCAACATCTTCCGCGACCCGCGCTGGGGACGCGGACACGAGACCTACGGCGAAGACCCGTACCTCACCTCAAGGATGGGCCTTGCGGCCGTCAAAGGCCTCCAGGGCAATGACAAGAACTTCTTCAAGGCCCACGCCTGCGCCAAGCACTATGCTGTGCACAGCGGTCCGGAGCCGCTCCGCCACTCATTCGACGTGACTGTGTCGCCCACCGACCTGTGGGAGACCTACCTCCCCGCATTCAAGGCCCTCGTCACCGAAGGCAACGTGCAGGAAGTGATGTGCGCCTACAACCGCTACGAAGGCAACCCCTGCTGCGGAAGCACCAAGCTCCTCATCGACATCCTGCGCAACCGCTGGAAATTTGAAGGAGTTGTGGTTTCAGACTGCGGCGCCATCGACGACTTCTATCGTGAGGGCCGCCACGGCACCCACCCCGACGCCCTGACGGCGTCGAAGGACGCCATAATGAGCGGCACCGACCTCGAGTGCGGCAGTTCATACAGGTCTATGATCGAAGGCGTCCAGAAGGGCGTCATCACCGATGCTGACCTCGACCCGCACGTAGGCCGCCTGATCGCCGACCGCATCGAGCTGGGTATGCTGGACCCGGTGGACCTCACCCCCTGGAAGGACTATGACCTGGACAACGTCTGCACCCCGGAGCACATCGCCCATTCCCTCAAGGTCGCCAGGGAGAGTATGGTTCTGCTCAAGAACAAGGACAATGTCCTCCCCCTCAGCAAGGACATCAGCAAAATCGCGATAGTCGGCGTCAACGCCGTTGATTCGGCTATGCTCCTGGGCAACTACAACGGTACCCCCAGAAGCGTAGTCACCATCTACGACGGCATCAAGGCCAAATTCCCGAAGGCCCAGATCACATACGCACAAGGCAGCAAGCTTGTCGACGGCTATGTGGAGCGTGTCCGCAATTCCGCCGACACCCGTCAGAGAAGGACTCCCGAGTTCTACGAGGGCATCGTAGAGGGAGCCCAGAGCGCCCCGCAGCAGCCTGCAACTCCTCCCGGCCCCTGGAAGGCCCCTGAAAACTTCGACGATGTCGTTGCAAGGGTGAAAGACGCTGAAGTGATTATATATGTAGGAGGTCTCAGCCCGAATCTTGAGGGCGAAGAGATGCGCGGCGTCAGCTACGACGGCTTCAAGGGCGGTGACCGCACTACCATCGAACTTCCCGACGTGCAGAGCAGGCTTCTTGCCGCACTGCGCTCAACCGGCAAGCCCGTCGTATTCGTACTCACGACCGGCAGTGCCATCGGCCTCGAGAGGGACGAACCCAACTACGACGCCCTCCTGGTGGCCTGGTATCCCGGCGAGCAGGGCGGCAATGCCGTTGCTGACGTGCTTGCAGGAGACTACAACCCTGCCGGCCGCCTGCCTCTGACTTTCTACAAGTCAACCGCACAGCTTCCAGACTTCGAGGACTACAATATGGCCGGCCACACCTACCGCTACTTTACCGGTGAGCCTCTCTATCCTTTCGGATACGGCATCAGCTACACCTCTTTCTCATACGGCAAGGGCAAGCTTTCTGCCTCAAGCATCCGCAAAGGCAAGTCAGTCAAAGTTTCGTTCGATGTCACCAACAACGGCGGCAAGGACGGTGACGAGGTGGCCCAGGTATATGTCAAGCGTCTCGGCGACCCTGCAGCCCCGCTCAAATCACTGCGCGGATTCAAGCGTGCGTCCATCAAGGCCGGAGCGACCCGCAAGTTCGAGTTCACCCTCGGTCCTGACGCCTTCTCGTTCTACGACGCAGCTGTCGACGACCTGGCTGTAAAGGCCGGAAACTACGAAATCCTCTTTGGAAGTTCTTCAGACGACCGCAATCTTCAGAAACTCACCCTCACAGTTAAATATTGAAAAAAGCGGAGTCGAGCGCAGGAAATAGATTGCTGCTTCGCTTGTTAATTCAGCATAAGTGTCATAGTCGCATCCATCTCGCGGAAGATAAGTTCTGCGAGGGATGCGATTGTGATTTTCTGTGCGGATTCGTCGGGTTCCTCTGTCTGGAGGACCTTGCCTGCTGAGATTGTGAAGTAGGCGTTGTTTGCAGGGATGACGTCGTCGTCTGTGACGCGGAGTTTCAGTTTGGCTTCGGGATGCAGGCTTGCATAGAGCTGCAATGCCTGGAAAGCGTCGATGACGCGCAGCATTCCGGTCACAGGGGCAGGCGTCTGTCCGCCGCTGCGGCGTAGTTCTTCCTGCGCCACTGCAAACCACTCGCGTCCGGCCAGTAATGAGCAGCGCTGCGTGCCTTGGAGTTGCGCCCACTCTTCGTAGCTCATATCAGCCGCTCCGGCGGGCGGGTCGATGCAGCGTATGCAGCTTGCATAGCCGAGACGGCCGTACCACTCGCGCAACCACGGCTCCGCCGGAATCAGCGCGGCGAATGCCACCTTGCGGTTGTAAAGGTTGTAATGGGCCTGGTGCATCAGTTCAGCACCGATGTTGCGTCCGCGATATTCATCTTTCACTGCCACTCCGCTGATGTATGACAACGGCAGTCTACGGCCTTCGCACAGCATCGTGAAGGGTATGGTCTGAAGCGCTGCTATGACTTCGCCGCCATTCTTTATGCAGACATTGTCTTCGCTGCGGTAGATTCTCGAGAAGTAGGTCTGCACGTATTCTTCGGGATCGTGGAAAGTGTCCAGCCAGAGCCGGGCGCATTGCTGCCTGATTGTCTCGCTGTCCTCATCCTGTCTGCCGCCGGCCTTCTCCCTCACCAGCAGCTTCTCCTGCAGGATGTCGGGACGGTAGCTGAGCTTGGCCTTGCGCAGTCCCTCCTCTCCCATATCTTCCTCCCGGTTGATGTATATGAACTGCTCGGGCAGATGCCTTACGAATTCGCGGTTGATGATGGTATAGGCTCCTTCGTAGGATACGTCTGCCTTCTCTACACATACGTCGAAGGTTTCGTGGTTGATGGGGCAGCCGTAGGTGAAAGCCACGAGCCGGCCGTCGACCCAGATGGTGCCGCCGCTCATTCCGAGAGCGTCCCAGCGGTGGAACACGCGGGTCATCGCCCGCAGCTCCATACTCTGGCTGTCGGCCTGCTCTTCGTCATCCTGGCCGGCCTTCCAGCGCTTCTCAAGGCTGAGGCAGGCCGCAGTCATATCCTTCGTCAGCGGCTTGTACTCGTAGTGCGGGTAGAGGCTCAGGAACTTGTTGATGTGATTGCGCTTGCTCTGCAGCTTCTTGCCGCTGAGATTTGCCAGCTTCTCCCTGAGGTAGACGTAGTCCGCATAGTCGCGGTTGCCGTCGATGTCGAACCCCCCGGGCATCGCCTCCTCCAGCGCCTGGGCCATCTGCGCTGTGACACCGCTCATCAGGAAAGGCTGTCCCAGCGATGCCGAATCTTCCATCAGGGCCTTTATCACTTCGATGTCGAGGACCGGGACTATATAGGCCAGGTCACCGAAGAAATGGAGGCGGAACACCAGCTGTCCGTCGACTTCTGCTATCTGGGTGTTGAAGAGGAACTGCCATCCGAGAAGATTGGCTACTGAAAGGTCGCACCCGCGTCTGTCGCCGTTCCACGCATAGCTGCGGATGCGTTCTATATCATCTGTGGTAAGTGGTCGGAAATGGATCATAGAGTCACTTGGGGTGGCCAATTTAGAAATAATTATCGAATTCTTTATATTTGAATACTGCAATCAGACAGCTATGACAGCAACGCTCTACACTCTCACATCCGGCCTCCACACCGAAATGGCCGGCGACGTCCGCAAGGAGTCTTTCATCAAAGACATAGAAACCGCCCTCGGGGCCGCTTTTGAAATAGCCGGGGCTGACTTTTCGGGTTACGGCACCAAGCCCTGCGAGCTGATCTATGTCCGCACGGGCGGCACGGAAGGCGCGTTCAAGGCTGTTTTCTGCAAGGACGGCGGCCGGCCCGCCATTCCCGAGCCGGTGAGGCTGCTCACCAGCGGCAAGAGCAATTCCCTGGCGGCGAGTATGGAAATTATGTCCTACCTCAACCAGCACGGCATCAAGGGAGAAATCCTGCACGGCAGCCCGCAGTTCATAGCCTCAAGGATCAGCAGTTCTCAGGGTGATGGCGTTCCCGCCGCCGGCGGGCTTGTCTCACGGGTTGCGCCGGGGCGCCTGCTGGAAGGCCGCAGGCTGGGTGTCGTAGGCCGCCCGTCGGACTGGCTGATCTCGAGTGACGTGGATTATGCCGCCGCCCGCGAGGTGCTCGGCGTGGAACTGGTCGATATCCGTATGGAAGAGCTGCTGGACGAGATTGCCGCGCACAGCCACCCCGCCGTGGAACTGCCGCCGCTGAACACTCCAAAGTTCGGCAATCCCATCCCGGCAGGCGACCTGGACGTCGCCTTGGACATTTACGGCGCGCTGCTGCGCATCATCGTCCGGCACCGCCTCGACGGAGTGACAATCCGCTGCTTCGACCTGCTCGGCACGGTGCACAACACCGGCTGCGTGGCGCTTGCGCTGCTGAATTCCCAGGGATACACGGCCACCTGCGAAGGCGACGTGCCTGCGATGCTTTCGATGGCAGTGGCCCGCGAGGTCTGCGGTCAGAGCGGCTTTCAGGCGAACCTGTCATCCATCGACGGCGACAGGCTGCTCTTCGCGCATTGCACCGTCCCCCTGTCTATGGTCAGACACTGGGTATATGACACGCACTTCGAGTCGGGTTTCGGTGTGGCCGTGCACGGCGAACTGCCCTGCGGCCCCGCCACCATCTTCAAACTCGCCCCCGATTTCGCCACAGCCTTCATCGCCGAAGCCGAGCTGACGCGCAACTGCTACGAAGGCCGCCTGTGCCGCACCCAGGTCATACTGAAGGCCGAGGGCCTCGCCCCCTACTTCCTCACCGCCCCCATCGGCAACCACCACGTCATCCTCACCGGCAGCTGTGCCTCGCAGCTGAGAGACGCATTGGGATTCGCCAAAAAATGATTATTTTTGGAGATACGGTTTTAACGGAATTATGAAAAGGATTTTTCTCATTGTGGCGGCGGCGCTGTGCGTGTGTGCGTGCGCCGGCAATGTGCCCGGTCAGGTAAAGGTGACCGGAGGCACAATCCAGGGCGTCGTCCTGGACGATATGACAGTATATAAGGGTATTCCTTTCGCAGCACCCCCTGTAGGTGACCTGCGCTGGAAGGCTCCCCAGAACGTAGTGGCGTGGGACGGCGTGCTGGAGTGCAAGGATTTCGCGTCCAATCCGATGCAGGGCAATGGCGAAGGATGCAGCGAAGACTGCCTCTACCTGAACGTATGGACGCCTGCAAAGAGCCCGAAGGAGAAACTTCCGGTGATGGTGTGGATCTACGGCGGCGGTTTCGCCGGCGGAGCCACCTCTTATTATGACGGAGCCGACCTGGCCCGCAAGGGTGTCATCCTGGTTAGCATAGCCTACCGCGTCGGCAAGCTGGGCTTCCTGTCCCTTCCCGAGCTTTCTGCGGAAGATCCTCACGGAGTGAGCGGCAACTACGGCATCCTCGACCAGATCGCCGGCCTGCAGTGGGTGCACGACAATATCGCCAAATTCGGCGGCGACCCTGCCAAGGTCACCATCTTCGGTGAGTCTGCAGGCGGCATCTCAGTGAGTATGCTCTGCGCCAGCCCCCTTGCAAAAGGTCTCTTCCGCGGCGCCATCTCCCAGAGCGGCGGTTCTTTCGGCCCCACCAACCCCCAGTCTTATCCCGGCGAGAATATGCAGACCCTCGCTGTGGCCCAGAAAGAGAATGAAGCCTGGGCCAAGGCTGCCTTCGGCGACAATTATACTCTCGAGCAGCTGCGTGCTGCTGACGCCAAAGCTGTAATGGGAGGTTTCGGAGGCTCCGGCGGATGGCCGGTGACCGACGGTTACGTGATCCCTGACGACCAGTACAAGCTTTATGAAGCCGGCAAATACAACGATGTAGACGTGCTAATCGGCTACAACTCAGACGAAGGAATGAGCTTCGGCTTCGCATTCGGCGGCGGCACCCACGAGGAGTCAGTCCGCGCCCGCTATGAGAAATATGCCGACGCACTGCTCACCGCATATCCTGTGGAGCCCGACGGAAAGGTGGGCAAGACCGCCCGCGACCTCACCCGCGACGCCGCATTCGGCTGGCAGACCTGGGCCTGGGCCCGCCTGCAGGAGCGCACCGGCAAGGGCCGCGTATGGCTCTACTACTTCGACCAGCATCCCGACTATCCCGCTGATTCGCCCCGCTACGGCCAGGGTTCTCCCCACGGACAGGATGTAGCATACGTCTTCGGCAATCCCGACGAGGTCCAGCCCACCGACAAGGCTCTCTCAGGTTGGATGATGGACTACTGGACCAACTTCGCGAAGACGGGCGACCCCAACGGCGAAGGCCTGCCCGTCTGGCCGCGCTTCCGCAACGACGACCCGAAGACTATGGTCCTCACCGGCAGCGGCTGCCACGAAGCCCCCGTACCGTCCGAGGCTGCGCTGAAGGTGCTCGACGAATACTTCGCCTGGCGCCGCAGCCAGGAATAACAGAACAGGTATAACAGGAAAGGTCAGAGAGTAAATGAAATGAACTCCTGGCCTATCCTGTGAAGCCCGGCTTCGATTTTCTTGGCTTGTTTCTGGGATATATATGTATCCCCGCTTTTGTATTGCCTCATCAGACTGGGCGATATTTCCACTCGTACGGCAAATTTGGATGCATTCAGGAAATCAAAGACATTGAACATCGCAGAAATGTCGTACTTGTACTCAAAAGTCAAGTCCTTGAGTTCGTCAGGAACAGGTTCGCCACTTTCAGCATAGTAGTCAAGCAAATCCTCGTAGCACGACATCATCTCATCCTTCGCCTCCTGCACCGAAGCCCCGCTGCCGTGGATAATAATACTCAAATCATTCGTATATGCCGAATATCCCGCCTTGTTCCGCTCTATGATAACAAGTGTTTTCATAATTATTCCTGATTTCAATGCGAATATAGCTCAATTTCGTAATATAATGCACAAATACAATAAAAAAAAATTGCCGCGAAAGGAAAATGAAACCTTTCGCGGCAAGAATTATTGATTTATGACAGTTTTACTCCCTTACGCAGCGGACTGAATTGGCTTGAGCCTTACTGTCAGAGTGACTGTTGAGATCGATGTCTGTCGAGCTGCTGCTTTGATAATAGAAATAGAAAGCATGTGCAGTGCCAGCATCGTGAGGGGTTGCATACCAGTAGTGGCCTTCGAGTCCCACATTGTGAAGATTGAAACTGGTTGAGTTTCTTAATCCGGCAGCAGGATACCATTTGCTACCCATCGTAAGTCCTTTGTACTGCGGATCAAATTCAGCAACAACAGAGTGCGCTGACGACCATACAGGACGTGCGGGAACTTTCCAGCCTGGAGGACAGGGATCGTATTTAGTCTTGGTATCTCCCCACAATCCATTATCGGGGTCTGAAAGCCAGTCTGTCGACCCCTCAATAAATGTAGTCGGATGACTTATTGAATATGCTAAAGTGGATGTTTCTGCGCTTGCACTCACACTTCCATGATTACCCATGTATTCAGCTTGCGAATTGCTATCCCAAGCTCTGGCACTAAGGAATGGATCCTTTCTTCCCCATTGGTACATCAAGCCAAGCGACTTATTATCGCCAGGGTTATTATTCAGTGCGCCTAAGTTGAGAGACATCATCTCGTACGTTACATTGTCACCTCCGTCAAATGAATATGTATTCGAAGTGGGATCCTCCTCCGGACACCATATATGCCAACTCCACAATACATTGCCGTGTAAGTCTATCGCCAGGATTGTAGAATTTCCATGATGACCGTCCATAGAGGTTGAAAAGTATATATATCCATCTTTCAGGTACATGTTTCCGACAACATCTTCATCGCCATGTGAATTATAGTCCGGTAAAGAGAAAGTAGAATTATTCTCTGTAGTATAGCCGAATGCGACTTTTGCTATCGCTCCTACAGATTCATTGGAATTGCCTTTTACCGTGGCTTTGAATTTATATTGCTTGTCGGGTTGGACAACATAACTGTTTGCCGTACCGTTTGCACTCAAGTCAATGACCGGTCTTATATCTTGTACTGTACTGCTGCGCTGACATCTTAACGGTCTTAAAGCGGTAGGGGCTGCCAAATAGAAATTATCCTTATTTATACCAAACGCCCCAATATAGTTCATATGCCTGTTCGTCCAATTACCCTCGTAGGGGAAGAACATAGGAGGGTCACTGTCTAGGAAAATAAAGCTAAACTCACCACTCTGCTCGTAATCCCATAGTTGGTATCCAGTAATACGATGACAGATGGATTGGAAGGCATCAAAATCCATAACCTGCCAACCAGGGGGACAGGGGTCATATTCAGTTTTGTTTTTGCCCCAAAGTTCCATTCTAATGTTTCCATCCGCCCATTCATTTCCTATAATAGCCGTAGTAGGATGTTCAATAGTGTAGCCAAGAGTATTAAAACCCCCATAATTCCCATTGACTGGAAATGGGCCTTCTTCTCCTATAGTATTAAATGGATCTGAAGGGGTTGTCTTATACTGAAAGGTGTTAGGGAAGGGATCTTTTCTTCCCCATTGGTATGTAAGCCCCACCTGGTCACTTGACATGGCACCCAAATCCCGGTTCATCAATTCGTAAGAACCATTGACCATACTTGTGGCGCCAGCTGCATTAGGATCATAATCTGTATTCCATATATGCCAACTCCATAAGATATTGTCGTTTGCATCACGAATAGCAATCAGAGCATTACCTTGGGTATTTGTAGTCTTGAAGGTAATATATCCCGTTTCAGGATTATACACTCCATCATATATGATACCATGGGTACCGGGAGCTTCTTCTGTGGAATTCTTCGTCTCCCAAAGAACCTCTACGGCAGCAGCTGCCGGTATAGGATACACTGAATTTCCCCTGTATCCCGCATAAAATTTATATGTACCGCCAGGAGCGACGATGTAGCTGTTTGCACCACCATTGGCGCTCAAATCTGTCAATTCCTTGCGGCTGACGTTGATTACCGGCATTTCACGAACCATTGAACGATGGATCGTATTGTCTTCAGTCGTTTTCTGGATATATACTGCCTTCCCGTTCTCATCATATATGGTCAGTATAAACCCTTTTGAGAGAGCTTCAGGAAGCTCAGTCCATTGTTGGACTTGTCTCGGTATAGCCAGATAGAAATCTGTCGGTTCCGAGCTAAGTTGTACAGGCGTATCACATACCAATGTGATTGTACTCCCATCTCTGATCGAAGCATCACTATTATTATGAACAGAACCTATTCCATAACCAATATCATTTTGCATTTCAAGAATATACTGCGTTTCTCCTTGGGAATTCCATCTATACCATGTCTGTGCCGTTCCCCACAATTTAGCTCCGCCCAGGTCCTCAACTGTTATTTTGCTCACTTTTATATCTCCTGTCAAGTTCAGCTGCAGCAGGCCGCAGATATTTTTGAAACGCAGCACCTCATCCTTTGTCACAGCTATAGCGGGATTATAATCTTTTGCAAAGGAATGGGGGGCGTACTTCTGAACCGAAGGGAGAGAAATCTCAACATAACCCGCCAGTTCCCAGTCATAATAATCCCCTCCTTCTTCATGTGCATCTCCGATGGAAGCAGATATGTGGTAGGGATATATGGCATAATAATAGAGAAACTCATCAGTCTTTTCAGGTATCTCACCAGTGAATACTGCTTCCTTGGTCCCGGCACCGGATGTCAACTCCATCCGTGTTCCCTCTCCGCCAGACATAGCATATTGCCTTGTTACGATCTTGATGGCGTCATCATCGCTCCAATATACGGGGTAATAACCTTCGGAATTCTTCTCTCCAAGTGTGGTTTTCGTCTGAGGAGCACCTTCTTCCAGAATAGCTCGAAAAGATGCGGTCTTGACCTTGACTTCTCCCGGCCGGTTCAATTCTGCCTGTTGACAGGCTGCAAGAGCAATAATCGTGATAGCAATAGCGATTGCTTGAAATATAGTCTTTTTCATGTTCATTTCCTCCTATTACCAGTTACCACTTTCACTTCCGAAACTTTCGACAAGAGACCCCATGTCAGAAGTCAGCGTAGCAACATATTGATATGCGTGATTGTTCAACATATTCTTACCATCTATTTCGGCCTGGCAGCAATCGCCATCCACTGTATTGACGCTGATTATTATCCTTTTGCCGGACAAATTCTGCGGTGGCATCATAGCATAGAAGTTAACCGTTTCATTTTCAACTGTCGTTGTGATATTTTGAAGCCCAAGCGAAAAGGTATGTGAAGTCAAAGTAGGTGTTATGCTATACTGATCTTCCAGTATGTTCAGCATAGTCGAGACAACCATATCGGTTCCATCGGCTACTCTGACAGTAAGATCCTTATAGGTTGCAATCATGGGAAGCGTCAGTTTGAAAATCACTACGGCCTCGGCACGTTCCATCTGAAAGTTGCAACTGCCATTCTGAGGCACTTCAGCACCATTGGCCATGTGCTGGTAGTCATTCAGGTGGCTGTAATCATTCTTTCCATTCTGAAGCTGATTGGAGTATGTGAATGGAATTGCATGCGGATCACTGAAATCATAATCATAAGGATAATAGGTCGAATACTTATTGGCAGCTTTTAGTGCCCAGCCGCCACCGTCAAACGACGCCTGATCTTCACCTGCAAAACTATTCATCTCAAAATAGGCCTGAGCTCCACGGTCAGGGTATATTCCCACGACATCATCTGCGCTCCAGGCAAACTTTACAGTTCCATCAATGATAATCTGCGACTTAGTAGCAGCCGGAAGGTCTGAAAGATCCATAGGCTTTACTCCTATTGTCACATGGTTGAGAACACCTGGTGAAGTTTCATCCTGCAACGTTGAATTGCAAGCTGCCGTTATTAGTACGGCAGTAAATAAGTATAACAATCGTTTCATTTTGATATGAGTTTTTATTCAATGATTATTTCGCCGGGACCTCCGATTACGGGTTCTTCTACGATATTGGGGCTTCCCTCAAGAATGACTAGATTAAAGTCAATAGAGATTATCTCGACTGACGGACTTTGATACTCGAGCTTTTCCATAATTCAATATGGTACCGAGCTCCACGGTGGATTTGATTATATAAAAAGAAAAAAGTGTGGAGCTTATCGTTTATCAGTGTCGAGGCCTGGTATACCTTCATCCAAATAAACAACTCCACACCTGACACATATCGAGAATCGATATAAGCAAGGAGTGTGAGTGTCCGTACCTCGGATTAAAAATTACCAGTTTTCGACACTGGGCGCGAAACACTTTTTTCAATATGTCATGAATGTGACAGCATAGACCACTGCCACATTCGTTGTAAAGGTAGTAAAAAAAAATTAAATATCAAAAGGTTACCAGGCCCCGCTTATTAAATGATAAGCATGACAAAGATATTGCAACAACACTTACTGAGTACAGGTCTTGTTGGGTCTTTTGGATTATCTTCCTGTATAAGGAGCGTATGATTCCTGACGTGTAAGCCTCATAAGATGCCATTGATACTCAGCATCGGACATATAACCACTCACGTGAAGATCGGAGATAGTCGGCAGGGTGCTCATCTTGTCAGTCAGTTGGTTCAGCAGTCTGGCATACACAGTGTCGTAGACAGGGCGATGAAGGGCCCCCAAAGTGCGTTGGTATTCAGCTGTCTGCATCACAAATGTATTGCGAACTAGATATGCATAGTCCTTATATGGTATGAGATCAGGATTAGTAATTGAGTCCGCTGCTGCTTGATACCACAGTTCCATTTGCTGTTGCACCTCTTTAATCGCAGCCTGCTGAGCCAAGTCTTTAGCTTCTGCGGCATGCCGTATCCTTATATTATTAATATGGTTGGGTACAATAGCGGCCGCGAAGAGTATCACTGCAGCGCCAATGGCAGCAATCATGAAGAGAACTGTGTCACGTCTGCGCAAGGCCCGCCGCAGAGCATCTACATTTGGATAGCGAAGTGAGGGCTCTATACTGAAGCATTTCCGCACAATCCTACGGTATCGGCCTGGCAAAAGAAGTTCTATAATACCGCCCAATGAAAAGATGTCTGCTGCAGCAGAGGAACGACTACCTTCCGAAGGGCCACTTAAGACTTCCGGAGCAGAGTAGCCTTGAGTTCCACCCAGTCGCTGGTTAAGAAAATCTGCATCCGTTTCTGCGAGGCCGAAGTCTATAATCTTCACATCGTCAGAAATAGTCGTCACCAACACATTTTCAGGCTTGATGTCGTTGTGTAGCAAACCTTTTTTGTGAAGGTATTCCACTGCATCAAGAATTTCTCTCAACACTTTGCGACGAGCCGGACCAGAGGGCTTGTCGGCAGCAAAACTGCGAAGAGTACGGCCATCGACATACTCCATCACAATCGCCGGCCCTACCGGCGATGATTCATCAAAGGCAATTGCAGACAATACAAAAGGATGCTGGAGATTGCAGGAAATCTCGTATTCCCTTTTCAGCAGCTGAAGAGATGCCGCATCATTACCGTCAGCTGTCTTAAGCATCAGATGCTTTCCGGCACGGTCAGCACGCCACAAATGTGGAGCTATCTGCGCCAAATCAGTATAGCTATCGGACATGGGCAGGTCTTTTTCGGTCTTTCTGATGGGCCCGGATTCGTTCATGCTGTAAAGTTATGCAAAGATTGCTACATTTGTTCTGTTATGGCTACACTCACTGATTCTCCTCAAGTTAAAGCGCTTCTGATTGCTGTCGAAAAAAAATTCGGCCGTCCAGTCCGTACTCCTGCTGACTTCACCGCCCTGGCCGACCTGGTTCAAGCCAGCACCGGCGAGCACCTATCTGACAGTACCGTCAAGAGGCTATGGAAGCCTAATCTGAGTTATCCTACTGTAGCGACCCACACAGTCAACCTTCTCTCACGCTATGCAGGCTATTCACATTTCAATGAATTCTGCTTGCAGCTTGCTGAAAAAGGAATAATAGAGTCAGAACTTGTTCCTGGCGCAGGCGGAATCCGCGCCGAGGGCCTCACTATTGGAACCTTGGTTCGCATAGCTTGGATGCCTGACCGGGAATGCACTTTATGCTATCTTGGCAACAACCGATTCCAAGCAGTCGAAACCTCCAACTCAACCCTGCAACCCGGTGACACTTTCTCCTGCTCCACCCTCATTCCCGGACGGCCATTATACGTTGACAACCTCCATCACGGAGGTAAAACCTTCGAACAGTACGCAATGGGTACCGCACACGGGCTCACTCGAGTGGAAATCCTCGACCAACAGACTTGATTTCCTTCCGCAGCATGGCGCTTAGCCCAAAAGTGCCAATTTTTGTCTAAGTACTTTTCTCCTTACTTTTCTCCTTACTTTTCTCCTTACTTTTCTCCTTACTTTTCTCCTTACTTTCTTCTCCCACTCATTTCCCTTCCGCGGTATGAGAGTATAGGGCAAAAGTCTCATACCGAGGAACGTTTTTCGCCCCAAAGGCCTGTTTTTGCTCCGCGGTATGGAAGTTATGGCAGAAAGTCTCATACCGCGGCTCAGGGGCAACGCCGGAGGGCGCATCAAGCGAGGGCGAGAGAGCGGATGAGCGGCAGGACGCCGCCCGGGAGCGACGCTGTCTGAGCCACGTTAGGGCTGGACTGAGTCTAAGACAGGCAAGTCATTGCCTGTAGAAGACGAAGGACAGCACTAAAAGGGCGAGTTCGTCGCGACAGGCGGACGAAGCGAAATCCGCCGCCCGAGCGCAGCTCTGCGCCCGCAGGCGTTGGTCCCTGCAGTCGCGGTAACAATCATAACGAGGATTTCCGACTATTGGCTTTTCTGCCGACATTTGCGTATCTTTGTTTTTATGTACCTCAAGCGGATCAGCCTCACCAATTTCAAGAACATCCCGGAAGCTCAGATCGAGTTCTCCGAGGGGCTGAACTGCATCAACGGGAACAACGGACAGGGCAAGACGAACCTGCTGGACGCCATCTACTACCTGTCGATGACCAAGAGCTATTTCGACGCTGCCGACCGCTTCACTTTCAGGCACGGGGAGCAGACAGCCTCGGTGCAGGGCACCTATGTGAGCGCCGACGGCACTGAAGAGACCATCACAGTCCTGCTCACCAAAGACGGTCCCAAGCAGGTGCGCCGGGGCAAGAAGCAGTACGCCCGTTTCTCAGACCACATCGGACTGATCCCGATAGTGATGTCGTCCCCCACCGACACCGCCCTGGTGAACGATGCGGGCAGCGAGCGTCGCCGCTTCGTCAATATGTTCCTGTCGCAGACCGACAAGGCATACCTGCGCAACCTGCAGGACTACAACCAGCTGCTGATGCAGCGCAACAAGCTGCTCAAGCAGGAAGAAGTGCCGGCCGACCTGCTGGACGTCTTCTCTGCAAGGCTGGCGGAATATGCCGACTACATCTTCCGCAAAAGGGCCGAGCTCTGCGAGAGGCTGACCCCGCTCGTTGGAAGCTACCACAGCCTTCTGTCCGGCGGCAGCGAGGAGATTTCCCTGAAATATGTGTCCGACCTTCACAACGGCTCCCTTGAAGACATCCTGCACAAGGAGGCCGAGAAGGAAAGGATACTTAAATATACTACTGCCGGAGTACACCACGACGACATCCTGCTGCAGCTCGACGGCCATCCGCTGCGCAAATGCGGCTCACAGGGGCAGCAGAAAAGCTTCCTGATCGCGCTGAAACTGGCGCAGTTCACCATTATGCGCGGCAGCTACGCCTTCCCTCCCATCCTGCTGCTCGACGACGTGTTCGACAAGCTGGACTCCGACAGGGTGGCCCAGCTGCTGTCCATCGTCTCAGGCGAGGATTTCGGACAGATATTCATAACCGACAGCAACAAGGTGCGGCTCGGGCGGATCGTGGATTCGCTCGAAAAGGACTGCGCAATGTTCGATGTCGAAGACGGCAGATATACGAGGACTGAGATATGATAAGGCAGCAATCAGTACGGCTGGGAGACATACTCGAAGCGTGCATCCCGCAGAACAGCGCCCTCGGCAAAGGGCTGCTGACCGCAAGGGTGAGCGCCGCCTACCGCCAGGCTGTGGGCAGCCAGGCCGCAGCAGCCACTATGAACATCAGCTTCAGCGACGGCAGCCTGCGCTGCAAGATATCCTCTTCGGTCTACCGTATGCACCTGGCCACGAACCAGGACGCGATACGCAAGGCCATCAACAACATACTCGGCAGAGAAGAAGTCAAATCATTAATCTTTACATAATATGAAAGCCATCATCGACCAAGCCATACCTTACATCAAAGGTGTATTGGAGCCTTATTTCGACGTTGAATACCTGCCCGGCAAGGACATCGACCGCGCCAAGGCTGCGGATGCCGACGTGCTGCTGATCCGCACCCGCACCCACTGCAACGAAGCGCTGCTGTCCGGCAGCAGGGTGAAACTCGTGGCCACCGCAACGATCGGATGCGACCACATCGATATGCCGTGGTGCCGCAGGGCCGGCATAAAGGTGGTCAACGCTCCCGGCTGCAACAGCTCGGCCGTGATGGAATATTTCTATACCGCGATATACAAGCTCGCGGAGATGAAGCACATCGACCTGCTGGGTCAGACCATCGGTGTGGTGGGAGTCGGCCACGTAGGAAGCAAGGTCGCCAATATGGGAGAGCACCTGGGATTCACGGTGCTGCGCAACGACCCTCCCCGTATGGCCGCAGAAGGGCCGAAAGGCTTCGTAGACCTCGACACCCTGCTCCGTAAGTCAGACATCGTCACGATCCACATACCTCTGGAGAACAACCTTGACTTCGCCGGAGACCATTTCTTCGACAGTATGAAGGACGGAGCCATCTTCGTAAACGCTTCCCGCGGCGAAGTCGTAGTCGAGGAGGCCTTCCTGCGCAACCGCAGCCGCTTCGCCGGAGTCGTGATGGACGTGTGGAGGCACGAACCCGACATCACCCCCGCAATGCTTGCGGCAGCCGACATAGCGACACCCCACATCGCGGGCTATTCGATGCAGGGTAAGATCAACGGCACGACAGCCGTTGTACGCGCAACCGGCGAGTTCTTCGACATCCCGGAACTCAAGGCCTTCAGCCTGCCTTCAGCCGAGAAGCCGTTCTCACTGACGAGGTACGACATTATGGCCGACGACGCAGCGCTGCGTTCGGCACCGGAGAACTTCGAATCGCTCAGAAGCCATTACAATTACAGATAGGAAACAAGTTCGTGGCGGAGCGCGTCAGCCGACTCGAAAAGGACGGTCTTGAAACCGAGCCTTTCGGCTGTCGCTATGTTCGCCGGATTGTCGTCGACGAACAGTGACTCCTCAGCCTTGATGCCGTAGCGTTCCAGCAGGATCCTGTAGATACGCTCGTCGGGCTTGATCACTTTTTCTTCCCCGGAAATCACCATACCGTCGAGAAGGCCGAACACCGGATATGACGACTGCACGTAGGTGCGGAACTTCTTGTCGTTCCAGTTGCTGAGGCCGTACAGGGCGTGTCCTGTCTCCTTGAGTTCGCTCACGAGGGCGAACATCCCGGGGATCGTGCCGCGCATCATACGCCACCAGCCCGTGTCGTAGAGCTCGATTTCAGAGGCCCACTGGGGATATTTGCGCTGGAGAATCACTACTTCGCGGCGGAAAGAAGCTCCAGCGTCCATCTTCGCGTTCCATTCAGAGGTACAGATGTTTTCCAGAAACCAGTCGGCCTTGCGCTTGCTGCCGAACACATCATCATACAGATAATGAGGGTTCCAGTCGACAAGGACATTTCCGAAATCCAGAATTATGTTTTTAATCATTTTTTGATAGCTGAACGGGGCATTGCGCAAGCCGCCGAAAAACGCCGCAAAAATATCCTAAATCTATTTATATCAAAAATTTTTATTAGTATATTTGCTACGTTTGACCTTAAAAATTTCATAAAATGCAGAATAAGTTGCAAGAATTGACAGATAAGCTTTACAACGAAGGTTTGTCCAAGGGGAAGCAGCAAGCCGAGCAGCTCCTTGCCGAGGCCGAAGCCAAGGCAGGCAAGATCGTGCAAGACGCTCAGACCCAGGCCGATCAAATCCTAAGCAAAGCCCGTAAGGACGCCGAAGACCTCAAGACGAAAGTGGCCGCCGACGTCAAAATGGCCTCCACGCAGTCCATTTCAGCCCTCAAGCAACAGATTGAAAAGACCCTGATGGCAAAGGTGGTCGGTTCCGAAGTCAAGGACGCCCTCCAGGACGCCAATTTCGTCAAGCCTCTCATCGAGACTGTCATCAAGTCCTTCAATGCAGCCGACATCGCCCCCGCAGGCCTGGACGTCATCCTTCCCGAAAGTATGAAGCAGACTCTCGGCAAGGCGCTTGAATCCGGTCTGGCCAAAGAACTCAAGTCATCAGTCAATATCGATTACGCCAAGAACATCGCCGGCGGCTTCAAGATCGCCCCTAAAGACGGCGGCTACTTCATCAGTTTCGCAGACGGCGACTTCGAGAAAATGTTCAGCGAATACCTCCGTCCTGCAGCAAAGAAGATCCTGTTCTCAGAATAAGCGGCAATGAACAATTATCCCTATATAATTGCGAGCCTGCCGGACTATGTCCTCGACTTTGAGAAAAAGGACTGCGACTACCGTTCCGTAAGGGATGAGATCTATGAATTGCTCGAACCCCTGGACCGCAGGATGGTCGAGTGGATGGAGTATGGCTTCGACGACGCGAACCTCACCCCCCACTTCTACCGTACCTGCCGCAAGTGCAAGAACGAGTTTATCCGCGCCTACTTTGATTTCGACCACAAGGTCCGCACCGAAAAGGTTGCTTTCCTCAAGAAAGAGCCCACAGGTGACTATTTCGACGAGAAGGCCGCGCTGCTCAAGATTTTCGAGAACAAGAACATCCTCGAGAGGGAGCGCGAGCTGGACTTGCTGCTTTGGAACAAGATCGGCGACATCGTCCTCTTCGACGTCCTGGATTTCAACATCATCCTCGCTTTCCTCGCTAAAGCCAACATCATCGCGCGCTGGAACAAGCTCGACCGCACTTCCGGAGAAAAGCTCTTCCGCCAGTTCGTGAATGAGGTCAACGACACGTACAACGCATCGAAAAACAAAAATAATATATGAAAAAGACAACAGGTATAGTTACCGGCATCATCTCGAACCTCGTTACAGTTGAGTTCGACGGCCACGTGGCAGAAAACGAAATCTGCTACATCGACCTCGGTGGTGTCAGACTGATGGCCGAGGTCATCAAGGTAACCGGCAAGAATGCCTTCGTGCAAGTCTTCGAAAGCACCCGCGGCCTGCGTCAGGGCAACAAGGTGGAGTTCGACGGCCATATGCTGGAAGCCACTCTCGGCCCGGGGTTGCTCTCAAGCAGTTACGACGGCTTGCAGAACAACCTTGAGACGATGGAAGATGTATTCCTCAAGCGAGGCGAATACACCTCCCCTCTCGACCACGATAAAATATGGGAATTCACACCGATTGCCTGCCCCGGCGACAAAGTTTTCGCCG
Organism: uncultured Bacteroidales bacterium; assembly: GCA_947169015.1. Taxonomy (GTDB): domain Bacteria; phylum Bacteroidota; class Bacteroidia; order Bacteroidales; family UBA932; genus Equibacterium. The sequence continues at coordinate 235,715 of CAMVOD010000003.1, read as the reverse complement.
CCGACTGGCTGGGCGAAGTAAAAGAAGGCTGGCTGCCTCACAAAATTATGGTGCCTTTCTCCTTCAAGGGCGAATACACCGTCAAGAGCGTAGCCGCTGCCGGAGAGTACAAGATTGACGACACGATCGCAGTCCTCATCGACGCCCAGGGCGACGAAGTCCCCGTGACTATGGTTCAGAAATGGCCCGTCAAGGTCGCTATCGGCGGCTACGTCGACAAGCCCCGTCCCTACCGCATTATGGAGACCGGAGTGCGCACCATCGACACCCTCAATCCCATCGCAGAAGGCGGCACCGGCTTCATCCCCGGCCCCTTCGGCTGCGGCAAGACCGTGCTTCAGCACGCCATCGCCAAGCAGGGTGACGCCGAAGTCATCGTGATGGCCGCCTGCGGCGAGCGTGCCAACGAGGTCGTGGAGATCTTCAAGGAATTCCCCGAGCTGGTGGATCCGCACACAGGCCGTATGCTGATGGAAAGGACAGCCATCATCTGCAACACTTCGAATATGCCTGTGGCAGCCCGCGAGGCTTCCGTATATACTGCAATGACCATCTGCGAGTATTACCGCGCAATGGGTCTGAAAGTGCTGCTGCTGGCCGACTCCACATCACGCTGGGCCCAGGCCCTCAGGGAGATGTCCAACCGTATGGAGGAGCTCCCCGGCGCCGACGCCTTCCCTGTCGACCTTTCAGCCATCATATCCAACTTCTACGCCCGCGCCGGCATCGTCAACCTGCGCAACGGCAAGACCGGTTCCGTGACCTTCATCGGTACGGTATCGCCTGCCGGCGGTAACCTCAAGGAGCCTGTGACCGAATCGACGAAGAAAGCAGCAAGATGCTTCTACGCCCTCGCCCAGGCCCGCGCCGACAGCAAACGCTACCCTGCCGTAGACCCGCTGGATTCATACTCAAAATACCTGGAATACCCCGAGATTGTAGACTACCTCAACGAGAGGGTCGACCCCCACTGGGTTGAAAACGTCTTCAAGGCCAAGAACATAGTACGCCGCGGAAAAGAGATGTCGGAGCAGATCAACATCCTCGGCGACGACGGTGTGCCTATCAGCTACCACGAGGCATTCTGGAAATCGGAACTCATCGACTTCGTCATCCTCCAGCAGGATGCCTTCGACAAGATTGACTGCGTCACCCCTATGGACCGTCAGGAGTTTATGCTGAAGGAAGTGCTGGACATCTGCGAAAAAGAGTTCCACTTCGAAAATTTCGAGGACTGCCGCAACTTCTACAAGGAGCTCATCAACGCCTTCAAGCAGATGAACTACTCAGAATTCAAGAGCGAACAGTTCAACAAGTATCTAGAACAGGTTAAAAAATTATCCGGCAATGGCAACAACTAACGCATACAGGAGAATATACACTCAGCTTGAGGCTATCACCAAAGCTACGGTTACCCTCAAGGCCAGCGGCGTCAGCAATGACGAGCTTGCAACAGTTGCCGGCCGCGCCGCTCAGGTAGTAAAGATAAAGGGCGACCTGATCACCCTCCAGGTGTTCGCCGGTACGGAAGGCATCCCTACCGACGCTGAAGTGGTGTTCCAGGGCGAACCCCCTACCCTCAATGTCAGCGACGAGCTCGCAGGCCGTTTCTTCAACGCATACGGCGAGCCCATCGACGACGGTCCCGCAGTGGAAGGCGAACGCCGCCAGATCGGCGGTCCTTCGGTGAACCCCTACAAGAGGGAGCAGCCGAGCCAGCTCATCCCCACAGGTATTGCGGGCATCGACCTCAACAACACGCTGGTGTCAGGCCAGAAGATCCCGTTCTTCGCCGACCCGGACCAGCCTTACAACCAGGTAATGGCCCAGGTGGCCCTCCGCGCCGACGTCGACAAGATCATCCTCGGCGGTATGGGCCTCAGCAACGACGACTACCTCTACTTCCGCCAGGCCTTCGAGAACGCCGGCGCCCTGAACAGGATCGTCAGCTTCGTGAACACCACCGACGAGCCGCCCGTAGAGCGTCTGCTTATTCCCGATATGGCGCTTACGGCAGCCGAATACTTCGCAGTCGACAAGAACGAGAAAGTGCTCGTGCTCCTCACCGATATGACCCTTTACGCCGACGCCTTGAGTATCGTGTCAAACCGTATGGACCAGATCCCTTCGAAGGACTCTATGCCCGGCTCCCTCTATTCTGACCTTGCGAAAATCTACGAGAAAGCCGTGCAGCTGCCCACCGGAGGTTCCATTACCATCATCGCGGTAACCACCCTGAACGACGGTGACATCACCCACGCCATCCCGGACAACACCGGATACATCACCGAGGGTCAGCTGTTCCTGCGTACCGACACCGACACCGGAAAGGTCATCGTCGACCCGTTCCGAAGCCTGTCCCGTCTGAAACAGCTCGTACAGGGCAAAAAGACGCGTGAAGACCACAGCCAGGTGATGAACACTGCCGTCCGTCTGTACGCCGACGCGGCGAACGCCAAGACCAAACTTGAGAACGGTTTCGATCTGAGTGACTACGACCTGCGCTGCCTCGACTACGCCAAGGAATACTCGAACAGGCTTCTCGCAATCGACGTAAACATCTCCATCACAGAGATGCTCGACACCGGTTGGGAGCTGTTCGCAAAATACTTCACCAAGGCCGAGACCGGTCTTCGTGCATCACTCATCGAGAAATATTGGAAAGATAATAAATAGCAGTCATGGCCATAAAGTTCCAATTCAACAAGACTTCCATGAACGAGCTCAACAAGCAGTTGAAGGTTCGTCTGCGGGCCTTGCCTACCCTCAAGAACAAGGAATCTGCTCTGAGGATGATGGCGAAGCAGGCGAAGGACCGCTCCCAGCAGCTCCAGGAAGAATTGGAAGAGGCTTTGCAAAGCTATGGTTATATGTCAGGGTTATGGAACGAATTCGAACCTAACCTGATTACTGTCGACGATGTCATCCTCGAGACAGTGAAAGTGGCCGGAATCAAGACGCCTGAGCTCAAAGAAGTAATCTACAGCGTCAAGGACTTCGACACTTTCGCAAAACCGATGTGGTATACGGATGGCGTCGAGATCCTGAAAAAGCTTGCACAGCTCGGCATCGAGAGCGAGGTCCTCATCGAGAAGGCCCGCATCCTCGATTTCCAGCGCAAGAAAACGACCCAGAAGGTGAACCTCTACGAGAAAGTGCAGATCCCCGGATACCAGGAGGCTATCCGCAAGATCAAGAGATATATGGAAGATGAGGAAAACCTGTCCAAGGCGTCCCAGAAGATTGTAAAAAGCCGTCATCAGGCTGAAGAAGAGGAGGAGAACAGGGTATGATCACACAAATGACTAAGTATTCCATCATCCTTATGAGCGGGGAGATGGACAGTTTTCTTTCCGACCTTCAGACTCTGGGGCTCGTGGACGTGACCCGCAAGCAGAAACCTTTCGACAAGGAGTCTGGCGACAAGTTCGTACAGATTGAACATTATAACAAACTTTGCAGAACGCTCAAGAACTATGCGGACCCGGATGGAAAAACTCCGGCCGCCGCTTTGGCTTCCGCCGAAGAAGTCCTCTGCTGCTCTGAAGGCAAGATCGAGGAACTCAAGGATCTGGAAGCTTCTCTCAAGAACTGCCAGACGCTCGCCAAGCGCGCCGCGGCGTGGGGAGAGTTCAACAGTTCAGACCTGGTGCGTCTGGACAAGCTGGGACTCATCCCCAGGTTCTATCACATCAAGAGCAAGAAATTCGATGAAAGCCTGCTCGCCGACTTCCCCTGCGAAGTAATTGCAAGGGACGACGATTCAGTATACCTCATCGCCCTTCAGACCAAGGGCGAAGATTTCGACTTTCCCTTCGCCGAGTGCGACTTCCCCGACAAGTCGGCCGGTGAGTACGAAGCCGAAGCCAAAGCTCTCGAACAGAAGATCGAGCAAACGCGTCAGGAGCTCAGCGCTCTGGCTGCCTGCACTCCTATGCTGGAAGCCGAGCAGCAGAAGCTGGCCGGGCAGCTCGACCTCTATTTCGCCTCAACTTCCGCAAAGAAGGAAGCCGAAGAGGTGTTGTCTGTCATCGAGGGCTTCGCTCCCACCGAGGCTGATGACAAAGTCAAGGCTTTCCTCGACGAGGCGCCCGTCGTTTATCTGGCCGGCAAGGCCAAGGTGGAGGACAACCCGCCCATCAAGCTCCGCAACAACAAGTTCACGAAGATGTTCGAGGTTCTCACCGGGATGTACGGTATGCCGGACTACAATGAGTTCGACCCCACTCCCATCCTCGGCCCGTTCTTCCTGCTGTTCTTCGCAATGTGTATGGGCGATGCGGGTTACGGCCTGCTGCTCATCATCATAGGCATCCTGTTGGGCCGCTCGAAGATGAGCCTGTCGAAGCTGGGACCGCTGGTCACCACTCTTGGTGTCGCCACTCTGGTCGTCGGCTTCTTCCTCGGCACCTTCTTCGGCATCAGCCTCTACGACGCCGCCTGGTTCCCCGAGCCGCTTAAGAAATTCATATTCCACGGCAAGATAATGGGCTATGACACGCAGATGGTGCTCGCACTGTGCATCGGTGTCTTCCACATCATCCTCGCGATGATCATCAAGGGCATAGTCTATACCCAGGCCTACGGCTTCAAACACGCCGTCAGCACCTGGGGATGGGTGCTCCTGATCATCGGAGCCATCGTCATCGCCGCCCTGTCATTCCTCAAGGTGATGCCTTCCGAGGTCACCAAGTGGGCCGTGATAGTGGTCGGAGTGATTTCCGCCCTCGGCATATTCGTGTTCAACACGCCGGGCCGCAACCCTCTCCTCAATGTGGGAGCGGGTCTGTGGGACACTTACAACAAAGTGACCGGAATCCTCGGCGACGTGCTTAGCTACATCCGTCTGTATGCCCTCGGCCTTGCCGGCGGTATGCTCGGCGGCGCTTTCAACGACCTCGGTATGATGGCTTTCAACGGTCTGTCATCCGTGCCTGTTGCCAATTATCTGGCGCTGTTCCTCATCCTGGCCATCGGACACGCTCTGAACCTTGCGATGTCCTGCCTGGGTGCATTCGTCCACCCTCTTCGTCTGACCTTCGTGGAGTACTTCAAGAACTCAGGCTACGAGGGCAAGGGCAAACTCTACAAACCACTGACTGTAAAAAAACAATAACATATCAAATATTAATAATTTAAAAATATGCTCGAATTAATTCTTGGTTATCTTGGTTTCGGCCTGATGCTCGCATTGGCCGGAATCGGCAGTAGTATAGGAACTACTATTGCCGGAAACGCCGCTGAAGGAGCGTTGAAGAAAAATCCTGACAAATCATCCCAGTATATGGTGCTTTCCGCTATGCCCGCTACGCAGGGTCTGTACGGTTTCGTAGCATTCCTTATGTGGATCAGCAAGGACTTCGCAGCTGACGGCTTCAAGTTGTTCGCAGTGGGTCTGGGCGTAGGCGTAGTCTGCCTTTTCTCTGCCATCCGTCAAGGCAAGCTCTGCGCCAATGGTATCATCGGCATCTCTCAGGGTCACGACGTTATGACCAACACAATGATCTACGCCGCCCTTCCTGAGTTCTATGCCATCCTTGCGCTGGTTGCAGCTCTTATGATCTAAGGCTGGATGCCTAAGATATATATCATAGGAGGATGCAACGGGGCAGGCAAGACGACTGCTTCGTACACAATTCTCCCTGATATGTTCAACTGCCACGATTTTGTCAATTCCGACGAAATCGCTATGAGGCTCTCTCCGGACAACCCGGAGTCTGCCGCCATCAGGGCGAGCAGGATTATGCTCGAGCGGATGCACGAGCTGATAGAGCAAGGCGCCGACTTCGGAATCGAGACGACGCTGGCCACCAGGACGCTGATCAAAATCATAAAGGAAGCTCAGATGAGCGGTTATGTTGTGACCCTCATCTTCTTCTGGCTGAATGTTCCTGAGCTTGCCCTGCAAAGGGTCAAACTCAGGGTCGCGTCCGGGGGGCACAACGTTCCGGAAAGGACCATCCTGAGAAGGTATCATATGGGAATTACGAATCTCTTCGATATCTACATCCCGGCGGTCGATTACTGGATGATCGTGGATAACTCAAATACGCCGAGTGCGATGATCGCAGAAGGCGGTAAAGACGTAAGTACTAAACTTCACAACAAAACCATTTACAATCTGCTTATCAACTATGAGCGAACAAGAAACGAGACAGCTTAGGGAGACTCTCCTCAAAGGGCTGGATATCACGTTCGACAAACTGGTCGAGCAGAAAAAGCAGAAAAACGAACCTCTTGCTTTCTCGAACAAAGGGAACGTGGTACAGGTTGACGCCAGACAGTTAGAAAACAAGTAATCTCTGCCAACCGAAAAAGGACTGACTGCCAAGGGAGTCGGTCCTTTTCAGTAATGATATGATGGAATTCTTCAAAGTAGATATTGATATGCTGCACAGACTCATTGCCATCGCGATGAGCCGCGGCGGCGACTATGCCGACCTGTTTTTTGAATACAGCTCTCTGGACGAGATGCAGCTGCGGGACCGCAAGGTGGCTTCCGTGGGGCAGCACATCGACTATGGAGTCGGAATACGCGTCCTGAAGGGCGAGCAGACCGGCTATGCATACGCCGAAAGCACAGAATGGGACAAGATGGCCAAGGCTGCGGCGACTGCCGCTGCAATAGCTGACGGCACTGTCCAGGCCCGGGGTCCGGTGGGCGTCACTGAAATCAGGCACGCCGAATACTATCCTTCCGACGACAGCTGGTCGCGCTACGACACTGGCAAGCGCATAGACTACCTGCAGCAGATGAACGACCTGATTTACGGGATGGACAGCCGCATCACCAACGTGATGGAGTCCCTGACCAGTTCCTACGAAAGGACGCTGTTCTTCAATTCCCTCGGCGAGCTTGCTCAGGACTGCGGGCCGATGTCTTCCCTCGCCGTGAGCATCGTAGCCGGCCAGGGAGACCGCCGCGAGACGGCTTCCCTTTCGCGCAGCTTCCGTCTGGGCAGCGAATTCCTGACGGACAAGCTTATGTCGGAAATGGCGTCGGAGGTGGTCGGCAAGTGCTCGATGCTGTTTACTGCCGGAACGATAAAGGGCGGTGAGATGCCCGTCGTTATGGGAGCCGGAGGAGCCGGCATCCTGCTCCACGAGGCTATAGGTCACGCCTTCGAGGCTGATTTCATACGCAAGGGAACTTCCATTTTCACCGACAGTCTCGGCAAGAAGATCTGCAACGAGAAGATTTCCGTCGTGGACGACGGCACTATTCCCTTCAACCGCGGCAGCATCAACATCGATGACGAGGGAGTTCCTTCCCAGAAGACATATATGGTGACCGAGGGTGTGCTGACTTCATTCCTCCACGACCGTGTCAGCGCCCGCCACTATGGCGTAGCCCCCACTGGCAACGGGCGCAGGGAATCGTTCCGCTTCAACCCCATCCCGAGGATGCGGGCCACATATATGGAGAACGGCGACGCAACCAGGGAGGACATAATTACATCCGTCAGGAACGGCGTGTTCCTGGACACTTTCTCGAACGGCCAGGTCCAGATCGGTGCCGGCGACTTCACGTTTTACGTCAAGAGCGGCTGGCTGATAGAGAACGGCACTCTGACTCAGCCTCTGAAGGACATCAATGTCATCGGCAACGGGCCGCAGGCCCTGGCGGACATCGTGGCCGTGGCTTCCGACTGCATCATCGACAACGGCAAGTGGACCTGCGGCAAGGAGCAGTACTGCCCGGTGAGCTGCGGTATGCCCACCGTGCTTGTCAGCAAGCTCTCTGTCGGAGGCATCTGATAATACAAAAGCCCTCTGTTTTTTCCATTCCTCTAGCAACAGCTCCTGAAGCCCCAAGGAGGGCGGTCGCTATTTAATACGTGTAAGGGGGTCGGGATAGAGAAGGTATTTCTTGGCCTTGCGCAGCCAGCGCTGCTCCTGCTGCTTCATCTGCTCCTTAAGGTCTTCCCAGCTGCATTCATCATTGAAGTAGGCGCTGATAAGGGGTTCACCCAGTATTTCTTCGGCATTGTCGGCCAGCGCGAACTCTTCGCAGCTGTCCTTCACCAATTTTATGAGACGGACGGCGTGAAGCACGCTGTTATATGGCTCCGTGGGGTTGGCCAGCAGCTGGTAGCCGAAGCATTTCTCTCCGCTGTAGAGGCCGTACTTCGGGGTGAACGAAGCCTTGCGCATAAACACGCCTTTGTTGTATGCGGCCTCGACAGAGATGCCGCCACGCATATACGGGGCCCCGAAGAATTCGTAGGGCCTTTCGGTGCCGATGCCGCAGCTGACGTTGGTTGCATTCCAGAGATACTGACCGGCCCTGAAGTATGCGGTGAAATAGCCCGCGAAGTCGTCTGAGGCGGGCACGCTCCACGTCAGCAGCTCCCGGCCGGCCATAGTGGCTTCGGCTGATATCACGTGCAGGGGGAATTTGCAGCCCAGGTCGGTGAAGAACATATTGGCCATTTCGGCCACTGTCAGGCCGTGCTTATGGCAGATGCCGTACTTGTAGCTGCCTTCCACCACCCTGCCGCAGGGATTGGGCCTGTCGAGAATATACACCGGCACGTCGCTGCCCTGCTCTTTGCATTCCCTGAAGAAATTAATGAGCCTGCCGTAGAAGCTGTCGTAGCAGTCTCCCGTCCCCTGCCTCTCTATTATGAGGGCGTCAACTTTCAGGGAAGCCAGAGTGGCTGCGGTGAGCTGGTCTTCGCCCAGCAGCACGACGTCACGCCCCCTTCCGGCGAGTATCTCCCAGAGGTAGCTTTCTATCTCGGGATACCACGCCGTAGGGCTCTCCAGCACGGCAAGGCGGCCATTGGCAAGCACTCTGTCCTGCTGTTCGAAGAGAGATGTCGTGCGGAAGGAGAACATTACAGGATCTGTTCTGCCACTGCGATTACTTCGTCCGCAAGGGCGTCAGCCTGCCTGGCTGCAGGGGCTTCGGCGTAGATGCGGATTATCGGCTCGGTGTTGGACTTGCGCAGGATGACCCACTTGCGCTCGGCTTCGAAGTCGATGCGCACGCCGTCCATTGTGTTGATATTCTCAGACGCATATTTCACTTTGAGTGCATCGAAGATCTTGTCGGCCTGGGCGGGATCTGCGAGAGATATCTTTTTCTTTGCGATGAAATAGTCGGGATAGGTCTTGCGCAGGTTCGAAGCGCTGAGGCCGCGACGAGCCATATTGCTCAGGAAGAGGGCCACACCGATGAGGGCGTCGCGGCCGTAGTGGAGCTCGGGGAAGATGACGCCGCCGTTGCCTTCGCCGCCGATGACAGCTCCCACTTCGCGCATCTTGGTGGTGACGTTCACCTCTCCCACCGCAGCTGCGTAATACTTGCAGCCGTGAGCTTCAGTCACGTCCCTGAGAGCTCTCGACGATGATATGTTGGAGCAGGTGGGGCCTTGTTTGTGCTGCAGCACATAGTCCGCAACGCTGACGAGGGTGTACTCTTCGCCGAAAGGCTCTCCGTCTTCGCAGATGAAGGCGAGGCGGTCCACGTCAGGGTCGACCGAGATACCGAGGTTGGCGTGCTCGCAGCAAACGGTCTCGCTGAGGCCTTTGAGGTTAGCCGGCAGGGGCTCGGGATTATGGGCGAAGCAGCCGTTGGGCTCGCCGTTGATGGTGATGCATTCCACTCCGAGTTTTTGCAGAAGGCGCGGCATTACCAGCGCTCCCACCGAGTTGATGGGGTCGAGCACAACTTTGAAGTGAGCGTCGCGTATGGCTTTCAGGTCTACGAGGGGGTTGGCCAGGACCTGGTCGATGTGTATTTCTGCGTAATCCTTGTATGACACGTGGCCGAGCTGGCGCACCTGGGCGAAGTCGAAATCTTCCCTGGCTGCAGTCTCGAGCACCTTGGCGCCGGCTGCTGCTGACAGGAACTCGCCGTCGCTGTTGAGCAGCTTGAGGGCGTTCCACTGCTCAGGGTTGTGGCTCGCGGTGATGATGATGCCGCCGTCGGCTTTTTCGCCGATGACTGCAAGTTCGGTGGTCGGGGTGGTAGCCATACCGATGTTGATGACGTCGGCTCCGCAGCCTACCAGCGTTCCGCACACGAGGTTCTCCACCATACCGCCGGAAATCCTGGCGTCACGGCCCACTATCACTCTTGTCCGGTCGCCTTTCCTGGGCAGGCATTTTACGTATGCTGCAGTGAATTTAACTATGTCTACAGGGGTCAGGGCGTCTCCGCAGCTGCCTCCGATGGTGCCGCGTATGCCCGAAATTGATTTAATAAGTGTCATATCATTCTGTTTTGCCGCCGCAAAGGTACGAAATTGATATAAATAGATTTGCAAGAAACGAGAATGTTTGTATCTTTGCGTCCCCAAAAGAAATCAAATTATTAACACATAAGTCATGAAAAAAGGAATTCATCCCGAAAGTTACCGTCTTGTTGCTTTCAAGGACATGTCGAATGATCACGTGTTCCTGACTCGCTCATGCGCCAATACCAAAGAGACCATCGAGATCGACGGTGTTGAGTACCCCGTTGTGAAAGTCGAGATCTCCAACACCTCTCACCCGTTCTACACCGGTAAGATGAAACTCGTCGACACAGCCGGTCGCGTAGATAAATTCTACAACCGCTACGGCAAGAGGAATCAGAAATAACAAGACTACTCAAACCTATCTATAAAAAGAGGCCGACGATCCGTCGGTCTCTTTTTTTTGTCTTACGTCAGCGAGACGCCTTCGAAGCTGAGGCTCGGGAGCTGCATCGAGAAGAGGGTCAGGGGGTCGTTGCCGACGGCGGCCAGGCGGTTCCACAAGTCGAGGTAGTTGCCGGTGACGTTCATCTCGTGGATGGGGAATGCCTTCCGGCCGTTCTCGAACCAGAAGCCCTCTATGCCGTAAGAGAAATCGCCGGTGATGGGATTGTGGTTGCCGCCGTTGAAGCCGGTGATGAGCACGCCCTTGCCAAGAGCCGCCATCTGGGCATCCAGGCCACCTGCGTCCGGAACCATCTCCACCACAGAAACAGAATCGACCGTCGGTGCCATACTCAGTTTGTCGGCATAGTAGCTGGTCAGGAAGTACATACTCACTACGCCCTCGTCAATCACATTGCAACGCTTGGTGGCCAGACCTTCCCCGTCATAGAAGCGGGCCCCGAAGGTCGACGGCTTGTGAGGATTGTCGACGATGGTCAGGCTGGCCGGGAACAGCTTGCGGCCGAGAGAGCCGAGCAGGAACGAATTGTTCTGCTGCAGGGCGGAGCCGCTGAGAGCAGACAACAGCGGAGAGACGAATTTCGCAGCGGAACCGTTCTCGACTACCACATTATACTTGCCGGCCTTGATGCGCCTTGCTCCCAGCCTGCTGACACCGCGGTCATACGCGATCTGCGCACAGCGGCCGGCATCCAGCTTCGAGAAGAAGACATTGGCGTCCGGCCACCAGCTCTGGGGACGGCTGCCGTCCTTGTCGATAAACGAGCAGCCTGCAGAAAGAGTGAAAAACGAAGCCTCGCGGCTCTGGCAGAAACCGGCTGTGTCGGTCAGGATTTCCTGTTCCACGGAACTGCCGAATTCAGTCTCGCAAGTCTGCATAGGCCCGTCGCCGATCTTGCCGCAGAGGAACTCTGCAATCTGAAGTGCCGCGGCCTTACCCTGCTCGGCACTGACTGCAGCCGCAGCCGGATCCAGAAGCTTCAGGTCCCCGCCTCCGCTGTAGCATAGCTCCTTGGGCGCCAGATGACGGCACTCATCTTTCTCCAGCAGCCTGGTCAGCCGCACTGCATTCGCAATGAACGGCCGCAGGCTCGCCTCGTCCAGCATATTGGTCGAAAAGGTGCCGTAGCGGCCGTCGACGAACAGCTGGAGGAAGACAGAGCAATCACTGGAATTGTGAATCTTGTCGATATCCATATTGTAGAGCGAAACCGCCGTCTGGTCGCTTATGGTATGGATTATCCTTGCGTCACTGGCTCCCGCCTGCAGGCAGAAGTCAAGAACCTTCTGTATCTCATTTGTCTGCATAATTACAAAGTTATATATTTGCCGGACATAAATCCAGACAAACAATAACGATACGATAATGAAAATTGAAGACAAAAAAGTAGTCCACCTCAGCTATCAGCTCAAGGTCGACGGAGAAATAGCCGATAGCGCGACAGCCGAAAAGCCCCTGCAGTTCATCCACGGTATGGGATATCTCCTTCCCAAGTTCGAAGAGAACATCGCCGGCAAGGAAGTCGGTGACAATTTCGAATTTATGCTCACCGCCGAGCAAGGCTACGGCCTCGTGAACCCGGCCGCCATCATCGACCTTCCCAAGAGCGCCTTCGAGGTAGACGGCGAATTCCAGGAAGCATACGTGAAGCCCGGCAGGTCCATCCCTATGATGAGCGCCCAGGGAGTCATCCACGGCACTGTCGTCTCAGTCGGAGCCGACACCGTCAAGATGGACTTCAACCACCCTATGGCAGGCAAGGACCTCCACTTCACCGGCAAGGTTGAGCTCGTGCGCGACGCTACTGAAGATGAGCTCAAGAACGGCCTCTTCGGAGAACGCAACAAATCGTGCTCAGGCAGCTGCGACTCTTGCGGCGGCGGATGCGGCGACGGAGAATGTTCAAAGGAAGGTTGCGACTGTAAATAGTCTATTTTGAGGCGATGGCATTTGCCACCGCTATCCCGTCGAGGGCGCTGGATACTATGCCACCTGCATAGCCGGCGCCCTCGCCGCACGGATACAGGCCCTCAAGGGCAATGTGGCACAAAGAATTTTCGTCGCGCGGGATACGCACCGGCGAAGAAGTGCGCGACTCGACGCCGAGCACAAGCGCTTCCTGCGTGTAGAAGCCGTGCATCTTGCGGTCGAAGGCAGGGAAAGCCCTGCGCAGCCTTGCAGCCACGAAATCCGGCAGCAGCTCGGTCAACATAGCAGAATCAGTCCCCGGAGCATAAGAGCAGGCAGGCAGCGACGACGATGCCTTGCCACGGCAGAAATCAGTCAGGCGCTGGGCCGGAGCGCGGAAACTGTCAGAATTGGCGAACATCCTCCGCTCCGCCGACTTCTGGAACTCCAGCAGAGCCAGCGGGCCGTACTTGTCGAAACCCACGACATCCTCAGGCTCCACCGAGCAGACTATGCCGGCGTTGGCCTTCTTGCCGGAACGGGTCGAAGGAGACATACCGTTCAGCACGACCGCGTCGCTTTCGGTCGTCGACGGCACCAGCACGCCGCCGGGACACATACAGAAAGAGAACACTCCACGGCCGGCCACCTGCTCCACGAGAGCGTATTCGGCGTGCGGATATCCGGGCTGCCAGCGTCTGTGATACTGGATCTCATCGATGAGATGCTGCGGATGCTCGACCCTCACTCCGAGAGCGAAGCCCTTTGCCTGCAACTCCCAGCCCTTCGATGCGAAGAGCTCATATATGTCCCTGGCCGAATGGCCGGTAGCAAGAATAACATTTGACGCGCTGTAGCTGCAGCCGTCGGCGCAAAGCACTTTCCATTTGCCGGATTTCGAAGCAGGCGGCGTAAGGTCGACCACCCTGGAGCCGAAATGATACTCCCCGCCGTGGGCTGTGATACAGTTGCGGATGCTCTCCATCACCCTCGGAAGCACGTCGCTGCCTATGTGCGGATGAGCGTCGGTCAATATCGCCTCCTGGGCGCCGAAAGCCACCAGCTGTCGCAGCACCTCCTGGATATCACCCCTCTTCGACGAGCGGGTGTAGAGCTTGCCGTCGGAGAAAGTGCCTGCCCCTCCCTCGCCGAAACAATAGTTCGAGTCGGCATTGACGACACCCTCGCGCACGATCGCCGAAATGTCAACCTTGCGGCTGTGGACATCCTTGCCCCGCTCGAGAATGACGGGCTTGAGCCCCTTCTCCAGCAGTTTCAGGGAAGCGAAAGTGCCGGCAGGACCACCGCCAATCACTATGACCTCCTCGGAAGAGCGGACATCCTTGTAGTCGAAGACATATTCGCGCGGCGGCTCGTCACCTTCCAGGAAAGCACGCAGCCTGTAGCGGAACACCGGACGGCTGCGGGCGTCGAGAGAACGCCTCACCACAATGCACTGCCGCACCTTGCGTGCAGGCACGCCGCAGGCCACCGCAGCAGCCTTGACGAGTTCCTCTTCTGTCGGGTTGTGAAGGATATCGAACGCCTGCTCGAATTCTTTCATCTTATTTCATATTGAGATCTGCCGCACGCGACACGGGAGCCACGTCCAGCGGAGTGAAAAGTCCTTTTCCGTATTTGAAATGGCCGACGACTGCGATCATAGCCGCATTGTCGGTAGTGAAGCGCAGCTCCGGCAGGAAGGTAGTCCAGCCCCTGCGGCGTCCCTCCTCTTCTATGCGGTTGCGAAGGCCGCTGTTGGCAGACACTCCGCCGCCGATGACGACCTGCTTTATGGAGGTCTGTTTCACCGCGAGCAGCAACTTCTTCATCAGAATGTCGATAAGGTCCTTCTGGAAACTTGCGCACAGGTCGGCCTTGTTCTTTGCGATGAAATCCGGATCCCTGGCCACTTCGTCACGCAGGAAATAGAGCAGCGACGTCTTGATGCCCGAGAAGCTGTAGTCCAGAGCGGGCACGTTAGGCTTAGCGAAGCGGAAACGGGACGGGTCGCCTTCCTTTGCCAGACGGTCGATCACGGGACCGCCGGGATATCCCAGGTCCAGAAGCTTGGCGCACTTGTCGAAAGCCTCTCCCACCGCATCGTCAATCGTGCGTCCCAGCACCTCGAAATCCAGATAATCGTTTACCTTGACGATCTGGGTGTGGCCGCCGGACACTAGCAGCGCCAGGAAGGGGAAGACGGGCTCGCGGTGAGGCTTGCCCTGCTCGATAACGAAATGAGAAAGGATGTGGCCCTGCAGATGGTTCACCTCGATGAGAGGCTTGCCTGCAGCAAGCGCCAGGCCCTTGGCGAAAGACACGCCTACAAGCAGCGAACCCAGCAGTCCGGGGCCGCGGGTGAAGGCTATAGCATCGACCTCATCCATAGTCACGCCGGCCTGCTTCAGAGCCTGGTCGACCACCGGCACGATGTTCTGCTGATGGGCCCTGGAAGCCAGCTCCGGGACCACTCCGCCATACTGCTCGTGGACTTTCTGGGAGGCCATTACATTGGAAAGCAGGCAACGGTCGGCAAGCACGGCGGCAGAAGTGTCGTCGCAGGAAGATTCGATACCGAGAATAATAGTCCTTTTTCCCATCAGTTTAAGCCTCTGGCCTGCAAAGGTATCAAATTAAAAACTTATCTTTGCTAGATTGATGAAAGTATTGCGCAAAATATTGCTGGGCCTGCTGTTCCTCCTTGCCCTGCTGCCGGTGGTGGCGGTGGTAGCCCTGCAATTGCCCGGTGTGCAGAGCCGCATCTGCAACGCAGTCACTTCCAGCGTCTCCGACAACCTCAACGGCAGCATAGAGGTCGGCGACGTCTACTACGCCCTCTTCGACAGGGTCATAGTCAAAGACGCGCTGCTGAGGGACGAGGCTCAGGACACTGTCGCCTACCTCGGCAAGCTGTCCCTCAACGTAAGGCTGCTGCGAGCCATCACCGGCCGCGTCACCGTCCGCAGCCTTGAACTCAGCGACGCCCTGCTGAATTTCGAGGCGGACGCTGAGGGCAACCTCAACCTCGCCCGGATATTTCCGGAGAAGGAAAAAGAGCGCGACACCACATCAAAAGGCATCCTGGCCTTCTTCGACAACATCCTCGTGGACGTACGCAACGTCCGCATCAAGGATATGGACGTCAATCTCGTCAGACATTCGCCCGTTCCCGTAGTCAGGGACAAGAATGGAAACATACTGACCCCCGGAGTGCGCACCATCAACTGGCACGATATGCACATCAGCGGGCTCAACGTCGACATCTCTGACATAAGATACAACCTGCGCAAACAGTCCGTATCCCTCAGCGTCAACGACATAACAATGCGGGAAAGCCGCGGCTTCAAGCTCGACCGGCTGCACTTCAAAGCCGCCCTCGACGCCGCAGGCATCCATCTGGAGAACTTCCGCTACACGGACAATTTCTCCGACCTGAAGCTGAGCTACGCCAACGCCCTTTTCGAACAGTTCAGCGACTTCGGCGACTTCCTCCACAAGGTAGCCCTCGACTGCAGCCTCGACGACGCCAAGGTCAGCCTCGCCTCCCTCGGCCTGTTCCTGCCCGGAGTCGACTACCTGACCCTGACTCTCAACGCAAACGGCAAGGTCAGGGGCCCCGTAGCCAATATGAAGCTGTCGTCGTTCGTCGTCGAAGGTCCCGGACTCTCCCACGTAGAGCTGTCAGGCCAGCTCAACGGCCTTCCCCTTTCCGAGATGACAATTATGTCCGCCAACCTGGACAACTGCCGTTTCAACACCGCCGGCATCGAGAAGATCGCGCAGAGCGTGTCGAAGAAGCCGGTCAAGAGCGGCACGATAAGCAAGCTGGGCCCCGGCACCACTTTCAATTTCACAGGCTTTATGGACGGATTCTTCACCGACTTCGTGGCCTACGGGTCACTGACCTCGAACATAGGCAAGGTGAATGTCGACCTGCTGTGCCAGAGCGACCGTCCGGAAGACTTCGCGCTGGACGGATTCCTCGACGCCAGCAACTTCGACCTCGGCCGCTTCCTCCAGAACGACAAACTGGGCGAGTTCTCGTGCAACGCAACCTTGAACGGCTTCACCACCCCCGTCAAGGAGAAGACATATCTGGACATCGACTCGATCTACGTGTCGAAGTTCTATTTCAACGACTACAACTACACCGGCATCACCGCTTCCGGCAGGATAGACAACAACGGCATCTCCATCAAGGCCGTCGACGACGACCCCAACCTGGACTTCAACCTGACGGCTGACATTTCCAGCCAGAAGGAAGGACAGAGGACCTACGACGTGGACCTCGACCTCAAGACCGCCAATCTGGCGGCCCTGCATCTCGACAAGCAGGACGTGTCGGTGATCGGTATGAAACTCAAGGGTTCCGTAAGGCAGACCGGCAAGGACAGCTTCGAGGGCGACGTATTCATCAACGACCTGGACTGCCTGAACGCAACCGGCCTGCATCCTCTGGGAGACGTGCAGCTCAGCGCCAGCCTCCTCCCTTCCGACCAAAACCTGTCCATCAGGTCGTCGTTCCTCAACGGCACGCTGAACGGCACCACCGCGGTGACAGACCTCGTCAGCGATGCGAAATACGCCCTGTTCAACGGCAAGCTCGACAACATACTGAAAGGTAGCGCAAGGCCGCAGCAATACTCCGGAGGCAATTTCGGCATCAACCTGACGGTTTCTGACATCAGGCAGCTGCTGGCCTTCATAATGCCCGACCTGCATATCGAGAACGGCACGAGCCTGACGTTCAACACCGGCGAGGACGGCAACTCCACCTTGTCTTTCGAATCGGAGCTGCTGTCATACAAGGACATCTACGCCCGCAACCTGATGCTGTTCTTCGACGGTGCCGACTCGGCTGCCGTAGCCGCCATCGACGCGGACCTTGTGCGCATCGGATCGCTGGTAGCCGTCAACAACCACCTCGGGGCTGAAATCAGCAATAACCAGGTGAATCTCGACCTGAGCTACAACAACGACAGCGAAGAGCGTCCCGACAAAGGCAGGCTCAAAGCTACGGTGGTGTTCCCCGACTCCACCGCCGATTATAAAACGCTGGTGGCGCTCGACAAGTCCGCCTTCCTTGCAGACGGCAAGGAATGGAGCATAAACCCCTCTTCGGTGCTCATCGACAAGGGCCGCATAGCCATCCGCGACTTCTCGCTTGAAAGCGGCGACCAGTATATGAAGGTCAACGGCGTGATCTCCGACGCCCCGGACGATTCCTGCACCGTCGACCTGAACAATTTCGACCTGTCGCTGGCCAACATCTTCCTCAAGGACCCTGTTTCTCTCGGAGGAAGGATGACCGGCAACGCCACGGCCAGCGCCCTGCTCGGCGAATATGAGATGTCGGCCGACATAGCAGCCGATTCGGTGATGCTCTCCGGCAACCTCGTGGGAGACCTTGCCGTCAATGCCAGCTGGCTGGAGCAGAACGATATGATCGACTTCTCGCTGGTCAACAACCTGTCGGACAAAATGGTCGTCGACATAGCCGGAAACCTGCACCCGAAGGACAAGATGCTTTCAGCCAGGGCGGTCATCGACAGCCTGGGAGCCGTCCTGCTCACCCCCTTCCTGTCGACCATAATGTCTGATATGTCCGGAAGCATCTCGCTGACCGCGGACGTCAGCGGCCCCCTCGACAACCTCGACATCAATGCCAGCGACGGCCGGCTCAACGATTTCGCAGGAAAGCTCATCTACACCCAGGTGCGATACGGCATCAACGGAGGCTTCGACCTGTCACCCACGGGCGTGCGCATCCGCAACGCCAGGGTGAACGACGGTCTGAAGGGCAGCGGAACCATCAGCGGCGGCGTGACCTTCGACCACTTCAAGGATATAAGGCTGAACGTGCGGATGAACGTCAACGATATGATCGCCCTCAACACTACGGCGGCCGACAACACGACCTTCTACGGCAACGCCGTGGCCAGCACCGGCGACATTTTCATCACCGGCCCGACCAGCGACATACTGCTGAGCGTAAACGCAACCACAGGTCCTTCGTCACTGCGCATCCCGCTGGGAAGCGTCACATCAGCCACACAGTCCATACTCACCTTCATCAACAACAAGACCACCGTGCTCAGCGCCTACGACTCGCTGCTGCTCGTCCACAACGCAATAAAGACCAAGGACAAGAGCCAGGGTAATTTCGGAGTCAACCTGAGGCTGCACGCTACGGATGAAGCCGAGATCAACCTCGACATAGACAAGACCTCCGGCAATACGCTCAAGGCCAAAGGCAGCGGAGACATCAACATAAGCGTCGAAGGACAGCAGTTCGACATCAGAGGCAGTTACGGCATCGACGAGGGAAGCTTCAACTACAAACTGCTCGGCCTGACCAACAAGCTCTTCTCCATCAACAAAGGCGGCAGCGTCAATTTCACGGGCGACGTGATGAGCACCGACCTCGACATCACTGCCGAATATGACACCAAGGCTTCGATTTCTCCCCTGCTTACCGACTCTGTCTCCACTTCCGCCCGCAAGAACGTCAAATGCAAACTCGACGTGTCCGGCAAGCTCTCGAACCCTCAGCTGGGCTTCGATGTGGACATCCTCGACGTGGAGCCTTCAATAATGGCCCAGATCGAACCGGCCCTGATGACCGAAGAAAAGCGGATGAAACAGTTCGTGGCGGTGCTGCTGACCGGCAACTTCCTGCCTGACGACCAGTCCGGCATCTACAATGCCACCACGGGAGTCAACTATCTCAACATCGGAGAGCTGATGGCCAACCAGATCAACGACATACTCGAAGAACTGAACATCCCAGTCGACCTTGGTCTCAACTACCAGAACAACGACAGCGGCCGCGACGTAGTAGACGTCGCCATCAGCACGCAGCTGTTCAACAACCGCGTCACCATCAACGGAAACATAGGAAACCGCCAGTACAACACTGCAGGCAAGAGCGACGTGATGGGCAACATCGACATAGCCATCAAGCTCGGAAAGAGAGGCCGCACGACCTTCACCCTGTTCTCGCACTCCCCCGACGACTTCAGCAGCTACCTCGACCAGACGCAACGCAACGGCGCCGGTATAGCTTTCAGCAAGGAATTCGACAATCTCAGAGAATTGTTCTCAAGTAATCCCGACAGGCAGCAACGTCGTGAACCCGAAGATAGTCAGCCCCTTGAAGAGCAGCCTGACCCTGAAGGACAAGAGTCTGGGAAAGACAGTCCTCAGGACTAAGCCCCAACGGCTCCCATACCATCCTCTTGCGGGAAATGCCCACGTACAGCGGCCTGCCCAGCTCAAGGAACTCGTGCAGCCTGGCCAGCATCTCGAGGTTCTGTCCCACTGTCTTGGCGAAACCGAAGCCCGGGTCCAGTATCCAGTTCTCAAGGCCTGCGGCAGCTGCCTTTCGGCCGAATTCCCTGAAATAGGCCTTGACATCCTCCACGACGTCTCCATAATCGCACAAGGAATCCATAGTGAGGCCATTCCCGCGGCTGTGCATAGCCACATACGGCAGCCCGAGAGCAGCGACTGTCGCCAGCATACCGGCGTCAGCCTGTCCGGCAGTGATGTCGTTGACCATAAAGGGGCCGATGGCGTCATATACCCGTCTGACGATCCGGGAACTGAAGGTATCGACGGAGAAACTGTGTCCGTCAAAATGCCTGGCTATGACCTTCAGCGCAGGCTGCAGGCGCTTCCACTCCTCATCGGGCCCGGGATAGACGCTGCCGGGACGGGAGCTGCAGGCCCCGATGTCGATGATGTCGGCCCCGCCGGCTGCCATCTCTTCCACCCGGGAGCGGAAAGACTGCCCGTTTTCAACCCTGCTGTGTCGATAAAATGAATCGTCATTCAGGTTAATGATTCCTATTATCTTAGTATATTTGTGCATACCACAAATATATACATAAATATGCTTATAGTGCTCGAAGGGCTTGACGGAGCCGGCAAATCAACCCAGGTGAAAATGCTCGACGCATACCTGCAGTCTGCAGGCTTCAAGACAAAGTTCCTTCATTTTCCAAGATACGAAGCTCCGGTCTACGGCGACCTCATCGCGAGGTTCCTGCGGGGCGACTTCGGAGGCAATGACGAGGTGCATCCGCAGCTCGTGGCCCTGCTTTATTCGCTGGACCGCATTGACGCCGCTCCCACCATCAGACAGTGGCTCGACGAAGGATACTGCGTCATCCTCGACCGGTACGTATACTCAAACATAGCTTTCCAGTGCGCCAAGCTGCCGGACGGAGAGCAGTCGGACCAGCTGCGGGAATGGATCTTCAATTATGAATACACAATCTCAGGCATTCCCAGGCCCGATTTCAACATATTCCTCGACGTTCCCATAGTCTTTGTGGACAGGCAGCTGCACAACAGCCGCAGCGGCAGCGACCGGGACTATCTGGGCGGCAAGAGCGACATCCACGAAGCCAGCATAGAGTTCCAGAAGAACGTCCGCAAGATTTATCTCCGCCAGTGCGGACTCGACAGCGACTTCATCCGCATCGACTGCGCCGGTCCCGACGGCGACATCCTTCCCGCCGAGACCATTTTCGACAGTCTCAGACAACTAATTTCACAAAGGATCAAATGAGATTTCTAAGAGCTCTCTGCCGGCTTGTCTTCGGCCTGACCTTCATCTTTTCCGGTCTGGTCAAGCTTCTGTCCCCTGTCGGCACTTCCCTGATCTTCCAGGAATATTTCTCCGCACTCCACCTCGGGTTCCTGTCCGGAGCTGCCCTTTGGGCAGGTATGCTGCTTGCTGTTGCGGAATTTACCGTCGGTATGTGCATACTGCTGTCAGTAAGGATGAAGCTTATGACCGCCATAGGCTTCTATATGTGCTGCTTCTTCACCCTGCTGACGCTGTATCTGGCCCTGTTCAACCCCATCAGCGACTGCGGCTGCTTCGGCGAGGCGGTGCATCTCACAAACTGGCAGACTTTCTTCAAGAATCTGATACTGCTGCCCTGCATCGCACTGCTCTATTTCCAGCGCAAGAAGATAGATGCCATAGCAGCCCCCGCTGTAGAGTGGGTCTTCGCGGGGTTTTTCTTCGTGGTGGGCGTCGGCCTGTGGCTCCACTCCTACCTCTACGTGCCGATGTATGAATTCACGCCCTACAATATCGGCTCGCATATTTCCGACGAAGACGACGATGCGGACTTCGTCACCACATTCATCTACTCAAAGGACGGGGAGAACAGGAGCTTCACGCTCGAAGACCTGCCCGACTCCACCTGGACCTATGTGGAGACAGTCACCGAAATGACCGGCACCGCCGGACAATACTCCGACTTCATAATCCAGGATGCTTACGGCAATGACATCACTCCCAACCTGCTTTACAGCGACGATGCAGTCCTGATCTCTATTTACGACCCGGCGAAGCTCAAAGCCAGGCACTGGGCGCGCATCGAAGCGTTTGCCCAGAAAGTGTCGGCGGCCGGAGCGGACCTCTACATCGCCTCATCGGCTGCAGACCAAGGCATTCCAGCCGATTTCCCTCTCGAAGTAGGCTACGGTGACCGCAAGCTGTTGCTGACCATCAACCGTTCAAACGGCGGTGCAACCCTGTTCAGCGACGGCTATCTGTCTCAGAAATGGACCCAGGCCACGATGGACGGCGCGGAATTTGAAGAGCTGCTGTCCGACGACGGAGAGACCCTTGTCCTGCGCAATGCCATCCACAGCAATGTACGCACATCCTGCCTTGTGCTCGGCATACTGCTGGTTATGATTTTGATCTATTATATATGCAAAATATCATACAAGGACTCCAGTCTCAACAAACTAAAAAGAAATAAACAGTCAAGCACTTTGAATTAACCTTAATAATGCTTAACTTCGGACGAATTTTGGCTTTTTTAATCAACCTTAAGATCAAATACTCAATATGAAAGATTTTTCAAGACGTCAATTCCTCAAGACTGCAGGCGTAGCCACCGCCGGTGCAGTCCTTACCGGTTCTGCAGCTAATGCAGCATCGAAAGCCGGCGCCTTCAATCCTGTTCAGACAGAGCTTGAAGCCGCAAAGGCCGACGGACAGAAAGTCCGCCTCGCTTGTATCGGTGCCGCCAACCAGGCTGCATCAGACATCGGACAGTTCGACCGCTCAGGTATCTGCGAGATCACCTGCATCTGCGATGTAGATCTCAAGAGCAGCGGATGCCAGCGCACCATCGCAAACCATCCTAAGGCAAAAGTTTTCACTGATTTCAGGGAAATGTTCGACAAGGCTCACAACGACTTCGACGCCGTTCTCGTAGCCATCCCCGACTTCGCTCACTTCCCCGCAGCAATGCTCGCCATTTCTTATGGCAAGAGTGTTTACATCGAGAAACCTATGTGCCGTACCTTCAACGAAGCCGAGCTCCTCTGCGACATAGCCAACCGTCATCCCGAAGTTGCCACCCAGGTCGGCAACCAGGGCCATTCAGGCGAGAACTACTTCCAGTTCAAGGCTTGGTATGAGGCCGGTATCATCAACGACTGCCGCAAGATTACCGCTCACTTCAACAACTGGCGCCGCTGGTATCCTTACGATCCTGCTATCACCAAATTCCCGGAGGCTGAGCCTATTCCTGACGGAATGGACTGGGATACCTGGCTGACTACCGCCAAGTTCCACGAGTTCAACGGCAAATATCACCCTGGCAACTGGCGTGGCTGGTATGACTTCGGTATGGGTGCAATCGGTGACTGGGCTGCCCACATCATCGACACTCCTCACCAGTTCCTCCGTCTTGGTGTTCCTTACGAGGTTGACCCTATCCACGTAGTGAACCACAACGACTTCTTCTTCCCGTTCGAGACTACTTTGCGTTTCAAATTCGCTGCACGCGGCAAATTGCCCGAGTGCGAGGTAACCTGGTACGACGGTGAGAAGAACATTCCTGAACTTCCTGACGGATATTGGGACACTGCAACCAATGCTGACAGCAACATTCCCGCCATCACCGTCAACGGCCAGACTGTCGATCCGAGAAGCCTCGGCGGCGCCAATGGTCAGAGACCTCAGGGCGGCCAGGGCGGTCAGAGACCTCAGGGCGGCCAGGGCAGACCTCAGGCTGCAGCAGCTCCCGCAGCCGACGGTCCGCGCGTTCCTTCACCCGGAAGTGAGCTTTACTGCAAGGGTCCTGACGGAAAAGACCTCGTCATCAAACGTGGTTCTCACGCCGCAGCATCTCAGATCATCGGTGAAGCAAGGGCCAAAGAGCTTGCTAAATATATGCCTGTAGTTCCCGAGTCACCTTCTAACCACTACGAGAACTTCCTTCTCGGAGCAATGGGAAGGGAACAGACCCGCTCTTCAATCCAGGTATTCACCCCGCTGGCTCAGATGTTCTCTCTCGGCACAATCGCTATGCGTCTGAACAGAAAGATCATCTTCGACAATATTACCAAGACTTGCGTAGGTGACCGCTTCGCCACTGCACTGCTCTGCGACCAGCCGCCGAGAAAGGGTTGGGAAGAATTCTACAAACTCTAGTTATGAAGAATTCTCTCCTTGTATTATTTGCAGTTGTCCTGCTGGCCTTCGCACAAAGCTGCGACAGGCCGGCGGACCACAGCAAATATTTCAACCTCGACCAGGTTGTCACCGAAGACAACGTGCTCACCAAGGCTGAAAAGGCCCAGGGCTGGCAGCTGCTCTTCGACGGCAAATCTTTCGATGGTTGGCACATTGCCGGCACAGACCACCAGCCGGACAGCGTATGGCACGTAGCCGACGGACAGATCGTCCTTGAAAAGAGGAAACCCTTCGCCCGCGGAGCCGGTGACATCGTCACTGACGCGCTGTTCAAGAATTTCATCGTTAAAGTCGATTTCAAAATCACCGAGGGCGCCAACAGCGGCCTGAAGTATTTCGTAGACCCCGCGATGGAAAGCATCCCCGGAGGCGCATCGATCGGTTGCGAATTCCAGATGCTTGACGACGAGCGCCATCCTGACGCCAAAGCCGGTGTCAAGGGCAACCGCACCCTGTCGTCACTCTATGACCTGATCCCCGCCCAGAAGGAGAACGCCAATTTCAACCTTTATGACTTCAACACCGCAATGGTCTATGTATACGGCAATCACGTAGAGCACTGGCTCAACGGTGTCAAAGTTGTTGAATACGAGCGTAACACCCAGGAATGGAATGCTCTTGTAGCATACAGCAAATACCGCAACTATCCCAACTTCGGCAACGCCGAGGCCGGTCATCTGCTGCTTCAGGACCACTCCGACCACGTTTATTTCAAGAACATAAAGATTAAAGTATTAGACTAAATGAAAGATCTGGTCATTTCAGGCAAGAGGGTGAAGACAGAACTTTTGATTGCGCTCGGCTGCTTTATCTGCGCAGTCCTGCTCAACATCGTCTGTATCATCGTCTACCATTCTCAATGGCACGAACTTTTTTCCCAGATAGGCTTCACGGTCCTGGTGGCAGTCATCTTTTATATACTGCTGCTGCTGATCCGGCTTCTGGTGCTTGTCTGCAGAAAGATTTTCACTAAGAGGAATAAATGACATCCTTCAAGTATAGCGACGAAAACGTCTCCGCACCGGTAGCCTACTCAGCATTCGAAACGATGCACTCCGTTGCGGAGATTGTTTTGCCGTTCTACAGCGAAGAAAAATCGCGGGCCATCATAGACGAGATATGGGCCCGCACAAAAGAAGCGAACGACAAGTTCAACCGCTTCGACAAGGGCAGCCCCCTGGCCCTTGTAAACAAGACGGCCGCGGAAGAGGCGGCAACAGTCGACGACGAGCTGTTTATGGTGCTCGAGATGTGCAGGGTTTTCTGCAACAGCACCGACGGATACTTCGACATCACTGCCAACCGTGCCTCCCGCTCAGCCTCAAATGGGGTGAAGAATTTTGAACTTGACGGCAGCTCCCACACCGTCCGCTTTTGTGACCCGACGGTCAAGCTTGATCTCGGAGGTTTCGCCAAGGGATATGCGCTGGAGAATGCTTGTAATATTTTGAAACGTGAAAATGTTACCTGCGCCCTGCTGAATTTTGGAAACAGTTCCATTTTTGCATTGGGGACCCACCCCTACGGAGATTACTGGCCGATATCGGTCGAGCATCCGTACTTCAGGGGCAAATGCGCACACACGTTTGAATTGAAAGATTGTGCTCTGTCCATCTCGGGCAGGAACGGACGAGGCCTGGGGCACATCATCGACCCGGCGACCGGCGACCGCGTGGTCAAAGACGAGATGATTGCCGTGACCGGCCCCTCTCCTATGGCCTGCGAAGTCCTTTCCACCGCACTTTATGTGGCCCCGAGGGAAAAGAGAAGCGATATATTGGCCCGCTTTGCGGGTTACTCGGCAAGCGAAGTATACTGCTTGACGAACGGCACCACGAAAGTTATTAAAGTATATTGATACATTATGGATAAAATGTTAACCCGTAAAGAGTTTCTGTCGAACTTAGGCAGCATGTTCGCAGTGGGATCCGCCATCTCGCTGTTCCCGTGGCTCACCTCCTGCACCGAGAAGGGTCAGAAGGAAATCGAAGGACAGACAGCCAAACTGGGTATTATCGGCACCGGTTCGCGCGGACAGTTCCACATCGCAAACCTGCTTGTAGACAAGAGCGCAAAAATCGTAGCTCTCTGCGACGACTATGAGCCGCATCTGCAGGCAGCAGCAGCCCTGTGTCCTGGAGCAAAACTTTATAAAGACTATCACAAACTTCTGGACGACAAAGATGTAGACGGCGTCATCATCTGCACGCCACTGAATCTTCACGCCCCTATGACGATTGATTCGTTCAAGGCCGGCAAGCACGTGTTCTGCGAGAAGTCTATGGCATATTCCATCCAGGACTGCAAGGATGTCATCGCCGAGTGGAAACGCAGCGGCAAGGTGTTCGTAGTCGGCCAGCAAAGGCTTTTCGATCCCAAATACATCAAGGCGATGGAACTTATCCATTCAGGGGCCATCGGAGAGGTCGTCGGAGTGCGCAACTACTGGTACCGCAACAACGACTGGCGCCGTGAAGTTCCGTCACCCGAATTCGAGAGACGCATCAACTGGAGGCTCTACAATGAGAGTTCAAGGGGTCTGATGACCGAACTTGCCTGCCACCAGCTTCAGAACGGCTCCTGGGCTATGGACCAGTATCCCGAGTGCGTGACAGGAATGGGAAGCATCCGTTTCTGGAAAGACGGCCGTGAAGTGTTCGACAACGTAGCGGTTACCTATGAGTATCCCAACGGCGTCCATATGACCTTCGAATCCATCATTTCAAACAAGCACTTCGGAATGGGCGAGTTCATCCTCGGCAGCGAGGGCACCATCGACCTTGTCAAAGGCATAATGTTCAGCGAACAACCGGCATACCGCAGCGGTATCGAGCAGTTCCTTATGCAGATCAAGCAGGGAATCCTCAGCAACAACGCCTTCGCAGGCAGCAGCTGGTCTCAGGAAGACGCTTCTACCGACCCTGGCATCCGCTTCACTGACAAGATTATAACTACAGATGGTTCAAGCAGTACTGGAGCTACCAATGACGGCTCCGTAGAGCTTGCGCACGCATTCTGCCACGCAGTGATTACCGGACAGCAGCCCGACAAGATTGTCAAGGAAGCATACTACGCAACTGCCCTTGCCCTGATGGGCGACCAGGCTTCCCACGAAAAATCCACGATTTACTTCAAAGAGGAAGACAGGATACTGTAATCAGTCCGCTTTTCCGGCTGCACGCTCCGCCCCATAGGCGAACAGCGCAAAATCTCCCAGGCAAGGATCGCCTGGGAAGATTTTTTTAAGGCCTTCCGTAATCTCAAGAGCAGTGCGCAGGTCTGCCTGCTTGCGGCAGGTGAGGCCTGTTTCGAGCGCGACGCGGTGGACGTGCACGTCAAGCGGGATTATCAGGTCTGCAGGAGAGATATGCCTCCACAGGCCCAGATCCACGATGCCGTCGCGTCGTACCATCCAGCGTCTCAGCATATTGATCTTCTTGTTAGCTGCCGAAGGGTCGCTTTTCTGGCCGTATATGCGGGTGCGCATTTCATCCTGACTCAGAATCTCCAATGTTTCATTTTCTTGATAGAAATGTTTCAAATTCTGGCATATCCTTGCAAATTCACTCCACTTTACGGTGCGGTGCAGGCTGCAGTCGTCATCCCGGAAACAGCCCCGGCGGATATAGTCGTAGGGCTTCCATCCCATCTCGTCAAAGGCACGGTTGCAATCCCTGACTATCATATCGCGGCGCCCCCAGGCAAGGTGGGCGGCGATCACGGCAGCAATTTCCACGTCCTGCAGACAGGCCTCCCCTTTTTTCATCAGTTCAGCGAAATGTTTCGGGAAGATGATGGGGTCGGTCTTGAAAAATTCAGGCGAATTATATTTGCGGGCGTATGATTCCAGTTCTTGCATATGACTAAGATACTACTTTTATCCGTATCTTTATATGCCTAAATACTTATATGAAATGGAACAATTCAATTTCGACGAGATAATCGATCGCAGGAACACCTATTCAGTCAAATACAGGGCCCTCAAAGAACTGTTCGGCAGGGAGGACATCACCCCGCTCTGGGTTGCCGATATGGAATTCCGCTCGCCCGAGTGCATACGCGCCAAACTCGAGGAATATGTGCAGTCCGGTGTATACGGATATGACGCTGAGCCGCCCCAGATGAAACCCGCGATACAGCGCTGGCTGCTCGAAGAGCACGGCTGGCAGACGCAGTGCAGCTGGATCAGCTTCATCCCCGGCATCGTCAGGGGTATCGGCCTGGCCGTCAATTTCTTCACAAAGCCTGGCGACAAGGTTGTAATCCAGTCTCCAGTGTACCATCCTTTCACCAACGTGCCTAAGGGAAACGGCCGCATCGTGCTGCGCAACCCCCTGAAAGACGGAAAGATGGACCTCGACCATCTGGACAGCCTGCTGACGGCCGAGGCTCCTGTCAAGATGATGATCCTCTGCAGCCCGCACAATCCCGGAGGATACCTCTGGAGCCGCGAGGACTTGATCCGACTCGCAGAAATCTGCCACAAGCACGGGACTCTCGTCATCTCGGACGAAATCCACTCCGACCTCTGCCTCTGGGGCAACCGCAACATCAGTTTTGCATCGGTCAGCGACAAGGCGGCCGCGAACAGCATAACATTCGGCGCCCCGTCAAAGACATTCAACATTCCCGGTTTTGCTTCTTCATTCTCGGTCATACCGAATGAGAAGCTTGCCAAACCGTTCTACGATTGGCTTGAGGCGAACGAACTCAACTGCCCTTCAGTGTTTGCATCTGTAGGTATGATGACAGCCTTCACCGAAGGAAAACCCTGGCGTGACGCAGCCATTAAGTACATTGAGAAGAACATACTCTATCTGGAGGACAAGTTCGCCGCTTTCCGTGCAGACGGTGTGCAGCTCATCAACCCCATAAGGCCTCAGTGCTCATACCTGGTATGGCTGGACTGCCGGAATTTGCTCCGCCGTCTGGCTGGCAAAGACAACCTGCAGCCTGAAGACCAGGCACTTCTGGAGGATTACTTCATCAACAAAGTGAAGGTAGGTCTGAACAGCGGCGTGATGTTCGGCCCAGAAGGATTAGGCTATATGCGCCTCAACGCAGGCTGCCCGCGCAGTATGCTGGACTTCGACCTGCCGCAAGTCAGATAAGCTATCAATATGTGAGCGTCTGGGGGTCGGTATCCGGGCCGAAGACCTTCAGATGCCCGTCCTTGATCTCCATCTCGTCGATGAAGACCACACGCTCCGCTCCTGTCGCTGCGGTACGGCCGTGGTACACACAGTAAAGGTGCTTGCCGTCGTGCGAGCGGGTTATGCTGTTGTGGCCCACTCCCGTGACGATACCTCCGTCCTGTGTATTCTTCTGCAGGACAGGATTGTCGGCCGACTTGGTAAAAGGTCCCAGGGGACTGTCGGAAGTGGCGTAGCCGACAGCGTAGTTCTCGCCTGCATAGAAGTTCGAAGAATACATAATGTAATAGATGCCGTCACGCTTGATGATGAAGGAGCCTTCGGTCCAGCGGCGGTTCACTTCTCCGGAAGTGACTGAGCGGCTCTCCCATTCAGCCTGAGCGTCGGACATCGACTTCGGAGGGCAGAGCAGCAGCACCGGCTCCCCGATCACTCCACTGAAGTCGGGCTTGAGTTCCACTCCATACACCCAGCTCTCTTCTATCTCATCGAAAAGGCCTTTTTCGCGGGCCCAGTCTGCGACTTCACTCTCCACAGGGTGCTTGTAGCAGCAGCGTGAAAAATAGAGATAGCACTTGCCGCTGTCGTCAAACAGCACATTGGCGTCGATGGCAGGATAGCCGGGCTGGAACAGCGGACCGCCGTTCATCTCGACGAACGGGCCGACAGGCGAGTCAGACACTGCCACTCCGATGCTGAAGCGCTCCTCGTCGCCGTTAGGATCGGCCTTTGTGTTGGCGCTGAAGAACATATAGAACTTCCCGTTTCTTTCGTACACCTCAGGAGCCCAGAAACAGTCGAGAGCCCAGGAATCAGGAGTGTTGCCGTGATAGATCGCACCTTGATACTCCCAGTTGACCAGGTCTGCAGATTTATAGCAGCCGAAGCCGTCCCGCACACCGCCGGTGCCGTACATATAGTAGTTGCCGTCGGATGCAAGCAGCACATAAGGATCGCCGAACTGGACGTCGAGAGGATTTTGATAATTAACTTGTTTTCCTGATTTGCAGGAACATAACAGCAGCAGGGCCGTTACCGATAAAACCAGAATTCTTTTCATATTTCTTCAACTTTATTGTTTTTCACATACCAGATGTATCCTTTGACGCGGGAATGGCCCATCAGCTTGAGCAGTTTCATATATCTGCCCACCTGCCAGCGGTAACCCTTGCGTTCTTCTCCGAACTTGTAGTCAACCACTATGGTTTCGCCATCCCGCATTATCACCCTGTCGGGACGTTCCACGTTTCCGTCGGTATTGATTATCGACAGTTCGTTGTACACTGTGCTGCCGCTGTCGAACCAATGAAGGGCGGCCACTGAAGCTATGGCCTGCGACAAGTCTGCTTCCACCTGAGGGGCTTCTGCGGCAGGCAGCACTCCGTCAGCCACAGCAGCGACGACGGCCTGCGGCAAGTCCTCCGGCACGGATACGGCCGCCAGGATGTCGTGCAGCACCACTCCCTTCTGCCGTGCACCGGGCTCGGCGAAGAAATCGGCGCCGGAATATGCCATCTCGATCCTCGGCCTGACCGGCACGTCTTCATCCCCGCTCCCTTCAGTCACCATATACGGTATGGACACGAAACTGTCCACAGGCTCCTGGATCCTCGCATCAGCGTCGTCAGATGAAGGGACATAGCGCTGAGGCGTGCCGAATTCATAGACGTTTCCGCCTTCTTCGGCTGGTTTGCAGCTTTTTTCAAGCATCTGCGCCAGGCTCTCCGACACTGCGTCGATGCCTTCCTTGGAGCGCACGGCGTTGATATACATAGCCTGCTTCGCTCTGGTAGTTGCCACATAGGCTGCATTCATCGCATCAACCGCCTTCAGGAAACTCTCCTTGCGGTAGTCTTCGCTGAAGAAGGTCTTGTCAAGATCCTTGACGCACTTCACGGGGAACAAGCCTATCTTGCATACCTCAGGCGGGGGAGTCGTCCACAGGAAAGAAGTTTTCCTCGAACTGAACGGTTCATTGAAGAAAGGTATCACAACGGCCTCCAGGCTAAGTCCTTTCGACTTGTGGTAAGTCATCACCCTTACGGCATCCTGCCCTTCGGGTACGGATATATATCTGTTCTTCGAGGCGCTCTCCTCCCACCATCTCACGAATGCGGCCACGTCGGAGCCGTAGACCGACGTATATTCAGTCACTATGTCGAGGAACGCGTTGATGTAAGGGATGTCGCCTTTGGCTACTTCACCCACCCATATCCTGATGATATTTTCGCACAGGTCGTATAATGCGCCTTCGACCGCCACAGTCCTGCTCAGGTCTACGCCCAGCTGCCGCAGCTGTTCGTTGCAGATGTCGTCGGTTCCGGAGCTGAGATATTTGAGCACTGCGACAAGTTTCTGCACCTGTGGACAGCCGGACACAAGCAGCGACTCGTCCGTAATGACGGCGTAGCCTTCCGCTATTAGCCGCTTTGCGATGTCAGACACCTGCTTGTTGTCCCTCGCAAGGACAGTGATGCTGCCGGCCGGGAAGCCGTTTGCCTGCAGTTCCCTTATGGAAGGCATCATCCAGTCCAGGGCCATAGCCACGAACTCCGGTTTGGACATATAATCCACCAGCTGTACTTTCACATAGCCTTCCGCCTCTTTCCACTCTGTCTGCTCCGCGTCCTTGTAAATGTCAGAAATCTTCTGGGCGAACTCGTCCGGAAGCCATTGCTTGATATTCTTATAGAGCAGATTGTTGAACCCTATTATGTTGCGCGCGCTGCGCCTGTTGACCTTGAGGGTGTCGAAATGCGTGAGCGACGAGTCGAAGTCCCTTGCGAGCCCGGAGTTCAGGGTCTCCCAGTCCGAACCCCTGAAACGGTATATGCTCTGCTTTATGTCACCTACTATCATACAGTCCTTCCCCTTCGCGAGGCTTTCACGATAGAGCGGCAGGAAATTGCTCCATTCCACGCGGGAAGTATCCTGGAATTCGTCGAGCATCAGGTGGTCGTAGCGGTTGCCGACCTTTTCGTAAATGAAAGGAGCGTCGGAATCGTCGATAAGCTTGCGTATCGTCTCCTTCGACTCCGAAAGCATCACGAGGTTCTTCTCCCGCAGGATCTCCGTCATACGGGCATAGATATCGCTGGAGATGCCCATTATGCCGACCGAATCCATTATTATCTTGTCGGTCTCGTTGACCCTTTTGGCGTATTCGTCTACATTCCTGCTTCTGGGAGGATACTTCTCGCGGAAGGCCTTCATCCTGGCTGCGGTCAGTTTGCGGACTTCTTCTATGGTTTCCCTGTCCTGGACGAAGGACACACCGGGCATACCTTTCTTTATCCTGAAATCTTCCTGAAGGAACAGTTTGCTGAACTCTTTCAGGCTTGTGGCTATATCATACGAGCCGCCTTTTTCCACAGATTCCAGGGCGTAGGCCACCATCCAGTCCAGCAGAGGGGCGTTCTGCTCCTCGTCAAGCGAATCCAGCATCGAGTCCACCGCCGACGCTATCACGCCCTGCTCGTCCAGTTCGACGCGGGACGAGCCGTTCTGTCCTATCTCACGCGCGAAAGCCCGGATTATCTGGAGGAAGAACTTGTCGATGGTAGTTATCGAGAAATTTGAGTAATCGTGGAGGATGCTGATGAGCACCCTGCGGGCCTTGCGGCCGTCGGGGCTGTCCTTGCGCGCCTCCTTGGACAGGGTGTCCAGCACACGCTGCTTCATCTCGTCCGTAGCCTTGTTGGTGAAGGTCACCGCGAGGATATGCCTGTATGCATCCGCATCGTCCGACTGCAGAAGATACTGGAGGTACTTCTGAGTGAGGGTGTGGGTCTTGCCGCTGCCCGCCGAAGCTTTGTATATGTCAATCACCGCCATATCAATAACTGCAAAGAACCCTGACGGGGCAATAGTCACACTTTGATTCAGAAGGGCCGGCAGGGCGGGCCACGAACTCGCCCTCGGAGAGTATTTCGCCGATAAGAGCCTTGAGCTTGTCCTCGAAGGCCCTCAGCATAGCATCATTGCTGCTGAAAGTCCTTAGGGACGTGTCGAAAATCTGTTTCATCTGGTAGACGCAGATTTCCGTGTCGTCCGCCGGCTTCGGGCCGAGTCCTCCGGCCGAGAGAGTTCCGGTCCTGAGCCTGGCAATGAGGTAGGCATAGAGATACATCTGGAAAGATGAGTAAGGCCGGTTGCCGCCGAGGCCGGTGTCGAAGATTTTATCTATTATCGCCGAGTCGCTGTCCCTTGTGGCGTGCAGCTTGATGGAGCCGGTCTTGTAGTCGACTATCCTCACCTGGCCTCCCTTGCTGTCCAGACGGTCGATGATACCCATCAGGTTCACCTTCACCCCTGCCACGTCCAGGTCGGCGTATATCTTGCGCTCTCCGTCCAGATAAGTGAACGGAGCATAGCTTTTGTCATACTCGAGGGTCTTGAGCACTATCTTCCTGAGCATCTCGAAGGTGACGCGCCTGCGGCCGGTTATCGGCAGGCCGTTGTACTTGAATGCCTCGTCGAGCTTCGCAGCTATGAGTTTGTCAAGTTCCTCTGTCCGGCCCAGCAAGCTGCCGATGATGTCAGCGCTGACTATCTCATTGCGGTAAGGCTCATAAAGGGTCTCCATTATGCCGTGGAAAGCCGTTCCGAAAGGCCCCGACTCGAAGCCTTCGTCGACCTTGTCGCTCTCCTTTATCCCTTTGACCTTCGTGTAGTAGAACTTCAGCGGGCAGCCCATATAATCGTTGAGGCTGGAAGCGGAAAAGCTGTGCCGCTCTTCGACATAGACCTTCCTTATCTGTTCCATCACCTGCGCGTCCTTCACTACCGTCGCTGTGCCCTGCTCAGCCGGGTTGATGGTGTAGGTGCAGACTTTCTCGACGAGGGGCACCTGGGTGTAATGGTGCTTGAGCTGCATTATGAAGCGGCTGGGCTCTCCGCTGTGGACTCCGAAGGTACGGCTGTCGTACATCAGCACCACCCTGCGGGCCCGGTAGATACTGCGGTAGAAGTGGTATGCCGAAATGCTGTCGAACAGCTCGAAGGTCGGCAGGCCGAAGCCCCTTCGCAGCGAATAAGGGATATACGAGTCGCTCTGGTTCTTCGCCGGGAATGTCCCCTCGTTGACCGAGAGGATGATGATGTTGTCGAAGTCGAGGGCCCTGGTCTCGAGCGGCCCCATTATCTGCAGGCCGTGGAGCGGCTCGCCCCGGAAGGGCACGTTGAGCCGGGCTGTCATCTGCCGCAGGAAGTGGAAATAGGTCTCGAGCTTGTCGAGATATGGTATGCGCAGGTCGCGGATATGACTGACTGCCTTATAGTAGCCGTAAGCAAACTCTTTCTCCAGGTCCGATATGCTCCCGGCCAGCAGTTCGATGACGTGCAGCTGCCAGGCGAACGCGTCGCCCACGCTGTCGACAGGCTTGAAGATGGAGCACAGAAGATCCTGCTGCGTCTCTTCGAAGAGAGCGGCCGGCACCTGGACAAGGTTGTTCAGGTTGATGCGAGTCTGCAGTTCCTTGACAGTATCGCCGCAGGCATTCAGCACGAAGGGATGCGAAAGGATCGCCGTTACGTCCTTGTGGTAGAAAGTAGTCTGGCCGCCGCGGATCCTCTTGTTCAGCTGCAGCGGACCGAGGGAGGACATCAGGGCCGCGAACGCGCTGTTCGAAAGGCCGTAGCCCATCGTCACGTTGATCTTGCTGATTTCTTCCGGCACGGAATTGAGCAGCGGCATCAGCAACGATTCGTCCGGAAGCACTATGGCCGTCGAATCCTGGTCCATTGTGCGCAGGCAGTCTGCCACCTTCTTCGCCTGCCCTGTCGCAGACGGAACGCTGACCACCTCGACCTGAGGATAATCTGCCGCGCTGTCATCGAGCTGGTACAACGACGGATAGTCCGACTCGTAAGACGAGATGAAAAGCGACGCCTTGTTGTCCTTGTCCCGCAGCAGCTTGCCTTTGAAATCCCAGTAGAAATCGCCTTTGCCGGAGTTCCTCACATAGGAGAACAGGACCTTCTCGCATTCGCTGAGGGCATTGTGACCCACGAAGACTATCCTCTCGTAGCCGGACAGCACCTCGTCAATGGTGCCGTCACGGTCTTTTACCATTTCGGCCACCGCCCTGGCCATCATCCCGTCGTATGCCATTCCCCGTCCTGCGAGGTCCTCCCTGAAAGCATCGTACAGAGGGGCGAGGATATTCCAGATCTGCAGGAAGCGGGTCTTGCCGGGCTTCTCTGAATATCTGTCGAGGGTTATCCGCCAGAAATTGCGGATAGCTTCTTTCTGCGTCTCGCTCAGGTAGTCATAATCTGCCGATATGCTCTCAAGGTCCCTTACGTTTGAGAACAGGTCGTGGGCGTCGACCATATACTGGTCGATGTCGTTGAAGTCAGAAAGGAGAGTGTCAGCCTTGTAGACGAATTCGTCAAAGCTGTCGCACACGAGCCCTTCGCTGCGGCCGAGGTCGAGATAATGCTTGTAGAGTATGGCCACCAGCTCAATCTTGTCCGCCCTGGCATAAGGGGACAGCTTGTCGAGCAACTCGCTAATGGTCAGCAGTTCGGGCGAGAAGATCGGAGCGTCGCTGCAAAGGCCCAGCCACTTGCGGAAATACAGACTTGAACGGCGGCTCGGGAAGACGAAACACACCTTGCCCAAGTCACCGTCATAGTCGCTTACGTAATGCTTCGCGATCTGGTATAGGAAAGCATTTACCAAGTGGATCAGCGGAAATTACAGCCTTTTTGCCAGCTCTTTTGCGAGTTCTTCGTATCCGGGTTTGCCGAGGAGGGCAAACATATTTTTCTTGTAGGCCTCCACGCCCGGCTGGTTGAACGGATTGATGCCGAGTACATAGCCGCTGATGCCGCAGGCTTTCTCAAAGAAGTAGAACAGGCCGCCGAGATGGTATGCATCGAGGGTTTCGGTCTCCACGGAAATCTGGGGAACGCCGCCGTCGATGTGGGCCAGACGGGTGCCGAGCATTGCCTTTTCGTTGCAGTACTCGATCCTCTTGCCTGCGAGGTAGTTCAGTCCGTCTAGATTCTCGCCGTCTGAAGGGATTTCAACCTTGCGGGCAGGATTCTTGACGCTGACGACGGTCTCGAACATAACCCTCTCTCCTTCCTGGACGTACTGGCCCATTGAATGGAGGTCTGTAGTATAGCTGACCGATGCGGGGAACAGGCCCTTGCCGTCCTTGCCCTCGCTCTCGCCGAAGAGCTGTTTCCACCACTCGCTGAAGTAAACGAGCTTGGGATTGTAGTTGACCAGCAGTTCGACTTTCTTGCCTTCGTCGTACATACAGTTTCTTGCGGCAGCATACTGGATGGCGGGGTTGTCCTTCGACTTGCGGCTGCAGAGGGCCTCCATATCACGGGCACCTGCCAGCAGGGCGTCAATGTCGAAGCCGGCAGCTGCGATGGGCACCAGGCCGACCGGAGTCAGCACTGAATAGCGGCCTCCGATGTTGTCTTCGATGACGAATGACTTGTAGCCCTCGCTGGTAGCCAGGGTCTTGAGAGCGCCGCGGGCCTTGTCGGTCACAGCCACTATCCTCTCGGCAGCTTCCTTCTTGCCGTATTTCTCCTCGATGAAGCTCTTCACGATCCTGAAGGCGACGGCAGGCTCGGTAGTGGTTCCTGACTTGGAAATCACTACTGCAGCGACGTTGCGCATCTCCATAAGGTCAACAAGGTCGGCCATATAATCCTCGCTCAGGGTATTGCCTGCGAAGACAACCTGCACCGGTTCCTTGTCCACATTGACGGAGAAGTTGTGGGACAGGGCGGCGATGGCGGCTTTGGCGCCGAGATATGAACCTCCGATGCCGATAGCTACGACCAGGTTGACTTTCTTGTCGAGCCAGCTCTTCGCTACGGCCTTGCAGTCGTCGATGAGCTGCTGAGGCATCTCAGACGGAAGGTGGTTCCAGCCGAGGAAATCGTTACCTGCGCCTTGTGCGCTTTCAAGAACGTCATAGGCCTCCAGGGCCTTCTCCAGATACTGCTCTCTTTTTGCTTCAAAAGACTTGCAGCCAGTTAAATCTATTTTGATCATTATTGTCTGTTTATGATTATATACTTTGCTATGTCTGTATTCTTACAAATATATCAATTCTTCCTTCAAAAATCAATATCGAGAGAGACGGGACAATGGTCGGAACCTTCGAGGTCGGCGTGGATCGCAGCGTCTTTCATACGGCCGGCAATATTCTCCGATACTATGAAATAGTCGATCCTCCAGCCTACGTTCCTCTCGCGGGCGCGCATACGGTAGCTCCACCAGGAATAGGCGTCCCTGGCGTCGGGGTAGAAATGGCGGAAGGAATCGACGAAACCGGCCGACAGAAGCTCGCTCATCTTCTGCCTCTCCTGGTCCGTAAAGCCGGGGTTGTCGTGGTTCGTCGAAGGGTTCTTGAGGTCTATCTCCTCGTGCGCCACGTTCAGGTCGCCGCAGAGGATCACTCCCTTGGTGGCTGAGAGTTTCCGCAGGTATTCCCTCATAGCGTCTTCCCACTGCATACGGTAATCGAGTCTGCGCAGCCCGTCCTGGGAATTGGGCGTGTAGCAGCACACCAGATAGAACTCAGGCATCTCGAGAGTTATGACCCGGCCTTCCCCGTCGTGTTCTTCCATTCCCAGCCCGTATGTCACCGAAAGCGGGGTGTGCCGAGTGTAGATTGCTGTGCCGCTGTAGCCCTTTTTCTCGGCATAGTTCCAGAAGCTCTGGTAGCCCAGGTATTGCAAATCCAACTGTCCGGCCTGCAGTTTTGTCTCCTGCAGACAGAAGAAATCAGCGTCAAGAGCCTCGAAGGCTGCGTCGAAAGCCCCTTTGGAATAGCAGGCTCTCAATCCGTTGACGTTCCAAGATACTAACCTCATGATATGTTCGAATAGTCTTTTATTTCTGTCTTAAGTCTCGCAAGGTTCGCCGCGAGTATCCTGTTCCCCGGCGCGCTGAGCAGCGGGTCGTTCTCAAGCACCCTGGCCGCAGTCTCACGGGCGTCGACCAGCACGGGATTGTCCTTTGCCAGGTCTGCTATGTGCAGGTCGATGGCCAGGCCGCTCTGCCGCGTGCCTTCGAAGTCGCCGGGACCGCGCATACGCAGGTCGGCCTCTGCCAGTTCGAAACCGTCGGTCGTGCGGCACATTATCTCTATGCGCTGACGCGACTCCTTGCTGAGCTTGTAACCGGTCATAAGTATGCAGTAGGATTCAGCGGAGCCTCGGCCCACCCTTCCGCGCAGTTGGTGGAGCTGGCTCAGTCCGAAACGCTCGGCGCTCTCGATGACCATCACGGAGGCATTAGGAATATCAACCCCCACCTCTATCACCGAGGTGGCCACGAGTATGTTGGCTTTGCCTTCTACGAACAGCGCCATATCGTGCGCCTTGTTCTCATTGGTCTGCTTGCCGTGGACGACAGCCGTAACGTACTGGGGCGGCTTGAACTCTTCGGTAATGGCCAGGTAGCCCGACTCCAGGTTTTCATAGTCCATCTTCTCCGACTCTTTGATGAGCGGATAGACCACGAACACCTGCCGGCCCTGGGCAATCTGCCTGCGCATAAAATCATATACCTGCTTGCGGTGGTTCTCGCCCACGTGCTTCGTCACCACGGGCTTCCGGCCCGGCGGAAGCTCGTCTATCACCGAAATATCCAGGTCGCCGAAAAGGGTCATAGCCAGAGTCCTCGGAATAGGCGTGGCCGTCATCACCAGAATATGCGGGACAGTCTCGGCCTTGGACCAGAGCTTTGAGCGCTGCTCTACTCCGAAACGGTGCTGCTCGTCGATTACCGCCAGCCCGAGCGCAGCGAACTTCACCTTGTCTTCGATGAGGGCGTGAGTGCCGAACACCAGGTTTATGCTGCCGTCTTCAAGGCCTGCGTAAATCTCCCTGCGTTCCTTGGCCTTGGTGCTGCCGGTCAGCAGGGCGCATCTGACCTTGGATGTGTCGACAAACTTGCCCACGCCGCGGTAATGCTGACCTGCAAGGACCTCTGTCGGCGCCATAATGCAGGCCTGATAGCCGTTGTCGATGGCCTGCATCGCAGACAATATCGCCACCAGCGTCTTGCCGCTGCCGACATCGCCTTCGAGCAGGCGGTTCATCTGCCGGCCGCTCGTGACATCGGCCCTTATCTCCTTGAGCACCCGCTTCTGGGCTCCTGTCAGGGGGAATTTCAGATTATTGTAAGTGTCGTTGAATGCATCACCGAGCCGTTTGAACACCAACCCGTTCGAAGCCCTCATACGGACGTTCTTCTGTTTGAGCAGGGACAGCTGCAGATAGAACAGTTCCTCGAACTTCAGACGGTGCTGGGCTCTGGCCAGTGACTGGACGTCCTTAGGGAAATGGATGTTGTGCAGGGCCTCCTTGAGGGAGCACAGGCCCTTGTCGGCTATCAGCCACTGCGGAAGGGTCTCGACTATGCTGTCGGCGCACTTCTCCCACGCCAGGGCCTGCAGCTTGCCTATCACCTTATTGGTGATGAGGCTGTTCTTGAGGTGCTCGGTGCTGGGATAGACTCCCGTCATTGCCCCGGTTCCCGGTCTTACCGACGACACTTCGTCAATCTCGGGATGGACCATATTGAGCTCGCCGTTGAAGGAAGACGGCTTGCCGAAGACTATGTATTCCTTGCCGGCCTTTATCTTGTCGGACATCCATTTCACTCCCTGGAAGAAAACCAGGTCGATGGCGCCGGTGTCGTCGCTCAGCGTGGCGACAAGTCTCTTGCCCCGTTGGGCTCCGACTGTCCGCACGTCGCGGATGACTCCCCTCAGCTGTATATAGGCGCTCGCGGAATCTATCTCGCTGATGGCGTAGAAACGCGAACGGTCCACATAGCGGAACGGGAAAAAGTAGATCAAGTCGCGGAACGTGAAGATTCCGAGCTCCTTGCCGAACAGTTCCGCACGCCTTGGACCAACTGACGGTAAGTATTTTATATCGCTGTCGAGGACATCCATCGTTTTGCAAATTTACGCTATTATGATTAATTTCGCGAACTCAAAAACACAGAAACTATGGCACACAGAATAGTTGTCGGCATCACACAGGGAGATTCCAACGGTATCGGCTACGAAGTCATCATCAAAGCCCTGTCTGATTCCAGAATGATGGACTTGTGCGTTCCGATCCTTTATGGCAATTCGAGGACTCTCGGCCTGTACCGCAAGATGATACCCGAGACCGAACAGATAAGCACCAACGTCATCAACACCGCAGCCGATGCCCGCGGCAAACGGCTGAACATCATCAACTGCGTCTCCGACCAGCTTCCCGTCGAGCCTGGACAGCCTACGGAAGCCGGAGCCAAAGCAGCAGTACAATCGCTTGAAGCTGCAGTCAAAGACCTCAAGGAAGGCCACATCGACGCGCTCGTGACAGCTCCCTTCAACAAACACACAATCGCCGCTCTCGGCTTCGGTTTCCCTGGACATACCGAATACCTCGCCAACAATTTCGGCGCGAAAGAAGGTATGATGTTTATGTGCACCGACAACCTCAAAGTCGGCCTTGTCACCAACCACGAACCCCTCGGCAAAGTTGCCGAACGAATCAACAAAGACCTGCTGGTGCGCAAGATCAGGCTGATGCACGAATCGCTCAAGAGAGATTTCGCCAAGGACCGTCCCACAATCGCGGTTCTCGGACTCAACCCCCATTCCGGCGACGGCGGCAGCCTCGGCCGTGAGGAGATTGACAAGATTATCCCGGCGATAGAACAGGCCAACGCCGAGAACATACTCGCATTCGGCCCCTATTCTCCCGACGGTTTCTTCTCCACCAATATGCAGTACAACTTCGACGGAGTGCTGGCAATGTACCACGACCAGGGCCTGATTCCGTTCAAGGTGCTGGCTTTTGACAAAGGCGTCAATTTCACGGCAGGTCTTCCTATCGTGCGTACGTCCCCTGACCACGGCACAGGCTATGACATCGCCGGCAAAAATATGGCCAATCCGACATCGATGATTTCAGCCATCTATATGGCCATCGACATCTGCCGCAACCGTATGGAATACGACGAGCTCAGCGCCAACCCGCTTGAGATAAAGCATTTCGAGAGCCCCAAGAAAGAAAGGACAATCCTTCCCGAATAATGTCACGCGGCACCATCCAGATGTTCACTGACGGAGCCTGCAGCGGCAATCCGGGCCGCGGCGGCTACGGTGTCATCCTGCGTTACGGTGAAAACGAGAAGACTCTCTCGCAGGGTTTCAAGTCCACCACCAACAACCGTATGGAACTGCTTGCCGTCATCGTCGGCCTGGAAGCCATCAAATGGAAGAACGCCGACATCGAAATCTACAGCGACTCCACCTACGTCGTGAACGCCGTCACCAAGGGCTGGCTGGAGAGATGGGTCCTGACCGGCTTCAAGGGCAAAGCCAATGCAGACCTCTGGGAGAGATATCTCAAATGCGCCCAGGGCCACAACATCCGGTTCATCTGGGTCAAAGGCCACGCCGGCCATCCTGAAAACGAACGCTGCGACAGCCTGGCCGTCGCAGCGTACAAATCAGATAATCTGGCAGAAGATGACGCCTGAAAAGGCTATTCCCCTTTATATTTCTCGTAAATAGCACTTATCGCTGCATCCTGGGTGGTGCCGCCGTGGACTATCACGCGATAGCGCAGTTTAATCTTCTCGCCTTTCTTGAGAGACGTTGCCTCGCCGTTCTCGGGCCAGTTCATCGGAGTAGGCGAGATGAATCCGTAATCCCTTGTGAACCACGGCGACGGGAACCATTCGTTGGAAGGATGCTGCAGGACTGCAATTCCCTCATAGCCGGTATTCTGCCTCTTTCCGTAGTAATCCATCCAGGCAGCCCTCTGTCCGAAGGTAGCCTTCTCACCGCTCTGTCCCTCGCTGTTGACCATAACTCCGCCCTGCTTTACTGAAAGGTCTTCAGCCATACGGACGCTGAAAAGAGAGTGGTTGGTCACGGGGATCACGACATCCATCAGCATCTCCATCTCGATGTCAAAGTCGATCTGGAAGATGTCGGGTGTGGGAGCAGTGATGGTGATGAGCCTCTTGTCCTTTATCGGAGCGTCGGCGTCGGGACGCTTCCAGATGCATTCATCTTCGATGACCGCCCGCTCGCCTCCGGACTCAAGCACCCTGGCACCTATTGAGACAATACGTCCCCGGTCCAGGCCTTCCTGCCAGTAGTTGCCGCCGTTGACCCGGTCGCAGCCGAAGAACAGGGATGAATGGTGGGGATAGATGCCGTTGCGCATCGACGTGACGCTGGCGCCTGAAACCGGACTGTTCACGGGGAAGAAGAAAGGATATTTCTCGTCATCCTCGAAACGGTAGCTGGTAAAGAACAGGTTGCCGACTGTAACATCTATCCTGTTGCCGATCTTTTCGGCCTTGACAGTCCTGTGCTGGGCAGGTCTGCCACTCATAAAGGGAGCCTGCGCCGCAGCGCTGAACGCAATCACCATCGCAACAGCGACGGCTATGGGTTTCATCGTGATTTTCATATCAGAGTATATTCATTGATTGTTCCTTGATCTTTTCGAGTTCGTCTTTCATCCTCACCACGCATTTCTGGATACCGGCGTGATTGGCCTTGCTGCCGAGGGTGTTTATCTCGCGTCCCATCTCCTGGGCGATGAAACCCAGTTTCTTGCCGGGAAACTCTTCGCTGTCGACAGTCTCGCGGAAATAACGGCAGTGCTGCGCGAGGCGCACCTTCTCTTCGTTGATGTCCAGTTTTTCGAGGTAGAAGATAATCTCCTGTTCCAGCCGGTTCATATCCGCATTCAGCGCCAGTTCTTTCAAGCGGCTTTCAAGACGGGAGCGCACGGCTGCGGTGCGTTCCCCTTCGAACTGAGCTATCTGGGGGATGAAGGATTCGATTGACTCGACCTTTGCCAGGACATCTGCCTGCAGGCTGCGGCCTTCCCTCTGCCGGAAATCCTTGAGTGCATCCACAGCCTCCTTTATGGCCGCGAACAACGTCTCCCACTGGTCTTCGTCAATCTCCGGCTTGCCGCCGCCGACTACGTCCGGCATATGCAGCAGGGACACGAAAAGCTCCGTGTCAGGCACGTAGCCCGGCTCCGCCTTTGATACTGCCTCTTTCACCTGGTTGTAATATTCCGCAAGCACTTCGCCGTTGACCTTGTGGGCAAGAGCTGACTGGTCCTTGTTGTCAAGGCTTACGAAAAGGTCTATGCTGCCCCGGTTCAACTCGGCGGCAAGATACTGCCGCAGCATTATCTCCTTGTCACGGGGGATGAGGGAAGTCTTGAGGTTGATGTCTGCATTCTTTCCGTTGAGTGAACGGATTTCGACTATATATTTCGAACCGGAGATAACGCATTCAGCCTTACCGTAGCCGGTCATCGATTTTACCATTTCAAATGAATTTAAGTTGCCAAGGATAA
Organism: uncultured Bacteroidales bacterium; assembly: GCA_947169015.1. Lineage (GTDB taxonomy): Bacteria > Bacteroidota > Bacteroidia > Bacteroidales > UBA932 > Equibacterium. Next base: position 192,104 of record CAMVOD010000003.1, on the reverse strand, counting down.
AAGTAGCGCATTTTTGCTACTTTTGCAAAATACAAACTGATTAGAAATGGCCACTACTGAAATGGAAAACGGTGCAGATGCCGGTAAAAATCTGAATTTCCTGGAAGAAATCATAGAGAAAGACCTTGCTGAAGGCAAGTACCAGTCAATAAAGACTAGATTCCCTCCGGAGCCCAACGGCTACCTTCACATCGGCCACGCCAAGAGCATCTGCCTCAACTTCGGACTGGCGAAGAAATACGGCGGCACCACCAACCTCCGCTTCGACGACACCAACCCCGTCAAGGAAGACACCGAATATGTTGAATCCATCAAGGAAGACATCCATTGGCTGGGCTTTGACTGGGCCAATGAATTCTATGCCTCCGACTATTTCGACCAGCTTTACGAGTGGGCCGAAGAGCTCATCAAGAAAGGTCTTGCCTACGTGGACGACCAGACCCAGGAAGAGATCAGGGTCGGCCGTGGCACCGTCAGCCAGCCCGGCGTTGACAGTCCCTACCGCAACCGCAGCGTCGAGGAGAACCTCAAGCTCTTCCGCGAGATGAAAGCCGGCATCTATCCCGACGGCAGCAAGGTGCTCCGCGCCAAGATAGATATGGCCCATCCCAATATGATGTTCAGGGATCCGATAATGTACCGTATCATCCACGCCGACCATCACCGCACAGGCAGCAAGTGGTGCATCTACCCTATGTACGACTACACCCACGGCCAGTGCGACTCGATAGAGCACATCACCCACTCTATCTGTACCCTGGAATTCGACGTGCACAGACCGCTTTACGACTGGTTCATCGAGCAGCTCGGCATTTTCCCCTCACATCAGTATGAGTTCGCCCGCCTCAACCTGACATACACGGTAATGAGCAAGCGCAAACTCCTCGAACTGGTGCGCAACAACTATGTGGACGGATGGGACGACCCCCGTATGCCTACGATCTGCGGTATCCGCCGCCGCGGCTACACTCCGGAGTCCATACGTATGTTCGCCGAGAAAGTGGGCGTCGCAAAGAGGGACAACATCATCGACCTGTCACTGCTCGAGTGGTGCCTGCGCCAGGACCTCAACGCACGTTCCAACCGTTATATGGCAGTCCTCAACCCTGTCAAGCTCATCATCGACAACTATCCTGCCGACACAGTCGAGTATTTCGACGCTCCGCTGAATCCTGCCGACCCTGACGGTCCCAAGCGCAGGGTGCCTTTCGGCCGCGAAGTATACATCGAGCGCGAGGACTTTATGGAAGATGCCCCCAAGAAGTATTTCCGCCTGAAACCTGACGGAGAGGTCCGTCTGAAATACGCCTACATAGTGAAATTCGCTTCATTGGTGAAAGATGCCGACGGCAACATCACCGAAATCCACTGCACTTACGACCCGACATCGAAACCCGGAGCCGGAGAGTGGCGTTCAGTGAAAGGCACTATCCACTGGGCTAACTGCAATATATGCGAGAAGATTGAATGTCACATCCTCGACCGCCTCTTCACTGAAGAACAGATGGGCGCAATTCCCGAGGGAGTCGACTACAAGACCTACCTCAACCCCGAGTCGCTGGTAGTCAAGACCGCATACGCCGAGCCCGACCTGCTGAAAGACAACAGCGGCATCGCAGTGCAGTTCGAAAGGACCGGATATTTCTACAAAGATCCCAAGAACGGAGCCTACAACAAGGCCACAGGCCTCAAGGACTCCTTCAAGATCAACTAATAGTATTTGACTTCGCTGCCTTCGAGGGCGCTGAGCAGGTTGTTGGCCATACGGCTCGCCCCGAAGCGGAAGAACTCCTTGTCGAGCCATCCTTCGCCGAGGACGGTGTCGACTATGCCGTAATACAACGCCGCATCCTCGGGGGTGGAAATGCCTCCCGCAGGCTTGAAGCCCACTTTGCGGGCTGTCGCGGAAACATATTTGGAGATACACTCACACATAATGTATGCGGCCTCGGGCGTAGCTGAAACGGAGGTTTTGCCGGTTGAAGTCTTGATGAAGTCTGCGCCGGCCTCCATAGCCAGGAACGAGGCCTGCGCGATGTTCTCAAAGCTGCCGAGGGAGCCGGTCTCAAGGATGACCTTCAGGCGGACGTTCCTCTTCACGGCCGATGTAATGGCTTTCTTTATCTCAGAAATCTCCTTTGCGGCGTCATCGTAGCGTCCGTCCAGAAATGAGTTCAAGGCAAGCACTATGTCCACCTCGTCGGCACCGTCACCTACTGCCTTGACACACTCGAAGACTTTGACGTCGAGGAAACTCTGGGATGCGGGGAAGCACCCTCCCACAACCGTCACGTGGACTTCGGGATTCTCCCTTGTTATGTCTACAGTCTTGGCGAAATTAGGATATACGCAAATCGACGCCGGCAGCGGATAGTCGGGATAAAGGCTGTTGAATTTGTTGACTTTCTGCGTCATCGCCGCGATTCTGGTCGGGGTGTCGGTCACCGTCAGGGATGTCAGGTCGATCATACCCAGCGCCTTGGCGTAGACTTCCTTATTCTGCCATTTGGCCAGGTTTTCCCTTACAGCTGCGACCTTCTCGTCGATATTGGTCGGCAGGTATCCGTATTTCTCAAGGTAGTTCATATCAATAGTTCAGGTTTATATCAGGTTTTATTCTGTTTCTTCTTCGACCGGTGGTGCGGCCTGGTGGCGGCCTCTCCTCCTTCCGGCCCTCTTGTCTTCAGGCTCTTCGACGTTCATTCCCACCTCCTCCGTAGCTTCGGCGACCTCATAGGCCTTGGCTTCCTTTTCGAAGCGGTCGTGAGCTTTCTTGAAGATTTCCTTGAACGTAACGGGGTCGTTCAGGTAATAGTCGATGGAGGTGTTGAAATCCTCTGCCGTGAAGCCGTACTGCTCGAAAACAGCCCCATAGACGGATGTCGTGTCAGCCATCACCGAATAGCCGCCATCATTCTCTATCTGCGCGTCCAGCAAGTACATATCGTGGAGTATCAGGGCCATCTTGTTGGGAGATATGGGCGCTTTACGGGAGCAGCCCGACAGGACGAGGACGGCGACGAGCGATATGTACAGACATCTTCTAAACATATTACAAATGTAATAAAAAAATAGGTGCACAATTAGTATCTTTGTGCGTTTAGAAAAGCATAATCTGATATATGAACGTACTGGTCATCGGAGGCGGCGGACGCGAACACGCCATAGCCTGGAAAATCAATCAAAGCCGCATTGAGCACAATCTGTTCTGTCTTCCCGGCAATCCCGGCACTGCCGCATTTGCCACCAACATCCCCGGCAAGGTCACGGACTTCGCGCTGGTGAAAGAGACCGTCCTGTCAAAGGCCATCGACCTTGTCGTCGTCGGCCCCGAGGTTCCGCTGGTCGAGGGCATCACCGACTTCCTTGCCGCCGAAGTGCCGGCCGTCAAGGTTATCGGCCCGTCAAAGCAGGGTGCGATGCTCGAAGGCAGCAAGGACTTCGCGAAGGATTTTATGACCAGGCACGGCATCCCCACCGCCAGGTACGCTACATTCACCGCAGAAAGCTATGACGACGCGTGCACCTTCCTCGGCGGAATGGAGCCTCCCTACGTACTTAAGGCCGACGGCCTTGCAGCAGGCAAGGGCGTGCTTATCGTAGATGACCTCCAGCAGGCCAAGGCTCTGCTGAAAGACATATTCGACGGCAAGTTCGGCGACGCCGGAGCCAAGGTGGTCATCGAGCAGTTCCTCGACGGCATCGAGATGTCCGCTTTCGTGCTCACCGACGGCAAGGACTACCTGCTACTGCCCGAGGCCAAGGACTACAAACGCATCGGGGACGGCGACACAGGCCTCAATACCGGCGGAATGGGATCTGTCAGCCCCGTATGCTTCGCCGACGAAGCGTTTATGGAGAAGGTCCGCAGCCGCATCATCGAGCCCACCATCGCAGGCATAGCCAAGGACAGCCTCGACTACAAAGGCTTCATATTCTTCGGCCTTATGAACTGCGGCGGAGACCCTTATGTCATTGAGTACAATGTCAGGATGGGCGACCCCGAGACCGAGTCGGTAATGACCAGGATCAAGAGCGACCTGCTGGAACACCTCATAGCCTGCGGCGAAGGCCGTCTCGCCGACGAAGAGATAGTCATATCGCAAGAGGCTGCCGTCACCGTGATAATCGCTTCCGGCGGCTACCCCGAGGAATATAAATCTCACTACCAGATTATGGGCAATGCCAGCAAGGGAGCCCACGTCTTCCACTGCGGCACAGCCTACGAGGACGGATTCATCGTAAGTGCCGGAGGAAGGGTGCTGGCCGTCACTGCCAATGCCCCTGACATCGCACAAGCCCGCGAAGACGCATACGACGCTGTCGGCAATATCTTCTTCACTGACTGCTATTATCGCAACGACATAGCCTGCGACCTGCTTTCGCTCGAAGGCGGGGATGAAGACTGATGGACGCCCGCCACGACATAAGCCGGTTCACAGTCCCCCTTTCCGTCGCTGCGCTGCTTCTGCTTGCGAGCCTTGCCTACTTGCCCTGCACCGACGTCGACACGCTCAGATACTCCCTTGTGGGCCAGTACCTGCGCTTTGACTGGTTCTACGACATCCCGGCACTCTCCAAGATTGCCGCACTGCTGCTGCTCGCAGCGTTCCCCAGGATGTTCTACATTTTTGACAGGCGTTATCCGCTGAGGCTCTCCACTCGTTTCCCGATTCTGTTTTCCGTGCTGGTCCTCTCCTGCAGGGACGCGCTCAGCCTGGGTTCCATACATATAGCAGCCTTTTTCCTGACCTGGGCGGTATATTACAGTTTCAGAGCTTCGCTGGAGACCTACGACGCCGACAATCCCTTCCTTTCGATGCTGTTGCTGTCCACTGCCTCACTGTTCTTCGTTCCGCTGGTGTGGATGGCTCCTCTGATAGCGCTGCTCGACAACAATGATTCCGCACAGAAAGGCAAGACAATCATAGGCTCCATAATCGGTCTGCTGCTGCCGATAGTCTTCGTTGTCGGCATACATACAATGGCCACAGGATTCACGAATATTCTGGAGCCAGCCACAAGATATCTGGAGATGGCAGTCGACATCGACTGGGGCCTGCCCCTGGTGCAGCAGTCCGCCACAGTGCTTAAGGTTCTGCTTCTGGCAGTCGCCCTGATATGGGCCTCCATCCTGTTCCTGACGGTGTTCAACACTCTCGACGTGACGGCGGAGAGATGCCACATCCGCTGCATCCTATACGGGATATGGCTTGCCGCCACAGCCCTGGTTTTCGGCAGTTCCCTCGGCTCCCTTCCCTGGATGCTTGCCCTGATGCCACTGTCATTCTTCCTGTTCGCCTTCTTCGGCAAGGTGACACACAAAAGGATCGGCATATTCCTGCTGACCCTGCTGCTGATGGTGATTGTAGCTGAAAGAGTAGTTATCCTGCTGTAGAAAAGCTACATTGCGATGCCGCCGTCGACGGCGATTACCTGCCCTGTAACATAAGACGCCATATCACTGGCCAGGAAAAGGCACGCCTGGGCCACATCCTGCGGAGTTCCGCCCCTGCGCAGGGGGATTCTGGCCTCCCAGGCCTGCAAAGTCTCGGCGGGCATAGCTGCGGTCATATCTGTCCTGATGAAGCCGGGGGCCACGACATTGACCCTGACGCCCCTTGAACCTACTTCCATAGCCACCGACTTCGCAAGGCCGATGAGACCCGCCTTGGAGGCAGCGTAATTGCTCTGCCCCGCATTGCCGTGGATGCCCACCACTGAACTGATGTTGACAATCGAGCCGCAGCGGTTGCGCAGCATCGAAGGCAGCACGGCGTGGGTATAGTTGAAGGCACTCTTGAGGTTGGTGGCAATCACTGCGTCCCACTGGGCTTCGTCCATCCTCATCGTCAGGCCGTCCCTCGTTATGCCTGCGTTATTGACGAGGATGTCAATCCTTGAGAATTCCGACAGCACCTGCTCCACCACCTTCGCAGCGCCTTCAAAGTCGGTTGCGTCGGAGCGGATGGCAAGCACCTTTACGCCGCAGGCTTCCAGCTCGCGCCTGGTTTCCATCGCTGCCGCTTCTGAAGTGAGATATGTGAAGGCTATGTCGGCGCCTTCGCCGGCGAACTTGAGGGCGATCGCCTTGCCGATTCCTTTTGCGGCTCCGGTTATCAGTGCGGTTTTGTTCTCCAGTAACATAGTGACTATATGAATTGCGCCGTCAGGTCGTATTCGTCGGCGGCTGTTATCTTGACGTTCCTGAACTGTCCCCGCATCGCGGCCGGCACGGCTACGGCCGGAATGAGTATCTCTCCGTCCACGTCGACGGATTCCTTCTCGCTGCGGGCGTGTACCATCCCGTCGCTGAATCCGTCCACGAGCACTCTTTCGACAGTCCCCACCCTGCTTTCATTGTATTCGAGGGAGATGCCGCTCTGGAGCTCCATCAGGGTGTCATACCGCTCCTGCTTGACCCTCGGGGAAACGGAATCCTTGAAATTCAGGGCTCCGTAGGTATTTTCCTCCTCGCTGTAAGTGAAGGCTCCCAGACGTTCGAAGCGGTACTCGCGCACGAAGTCGAGCAGGTCACGGAACTCCCTCACCCCTTCGCCGGGATGCCCGACGATCATAGTCGTGCGGAGCACTATGCCAGGCACGGCTTTGCGGAACTTGTCGACCAGAGCCCTTGTGGCATTGCCGTCGATATTGCGGCGCATCATAGAGAGCACCTTGCTGGAAGAATGCTGCAGCGGGATGTCAAGATACTTGCAGACCTTGTCACAACCGGCCATAATCTCAAGCACATCCTCCGGAAAATCCGCAGGGTAGCTGTAATGGATCCTTATCCATTCTATGCCCTTGATGTCCGCCAGACGCTGCAGCAGCGGGCCCAGCATCCTCTTGCGGTAAAGGTCCAGGCCGTAGAACGTGGTGTCCTGGGCAATCACGAGCAGTTCCTTGACGCCTTTGTCAGCGAGCAGGCGCGCCTCCGCCACGAGGTCTTCCATCGGCACCGAGACGTGCCGGCCCCTTATGGACGGGATGGCGCAATATGAGCAGCTTCGGTCGCAGCCTTCCGATATCTTGAGGAAGGCATAGTGGTCCGGAGTGGTGAGATGCCTTTCAAGCGAAGCCGAAGGATCGTACTCAATGCCGGCGGCTGCCAGCATCGCGGCGGCGTCATTGGCCCCGAAGAAGCCGTCCACTCCTTCTATCTCCTCGGGCAGTTCCTTGCGGTAGCGCTGAGACAGGCAGCCGAAAACGTAGACCTTCTTCACCAGACCGCGTTTCTTGGCCTCGAGGACGGTAAAAATAGCTTCTATGGATTCACTCTTGGCAGACTGGATGAAGCCGCAGGTGTTGAGGGCGACTATGTCCGGCCTTGCCATATCAAGCGGCTCTTCTTCGGGCACTATGACGACTCCCGCCCGCTCGAACTGGCGCAGCAGGCGTTCTGAATCCACTCGGTTCTTTGAGCAGCCTAAGGTTATGAGCTGCAGTTTCAAATCAGTTGGCCTTCCTTTGTACTGACTTGGTCGACTTCTTGGTAGTGGCTGCCTTGGCGGTAGCTGCTTTGGTCGAAGTAGCCTTGGCGGGAGCCTTGGCCTGCTTGGAAGCGGCTATCTTGGCTGCCGACTCGGGCTTCTCCTCGTCCTTGCGGACTTCGGATGACTCCTCTTCGTCGTCCACGAAATCAAGCGATGCGTAATGCTTGAGCAGGTTGTACCACTCGAGCACCTTCTTCATATGTGAAACATAGAAACGGTCGCGGTCGTAATCCTCGACGGCTTTGGCGAAGAACTCTTTGATAACCTTCTCGTCAGACTTCTGTGAAGGAGCATCTTCTTCTCCAAGGACGGCGTTCATCTTGCGGAACACTTCCTTGAGAGGGAGTTCATCTTCATTTGTGTATATGGATACATCTGCGAGGGTTGTCATTTTCATGTTGCCTGAGAAAGCGGAACGGTGGCCGGTTGCAAAAGCTTCCACGATAACTCCGTTCTTGGACTGTGCGAGATAGTGGAAAAGGCCGCTCTGGCCCGTAATAGACAATACTTTCTTTAAATCTGTTGCCATTTCTGTATTATTGATAATAGTTGGGGGAGTATCGCATCCCTGTCGTTAGTTTCAATCGTATAATCTGCCATCCTGCTGCGCTGCACGTCGTCCATCTGATTGGCCATCCTCCCTTCCACGGCTTCGCGGCTGAGGCCGTCACGGGCCATCACCCTTGCGATGCGCACTTCACGGGGCGCCGTCACCAGCAACAGGAAATCGGCGATTTCCCTGAGGTAGGGCTTGTCAAGCAGTATAGCAGATTCAAATATAACCAATTTTGTGTTCTGTTCCTGCAGCCAGCGGGAGAAATCCCTTATCACTGCCGGATGGACTACGCTTTCCAGCGCCGAGAGCATATCACGGTCGCTGAATATGCGGGCGGCGAGCCTGCTCCGGTCCAGCCTTCCTTCGACGATGACGTCGTCACCTGCAATGCGTGCCACTTCCGCAAGCAGTTCTGGATCCTCGTCATACAACTCCTTGGCCCGGGTATCGCAGTCATAGCCGGGGATCCCGAGGCTTTCGAAGGTCCTCACGACATTGGTCTTGCCGCTGCCGATGCCTCCGGTACATCCTATGATCACAGGTCTGCTCATCTTTCAGTCAATATGCATTCCAGCGGAAGAGGGGAGATAACGTAAGAAAATATGTCCCCGGTCCCGTTTAAAAGGTGGGGGATCACCTTGCCTGAACGGGAATCCGCATAATCATTGTAATCTACTGCGACCTCAGGGACGAACGCGTCGTCCACTCCGGTGAAGGCAGACCTGTACACGACGTTGACTTTGCGCGGAAGCACCATAAGTTCATAGCCGCGCGGCACATTGGTCACGCCGACATCGACCATCGCAGACTTCTCGACATATCTTGCCACAGTGAAAGAATAGTTCACGCGTTTAAGCTCGATGCGCACGCCCCTGACCGGCTCGAGTTCCACACTTCCGCTGCCGGAGCGGTCGACTCCCGCCAACGACAGGAACTTGGTCTGGACGGCATTGACGAACTGCAGGTCCTCCGTACGGCCGTAAATCCTGACAGAATCGGGGGTCACCTCGACGTCGGAGGTGAGCATATACTGGCTTTTGCAACTTATGTTGCTCTTTATGTTGACGGGCACAGTCTTGAAGGAACGGGGGCTGAAGTTGAACGTGAGCTGCTTGGTGTCGAAATACGCAGGTTCGAATTTATCGCTCAGGGCCTGCGCGACTTCCACCTCAATGTCTTCGGTCCATACGAAGAACCTGTCGGGGACGTCCTCCACCGGGTGGAAGTATGAAGGGTCTACTTCGATGCGGATCCTCTCGACCTTGCTCCTGCGGAGCTTCTTGAGAAGGACGTAATAACCGTCGCCCCTGCCCTGGAGGACAAGGAGCTCGTTGGAGACGGCTTTTTCATCGTAGCCTGCAAGGGCTGAAGTCACTTCGACACTGTACTGCACGTATGTGTCGTAGCCAAGCGACATATCATACAACACCCAGACGAAGAGGGACAGCACAAGCGCTATCAGCAGAATGTACCAGTCCGACTTAAGTTTCTTCCAGCGTTCTGAGGTGTGGGCCGGCATTGCGCAGATTATGACTGCTGGGAATCCGAGAAGTCCTTGACTACGGATGCCTTGTCGACTTTGATCTTGACGTTCTGATCGATCTCGAGGAAGAGGGTGTTGTCCTTGACTTCTACGACTGTGCCGTAGATGCCGCCGATGGTTACGACCTTGTCACCCTTCTTGAGTCCCTGACGGAACTTCTCGATTTCTTTCTGTTTCTTCTGCTGGGGGCGTATCATAAACAGCCACATTACGACGAATATGAGGACTATCATAAGGAGGAAGCCCATACTGCTGCCTGCCTGTGCGTTCGCACCCGCAGCCTGAAGGAATAATGTGAGGAATTTCATAGTGTATCTGTTATTTCGTTATTGTTCTTTGCTGACGCGCTGACCTCCGTCGAGAAGGCCGCGGCCTGTCTTCACGATTTCGCCTGAGGCGATCTTGGCCTGGATTATCTTGTCCAGAAGGCCGTTTACGAACACGCGGCTGTTGACGGTGCTGTAGAACTTGGAGATCTCCACATATTCGTTGATGGTCACCTTGGCCGGTATGTTCGGAAATGCGACGGCTTCTGCTATGCCCATTACTATAAGGGTTGCGTCGGTAGACACCAGACGGTCGGAATCCCAGTTGTCGAGGCTTTCGCAGACAAGCTTGAAATACTCGTCATAATGCACTAACGACACTTCCAGCAGCTTGAGTGCGAAGTCGCGGTCTTCGTCCTTGATGAACACGTCGGGAAGGATGAGGGCCCCGCCGGCCACCATACTGTCGATGGCATAGAGGATATTGTTCAGCACGTAATTGACATCGTCGGTCCAGTAGATCGAGAGGTCCTCCAGGATAGCGTCGAGGGAGCTGTTGTCTTCGAACTCTTCTTCGAAAATGCGCCTTGCGAACTTGCAGTCAGCCTCGAAGGAATCCTCTTTGGATGCCATATACTCTGCATAATAATCAGAAGCAGTTATCGAAGCGTAAAGCTTTTTGATGAAGATGTCGTATTCTCCCCAGAGCAGTCCCTTGCGGCTGCAATATTTCTGTAATTCCGCGTTTTCCTCAACAGCCGCGAAGAAGCGGTTGTTCACGAATTTCATATTGGGATTGCGTTCCTCTTCGGTGGGATGGAACTTGTTCCTCAATGCCTCTATCTTGTCGGAAGCGACCTGCTTCAGACTCCCGCACACGTTGAGCAGGAAATAGTAAAGGTCGACTGTTTTCTCACAGGAGCGAAGGAGTTCTTTCTTTGCCGGTTCCAAGGCAGCCGGACCGTCTTGCCAGGTGGAAAAAAGAACTTTGAATGCCTTTATACGTAACAATCTGCGATTGAGCATATCATTTCATTTTATCTGACAAAGATAGCTTATTATCATAAATGTTTCTATCTTTGTTAGAGAATTAATTTAACAATTGACGAGAAATGTATTTTGAAGATTACGACAATCGTGGCGGTCAGGACAGAACCGGGGACGACGTGTATTCAAAGCCAGTGAGAGCCGGCAAGAGGACTTATTTCTTTGATGTCAAAGCCACCAAGGGCAATGACTACTACCTCACCATCACGGAGAGCAAGAGAAGGGTTGAAAGAGACGGGAAATTCGTCTATGACAAGCACAAGATCTTCTTGTACAAAGAGGATTTCGAGAAATTCTCCGAGGGGCTGAAAGAGGTCATAGATTTCATCAAGGAAAAATGTCCCGTGACCGAGTCCCGTCCTTACGAGGACAAAGCTTTTGACAAAGATTATGCTGACGTCAATTTCGACGAGCTTTAGCATATCCTGAACACCAGTAAAAAGGCCGACGCGTTTGCGCCGGCCTTTTTGTTGTCTCAGACTTTCAGCTTCGGATACTCGATGCGCTCGTGATATATCTGCTGCAGGAATTTCTTGAAACTTTCCCTGACGGCGGCCACTTCCCTGAAAGTTATCTTCGCGTCGGCTATCTGGCCGTCGGCTATCTTGGAGTCGATTATCGAATCCACAAGCTTGGATATTGATTCCGGATCGTGGCTCTTGAGAGTGCGTGATGCCGCCTCGATGCTGTCGGCGAACATAAGCACGACCTGTTCTTTGGTGAACGGATGCTGGCCGTGATAGCGGAAGGACGCCTGGTCGGCAGGGTCTCCACCGTCGTTGCAGTATTTGTTGTAGAAGAAGCCCGTCAGGCTCGTGCCGTGATGGCTCTCAATAAAATTGATTATCAGGGCAGGAAGCTGGTTTTTCTTGGCTATCGTCACTCCGTCGTCGACGTGTTTGATTATGGCTGCGGCACTCTGCTTTGCAGTCAGATTCGCGTGATAATCGACATCGGATGTCTGATTCTCGACGAAACAGAGCGGATTCATAATCTTGCCGATGTCGTGGTAGAGGCCGCCGACTCTCGCAAGGACCGGATTGCCGCCTATCTCACGGCACGCGCTTTCGGCGAGCGAAGCCACCTGAAGCGAATGCTGGAAGGTGCCGGGGGCCTTCTTGGACATCTCCAGAAGCACCGGGTTGCTCGTATCCGTGAGTTCCCAGAGCCTTGACACCGACACATAGGAGAACAGTTTCTCGAACATAAAAATCAACGGATAGCCGGCGAGAAGCACTATTGAATAGCCGAGCAGGCAGAAGATCTCTATCCTGTAGAAGCCGTTGCCGGAGGCAAGGGCGAACGCCGCATATACCAGGAACATAAATACGAATACCAGCAGTGCTGACAGGAACTGGCTCCAGGTCTTGCGGGAGAAGCGGCTCGCGCTCACCAGGACTGCACCGGCTATCATATTCATAAAATACAGTTCCACTCCCCCGTCGACCATAAACAGCAGGGGCAGCAGGGACACGATGTATGTAACGTACGTAGTCGAAGGCTTCAGCCAGGACTGAGCGATGATCACATACATTGCGAGCGGGATTATCATCCTGATGCTCTCGCGGACGTTCATCATTACGATGATTGCCAGAAATACCAGAAGCACCAGCGTGGCGATGAACGTCAGCTGCCTTCCGTAGTTGAAGATGATGCTGTCGGTCAGCTGGATGGCACATACAAGCAGCCAGAGCATAATCACGACGAATAGCAGGTGGCTGATGATAGACGACAGCACCGAATCGTTGTAGCCGTAGTGAGAAAGGTATTCCGCCTTATAGGAATCCAGCATCTGGTTGATCTCTTTCGTCACTATCTCTCCCCTCGACACTATAAGCTGGCCGGCATACACGACGCCGCTGGTCGGAGAAACATATTCGACGGCATTGCGGTGCACCTGCATCGTCGTCGCCTCGTCGTAGCTCAGGTTGGAAGTGATGTATTCCCTTATGTTGAGGCTGGCGAACAGGGAGTCCGTCAGCTGGGAGCCGAAACGTCCGGATATGGCATCCTTCAAGTCGGTATAGGCTTCATCGACCGTATAAAGTTCAGCTCCTGCAGTTTCCACAGCCCTCTTGCCTTTCTTTACGAAGACTACTTTGTCCGACAGGCCGTCAGCCACGCCTGCGCCGACCACTCCCTTGTCATAGATGGACTGCAGCTGCTGCGCCGTCGTCAGTATGAAGTTCTTGTCGTCGGCAGAAGCGGCAGAGGATGCCGCCTGTCTCAGGGAAGCAATCCTTTCGTCCGACACCCTGGATTCGAATTCATAATAATCCAGCACCTCGGAAGCCTTCTCCTCCATCTCCATCAGGCGTTCTTCCTGGGTCTTGAGTATTGGGAAATCGAAGGGAGCCACCAGCGTCTCGTACATCCACGTGCCGCCGGTGTGGTAGGTGTATTTGAAGGTGCCCCTGGGTGGGAAAGCGATGAGCATAATCGCACCCAGAAGGACCATCGTCACCACCACCTTATATTTCAACAAAAAAGACTTGATCTTCATTGCGTCGGATTTTCAATTCACCGTCTCTCACGCGCCGAGCAGGGCCTTGTACATCTTGAGGCATATCCAGGCGTCAGTTGCTGCATAGAGCTGCTGTGCTCTGGAGAGCTCAGCCGCCTCCCAGTTGGACAGCTGCTGGGCCTTGGACACTTTGCGGCCGAGGATGATGGCTGTCAGTTTCTTTACGCTCTTGTCCTTTATGCCGTAACGTTCTGCGAACGTCTGGAGGTCCATAAACCTCGCAGCATCGAAATCCACATAACGCTGCAGTCCTCTTATGTCATCTGTCACAGCCGCCCCGACTTTGGTGATGCTCCTGTCGGCCAGTATTGCCGCCAGGTCATCCGGCAGGCCGAGCTGCTGGAGACGGAAGAGGTAGGCGTTGGTTTCGCTTGAAAGCTGCAGCAAAGCCGTGCCGTTGCGGTGGGCTTTGTTATTGAAGATGGGCTTGGTCTCGGTGTCGAAGCCGATGATCCTGCGTGATGACAGATGCTTTATCGCTTCCTCATAGTCCTTGCCACGCTCCGTAATGACGGTGATCGGCCCGTCAAATGCAATGAGTTCCAGCGACTCTATCTCTTCAGGTGTTACGCTTTCCTTAAAAACCATAAAAATAACTGACTTTCTGCTTCTCCGCACGTAGCGCAAGGTTCCTGTCGTGCCTGAGAGTAGTATAGCATTCCACAGCGGCGCTGAGCGACGGGTCCACGAAGATGATCTCGTCGGCCAGTATGCTGCGGTAGGGGTATGTTCCGTTGCCGAACTGGGCGCGGTATCTGTCGAGCAGGTCTGTGCAGCTGTTGCGGAATCCTTCGTCAAGGCCGTCGACTATGATGACCTTGAGGGGGGATTTTGATGAAGTGCTGCGCAGCTCTTCAACTATCTGCGCCAGTCCCGCCAGATTGCAGCTGTTGCTGATTATCGATATCGAGCGGGTGTTGCCCTCCTGGGCCGATATTTTCTTTATCGCTTCGGAATATGCCTGGCGGTCATTGCTGACGCTGTCGCTGAGAGAGGCCACGGTGAATGACGCGATATTGTCATTGGCCAGCGAATCGAACATAGCCCGCACGCCTGCATCCACAGCCGATATCACTTTTACGCCCGCGCCGTTGTGGCTGGAAAGGGACATTATGTCATCAAGGCCCTCCGACGGAAGCAGCGCACCTCCGGCCACCACTATCTTGGAGCGTTCTTTCTCGAATGAATCCCAGTAGCGGTCCTGCATCAGGAACAGAGTGCTGCGGAAACAGTCTTTGTCGCTGCTGGCCGTGTAATACTGGAAATATTCACCGGCGAAATCGAGGATTCCGTCGCTTTTGCGGGCTCCGGTAATATTGTCGAAGCAATCCATATGGGTGCAGGTCTCGAGCAACGTCATACTGGTCGAATCTGCATCGAAAATCCCTATCGGAAGGGTACGCAGCTCACCGTAATTCGAGAAGTCGATGAAACTGGCCGATGCGGTGTCGTACATCGCCGTGCGCACAGCATCGGGAAGGACTACGGCAGCCGTATCCCTGCGCAGTTCGCATCCTGACAGCAGAACCGACATCAGGACCACAGCCGCGGCTAGGCTATTTCCGATACGTGAATTTTCCATATTCCGATTCTATGATGACTTTGGTGTCTGCCGAAGCCTCCACCCTGCCTATTATGCGGGCGTCGATACCGAACTCTTGACTGATGCTTATAAGGTCTGAGGCGATCTGCTGAGGCACGTAAAGCTCCATCCGATGGCCCATATTGAAGACTTTATACATCTCTTCCCAGGGAGTGCCGCTTTCCTGCTGTATCACGCGGAACAGAGGAGGCACGGGGAACATATTGTCCTTGACCACGGTGAGGGAATCCACGAAATGCAGCACCTTGGTCTGGGCGCCTCCTGAGCAATGGATCATACCGTGGATGTCGCCGCGGTGGGCGGCCAGCATCTTTTTGACTACCGGAGCATAAGTACGCGTCGGGGAAAGCACGAGCTTGCCGTATGTCAGACCGGTGACGGGCTCAGTCTCGGTGAGTTTCCTGCTGCCGCAGTAGACGAATTCCGAAGGGGTGTGCGCATCGTAGCTGTCAGGGTATTTCTCAGCGAGGTATTTGCCGAACACGTCGTGGCGGGCGCTCGTCAGGCCGTTGCTGCCCATACCGCCGTTGTAGCTGTCTTCATAGACTGCCTGGCCGCAGCTGGACAGGGCTACGATCACATCCCCCGCCGCTATGCGGGCATTGTCGATGACATCGGCCCTGCGCATACGTGCCACCACCGTGCTGTCGACGATGATTGTACGCACGAGGTCTCCGACGTCAGCGGTCTCTCCTCCGGTCAGGACCATATCGATGCCGTATTCTTTCATCCTGTCCATAAAAGAGACTGAGCCCGATATCACGGCAGCAATGACTTCGCCGGGAATCAGGTTCTTGTTGCGGCCGATGGTCGATGAAAGCAGGATGTTGTCGGTAGCGCCTACGCAAAGCAGGTCGTCGGTGTTCATCACTATCGCGTCCTGGGCGATGCCGGCCCACACGTCCATATCCCCGGTCTCTTTCCAGTAGAGGTATGCGAGGGAGCTCTTGGTCCCCGCTCCGTCGGCGTGCATCACGACGCACCAGTCGGGGTCGCCTCCGAGGTAGTCGGGTTCTATCTTGCAGAATGCCTTCGGGAACAAGCCTTTGTCAAGCTTCGAAATGGCCTTGTGAACGTCTTCTTTCGATGAAGAAACGCCTCTTTGTGCATATCTGTTCGCTTCGGTGTCTTTCATAACTGCAAAATTAACATTTTTTAGTACTTTTGCGAATCACAATTTACAAAGACAATGCTTACAGTATCCAACCAAGCCCTGAACCTTCCAGTATCAGCCATCAGGAGACTGATTCCTTATGCCGACGCTGCCAAAGAGCGCGGCATCCAAGTTTATCACCTCAATATGGGACAGCCCGACGTAGATTCGTCGCCCCAGGCTCTCGATGCAGTGAAGAACAACCAGATGCACGTGCTGAGCTATACCAACTCGGCCGGCGACAAAGCTCTGCGCGAAGGAATGGTAGGTTACTACGCCAAACTGGGCATCGACGTCAACCCTGACGACATCATCGTCACCCACGGCGGCAGCGAAGCTCTCCAGATTGCTATTGCAGCCACCTGCGACCCTGATGACGAACTGATCGTATTCGAGCCGTTCTACACCAACTACAATACCTTCGCCGTCCAGAACAATGTCGTCCTGCGCCCTATCACCACCCGCATCGAGGATGGTTTCAAGCTGCCTGAGATGTCGGAGATCGAGAAGCACATCACCAAGAAGACCAAAGGCATCCTGTTCTGCAACCCCAACAACCCCACCGGCTGCCTCTACAGCCGCGAGGATATCGAGAAGATTGGCGAAATCGCCCGCAAGCACGAGCTGTTCATCTATTCCGACGAAGTGTACCGTGAGTTCTGCTACACAGACGATCCGCACTTCTCGGCCCTGCAGCTCAAGGGTATGGAAGAGAATGTGATCCTGCTCGACTCTGTGTCCAAGAGATACAGCCTCTGCGGCGCCCGCATCGGCTTCGTGGTCTCAAGGAATCCTGAGGTTATGAAATATGTGCTCCGCTACGCCCAGGCCCGTCTGTGTGTTTCGACCTACGGCCAGATCGCTTCCGTCGGAGCTCTCGATACTCCCAAGAAGTATTTCGACAGCGTCCGCAAAGAATACATCCACCGCCGTGACATTCTCCTCGGCGAGCTTGCCAAGATGGACGGTGTCATCTGCCCTGTTCCCAACGGTGCTTTCTACGCCGCCGCCGAACTTCCGGTCGATGACGCGGAGAGGTTCGCCATCTGGCTGCTGAACGATTTCAACATCGACGGCAAAACTGTCCAGGTTACTCCTATGGCCGGTTTCTATGCCACCAAGGGTATGGGCAAGCGTCAGGTACGTCTGGCTTACGTAATAAAGGAGCCCGACCTGATCGAAGCTTGCCGCTGTCTCAAGGCCGGACTCGAAGCGTATCCTCATCGCTTGTCTTAACTCTCCTACCTCCCGCCGGGGCCGCCGCCGGGCATTCCGCCTCCAGGCATCCCGCCGCCGGGCATCCCTCCACCGTTGCCGCCGGTGTAGCCGGTCAGGCTGACTGAGCTCCCGCCGGATATTCCGCCGGTCGCCCAGACGCCGTTGCAGCTGGTCCCAGCGCTCACGCTCACGTCTTTGTATCCGCTTGAAAGCGAAGGAGCCGACACTATGAAGCTGGCGATGCTGGCCGGGGCCTTGAAGGCCGCTATGAATGAGCTGCCGTCGTGAAGGGCATTCCACGCATTGGCCGTGCCGTTCATCGAGTACAAGTTCTGAGATGCTGAATATCCATTCTCTATACCACCGTAGGCTACAAGGGTCGCACCTTTGTTGACAAACACTTTATAGCCTGACTCGGTATTGGCGTCGATTGCAACTTCCGGACTTCCGCTGGTGCATATCGCCATCACATAGCCTCCGTTCAGTATAGTGTTTCCGTTGGAATCCATCGCATCGTTGCCTGCGGAGTACGCGTATACAAAGCCTCCGTTCACAGTCAGTTCTCCCTGGCAGTTTATGGCATCCTCCGCATTCGATGAAACGTATGTCTGACCGCCTTCGAAAGTGAGGTCACCCTTGACTTCAAGGCCTTCACCGTAGCTGCTGTTCACCGTGACAGTGCCGCCGCTGATGACAAGCTTGCCCGCATTTGCTGTGACCACAGCGCGGTCGCCGCTGCCGCTCTTTGTTACCCAGCCGATCTTTATTCCCTTGGCAGACACGTCGTTTACCTCGCGGCCGCTGGTCGTTACGCTGAGCGTACCTCCGCTGATGTAACTGTCAGCAATAGCGTGGGTCTCTTCGTCGAAGTCATAGCTTCCGGCATTGATGCCCTTGCCGCCGTCCCCGGTGTTCCTGATGGTGAGAGAGCCGCCTGTCATAGCGAAGTAATTGTCAGCCTTTATGCCTGCAGTTCCCGAGTACTCTTCATCCTCATCGTCGTAAGCCACACCGCCGCTCACCGTGACCAAATGCGTGCCTCCTTCCACCAGCACATAGTCATCCGTGCTGATGCCTTTCTTCATTGCAGCCGCGGCCGATACGACCAGCGTTCCGTTTGTCAGCTGCACATAGTCCTTGCCTCGCAGACCGTGGCCTGCAGATTTGCCTGCATTCAGTTTTATGGTCGGGTTGTCCATCAGACGGATGTAATCGTCCGAAGCGATGCACGCCTTGCCCTGGGCATTGAGGGCGTTGACGGTGAGCAGTCCGCTGCCGCTGAAGATGATCTGGGCTTCGCTGAAGAGCACGGCCTTAAGGTCCTCCTCCCCTTCCTGGGCGTATGCTGCCGAGGCGCCGTCTGTGAGAGTATTGGTGCCTTTGACAACGATGAAAGTGCGTTTCTTATTCTGGTTGTTGAGCGCGGCGCCGTCGGGATTGGTGAGGCTGACACCATTGAGCACGATAGCCTGCTTCTTGGCTCCATATACCTTGAAGAAGCCGTTGGAGCTGGAGCCGGTGAGCTCATAGACGAGCACCTCACCGCCGGTGTTGTTCACTGTGACCTTGTTGCCGTCCACACTCACGTAGCCATAGCTGTCGCCCGATACTGCTGCGTCGCCGGTGTCGGAGAACTTGATGGTGATGCGTCCCTTGAAGCTGGTGTTCGAGATGTCGTCGTCAGACTCGATGTCGCCCGTCGAGGCAAAAACGAGGGAATCATCGTTTTCGCTGCCGGAGGCCCCGAGCACCGTCAGGATATAGGAAGCGCTTGAAGCTGAATATGTGCCGTCAGCTTCGGATTTGGCTGAGATCATTGTTGAGCCGCTGCCGACCAGGGTGATTTCACCGCCGGCAGCAATTGTTGCTACAGCCGGGTCGGAAGAAACGTATGTAACCCCTACCTTGTAGCTGTTAGTGAGAGAAGGGAAAGTGTTCTCGGAGCCGATCGTAGCCTCGAAAGAGTCGGCGCTCCACGCGAGTGCAGGGTCTGTGAGTTCTGACACCTGCTGCCCCGGCATACCACCGAAATCGTCCCCGCTGAAAGGGTAGTCATCCTGCCCGCAGCCCGTTGCCGCAAGCACAATCGTTGCGATTAACAGTATTATTTTTTTCATTGCTCGTTTGGTTTTAGTATTCTTGAGCAGTTGGACAACCAACAATTAAACCAAAACAAGCGCGGCTCGGGCGGGATTCAACGAACGCCGCCAGTTCTTCAGCGAACGCCTTCGGTTAATCAAAATTTGATAGTAATTTTGTAAAAAGTAACACGGATGCTGACACTGATTCCATACCTGCTGCTTGTTGCAATCCACCATTTCCTCCTGGCTCCTCTCCTCAGGAAGAAGGTTCCGTTATATATTGTTCTGACGGTGGTGCTGCTCGCGCTGTTCAGCGCCTGGTGCCTTTCACGCCCGGGTTTTCCACCTCCTCAGGAATGGCAGTCCGCCCAGGCGCCTCCTCCACCCCCGGCGCCCGCCCCCGGCAAGCCTATGCGGCCGGAGGTTATGAAACTCATAATGGGAGTCCTTCTTGTCGGAGTCGACCTGGGAGCATATTTCTATGTGGAGTCAAGGCGCAGGGAGAGGCGGATGAAGGAACTGCAGGCCGAGAATCTCAGCCAGCAGCTGGAATCCCTGAGATACCAGATCAATCCGCACTTCTTTATGAATACGCTCAACAACATTCACGCTCTGGTCGACATAGACCCTGAAAAGGCCAAAGAGAGCATCGAGGTGTTTTCGAAGATGATGCGGATCCTGCTCTACGAGGACCAGGCTCCGACCATTCCGCTGGCCAAGGAGCTGGATTTCATAGAACACTTCATCTCCCTTATGCGGCTGCGCTATCCGGAAGAGTCCGTTCGCATTGACACTGTCTTCCCTGAAGACCGCTCCGGAGCCGTCGTGCCGCCGCTGGTTATGGCCTCATTTGTCGAGAATGCCTTCAAGCACGGCATCAGCTACTCATCTGAGTCGTTCATACGCATAAAAGCCGAGATGCAGGGCGGCAAAGTCGTCTTCCGCTGCTCCAATTCATCCCATCACTCCGGCGAAGGCGAGAATCAGGGCATCGGTCTGGACAATATCCGCAAACGCCTTGAGCTCCTCTACGGCCCGGCTTACACTCTGTCCATCGATGAAGCCCAAGGACAGTACGACGTAATGCTTGCCATCCCTTCCCAACCAGAAACCGTGCAGTTATGATACGGGTAATTGCCATAGACGACGAACCGCTGGCCCTGCGCAGGCTGGAGATGTACATTGCCAAGGTGCCTTACCTCGAACTGAAGGCAGCGTGCAACAGCGCAGCTGCCGCACTGCCTTTGCTGGGCGAGACGGATGCGCTGTTCCTGGACATCAATATGCCGGACCTCACCGGTATGGATTTCATAAAATCCCTGCCCAACCCTCCGGCTGTGGTCTTCACGACCGCCTACTCCGAATTCGCAGTGGAAGGATTCAGAGTCAATGCCGTGGATTATCTGCTCAAGCCATTCAGTTTCAACGAATTCTCTGCCTCCTGCGAAAAGCTGCGCAAGCACCTGGAGATGGAAAAGGCTGTGTCGAAGGCCGTTCAGGAGCCTGTCCTGCATTTCAAGGCCGATTACAGGACCGTCAATGTGGATACACGCAAAATCGTCTATGTGGAAAGTATGAGCGAATACGTAAAGATATTCCTGGACGATGCAGTTGTTCCGCTGGTTGTACACTACAGTCTCAAGAGCCTCACGGAACAGCTGCCGCCGGAGCGCTTTATGCGAATACACCGCTCATACATCGTAGCGCTGAGTCATATTGCCGAAGCGTCGCGCACCAGCGTCCGCCTGGATAACGGGAAGTCACTCCCTGTGGGAGAACTCTACCGCCCCGCCTTCGCGGAATATCTCTCTTCCTTGTAAAAAATAATCAGTACTTTTATACCGTAAAACTGATTATCGACACTATTATGACTGTCATAAAACGATTATTGATGCTGAGCCTCTGCCTGTGCGCAGTCGCTTGTGGCAATCCTTCCGGGAAAACTTACGACACTATGTTTTTCGACGGTGTTTCCGATGCCCTGGACAACGGCGGGCAAATCAGTCTGGACCGTCTCGAGTGGACCAGGCAGCCTCAGGCTTTCGAAATCAAAGACGGAACCGTCACTATCACTACCGCCCCTCACACAGACCTATGGCAGCGCACCTACTACCATTTCCGCAACGACAATGCCCCTGTGCTTCAAATGCAGACCCACGAGAAGTTCTTCAGCTTCGTAGTCAAGACAGACTTCACGCAAAGCCACCATCGCTTCGACCAGTGCGGCATCGTGATGTATCTCGACAGCGAAAACTGGCTCAAAGGCTCCGTTGAATTCGAAAACGGGCAGTTCCAGCATCTGGGCAGCGTAGTCACCAACAACGGCTGGTCTGACTGGGCTACCACCGCAATACCGGCAGACGTCAAGACTATGTGGTACCGCTTCTCCCGCAGGGAAGACGACTTCTGCATCGAGTGCTCCACCGATGGCGTGGACTTCAGCCAGATGCGCGTATGCCATATTTACGCGGCCGCCGACAAGATCAGCTTCGGCATCTACGCCTGCTCCCCCGAAGAATCATCCTTCACCGCCGTCTTCTCCGATATGAAGATCACAGAATGTATGTGGAAAGCCCACGACGGCCAGCAGCCGGACTAACATCGCAATGGACTGCATCTGGCACTACAATTCTCCCTTGGGAGGCATTACGCTGGCCAGCGACGGCGAGGCCCTTTGCGGCCTGTGGTTCGACGGCCAGAAATACTTCGGCGCCGGACTTGCCCGGCAGCAGGAGCAGCAGCAGCTGTTCCGCGAGCAACGCCTCCCGGTCTTTGACGATACCTGCCGCTGGCTGGACATCTACTTCAGCGGAAAGGCCCCAGACTTCACCCCAAAGCTGAATGTGCGTACTACGCCGTTCAGCAAAGCCATCTGTGAAATTATGCTGACCATCCCCTACGGCCAGACCGCGACATACAAAGAATTAGCCAGCCACTACGCCAGCCTGCACGGTTTGCAGAAGATTTCCGCCCAGGCCGTCGGCAATGCAGTCGCCCACAACCCCATCTCCATCATCATCCCCTGCCACCGGGTAGTCGGCTCCGACGGCGCACTCACAGGCTACGCCGCCGGCCTCGACAAAAAAGCCCGCCTCCTGCAGCTGGAGCACTCCCTTTCCGCATAACATAGGCGCTTCAGCCCATACCCCGATTTAGCGTTCCTTGAAGGAAACCACCATACCGTTCTTCCAGGTGAGGTCCACAATTGTACCCTTTCGGGTACGAAGACCATAAACTGAACCGTCCGGCCATGCGGCAGGGAGAGCAGGAAGTGGGTTGAGTGTGCCGTCAGGGCTGCTGTATAATAGCATTTCCATTATGCCGGCGCAACCTCCGAAGTTTCCGTCAATCTGGAAAGGCGAGTGCGCGTCGAACAGGTTCGGGTAGGTGCCGCCACCGCGACGGGCATCCGGGCCACGATAGTTGTCAGGACTCACATAGCGAAGCAGCCGCCGGTACATCTTGTAGGCACTCTCTCCGTCCCCTAGACGGGCATACAGGTTCACACGCCAGCCGCAGCTCCAGCCTGTTGTTTCAAAACCCCTTATTTCCAAAGTTTTATGTGCGGCGTCAGCAAAAGGCCCGGTCACAATCTGGTGGCCCGGATAAACTCCGATGAGGTGCGACTGATGGCGATGCTGCGGATCATCGTCTGACCAGTCGTAATACCATTCCTGCAAGTTGCCTGCGGCACCGACTTTATAGGGATGCAGGCGAGCCTGGACGTCTCTTGCTTCGGCGACAAATTCATCGTCCACAGCAAGTTCAACGGCCGCTGCGACAGCGTCCGCGAGGCACTCTCGGATAATTGCGAGATCTGACGTTGCGCCATACAGGGTGGCTCCGTGGTAACCATCGGGTGCGATATATTTGTTTTCCGGCGAAGTTCCCGGCTTGGTAATGAGTTCGCCGTCTTTTTCCACGAGCCAGTCCATACAGAACTCAGCGGCTCCCTTCAGGACGGGATAGTCTTCTTCCAAGGCATCCTTGTCACGGGAATAGAGATAGTGCTCCCATAAATGCGTGGAGAGCCATGCGCCGCCCATAGTCCAATTTGCCCACAACGGGTCGCCAGTTCCAAGGCCCACGGGCGTGGCCATACCCCAGATATCGGTATTATGGCCGGCATTCCAACCCCGCGTGATTCCGTACATACGGCGAGCAACAGGCACACCATTTACACTCAGGTTATGGATGAAGGTGCGAAGGACATCGTGCATTTCACCCAGCCCAGCGGCCTCTGCCGGCCAATAGTTTTCTTGCAGATTGATGTTGATAGTGTAATTGCTGCTCCACGGCGGGTCGATGCTTTCGTTCCACAAACCTTGCAGGTTTGCCGGCACGCCATCGGTGCGGGAACTTGCAATAAGAAGATACCTGCCATACTGATAATATAGCGCTTCAAGTTCGGGATTCGCTTCATCAAGGTCAGTGTAGCGAAGGAGCTGAACGTCAGTGGGAAGAACGCGGATAGAGTCAGGAGTTGCGCCAAGGTCGATGGAAACGCGGTCAAAGAATTCCTTGTAATCTACCTTCTGACGAGCTCTGATACGGTCGTAGCCAAGCGAGCGTACGTTTGCCATATTCGCATCGGCCAGGGCCTGGTACGGCTTGCCTTCCTTCACCGGATCTTTGTCGAAGCCGTTGAAACTTGTAGCATTGACAAGATACAGCGTAGCCTCACGGACACTGTCGAGCACTAAAGCATCGCCAACGGCCTTAACGCTTCCGCCGGTAACATCGGCATAAAGCCGTGTGCGAAAATGGATGCCGCGCCCAGGATCATAATAGTACTTTTGGGGACTGACTTGCTTGTAGTAAAAATAGTTAGGATAGGTATGCCAGGCGGCGTATCCGTCCATAAACAAACCATCTTCCGAAGCCGACAAATCATGCGGCAAGGGTGTTTCCAGTGAAACCCTCGCATTAACCGGCACTTCCGACACGAAATGGACTACTATAACCGAGTCCGGGGCCGAGGCAATAACCTCACTGCGAAACTGATTACCATCCCTGAGATACGACGTAGTGACGACTGCACTTGAAAGGTCCAATGAACGATAATAATTCTCTACAGCGCAAGTATCATAGTCGATATGAAGTGTACCAAGAGGCATATAACTCTCACTGAAATGTCCCTGCAAGCGTCTCTGTAGCCTTTCCGCACCGACATAGTCCTCGTTATCGAGAGCCTCGCGGATGGATCTCAAAGCCTCTGCCCCATCACCACCAAGGCCAAGTGCAACAATGTCAGGGTGCTCCGTTCCCTTATCCGGCTCGCCCGTCCAAAGGGTAATGTCATTCAGCGAGATACGCTCGTGCACCGGATCGCTGTACACCATAGCCCCCAAACGGCCGTTGCCTACAGGCAGAGCCTCCTCGAAGAAGACAGCCGGATGGTCATAGTGAAGTGTCAATTCGCGCTGCTGCCCTTTCGTGCAGGCTCCGGCAATCAACAGCAGTAAGAGAAGAATGCGTTTCATACAAATCTATTCTTTCGCATTTTAAATATACGCTCTAGTGGAGCGAACCAGTCATATTCATCGGGGATCTTATCGGTCTTATTGCTTAATAGAGCATCAATGAAAGTATCCATAAAAAACCATTTGCCAGTTAACTGGTCGTTAAGTTACAAACTTCCATCCTATCCAGAAAATCAAGCACAAGACAAATATCATTTCAAGCCAGTTTTCCGTGGTATGCGAGTACGACATTCCACACGCATACTGCGGAAAGAATATTATCAGGGCGCTGCAGCGCCGTGGCGGAGTGTGCGCAGTGTCCGAAGGACAGGAGCCACGAAGCCACCCGGGTTCTGGCTGAGCGACAGCGAAGACAGGTTCCGGCATGTGCCCCTTGAGGGGCTCCGCGAAGCGGTGGGGTGAGATGGTACCTCATAAAAAAAGCTCACATAATGTGAGCTTTTTTTATGAGGTACCAAGCAGAATCGAACTGCTGTACCTGGTTTTGCAGACCAGTGCCTAACCACTCGGCCATGGTACCAAGGCTTGGGAATGCAAAGATAAAACTAATTTCCCAATTTCAAAATACAGAGACGTTATGCGTCGACGTTGGCGTACCTGGCGTTCTGCTCGATGAATTCGCGGCGGAGGGGAACGTCGTCGCCCATCAGCATCGAGAAGATGCGGTCAGCCTCGGCTGCATTCTCGATATGGACTGCCTTCATCACGCGCTTGGCGGGGTCCATAGTCGTGTCCCAGAGCTGCTCTGCGGACATCTCACCAAGACCTTTGTAGCGCTGCACCTTCACGCCTGACTCCTTGCCGCCGGCCATACGCTCGATGGCAGCCGAACGCTCCTCGTCTGTCCAGCAGTAAACCTGCTGCTTGCCCTTCTGCACCAGATAGAGAGGCGGAGTGGCCAGATATACATAGCCATTGCGGATGAGATCCGGCATATAGCGGAAGAAAAGCGTAAGGATAAGGGTCGTGATGTGGCTTCCGTCGACATCGGCATCGGTCATAATCACAATCTTATGATATCTCAGCTTCGACAGATTGACAGCCTTGGGATCTTCTTCGGTACCGATGGTCACGCCAAGGGCAGTGTAGATGTTGCGGATTTCCTCGCTTTCAAAGGCGCGGTGCTCCATAGCCTTCTCGACGTTGAGGATCTTACCCCTCAGAGGGAGTATGGCCTGGAATGCACGGTCACGGCCTACCTTTGCGGTTCCGCCTGCGGAATCACCCTCGACGAGGAAGAGCTCGCACTTGGCCGGATCCTTGTCGGAACAGTCGGCAAGCTTGCCGGGAAGTCCGCTGCCGCTCATAACGGTCTTGCGCTGCACAAGCTCGCGGGCCTTGCGGGCAGCGTGACGGGCGGTAGCTGCAAGGATAACCTTCTCGATGATCAGCTTCGCATCCTTGGGATTCTCTTCGAGATAGGCCTCAAGCGCAGCGGAAGTTGCCGCAGAAACGGCACCCATCACCTCGCTGTTGCCAAGCTTGGTCTTGGTCTGGCCTTCGAACTGAGGCTCTGCCACCTTCACTGAGATGACGGCTGTCAATCCCTCGCGGAAGTCAGAAGGATCGATATCGAATTTCAGCTTCTCGAGGAAACCGTTCTTCTCGGCATAGTTCTTAAGGGTCGTGGTCATACCGCGACGGAAGCCTGACAGGTGGGTACCTCCCTCGATGGTGTTGATATTGTTGACGTAAGAATAGATGTTCTCATTGAAGCCGGTATTGTACTGCATCGCGATCTCAATGGGAATCACCTTGTTGGTTTCGAGGCAGATGGGCTTCTGGGTGAGCTTCTCACGATTGGCGTCGAGGTACTCCACGAACTCGATAAGTCCGTTCTCCGAATAGAAGACGTTGCTCTTCTTGTGAGCCACTCCGTTCTCGTCCACCTCTTCACTTCCTTCACGGTCGTCACGCAAAGAAAGCCGCACACCCTTGTTCAGGTATGCCAGCTCGCGCAGACGGGTGGAAAGTATGTCATAATCATAGACCGTAACCGTGAAAATCTCGGGATCGGGATGGAAAGTGATGGTGGTGCCTGTGTTATCAGACTCGCCGACAACCTTCACGTCGTATTTAGGCTTGCCTTTGGAATATTCCTGGACGAAAACCTTGCCCTCGCGATGGATTTCAGCTTTCAGATAATCCGACAGGGCGTTCACGCAGGAAACGCCGACACCGTGCAGACCGCCGGAAACTTTGTAGCTGTCCTTGCTGAACTTACCGCCGGCGTGGAGGACAGTCAACACTACCTCCAGGGCTGAACGGTGCTCCTTCTCGTGCATTCCGGTCGGGATACCACGGCCGTTATCCGAAACTGTGATTGAATTGTCTTTGTTGATGACGACGTCGATCTGGCTGCAGAAACCTGCAAGAGCCTCGTCGATAGAGTTGTCCACAACCTCATATACCAGATGGTGGAGACCTCTCGTCGAGATGTCGCCTATATACATCGAAGGTCTTTTGCGGACAGCCTCAAGCCCTTCAAGGACCTGGATACTGTCGGCAGAATATTGCTGCTTGCCTTCTTCTCTCTCTTGTTCTGTCATTGCAAAAAATCTTATTCTTATAAATCGCGTAAAGATACTAAAATCGCACGAAATATCAGCGATTTATGCAAGGAAAGAAATCAACAAAAAAGAGTTAAAAACCTATGCAGATGCCGCCTCCCACATTGATGGGCATACTGCCTATGCCGGCATACACGAAATTGTCCTTGTTGAGGAGGTTACCACCCTTGAGATAGGCCGAGAAGAAGCGGTTTACTTTGAATTCAGCCTTCGCCGAAAGGTCAAGGTATGTCGGGACAGTCCCCATCTGGCTTTCACGCTGCCCCATAACGACCAGGGCAGTACTCAGGAACAGCCTTTCCCTGAAATTGTATTCTATCTGCGTAACGCTCTCGATCTTCGGAAGCATATAGAGTTGCGCCTCGCTATTGTACTTGTTGCCCTGGACGGAAGTGAAGACCCGCAGGTCCTTGGAAGTCCACGTCAGCTCGACTCCTGCTGAAAGCTTCGCGTAGTTCACAAATACCGGATACAGATATGGCAGCATATTCGGAGTCGGGAACAATGAGGTGTAGAGCTGCAACTTGTCCTTGAAGGCTGTATAAGTGCCATATACATTCAAGCCCAGACGGCTGCCGATTATGCCTTCCACAGACAACTTGGCGTCAATTGGCCGGGTTGTATACTGCATCTTGCGGGGGGCGATTTCGCCGCTTTCACTGTCAACGCGGGTCGTCAGCAGCCAGGGCGCAGTCTCAAGATAGACACCCAGATTGTCGATCGACCTTCCTCCGTTTACAACACCCCTGAGCCACAACTTGTTCTCCACAAGTTCCAGCTTTGCGTCTACATCAGGATATATGCTTGTGGTGTTGTCGCCGCTGAAACTGTTGCTGAAACGGATGCCGAAGCGGCCGTCGAAGCGGCCTTTGGTGTAACGGTATATCGGAGCGAACTCGATTATGCCGAGATACTGCGCCTCGGGATAGTTGTACCAGTTGTTCTGGCTGCGGACCGCCACATACATACGGTGCTCTTCGAAACTTGAACCGAAGAGGGCGTCGATGTTCATAGCCGACTCGGAGAAGCTGTGGCCGGCCAGGAAGGGAACATAGTCCAGTCCCTTGGTCGACTTGACGAAGGAAGCGTCGATATCGTAATAGAAATCGTGGTCCTTGACATCCGTGCTGCGGATCTTGAAGTCCAACTCGAAGGCATTGACGGCGTGTTTTGCGGAATCTTTGGGATTGACCGCGAACTGGTCGTGCAGATCCTTGGCGAAAGAATGCCTGTAGGCCGCATCGATATTGAACTCACCTTTTTCCCAGGCGAACTTCATATTCACACCTGCCGACATCTTCGTCCTCCTGGCGTGTACGGTATCGAAAAAATCGTGCATTGAAGGCACCTTGCCGATCTCGGAGGCATATTTGACGAACATTCCGAGATTGATGTTCCGGTTGTTCCTGGGAACAAGCTGACCGTAAAGGTCGACTTCGGGCATCAGCGGATACTGGCTGGCGACCCTTGCAGAGAAATGAGGCACGGCACCGGGCGGCACCACGCCGAGGCTTGCAGCCTGATAGGGTGAGAATTCATACAGATCCCTGTAGGGCCTGTCGAATATGGAATAGTCGAAGCTGACATCGAATTTCCTGAGAGAATCAGCCACGTACATATCTGTTTCGGGCATACGGACATCCACGTCTATCTTGCCTTCGTACTCCCTGTCGACGACGACCGTAGGGTCTATCTGCGCGAAAACGGACGCAGACAGCAGGATGGCCATAAGTACTATCGCTAACTTTTTCATAAATCTACCTCCCCATAGCCTTTAGTTTGTTCAATCTCATCTCCGTCTGCTCGGGCACGTCGTCGTTGGGCACAGAAACCTTGTAGCCCTTGCTGATGCTTTCGTAAGTAGCTCTGGCCTGCTCCCAGCGCTCGCGGTCGGCAAACGAATCGCCGAGGATGATGAAGCTCTTGGCCAGCCAGTAGAGCTGTGAAGTCTTGGTGTCGGAGAATTCGTAGACCTTCTTCTCGACCTGCTCGAAATCACCGGCATTGTAGAGGTCCTGGATGAGTATGTAAGCGCACTCGGCGCCGATTGCATCGCTGCAGTCTTCAGACAGCTTGCCCAGCAGAGCCTTGGCGGCTGTCCTGTCGCCGAGGACTATATACGATTTGGCTGCGATGAACTCAGCCTTGCGGCGGGTTGCGTCGTCGAGGGAACTGTCGCCGGCCATCTCCAGCGCATTGCGGAGCGATTTGTAGTACTGACGGCTGTTGTAGTTCGCCTGCATTTCTCCCACCCTGCCTGCGGTGCGCATCACATCGTTCGTTGCTATGGCCTGCAGCGTCTCGTAAGCCTCGAGGGCCTTGCTGTAGTTGCCGAGGTTGTAGCAGATGTCGGCGTAATTGCGGGTCGCAGCCTCGGAGTAATCACCCTTCTCCTTGCTCATACATTGCAGGTAAGCCTCAGCTGCAGACTCGTTGCGGCCGGAAGCCTTGTAGGTCTCCGCGAGGTAGAACCAGGCCTGGGCGGCCTTGGCTCCGTCGGGATATGAATTGATGAAAGACTGGAGCGTCTTGATGGCCGAAGTGCGGTTGCCGGACAGATACACCTGCTCGGCCGCATTGAAGACCATCTGCTCTTTCTCTCCGGCAGTCTTGATGTTGGACATACCCAGGCCGTCCAGATATGCCAGATATTCCTGCGGCCTGCCGGTCAGCTGGTAAAGGCTTTCCAGACCGGCCAGGGCCTCCTGGACCTCGGGGGCGTCGGGAGTGTCGCTGACGATGCGTTTGTAATAATCTATGGCCTTCTGCCTTTCGCCCTTGTTGCTGGAAATCATAGCCAGCTCCAGAAGACTGCGCGAATAATAGGAACTGTCGCGGGCGGCAAGCAGGGCTTCGAAGCACTTAGTAGCCTCGGCGGCGTTGTTCCGCTGCACATAGGTGCGGCCCAGCTCATACATTGCTTCAGGATACAGCCGGGCGGACGGATGGGCTGCGACAGCGTCTGAAAGCAGCTCGATCTTCTTCTGGTAGTCCTCCATCAGACCGCTGACAAGAGCTCCCTGATAGTTTGCGTATATGTCGTCGTCGGAATATCTGGTGTAAACCTTGGCATATTCCTCAGAAGCCCTGGGATAATCGTTCTGCATCAGGTAGGTATCGGCCAGACGGACAGTGGCGTCCCTGCGGAGGTTGCCGTCTGCACTGCCGGATGCAAGGAACGAAGTGAAATAAGGCTGGGCGCTGTCGAAATTGCGGGAATTGAAGAACGAATAGCCGAGCAGCAGCTGTAGCATATCATATTCGTCGTAGGTCCTGAAGACCGGGTCGGCAGCAAGGCTGCGTCCAAGGCCGATCGCATCGACATAGTTGCCGGTCGCGTAGTTGCACTGCGCCAGATAATAATTGGCCAGCCGGCTGACGGCAGGGTCGGAACCGTTGGCGGCGGAAGCCTGCAGAAGTTCCATCGCACTCTTGTATCCACCGCTGCCGATGAGCTGCAATGCTTTGTAGAGCTGTGCTTTCTGGAGGTTGGCGGCCACTTCGGCAGAAGGATGCTTGATCTTCTGCATCACTTCGATGGCTGACGTGAAATCGTTGTCCTGGAGGAAAGCCACGGACATATAGGTGTTGATCACGTCGTCCTTGCCGCTTGAAGGGTAGCTGGCCACATAGTTCTCGAACTGGGAGATATCCTTGTTGACGTCGAAGGAGAGCTTGGCGAAGTTGAACATCGCATCCTCCTTGACGGTTTTGTCAAAATCAAGTTCAGCCGCTTTCTTGAAGCAATCCAGGGCGGAAAGCTTGTTCTTCACCTGAAGATAGCTGTTGGCGCTGTAGTAGTATGCGCTCTGCCCTATCGTATCTTCTTCGCTGAGCACCGACGAAAAGGCGTCTATGGCTTCGCGGTACTGCTTGAGCGAATAAGACACCACTCCGGCGTAGTAGCGGTCCTTGCGGGTGATCGTGACACCGGAAGCTATGTATTTGTCGAGATACTCCTTGGCCCGGGCGTTGTCGTTCTTCGCGAAATACGACTCCGAAATGATGCGGGCCAGATTGCCCTGAAGGTCCGGGGTGAGTTTGTCATAGACCGCCTCGCCGTTCTCGATGGCATAGTCCCAGTCGCCCAGCATAAATTTGCACTCGGTCGCATAATAATCGGAAAGGTCCGCGAAACGGCTGTCGCGGCGAGCCTTGATGAAATAGTTGAAGGCCTTCTCGAAATCCTTGTCGAGATAATGGATATAGGCGGTGTAGTAGGTCGCAGGATAGGTATACTGGTTGAGTTCGGCGTCCATCACCTTGCCGAAACCCTCCAGAGACTCTTTCATATTGCCGACACGCATATTGCAATAAGCATATTTGAAAGCGTACTCGTTCTTTACCGTCCTGTAAAGGTTCTTTTCGTTGATGCCGGCGAAACTTGCGCGCGCCTTTTCGTATTCAGCCTTGTCGAACTGGTGGCAGGCCATATGGAACTTGACCATAGCCAGTTGGGGATCGTTGGGGAAGCGGGTTTCGAAATCATAGACCAGCCCTTCGGCATTGGAACGCCCCAGGGCTATGGCACACATCACCTTGTTGGCAAGGATTTCCGAATAGAAAAGGGTGTGTTTGTCACCGACATCGTCCGCAAGCTTTTCAAACTCGCTCTCCGCCGCTGCATACATCCCCTGCAGGTATAGCTGCTTGGCCGAGTCGAAACGCGAGCGGAAATCATAGTTTGCATCCTGGGCCCAGGAAGTGAATGTTACCAGAACGAGGGCCGCTAGGACAGCTATGTATTTTTTCAAATGCATTCTTGTGATAACAATATTACAAATGTACACTTTTTTATTAATTTCGCAGCACACCACAGTGCACGCACAATCCCGATATGTCCGAGCAAACGCCCATAATCGAATTCAAGAACGTTGACATCAGCAACTCCGACACTCTCGTCATCGAGAAGCTGTCGTTCGAGATTTATCAGGGAGATTTCGTCTATCTCACCGGCAAGGTCGGCAGCGGAAAAACTTCCATCATCCGCACCATAATCGCCGAAAATCCAGTCACCAACGGAGAGGCCAGAGTCGGCAATTTCAACCTCAAAGGCATCAAACGCAAGCAAATTCCGTACCTCAGACGCAGCGTAGGCGTAGTTTTCCAGGATTTCCAGCTGCTTATGGACCGCAGCGTGGAGAGCAATCTGGAGTTCGTATTGAAAGCCACAGGCTGGAAAGATGCAAAAGCCATCAGCGACCGCATAGGCGAAGTGCTGGAACTCGTGAAGCTGTCGACAAAGGCCCACAAGATGCCCCACCAGCTCTCCGGCGGCGAGCAGCAGAGGGTTGCGATAGCCCGTGCCCTGCTCAACAAGCCAGAACTGATCCTGGCCGACGAGCCCACTGGCAACCTCGACAACGACACCGCCAAGGGCATTATGGACCTTCTCTATGAGATCAACAAGAAGAACCGCACCGCGATAATGATGGTCACCCACAACCAGAACCTGCTCAAGCAGTATCCCGGCAGAGTTTTCGTCTGCGCGGACAACATCTGCAGGGAGGAAGTGTCAGGCGCCATCGATCTCGACATTGAAATCTAAGTGAAAAAGTTATACGGTCAAGTCATCGACTGGTTCAAGTCCAGCATGCCGCAGGCTGAGTCGGAACTGAGTTTCGACAGTCCCTTCCAGCTGCTTGTGGCTGTCATCCTCTCGGCCCAGTGCACCGACAAGCGGGTCAATATGGTCACCCCTGCCCTTTTTGCGCAGTTTCCAACGCCGCAGGCCCTCAGCGCCGCTTCGTTCGATGAGGTCTATGCGCTCGTGAATTCGGTTTCATATCCCAACAGCAAGGCGACCCACCTGATCCAGATGGCCACGATGCTCTGCGAACGCTTCGGCGGCGAGGTCCCTTCGACACACGAAGAACTCCAGCAACTGCCCGGAGTCGGTCGCAAGACTGCCAACGTAGTGATGTCGATAGTTTATGACAAGCCGGTCATCGCCGTCGACACCCACGTGTTCAGGGTAGCGCGCAGAATCGGACTGTCGAAAGGCAGCACTCCGCTGGCCGTCGAAAACGACCTGACTGAAAACATCCCCGCAGAGCTGCGCCCCATAGCCCATCACTGGCTCATCCTGCACGGCCGCTACACCTGCACCGCCCGCAATCCCAAATGCGACAGCTGCGGCCTTGCCGGCTGCTGCAAGGAATACAGCAAGACACACAGATGAGAAAGGGAGGATTCGACGGCGTACTGAGCGATTTCCGCTCCTACCTGAAGCTGGAGCGTTCCCTGTCGGCAAATACGGTTGCCGCGTACGGCAAAGACGTGCAGTTCCTCTTCGACCACCTGAGCCGGGAAGGAATAACTGCGGTCGAAGACATTACCGGAGCCCACCTGACAGCCTATGTCGAATCCCTCTCCGCCGCAGGAATGTCCAAGCGCTCCCAGGCACGGGCGATCAGCTCCATAAAATCACTGTTCAGATTCCTTGAAGACGAAGGCAGCATAACCAGGAACCCCTGCGATATGCTGGATGCCCCCAAGATGCAGAAGCATCTGCCTTCGGTGCTGTCGGTGGAAGAAGTGACCGCAATACTTGATTCGGTAGACCTCAGCAAGCCGCAGGGACACCGCAACCGGGCCATACTCGAAATGCTCTACAGCTGCGGCCTGCGCGTCAGCGAACTGGTCAGCCTGCGCATCAGCGACCTTTTCTTCGATGACGGCTTCATCCGTGTCATCGGCAAGGGGAACAAGCAGAGACTCATCCCCGTGGGCGAGCCTGCAGTCAAGGCTGTAGGATTCTGGATGGACATAAGGCGACACTGGCCCGTGGCCAAAGGCTGCGAAGACTGCCTCTTCGTCAACCGCCGCGGCCGGAAAATGACCCGCGAGATGGTGTTCCTGATAGTGAAGGAGCAGGCCGAGGCGGCCGGCATCCACAAAGATATTTCGCCTCACACTTTCCGCCATTCGTTCGCCACCCATATGGTAGAAAACGGCGCAGATCTGAGGGTGGTACAAGAAATGCTCGGTCACGAGTCAATACTCACGACCGAAATCTATACGCATATCGACACCCGCAAATGGCAGGAGACGATACTTAAATTCCATCCTGCAGGTTAGTCACCCGCAGGACAGAATCAAGTAATCTTTTACATTTACTTTACGAGGTCCTTGAAGACCGAACCGAAGATCAGGTAGCTTGTGTTGCCGCCGATGGTTCCTTCGTTCTGTCCCCAGAGGAACGGCCAGTCATCGTAGTTCTCGAAGTGGTCCGGATGACGGAACAGCAGACCGGGAGCCACGTTGCCGGGGATGAATGAGAAGTCAGCGCGGTTGTTGCCGTAGAATACGTTCTTGGGGCGTGCTGCACCAACTGCTGCAACGAGTGAGTAGTTGTGGTACGGGTGGCAGCCGAAGAGGTAGTTGACAGCCTTGTAAGCATAGCTCTTGTCGATGATGTCAGGGAAATACTCGCTGGCATAGCTGACGGTAGTACCGTAGCTGACTACGCTGCCGCTTCCGGCCCAGTTGCCGAGACCGATCGGAACACCGTAAGGGTTGTCGTACTCGAGGCTGTCGAGGTATACTTTGTACTGCTCGACATAAGGGCGCAGCTTCTCTTTGTAAGAAGCATCGAGGAAAGGCACGGCGTTGATGGCAGTGTTGATGGACGACTGCACGTTGCGGTCGAGAGCCGGCCATATCTGCTTCATAAACTCATCGAGGTAGTTCTGCTCGCCTGTAGATATGTAGAGCTGAAGGTTGGTGGCCATATTGGTGCCGCCCCTGCGGTTACCGCCAGGGAATCCCTGAGGTGCTGCTGCAGCACGCTGGGCCATAATCTCATTCGACTCCTTCATAAGCCTCTTTGACGCTGCGAGGCATCTTGCGGCCAGATTGTCGTCGAAGCCTGCGAGGGCACGGCTTGCGGCGGCGAACATAGTTGCTGCATTGAAGTCAGAGCCGGGGTTGCGGCTGGTGAATGCCCACATATCGTCCGGAGTACCGCTTGACTTGCCGTCGGCAGATTTCTGGTAAGGTTTCAGCCTCGGGTCATAGTGCAGACCGTCGGTGATTGCAGCGGCGTCGCCGAGATGGTGATAGTTGTCGAGGACTGAATTGGAAAGGGTCTGTGACATATGACCGATGATCTCGGCCTGCGCGAGCAGGTTCAGCACGCCGTGGCGGATATACTGGAGAACATCGGGAATTCCGTCCGGACGGTGGAGGTCCACATAGCGCTGGTCTTCGTCAACGAAAGTCTCGTCGCGCTGGGGATGGAAACTCTCCCAGAGAGTAACGAGGTTCGAAACGACGCCGATGTTGGAACCGGTCTCGATATCGAAGTCGCCGGCATCGAAGTATCCTCCGACATTCAGGCCGGGGATGAGTTCCAGCGGTTTGAACTTGGTGTCGGTGGTCGGACCCTGCGAGTGAAGGTCGAAGTGGCTGGTATTGACGGGAGCCTGGAGATATCCCTCCTTGAAAGGCTCGCCGTGCCAGATACGGTAACCTTCATTGACCGTCATATGGTTCATATGGATAGGGATCCACACGTCGCTGGTGGCGTCGGTAATATGGCTGTAGACATCGTCGCTGATGATGAAGTTATTGGTCTTTACACCGTTGTATTCAATAAAGTACACACCCGGCTTGCGGACATCGGAGAAGTCGAACTTCACATAATTGTATTTGAAGTAGGGACCCCACTCCTTGACGCTGCCGGTGAAGGCCTTGCTGATGCTGCCGTCTTCGTCTACCTTGAAGATGGATGCGGTTGATTTCACCTTGTCTTTTTTGTCAAGCTCGATAACTGCCACCTTGGGCTGGTCGGGCTGGTAGCCGACCTGTGAGAAACCGATGTTGGGTTCACGGATCCAGCCGGGGATAGCGTGGGGCTTCACAGTCCAGGTCAGGACCTTTCCGGTCTTTCCGGCGGGCAGAAGGCTGCGGAGCACGAACCAGCCGTTCTGGGCTATTACGCGTCCATCGTAAAGCATCATATCGGCATCTGCGGACTTGACTTCGATCATACGCTCCGGGGCATCGGGAGCCATAATAATGTCGCGTCCCTGGGCCAGAGGCAGCGGATCTACGAATTCGCCCGTGCCACGGTCATCGTAGGTCCTGTAGCCGCGGTACTGCACTACTTTCTCCTCGTTGGGTCTTGCGACGGTGTTGCTGGCGACATAACGCGGGAAGCGGTCATACTTGCCGTCCATTATATAAGTCTTGGCCCAATACTGCGAAGGCAGGAATTCAAGATTGAAACCGGCATCGCCTTCAAGCTCCTTGGGAACAGGCTTGTCGAGATAGACTGCAATCTCAACTTCTTCTCCCTTTCCGGTGACGATGATGCGTGAATCGAAATCGAACTGGTCGTAACGGAGGGCGACTTCAATTGAGTTGTCATCCTTGTTTACGGTCCTGGAGGGTGTACTCGGCACAAGGTCCCACTGCTCGGGAGTATTGCTGAGCCTTATGGCACCGCCCTGGACGGTTCTCACACCGTGGTGGATAATTTCAATTCCGGAGTTTTTCTCATCATTGAAACCTCCGGTAAAAAGATTGCTGTAGACCCAGACATTCACGCCCTGAGTCTCGAAATACTCGAGGTCGTTGAGTTTAAGGTCAGGTTTTGAAGATTGGTTGCAAGAGGCGGCAAGCGCCAGCAGGAAACCAAGGAATAGAAGTTTTTTCATAAATGGGCGTTTTTTGACGTTTCAAATTTACCATTTCCCCCCGGCAATAGCAAGCACTCATCACAAATTAGCCTATATTTGCGACAAATGAACGCACCCTTCAGATCATACGCAGCCATTGTGTTCGCCGAGCTGTGCTGGGGGTTGTCCTTTATCTGGACACAGCAACTGGCAGGCGAACAGCAGATTCCGGTGTTCGTCCTGATATTCGTCAGGATGCTCCTCTCGGCCGTGGCTATGGTCGCAATCTGCCTGGCCGCAGGCAAGAGCCTCAGAGTCGGACGGAGCGACGTCAAGTGGTTCCTGCTGCTGGCTTTCTTCGAACCTTTCCTCTATTTCATAGGCGAGACTTTCGGCATCAAGGCTACAAACTCCCCGACCCTGAGCGCCCTGATCATCGCACTGATCCCCATCGTGACGATGTTCGCCGATATGCTTTTCTACAAGACGAAACTGGCCGCCATCGCCAAGCTGGGAGTCCTGATTACGCTGCCCGGAACGCTGCTGATGGTGCTGAAAAAGGATCCTTCCACTTCGGTATACTGGTGGGGCATCGCCCTGCTCCTGCTCGCAGTCTTCGCTTCCTGCAGCTATTCCATCACCGTGCGCAAGCTTGTCGACAAGTATTCCGCCCTGACCATCAATACCTGGCAGTTCTGCATCGGAGCACTGTTCTTCCTGCCTTTCTTCCTGCTTGCCAAAGGGGATTTCCCGCTTGTCAGCCTCTTCAGGGCGCCTGCGGTCGGACCTCTGCTTTTCCTTGCGATACTGTGTTCCTGCGGCGCTTTCAGCTGCTATGTGTTCGCCATCAAGCATCTCGGCATCACACGTGCCTGCATATTCTCAGCCACCATTCCGATAATCTCAGCTGCCGCATCATACCTTATGGGTATCGAAACATTCAACTGGGTTGAACTTGCCGGCATCGCCATAGTCATCGCCGGAGTAATCCTCGCCCAGCGCAACGTACGGAAAGAAATTGCATAAAAGCGTTTTTTTTACAATCTTGCAGGTTAAATTGCAATAACAACTATGCTTAGAAAAATCCGAATAATCCTGGCGGTGGTATTCTTCATCGCCATCACGGTCCTTTTCCTCGACCCGGCAGGTGTCGTCTACAAATGGTTCGGTTGGACTGCCAAAGCGCAGTTTCTGCCCGCCATCCTCTCCCTAAATCTCCTTGTCATCATACTGACGGTGATTGTGACTCTCGTACTGGGAAGGGTCTATTGCTCAGTGATATGCCCGCTCGGTGTCTTCCAGGACATCGTTTCCAACATCAGCGGCCGCCGCAAAGGTAAGAAGAACCGTTTCACGTCTTCCAGGGAAGTTGCCTGGCTCCGCTATTTGGTGTGGACACTGTTCTTTGCTGCAGTTATTTTCGGAGTCCAGGCGTTCGTGGCCCTCATCGAGCCGTACAGCGCCTTCGGCAGGATCGTCACCAGCATCAAACACCCGATGCTGCCTACAGCCATCATAGCTGCAGTTACGCTCGTCGTAATAGCCATCCTCGCCTGGAGGAACGGCCGCACCTGGTGCAACACCATCTGCCCTGTCGGCACGCTGCTCAGCTTCTTCTCACGCTGCGCGATGTTCCGTCCGGTGATCGACACGGAAAAGTGCAAGGACTGCAAGAGCTGCGAAAAGCGCTGCAAAGCTTCCTGCATCAACATAGCCTCCCACAAGGTGGATTACAGCCGCTGCGTCGCCTGCTTCGACTGCATCGACAACTGCAAGTTCGACGCGCTGCATTATGAGTTTGCCTGGGGCAAGGGCAAAAAGGCTGAAAAACCCGCAGCTGCCGGTGACGGAAAGTCGGATGCCGGCCGCCGCGCATTCCTGACTTCGTCTGCTCTTGCAATCGGCACTGCCGCATTGAAGGCCCAGGATCTGGACGCCGGGAAAAACGACGGAGGTTTCGCAGAAATCCTGCCCAAGGTCAGCCACGACCGCACCGAACCCCTCACCCCCTTCGGTTCCAAGAGCGTCAAGGATTTCTATGACCGCTGCACTGCCTGCCAACTCTGCGTGTCGCAGTGTCCCAACAATGTCCTGAAGCCCTCTACCGACCTTATGCATTTTATGCAGCCCTATATGACGTACGAGGACGGCTACTGCCGACCCGAGTGTACCATCTGCTCACAGGTCTGCCCTGCGGGAGCCATCGAGCCTCTCACCAAAGAAGAGAAGATATCGTTCCACATCGGCGTGGCCACTGTCGAAAGAGACCTCTGTATCGTTGAGAGGGACGGAGTCAACTGCGGCAACTGCTCAAGGCATTGTCCCGCCGAGGCCATCACAATGGTGGCCAAGGATCCCGGCGATCCTGCTTCACTGCTCATACCTGCAGTGAATGAAGCCAAGTGCATCGGTTGCGGCGCCTGCGAGAACCTGTGCCCGTCAAGACCTTTAAGCGCAATTCACGTCAACGGACTCGCCGTCCACAAACAAGATTAGGAGGAACCACAATGGAAAACAAAGATATCAGCAGAAGGGATTTCATTAAGGA
The DNA here is from genome assembly GCA_947169015.1 of uncultured Bacteroidales bacterium. Taxonomy (GTDB): domain Bacteria; phylum Bacteroidota; class Bacteroidia; order Bacteroidales; family UBA932; genus Equibacterium. Next base: position 152,393 of record CAMVOD010000003.1, on the reverse strand, counting down.
TCTGGGCATCGGAGGTGTAGCTCTCGGCGCCGCTGCAGCAGGCTGCGCACCCAAGTCTTCAAAAAAGGCTTCGGCCGAAAAGACCGGAGAGATGGAGTACCGCACCAATCCCAAGACCGGCGACAAAGTGTCGTTGCTGGGATACGGATGTATGCGCTGGCAGATGAAAAAGGACGAAAACGGCCGTGACGTGGTCGATCAGGACAGCGTCAACGAGCTGGTGGATTATGCCATCTCCCACGGCGTGAACTATTTCGACTCGGCCCCCGTGTACCTCCAGGGCCAGAGCGAGGCTGCCACAGGCAGAGCACTCAGCCGTCACCCTCGCGACAGCTATTTCATCGCCACCAAACTCTCGAACACCCGCAGCTTTATGCCGACTTTCGAGGAGAGCGTGCAGATGTACCGTCAGTCATTTGAAAATTTCCAGACCGACCATATCGACTATTATCTGATGCACAACATCGGTAGCGAGGACGTCTTCAACCGCCGCTTCGTCCAGAACGGAGTCATCGACTTCCTGCTCGCTGAACGTGAGGCCGGACATATCCGCAATCTCGGCTTCTCTTTCCACGGACAGAAGAGAGGCATTGACAGCCTGCTGGCCCTGCACGACAAATATCACTGGGATTTCGTCCAGATCCAGATGAACTACCTCGACTGGACGCACGCCGATCCCGGCAGGAACGTCAACGCAGAATACCTCTACCAGGAGCTCGACAAGAGGGAGATTCCGATCGTGATTATGGAGCCGCTGCTCGGCGGCCGTCTGGTGCGGCTTCCCGACAATGTTGCCAATCTGCTCAAGGGACGGGATCCGGATGCCTCACTGGCATCGTGGGCCTTCCGTTTCGTTGGCTCTCACCCGCGCGTGCTGTGCGCCCTGAGCGGTATGACCTATATGGACAATCTCATCGACAATGTGAACACTTTCACAGGATTCAAATATATGGATCAGGATGAGCTCGATTTTATGGAGCAGATGGCTGCCCTGATGGCGGATTATCCCCTGATAGAATGCAACAACTGCCAGTACTGTATGCCTTGCGAATATGGAATCGACATCCCGGGCATCCTGCTGCACTACAATGCCATCATCACCGAAGGCACGCTGCCGCAGAGCAGTGAGCAGAAAGATTTCCGCAAGCTCCGCAGGCACTATCTGACCACTTACTCAAAGGCCGTCGAGACACTGCGCCAGGCTGACCACTGCACCGGCTGCCGCAAATGCGAGAGCCACTGTCCCCAGAGCATCAAGATTGCAGACGAACTTATCCGCATCGACGCTTACATCGAGAAACTGAAACAGAATACCTTGTGATTTAAGTGAGCTTGCCAAGCTCGCCGAGGTAGGTATCCTTGAAACCGAGAAAATAGAGGACGCCATCGATGCCGATGGTGTTGATGGACTGCTGTGCTCCGGCAACGACCCTGGGCTTGGCGTGGAAAGCGATGCCGAGGCCGGCCGTCGAGAGCATCGGCAGGTCGTTGGCTCCGTCTCCCACCGCTATGGTCTGGGCCAGGTTGACCTTCTCTCCCTGGGCTATGAGCCTCAGCAGGTCTGCTTTGCGGCGGCCGTCGACGATGTCTCCCAGATAACGGCCGGTGAGCTTGCCGTCCTCCCCTACTTCAAGTTCGTTGGCATAGACGTAATCTATGCCGAAACGGTGCTGCAGGTATTCACAGAAGAACGTGAATCCACCGGACAGGATGGCTATCTTGTATCCGCAGGTCTTGAGGACTGACATCAGACGGTCGACTCCCTCGGTTATGGGCAGATGCTCGGCGATGTCCTGCATCACGCTCACGTCCAAACCTTTGAGAAGGGCTACCCGCTGCCTGAAACTCTCCTTGAAATCTATCTCGCCCCGCATAGCCCTGGCCGTGATGGCAGCTACCTGCTTGCCCACGCCGTTGCGCTCCGCCAGTTCGTCGATGCACTCCGTCTGCACGAGGGTTGAGTCCATATCGAAGCAGATGAGACGCCTCATACGGCGGTACATATCATCTATCTGGAACGAAAAGTCGAAGCCCATCTCGGGAGAGAGCTTCATAAGTTCCGACTGGAGCTTCTCACGGTCGGCCAGCGTGCCGCGCACGGAGAATTCTATGCAGGAGCGGACGTTGTGCACAGGGTTACGCAGGCTCATACGGCCGGTGAGACGGCGTATGTTGTCGATGTTGAGACCGTGGCTGGCAACGACCTTGGCTGCCGCTTCTATCTGAGTGGCTCCTATGCTGCGTCCGAGGATTGTCAGAATGTAGCGGTTCTTGCCCTGCCGGCCAACCCACTCTTCGTACTCATCGTCAGTGACAGGCGCAAAACCTATCGTGACGCCGAGCTCCGTAGCCTTGAAGAGAAGTTCTTTCATCACGTTCCCGGAGTTGCGGGCGTCTATCCTGATGAGTATGCCCATCGTCAAGGACGAATGGATGTCGGCCTGGCCGATGTCGAGAATCTGGGCGTTGTAGCTCGCAAGGATCCCCATAACATCTGCGGTAAGACCAGAACGGTCCTTGCCCGCTATGCGTATAAGTATCTGTTCGTGTGCCACGCTATTTCTCCCTCTTCCAGCTGATTGATTCACCGATACCGAGGACGGTTCCCCTGATGATAAGGGTGCCGGCATTCTCGAACCTGGCCGTCATTTTGACTGAAATGCCGCGCTGAGGATCGTAAATCTTGGCGCCGCTCCACTGTTTTTTGGCACTGTCGTATGAAAGCCCGGAGAACAGGACGACCTTGTCCATCGGTGTGTTACGCAGGGACTTGTCCGGATTCTTCTTGTCCAGACTGATCGAGCCGTCTTTCTCGTAAGGATTTGAAAGCCAGTATATGGTGCCTTTGTATGTGCCGTCAGACTGCTTGGTGACCTCAACTTTATATGCATCTTTTCCCTGGGTGGAAGAGTACTTACCGATTATGTTGTCTGCCTTGTCGTTCTGTCCGTTCGCGAAGATGGAAACGAGAAGTGCGCAGAGCGCAAAAAATATTTTCTTCATATAGTCAGGTTTTAATGATTTACACTATCAGATCTTCTACTTTGATTTTCGGCACGTAATGCACGCCTTCCTTGCGGTAGTAGGCCAGCGGGTCGCCTGCATTGCAGGGCATAAGGAAAATGCGCTCGGCCGGCTTTCCTATGCCAAGGACTGCGAGGGGCTTCATCTGCAAGGATAGTGCCGCCTGCACGGCTGCTGCGTTGAAATTGAGGATGAAGATGCCGCCGAGACCCATTTCGGTCGCCTTGAGGAGAATGCTCTGGGCAGCGATGCCTAGGTCCATATCGACGATGCGGTTCTCCTCGACGGTGGAGCATATCACGATGTACGCCGACGGTTCCTCGCCGGGATGAGGCAGGTGTTCTTCGGGAAGGGCTGCACCGAGCTTGACGAGGGGATGGACTTTCGCGGCTTCATCTCCGGTCACAAGCCGGAAGCGCAGCGGCTGGGCGTTCATACCTGAAGCCACCCACGTCGCAGTCTTCACCATTTCGAGCAGTTGCCCGCGGTCTACTTCAACGGAGCGGTCATAGCCCCTGAAACTGCGGTTGCGCTTGAGCAGCGACTCCAGGCTGGCGCCCCGCTTTACTACGACTTTGCGTTTCTGCTGCAGTTCCTCTGCCCTTTTCTCAAGATAATTGTCTGCCATACGCCCGCAAAGATAGCGATTATTTCATTTCCCGTTTCCGGCGGACAGCCAGAAACAGGATGCCCGCCCCGAAGAGGAAGAGAGGAATGCAGAGCACCTGCGCGGTGTGGAGGGTGAACTGCCCGAAGTCGATGTTTCTGGACGACTCCTTGACAAACTCTGTCATAAAGCGGATGATCGACGCTGCGACTATGGCAACTCCCGCGATGAAACCGTCAGGCAAGCGGTTGGAACGCCTGAGGTATATCAGGAATATTACGACAAACAGGATAATGAATAGCATAGCTTCGTACAGCTGCACGGGATGCCGGGGCTGCAGGTCTGCCGTCCTCTCGAATATGACGCCCCACGGCAGGTCCGTCGGAGTGCCGTATAGCTCAGAATTGAAAAAGTTTCCTATGCGGACCGGCACTGCTCCGAACAGGCCGCAGACAAGGACGCGGTCCAGCAGCCAGAGGAATGAAATGCCGTGGCGCCTGCCTGAAGTCGCACAGAAGATCCAGGCTGTCAGGAACATACCGATCGCGGCACCAAAGCTGGAAAAGCCTTTGAAGGATTCGGTTGCATAGAAGAAGTGGTTCCCGATCTTTCCGCCAGCATAAAAGCCAACCAGCAGCCAGAACACCAAAGGAACTGACACTTCGCTGGATATATGCTCCCTTGTGGATACCCATCTGGCGAAAAACCAGGCCCAGAGAAGCGAACTCAAGAAAAGCAGGGAATACCAGCGGATCTCCGTGCCGGCGACCTGGCAAAGGACTGGATCCACACTCCAATGAAGGACAAGGGCTTTCATATCCGGGTCTATTATTGTAACAAATATAGTTTTTTTTTGTCTATATGCTATATAATTAGTATCTTTGGCCAAATTGTATAGAAATAACATACACACAATATGAAAAAGGTCAGAATTTTTACTTTTCTGTTTTTCGTGGCTGCAGCTGTGATCTTCACCCAGGCTTCATACTGCGATCAGAATGACTCTCTTACGTCCATCAGGATCAAAAGCTTGATTGACAGAGTGACTCTCGGCGAAGGCGGCAGTGCGACCATCTCTTTCGTTGCCAGTTCCAACTCCACCGCAGTCAAGAGCTTCTCGTTCACCGCTTCTGCACAAGGTGTCAAGATCACCGACATAACCACCAATGGCAATACTTGCTCAGTCACTGTTGAGCAGCCTGAAACCACAACGGCAAAGGCTCTCACCACAAAGGCTGGCGATGTCGCCTTGGGAAGCGTGACAGTAACTGTCACCGGTGCCCTTATGAATGACGGCAGAGTTGTCCTCTACACCAACGGCGGCGGCGCTTCAGCAGTCTGCTATGTATATGCCGGCGACGAAGATGACGATGACGAAGGAGATGATGAAGACGAAGAGGAAAAGACAGGTCTGGATCTTGCCGCATCCCTTGACGAAAACACTCTCTCTTATGACGGAGTTGTTCTCCCGGCCGGCGGCGGCGATAGTGGTTACATATGCTGGCATCCGTACTATAGCGATACCGAAGCAATAACACATTATCAAATTCATACCCAGAGGGATGGCAATGGAGTTGAAATCGTCATCACTCCGGATATGCTTGGAACACCATATGATATGCTGACTAAAGCGCCTTTGACCAAAATGGGTATGCTTGTAGAAATGTATTTCGTCTCACTTATGGACCCGACACAGCCCAAGTCAGCCGATAATCCTGCGTTTGTCTATAGCACATTACCTGATGATACTGACTTTGAGATAGAAGAGGCGTTAGCCAGGTGCGACCATAACACCAGTGACGACAGCTTCAGTTTCATTGGCTATATGAGGTCTACCGACGGTTCAGAATTCTACTGCAACCTACGAGTTCCCCCTTATGGAACTGCTATCATCACTTCAAAGTAACAGGATTGATCCATAACGGTGCCCAAGGGCACAAAAAATAGAGACAGCCACTTGGCTGTCTTTATTTATTTTCCGTCGCTTTGCGACTGCCCCAGTTTTTTATTTATTTCCGTCGCTTTGCGACGCAGGGGTCCGGGGGCAGAGCCCCCGTAGATACGGTGCCCAAGGGCACAAAAAAAGATAAACGCGAAGTCGCGTTTATCTTTTTTTGTGCCCAGAACAAGACTCGAACTTGCACGGACTAATGCGTCCACTACCCCCTCAAAGTAGCGTGTCTACCAATTTCACCATCTGGGCTGGTTGTTCCTTGAAAGGGATTGCAAATATACACCGAAAATTCATATATCCAAAAAAATTCATTAAGTTTGTTTGTTATCCAAAAACAACCGATATGCGCACGAAAATCTTTCTGACAGCACTAATGACACTGCTTTTCCAGATGCTCGGCGCTCAGGATTTCAAAACCCTGTACGGCCGAGTGGTTGACGGCGAAGACGGCAGTCCGCTTCACCTGGCTTCCGTCAATCTCGCCGGCAGCAATATATCTAATGTAACCAATGCCGACGGAGTCTTCTCGCTCAAGATTCCCGTTGATACCAAGCCCGATGCAATGGTCCGCATCACATATATGGGTTATGACCGTTTCCTGGCTCCGGTTTCATCCTTTGCCAGGTCTACAGCCGACAGTCCGCTGCGCATCAGGATGCTCCCTTCAATCATTTCCCTTGACGCAGCCACGATCATCAACTTCGACGCCGACGCAATGTTCGACTACGCCTACCACAGCGTCCACCTCAACTATCCTCAGGAGCACGAAGCAATGACTGCCTTCTACCGCGAGATAGTAATGAAGAACAACTCGAAATACCTCTCGATGAACGAAGCCGTGCTGGATATCGACAAAGCCCCCTACTACCTCAGCGGAGGCGACAAGGCCGGCATCTACAAGGGACGCGGCAGCTCCAACTACGACCAGAGCGACTCACTGCTCGTCAGCTACAAAGGCGGAGTCACCGGCGCCCTTCTGCTTGATATGGTCAAAAATCCTTTCGCAGGAGTCCTTCTGGACCGTATCCTTGACGCACATAAATATTACCTCTTCTCGATTGGCGTGCCGGCCACTATCGACGGCCGCAATTTCTATGTAGTCGAATTCGACCAGGACCCTGGTGTCAGGTACGCCCTCTACCGTGGCCGCATCTACATCGATCCCGATACCTATGCGATCGCACGCTTCGAGTTCGACCTCAACACGGAAGCCCATCCCGAGGTGGTTTATGAATATGTCCGCAAGATACCGAAGAACACCCGAATGGACATAGTTGGTGCCACTTTCATAATGAACTACAAGGAAGGAGAAGACGGCCTGTGGCATTTCGACTACTCCCGCACAGAAATATCATTCTCCGCCCGCAAGAGATTATCCCCTTTCAAGACTACCTACAGCATCACCTCAGAGCTGGCAGTGACCGACCGCTATCCCGGCCGCATCGACATCGACAGCGAAAGCCTGATGAAGTTCGGTGACATAATGGCCACCAAACTCGAAGACTTCACCGACGACAACTTCTGGGGCAGCTACAACATCATCGAACCGGACAAGAACATAGACGTCATTATACGCCGTATTGTAAGGCAGCTCAGACGCAGGGAACAATAGTTCCCTTCTATTGCTCTTTTGCAATAAAAATCCTATTTTTGCGACGGTTTTTCGCAGAAATACTACTAAAAACATAAATCAACAACTATAATCCCTATTAAAATGCGCATTATTCGTATATCAGGACGTGAAATCCTTGATTCTCGTGGAAATCCCACTGTAGAAGTAGAAGTCGAACTCGAAAGCGGCGTCATCGGCGTTGCAGCTGTTCCTTCAGGAGCATCAACCGGTGAAAACGAAGCCCTTGAGCTTCGCGACGGCGACAAGAAACGTTATGGCGGCAAAGGCGTTCTCAAGGCAGTTGCCAATGTGAACGACGTAATCGCTCCCGAGCTTATCGGAATGAGCGCTCTCGAGCAGCGCGCCATCGACAAGACTATGATCGATCTCGACGGCACTCCTACCAAGAGCAAACTCGGCGCAAACGCTATCCTCGGCGTTTCACTGGCAGTGGCACACGCAGCAGCCAACTATCTTGGCCTGCCTCTCTACCGCTACATCGGCGGCACCAACACTTATGTTCTTCCCGTGCCTATGATGAACATTCTCAACGGTGGCGCTCACTCTGACGCTCCGATCGCTTTCCAGGAGTTCATGATCCGTCCGGTAGGCGCCAAGAACGAGGCTGAAGCCGTACGTATGGGTGCTGAAGTTTTCCACGCTCTGCAGAAAGTGCTCAAGGCCCGCGGTCTCAGCACTGCAGTTGGTGACGAGGGTGGTTTCGCTCCTGCACTGAAGGGCATCAACGACGCTCTCGACTGCATTATGGAAGCTATCGTTAAAGCTGGCCTGAAACCTGGCGAGGATGTTACCATCGCTATGGACTGCGCAGCTTCTGAGTTCTGCTTCGTAGAGGACGGCAAGTTCTTCTATGACTACAAGCAGCTCAAGGACGGCAAGAAGAAAGATCCCCGCGGACGCAAGCTTTCAAGCGACCAGCAGATCAAATATCTCCAGCAGCTCTGCGCAAAATATCCGATCGACTCAATCGAGGACGGCCTCAGCGAGGAAGACTGGGAAGGCTGGGTTAAGCTCACCAAGGCTCTCGGCAGCAAGTGCCAGCTCGTGGGCGACGACCTGTTCGTAACCAACGTGAAGTATCTCCGCAAGGGTATCGAGATGGGTGCCGGCAACTCAATCCTTATCAAGGTTAATCAGATCGGTTCTCTCACCGAGACTCTCGACGCCATCGAGATGGCTCACCGTCACGGCTACACCACCGTTACCAGCCACCGTTCAGGCGAGACTGAGGACACCACCATCGCCGACATCGCCGTTGCTACCAACAGCGGTCAGATCAAGACCGGTTCGCTCAGCCGCACCGACCGTATCTGCAAGTACAACCGCTTGATGAAGATCGAGCAGGAACTTGGCGACAACTCAGTATACGGCTACAAGAGGATCAAATAATTACTGATTCCTTATAATAAGAAAGCCAGGCTCAATGCCTGGCTTTTTTTATGAACACTTTGAAGAACTCAAGCCAACTGTCATCGCCGGCACGGACCAGTTTCTCGGGATGGAACTGCACGGCTACCAAATTGTCGCCTTCGTATGCCTCGACGATGCCGTCTGCGCTGTGGGCAGTTACCTTCAGACCCGGAGCCACGGCTTTGACAGCCTGGTGATGAGACGAATTCACCTCGAGGGAGTCGGTGCCGTAGAGTTTTGCCAGCAGACTCCCGGGCTCAGCAAGAATCTTGTGCACAGTGCCACCGTGCCCCACATTTTCGGGCTTTTGCTCTGCAAGATCCTGATACAGGGAACCGCCGAGCACGACATTCATCAACTGCTCGCCGCGGCATATAGCGAGGATGGGCTTTTTTGAAGCCACGGCAGCCTTGGCAAGGAAGACGTCACTGTCATCTCGGACAGAATTCACATACACAGTCTCGTTCAAGACTGTCTCGCCATACAAAGATGGATCAAGGTCTTCTCCGCCTGAAAAGACAATGCCGTCCAGCATCGCCAGAACAGCTTCAGCCTCTTCCCTGCTGCTCACTGTCGGAATGATCACAGGCACTCCGCCGGCCTTGCTGATGGCCTGGGAATAGTTGGTATTGAGAGAAGACGAGCCTACCCCTTCCGGATTATAAGAAGCGCTGATTCCTATCAGGGGAGCCTTGTGGGAGCAAGCTGCTGCAGCCAGGACTGCAAAGATAAGGACGATTCGTTTCATAGTCAGTGTATTATATTGAGGAACAGGGTCACTACCCCTGTATTGATTATATCGAGGAACATCGCGCCGATTATCGGGACGACGATGAATGGATTGACAGCATAGCGATACTTGAAGCAGACCGCTGACATATTGGCCATAGCGTTGGGAGTGGCGCCAAGGCCGAAGCCGCACAAGCCGCTGACCATTACGGCGCTATCGTAGCTGCGGCCGAGCAGAGGGAAGGCTACGAACGCGGCATAGACAGCCATAAAAGCCACCTGCGCCAGCAGTATCAACGCCAGAGGAAGAGCCAGTGAGGCAAGTTCCCACAACCGCAGGCTGGCCATAGCCATACCGAGGAACAGCTGGAGGCAGATGTCGCCGATGGGCACCACCTCCCCTACGCTCACCTTCGACGACCATTTTGGGAATAGTCCGAAGATGTTTCTCATAGCGCAGGCAGTTAGCAGCGAACCGAAATACGTGGGGAATGTAATGCCGGTAAGAGCAAGCAGCCTGCTCACGCCGGCTCCGAGAGCCATCGCTATCATCAGCAGGCAGGCGCCGATGAGGTAACCCCTGAATGCATCTTCTTTCGACAGCTTCCGCACTTGGCTGGCTGATGCGGAAGCCTCGCCTGCCTCGATGCTGGCAAGCACATTGTCAGAAGCAGACGGCTGCGCAAGATGATGGCGGCGGATGAGCGACTCACCCAGCGGACCGCCGAGAAGTGAACCGGCCACCAGTCCGAAAGTAGCTGCCGCCATTGTGATGGAAGACGCCCCCGTGAGGCCCATCTGCTCCAGCAGCGGCGCAAAGCCGCCGGATGTGCCGTGTCCTCCGCTCATAGGGATGGACCCTGAGGCCATACCGACCAGCGGATCCACACCCAGCCCCTTGGCGATGCCGAGGGAGATGAGATTCTGGGCCACGATGAGCACTGCAACCAGCGCAGTCAGCACCACCAGGGGCCGGCCGCCGCGCCGAAGTTCCTTCAGGTCGCACTGGAAACCGACAGAAGTAAAGAACAGCATCATACAGAGATCCTTCACCGTCCCGTCGAATGAACATTCAACGTCGAAAAGGATATAGAGCAGCAGCGTCAGCACGGACACCAGCAAGCCTCCCGACACTGGAGCCGGGATGCAGTAGCGCTTGAGGAACGCAATCTTCCGCGTAAAGAACATACCCAGCAGCAGGGCGGCCACGCCCAGACCCGCGCTGGCATACATATCCAAAGTGACGACCATCCTGCAAAAACAAAAGAGGAACTTTCAAATTTAATGAAAATTCCTCTTTTGTACCCCGTAGTGGAATCGAACCACTATTTAAAGTTTAGGAAACTTCCGTTCTATCCGTTGAACTAACAGGGCTCGATTCAGTCTGCGGACTGAAAGGTGTCAGAATTACGAATTCTTGACGATAATCTGACGGCCACGATAGTAACCGCACTCAGGGCAAACGCGATGGAACAATACAGTTGCGCCGCAGTTTGAGCAAGTCGTCATTGTAGGGACGATAGCTACATCGTGTGTTCTTCTTTTATCTCTGCGCTGTTTAGAGACTTTTCGTTTAGGATGTGCCATTATTAATGTTTTTTATTTGTTTTGTTCAATAAATCTTTCAAACCGCTGAAAGGTGCATTCCTTTCGGGCGTTTCCTCGGGTTCAAGCTCTTTGAGACGAGCCATCATCTCGGGATTGCACTGCCCTTCAGGATGGACCTTTACTATCGGTATGCTAAGGCAGATGAAGTCGTAGACCGTCTGTCCGAGGTCCAGCTCCGTCTGATCTTCGGGGAGAATCAGAACATTGTCGTCTTCCTCCTCCACTGACTCCGGATCGCTGTCGAAACGCACCACGAGCAACTGCTCCTGGTCGACTTCTATCGGCAGCGGGTCCAGGCATCTGTCACACTCGACGACAACTGTTCCCTTGACCTTACAAAGAACTTCAATCCAACTTCCCTTCTTCTCCTCGTCCACGTGCACATCGCAGTCGACATCTAGCACGAAATCATTGCCGAACTCCTCGAGAAAACCTTTATCAACCTTAAAATCAAAACTCTGAGAGCCCTTGACTGTATTCTTTACGGGTATAATCATCGTGCTCATCGGTGCTAGTCTTGCAAAGTGGGCTGCAAATATAGTAAAATTTTTGAATTTTCTAATCCTGAGCGCGTTTTCTTGCCAAAGCATCGAGAAGTATCTTGCGGATTCGCATTGATTTAGGCGTAATCTCTACAAGTTCGTCTTCCTGGATATACTCCAGAGCCTCTTCGAGACTGAATTTCACCGGAGGAGGAAGCATCACCTTCTCGTCGGTGCCGGCTGCACGCACGTTGGTAAGTTTCTTGGTCTTGCAGACATTCACCACAAGGTCCCTCTCACGGGTATGCTCCCCTATCACCTGGCCCATATACACCTGCTCGCCCGGATCGATGAAGAAGCGGCCGCGGTCCTGGAGCTTGTCCATCGCGTATGCCACTGCTTCGCCGGTCTCGGCAGCCACAAGCGAGCCGTTGACGCGCTTCTCGATGTCACCTTTGTAAGGCTCATAATCTTTGAAGCGGTGCGCTATGATAGCCTCGCCCTGGCTGGCCGTCAGCAGATTGCTGCGCAGACCCATCAGTCCTCGGCTGGGAATGTCGAAATCCAGATGGGTGCGGCCGTCGTGGGACTCCATACGGATCAGTGCGCCCTTGCGGCGGGTCGCCATCTCGATGGCCTTGCCCACGAATTCGTCCGGAACTTCGATGGTCAGGTCCTCGATAGGCTCACAACGCTGTCCGTTGATGGTTTTGTCGAGCACCTTAGGCTGGCCTACCTGCAACTCGAAGCCCTCGCGACGCATTGTCTCGATCAGGATTGAGAGGTGCAGCACGCCACGGCCATAGACTATGAACGAATCTGTGCCTACTCCCGGCTTAACCCTGAGAGCAAGATTCTTCTCCAGTTCACGCTCCAGACGCTCCTTGAGATGGCGGGAGGTGACGAACTTGCCCTCCTGGCCGAAGAACGGTGAATCGTTGATGGTGAAGAGCATACTCATCGTAGGCTCGTCGATGCTGATCGGCTTCAAAGCCTCGGGATTCTCGAAGTCCGCGATGGTGTCGCCGATTTCGAAACCTTCGATGCCTACAACTGCGCAGATGTCGCCGCACTGCACTTCAGCCACCTTTTTTTTCTCAAGCCCTTCGAAGACCATCAGATCCTTGACTTTCTGTTTCTCCACGATGTCGTAGCGTTTGCACAGGGAGATGTTCATTCCGGCCTTGAGGCTGCCTCTTGTGATGCGGCCTATCGCTATACGGCCTACATAGGGCGAATATTCAAGGGAAGATATCAGCAGCTGCACAGTGCCCTCAACCTGTTCGGGAGCAGGAATTTCCTCGAGGATGACATCCAGAAGCGCTGTGATGTCAGTGGTAGGCTTGCGCCAGTCGAGCGACATCCACCCCTGCTTGGCGCTGCCGAAGACAGTGCGGTAGTCGAGTTGCTCGTCAGTGGCGTTGAGCTGGCACATCAGGTCGAAAACCTGCTCGTTGACCTCGTCGGGACGGCAGTTCGGCTTGTCGACCTTGTTGATGACTACAATCGGCTTCTTGCCCATCTCGATGGCTTTCTGCAGGACGAAACGGGTCTGCGGCATAGTGCCTTCGAAGGCATCCACGAGCAGCAGAACGCCGTCGGCCATATTCAGCACGCGCTCCACCTCACCGCCGAAATCGGCGTGGCCCGGAGTGTCGATGATGTTGATCTTGGTGTTCTTGTAAGGGACCGAAACGTTCTTGGCGAGGATGGTGATGCCCCTCTCCCGCTCAAGGTCGTTATTGTCGAGGATAAGTGTGCCCAGCTTCTCTGCGTCACGCAGGATTTTGCTCTGCTGTATCATCTTGTCAACCAGCGTAGTCTTGCCGTGGTCGACGTGGGCGATGATTGCTATATTTCTGATATCTTGCATAGGGCCGCAAAATTATATAATTTTGGGGCAATCGAAAAAATTAATTGAAAAGCTATATGAACCCCATTCTCGTCCGTCCTGCAGATATGGTGAGGATAACCACCCCTGCCCTTGCAGACAAATACATCGAAAGCCAGATTTCAGCACTCAGAGAACAGATCGGCGACAAGAAAGTCCTTCTCGCCCTCTCCGGAGGCGTTGACTCTTCAGTAGTGGCAGCACTGCTCATCAAGGCAGTCGGCCGTCAGCTCGTATGCGTACACGTCAACCACGGACTTCTCCGCAAAGGCGAGCCCGAGCAGGTCATCAAAGTCTTCCGCGACGAGATGAACGCCGACCTCATCTATGTCGACGCTACCGACCGCTTCCTCGACAAGCTGGCCGGAGTTACCGACCCCGAGCAGAAACGCAAGATCATCGGCGGCGAATTCATCGAGGTCTTCGCAGAAGAAGCCCGCAAGCTCGACGGAATAGAGTTCCTGGCCCAGGGCACCATCTGGCCCGACATCCTCGAGTCTGAAGCAGGCATCAAAGCCCACCACAACGCAGGCGGCCTCCCCGAAGATATGAAGTTCGAACTTGTCGAGCCGGTACGCATCCTCTTCAAGGATGAAGTCCGCATCGTCGGCAAGGCTCTCGGCCTGCCCGACAATATGGTCTTCCGCCAGCCCTTCCCCGGCCCCGGCCTCGGAGTCCGCTGCCCCGGCGCCATCACCCGCGACCGTCTCGAAGCCGTCCGCGAGTCAGACGCAATCCTGCGCGAAGAATTCGCCAAGAACGGCCTTGAAGGCAAGGTTTGGCAGTATTTCACAGTAGTTCCCGACTTCAAATCGACCGGCATCAAGAACGGCAAGCGCACCTTCGACTGGCCTTGCATCATCCGCGCCATCAACACCACTGACGTGATGGAAGTCACCGTCGAACACCTCTCAGATGAACTGATCGACCATCTGGTCAAGAGAATAACCACCGAGGTGCCCGGCATCAACCGCGTACTTTTCGACTACACTCCGAAACCGCCCGCAACGGTGGAATACGAATAATATAAAAGGTGACTCTCGCGAGTCACCTTTTTTTTATTTTGCCAGCACATAATCGATGACGGCACGGTTGGCCGCATCTATCTTGTCAAGGCTGTATCTTATATATATTCCTGTGATATGGGCTCCGTGGCGGTGTCCAAGGGATTCGCTGATGGTATCCTTGGGAATGTCAAGGTCCACCGCATAATTCGCCCAGGAGTATCTGGCCCAGTAGAGAGTGAGACCATCCGTGACAGATGACAGGAAATTGTTGCAGTTCTGCTCGAAACATTTGTACTTCTCGGCATAATTGAGCAGATGCTTTTCCCCGGCGTAGCGGTCTATGATGGCCTGGGCTTCGGGCTCTATCCTGATAGAATAGTTCTTGCCCGTCTTGGAGCGCTTGTACTGCAGCCGGCCGTTCACGACGCTGTCCTTGGTCAATTTCTTCAAATCCGTCGGATTGATGCCGATGAGCAGGAAAGAAAGTACGAATGCATCCCTGTACATAGCTTTCTTGCCGCTAAGTTTCATATCCATAAGTTGCCGCATCGCCGTCACCGGCAATGAGCGCAGCGGCGTGTCGTCCTCTGCGCTGCTGTCGATCTTGAGATAGGCAGGGTTGACTTCTACGCCATTTTCGTAGGCATAGCGGATCACCGCCTTGAGGTCTTTCATACGTCTGGAGATGGTGTTGCGCTTGTACTTGCCCAACTGTTTCTGCCATCCTTCCAGAAAACTGTAATTCAAATCTGAGAACTTCACTTTGTCAAGGTCGCCGCAATACTCCGCGAGCCGCTTGCGGGTCTGGTCATAACTTGTCCGCGTGCTGCCGATCTTGAGCTCGATGACCTTGGTGAAATAATGCCCAAGGGTCGGCACGTCTACAGTAGGCGCATTCAGTTGCAAGTTGGTCAGCATCTGACGAAGCTGTTCTTTGGTGAGAGAGGTAAATACGCCCCTTTCCATCAGCTCAGCTATGCGGTTGTTGATGCTGAGGAGGAGCATACCGAGAATGTTGTTGATTTTCCTTGATCCAGGCCCGATACAAACCTGGAGTTTCGCGTTCCAATCAGATGGAGCGAGGTAAATGCCTGTCGACAGGTAAAGGTTGGTTCCGTATCCCACTTTAATCTGCACCGGGTAGGTTCCATCCTTCAGGGCCCTTCGTGTATCAAGGCGTAAGGCTGATTTTCCCATAAAATTGCTGATTGTTTGCTGAAAACAAGTCCTGCAAAAATCATACTGATTGGGACACTGAGCATTGCTACAATGCTCTGACAGTAAAACGCTAAAGGAACTTAAAATGTTGGTCCTCATGATATTAGCATTTTTCGCAAAACCCGTATGGCTACGTGTTTTTCAATTTTCCTGTAAGAAAAATCGATAATACTAAAATACTTACCTAATTATTAATCAATTAACAAACAACTTAATCATTAACTTAAAGCATTACTTATGGAAAACAGCTTCAACAAAAAGTCAACTTTCTTTAAGTTACTGTCAGTTGCTTTTGTGCTTTGCGCGTTCACTTGGAGCGCTCTCGCACAGAACGTGATAGTTAAAGGAGTTGTGAAGGACACCGACGGCCAGACCGTTATCGGCGCCAGTGTCCTTCAGAAAGGTACGCTCAACGGTGTCACCACCGACGCCGACGGAGCATTCCAATTGACAGTTCCTTCCAACGCGACTTTGCAGATTTCCTTCATCGGTTACAAGACCGTGGAGGTAGCTGTGAACAACCGCACTTCGATCAATGTCACTCTGGAAGAGGACAGGCAGATGCTGGAGGAAACAGTTGTTATCGGTTACGGTACTGCCAAGCGTTCTGATGTGACCGGTTCAATTTCTTCTGTAAACCAGGAGGTATTGAGGCAGATCCCTGCAGGTAACATCACCCAGGCTCTCCAGGGCCGTATCGCCGGTGTCGAGTTCAGACAGACATCCAACTCTCCCGGTGCTACCTCACGTATCCGTATCCGTGGTACCCGTTCACTCTCTGCCAGCAACGACCCTCTGATCGTATTGGACGGTATTCCTTTCTCAGGATCACTCCAGGACATCAGCACTGACGACGTGAAGAGCATCGACGTATTGAAGGATGCTTCTTCAACCGCCATCTACGGTTCCCGCGGTGCGAACGGTGTCATTATGATCACCACCGAGCACGGCCAGCAGGGCCAGCCCGCACGCGTGAACTTCTCAAGCTACGCTGCTTACAAGCAATGGATCAAGTATCCGTTTATGAACACCCAGCAGTACACCACTATGCGTGACCTCGCCAAGAAGTACAACGATACCCCTGATGAGCAGAGGGATCTGTATGACACTGACTGGCAGGACATCTACTACGAGCCCGGTTATTCAATCCAGAACAACCTGACCGTTACCGGCGGTACCAACGGCGGCCACTATTCATTCGGTCTCGGTTACTACCGCGATGAGTCAAACATCCCGACTGAAGGATTCGACCGTATCAACATCCGCGCAAGCCTCGACCAGGGCATCGGCAAATACTTCACCTTCGGATTCTCTACCAACCTTGGTCTCAACAAGAACTATGGTAACGCCGGCGGTGCACAGACCGACCTGACTCCTATGATCAACCCCTGGATCGACCCTGCCAAGGGCAACGTATCAGGCAACACCCGTCTCGAAGGCCTCCTGATGCCTAAGGACAACAACTACATTGCCAAGACCCGCGCCCTTATGTATGATGTTGCCGACAGGAACATCAGCCTTACCAAGAGGTATTCAGCATACAACAGCGCATACCTGGAGGTCGAGGCTCCTTTCCTCAAAGGTTTGAAATACCGTTTGAACGCAGGTGCCAACATCCGTCTGACCGAAGGCGGTTCATACCGCGGACAGGGCGTCCTCAGCAACATCCCGACCAACCCGGCAAGTGCAAGCCGCTCACACAGCAACAACACCAGCTGGGATCTCGAGCACCTTCTCACCTTCAACCGTACCTTCAACGATGTACACGCCCTGAGCCTGACCGCAATGTTCTCAGCCGAGAAGACCGAAAACTACAGCGGCAACTACTCAATCAACCATACCGGTGCAGACTATATGCAGTTCTATGAGATGGACCTCTTCGAAGGAACTCCCAACCTGAGCAACCACAGCTACACCGACTATGGTCTGCTTTCTTGGATGGGCCGTGTAATGTACACCTACGCCAACAAGTATATGATCACCGCAATGGTTCGTTCCGACGGTTCTTCACGTCTGGCTGAAGGTCACAAATGGCATACTTATCCTGCCGTATCAGTTGGTTGGAACATCAGCAACGAGGACTTTATGGACAATGTTGCCTGGGTTGATATGTTGAAGATCCGCGCCGGTTACGGTCAGACTTCAAACCAGGCCGTAAGTGCTTACTCAACCCTCGGTGCCCTGAGTACTTCATATGTCAATATGGGTGATGACTTCGTAGACGCTTACAACGTATCGTCACTTCCTAACACCAACCTCGGTTGGGAGTACTCAGAGACCTGGAACTTCGGTCTTGACTATGCTCTCCTCAACAACCGCATCAACGGTACCATCGAGTACTATCACGTGCTCACCACTGCCCTACTGCAGAACGTGTCACTTCCTCCGACCGCCGGTGTGGGCAGCTATACCGCCAACGTAGGTAAGACCAAGAACAACGGTATCGAGTTCACCATCAACGGAACCCTCGTTCAGCACCGTGGTGACGGCTTCAACTGGACCGCAGGCCTGAACTTCTACCACAACCACAATGAGATCGTTGAACTTGCATCAGGTGCAAAAGAGAACCGTGGTAACAACTGGTACGTAGGTTATCCTGTAAACTCATTCCGTGACTATGTATACGAAGGTATATGGCAGCCGGATGAGGAAGACTTCCGTAAGATCCTCGAAGGTGGTGGAAACGTAGGTATGATCAAAGTAAGATACTGGGGGCCGAGATATGATGACGAAGGTAATGAATTGCCTCTTTATGATGAAAACGGTCTTCCTAATTTCCAGATGGGTGATGCCGATAAGGTTATCCAGACCAATGAGGCAATCCTTATGGGTGGTTTCAATACCAATATGAGCTGGAAAGGCTTCGACCTTAACATCGTAGGTGGTTTCCAGATCGGCGGTATCTACACCTCTAACACCCACTACTCATACACCAACCAGCTGTCAGGCCGTCGTGGTAACCTCCTCGTAGATTACTGGACACCTGATAACCCGAACGCACACTGGCCCGCTCCCGGTGGAGTTGCAGAGAATGACGACTCACCTAAATATCAGGGTGCTGCATCCCGTTACAGTGCAACCAACCTTACTATCAATACCATTACTCTCGGCTACAACTTCGCCAACATCAAGGCTGTGAAGAACATCGGTCTTCGCAACTGCCGTCTCTACGCAACAGTTCAGAACCCGTTCGTGATCTACTCACCGTTTATGAAGGCAACAGGCATCCGTCCTATGACCAACGGTGGTGCATACGCAGTAGGTGCAACAGGCACTCCTAACTCTATCAACTACCTCCTCGGTATCAACCTGTCATTCTAATTTGTTTGATGAATATGAAAAAGATTAAAATATTTGCGACATTAGCAGTACTCGTGTCTGTTCTTGCTTCCTGCAGCGACATCCTGGTGGAGCACCCCAAGACACTCTACGAGCCCGGTTACTTCAGCACCGATAAGGGTGTGGAAGGTGGTCTTGCATATATGTATGTCCATCTGAGATATCTGTTCGGCCACGAGATGATGATTGACCATCAGGAAGCCGGTACTGACGAATTCACTTGGGCCGAGTCAGCAACTGACGGCCACAAGATCGCTGATATGAACGTCAACGACACCAAGTGGTCTGCTTCCAACAACCCCACATCCGGTCTTTGGACCTGGTGCTTCCGCAACATCAACACCGCCAGCGGTGTGATCGAAAACGGTGAAGCCAACGGTGTTGCTCCGGCACTTCTCGCCGAAGCCCGTTTCTTCCGCGCGTTTGACTATTTCTACCTCGTCCAGACTTTCGGCGGCGTTCCGCTGGATCTCGGTTCTGGTGACCTGAAATTCAATGCAGCCCCCAGTACTTACTCTCGCCGCAGTCCGGTTGACTCAGTATATGAAGTAGGTATCTTCCCCGATTTTCAGTACGCTGTTGAGAATCTTCCTGACACACCCCGTGCGACAGGTGCCGTCACCAAGACTACCGCACGTCTCTTCCTTGCAAAGGCTTATCTGACCTACGCCTGGTGGAACGAGAACCCGAAACAGATCCCTACATATCCCGAGACTTCTGGCCGCAGCGCTTCCAAGGCTCCCCAATATTTCCAGAAAGCATACGATATGGCTATGGAAGGTATCAACAAGGCTCCTGGCATCTACGGACTTGAGGATACTTACTATGACCTGTGGGTAGGTTCAAACCTCTATTCTAAAGAGGCTCTGCTCTTCGCCGACTACACTACTGCCAGCCAGAAGTACAACGGCCCCGGCGGACTTACCGGATATCAGGGTGGTGACGGTCAGAACTCAGCATTCTGGATGATGAACCCGAACTACACCAATATGCAGCTTGCTACCGATGACAAACCGACCGAGATCAAAGACGGTAAGGAGCAGTTCACCGGTGGTAAATCTGCAGCTATCACCCGTGCCGGTGAGCAGGGTTACGGCCGCCCTTGGGCCCGTATGGCTCCGGTACACGGTGTGTTCTACAAGACATTTGCCGACCTTCGCGACTCACGTCTCGACGTTACCTTCAATATGGCTTACAAGCAGAACCAGACCCGTTACTATGGCAAGACTGTTTATGGCGCTATGCGTCAGCCGTACGAGAAGGATGCTGTCGTTCTGAAGTTCATCCCTAACCAACCTAAGGGTGTTGTAAGCTATCCTTCAGACCGCGGTGCAGCCGCCAACGGTGCCAACTCATTCGGTGCTGGTACTATGGCAGGTGAGAACGCATACGTTATCGAGTACAACCACATCGGCCGTCGTAACTTCGTTGGCCCTTGGAAGAGGTCTATCTGGCTGACTACCGGTGCTACCGACAAGGGTACCATCAAGACTGACAACGATCCTGGCCAGACCAATATCGGTAACCCTACTCCGAACATCATCGCCCGTTTCGCAGAGTTCTACTTCGTAGCAGCCGAGGCTGCCATCAAGGGTGCTTCAGGCGGACAGGCAGCAGCTCACGAGCTGATGTCAGTCATCCGCGCACGTGCCGGTAAGTGGACTCACTCAGTTGCCGAGGGTACTGCACTCGTTGCAAAACCCGTAAGCCGTGACTACAGCGCCGAGCTGGTTGCAGCTATCCCTGCCACCATCGACATCAACTGGCTCCTCGACGAGTACAGCCGCGAGTTCTTCGCTGAGTACCGCCGCTGGTATGACCTCGTTCGTACCCAGACCTGGATTGAAAGGGCTTCTACCTACCTGATGGGTGAAGACTACAACAAGGGTGACACTATGGAGAAAGAATGGAAACGTGAAATCGACAAGCACCACTACCTCCGTCCTATCCCTGTAGGCCAGCTCAACGGTCTCGTTGAAATGGATCAGAAGTGGCTTGACGCCAACTACCAGAACCCTGGTTACGCAAGGTAATCCTGATCTCATTAATAGAGAAAGGTGACTCGCAAGAGTCACCTTTTTTTATGTCACCGGGAGCTTTGCTGAATTCTTGCTGAAAGAGAAGTGCGGGCGAGAACCCGCACTTCCTTTTGGCAGCTGTGCCTGAAGCGTAATCAGAACGATCAGGCTTGCTTATTATTTGCTGAAACGCTTAAAAAACTACCGTGCCCTCAGTTCAGTGGGAGGCCTTTGGCCTTGGGGAGCCTGGCCCTGAGGTCTCTGACCTTGGGGCCTTTGGCCCTGCGGAGCCTGGCCGGCAGCAGGAGCCTGACCGCCGCCCATAGGTCTGCGGAACATTCCGAACGGAGAAGCCATCTGCACTGAGGCCGGCTCGCCGTAGTTTACTTTAAGTGTTTCTTGAGGTCCGAGAAGCGACTTCTTGAGGCCGCCGTCGGTGGCAATGACAATCTTCTGAAGACACATCGCAGGATCCAGCAGCCTGATTTTCAGGGTGTGCTTGCCCGGATTCATTGCATTGAGCGTGGTTTCCTTCTCGATGACGTGAT
Source organism: uncultured Bacteroidales bacterium (assembly GCA_947169015.1). GTDB lineage: Bacteria > Bacteroidota > Bacteroidia > Bacteroidales > UBA932 > Equibacterium. Next base: position 130,925 of record CAMVOD010000003.1, on the reverse strand, counting down.
AGGTCTGCAGACCGGCCAGTTCTCCGCGGTAGTCTTCGTTGATGTTCACTACAGTCTCGCGACCGCCATCAAGGCTCACAGCATAGCGCATTCCAGCGTAATTATTGAAGTTCAGGGTAGAACCGAAGATAGTCTTGACTACAAAAGCGCCCGCGCTTGTCGTTTCGAAATCGTATTCCATATACATTCCGTCGCCCGGTGTGGCAGTGTTGGGCCAGGTTGTGACAGTAGAAAGCGTCCTTCCCATATTGGGGATTACAACCCACTCGGCCCCGTCTTCCGCACTGCGGGTGAAATGCTCGGCTTCAATTGACACATATCCGTCCTTTTCCACAAAGGTGAAAGGCAGGGCTTTCTCCGGAGTCTCGACCTTGGCTGTCCTTGGCCGGATGTTCTGCTCGGGCTGTTGCCACATAAAATAACCGATGTGAGTCTGGTCCATCATATGATTCCACTTGCCGCCGCTCATCACGTGATTGTAGTTCCAGGTGAGCACCGAATCCTTGTCATATAGTTTCTGGGCCAGTTCTGCCCATTTGTTGGCCTCAGGGTCACCGACAGCTGCCAGAGCTTTGTTCTTTGCGATGGCGTAGTACATATCATAGAGATTGGCAGTAGCCTGCACCATATAGAGAACCAGCTGGTCGAAAGCGTCCTTGCGGTCCTGCGGCAGCAGGTAATAGAGCTGCAGGGCATCCCTTGACAACTGGTCATATTCCTCTTTCACCCTTTCCCACTCGTTGTATGCAGTGAGACTGAAAGTCTTGTCATCCAGCAGCTCAGGAGTCATTCGGCGGTTGAATTTGGTGTAGGTGTCGATGATCCTGGCTGCTTCTTCGGCGTATTTTTCGCCAAACTGCTGGGCGCAGAAAGCCAAGGTGTGCTTGTGGATGTCTTCTACGGTGAATGACTCAGGGTCCCAGGCGAGACGGAACCAGAAGTCCACAGGGTATTCCATCGGCTTGAAGTCACCTACATTCACGACCCATATCTGGCGCACGCCATAGTTGTAGCAGAGCTGCATCTGTTCCCAAGTGCGCTCCACCTGGGTGATGTTGATCCACTTTGAGTTGCGCGGTGCTCCCACGTAGTCGAAGTGATAGTACATTCCGTAGCCGCCGGAGCGGGGCTTTGCGTCAAGGGCGGGAAGTTTGCGGACATTACCCCAGTTGTCGTCGCAGAGCATAAGGGTCACGTCGTCAGGAACCCTCATACCCTGGTCGTAGTAGTCCTGGACTTCTTTGTAGAGAGCCCATACCTGCGGAGTTTCAGCCGCAGGACGTTTGGTGACTTTCTCGATGATTTTGCGCTGGTCCTTGATGATATCCTCGAGCAGTTTGGTGTTGGTCTCACGGCTCATAGCCATATCGCCGTCTCCACGCATACCGACTGTAACCACCTTTTCCCAGTCTTTCGCGCGCTCGATGCCTTCAGTCCAGAACTGCTGCAGGACCTTCTTGTTCTTGGTGTAATCCCAGGGACCGGTGCCTCTGCGGGTCCAGTCTTTCTGGTTCTGGGCCATAGGCTCGTGGTGGGAAGTGCTCATCACGATACCCATCTCGTTGGCCAGAGGACCGTTGAGGGGATCGTCGTCATAAAATGCGCTGTTCCACATTGCAGGCCACATAAAGTTGCCTTTCAGGCGGAGGATGAGCTCGAAAAGCTTCTCATAGAAAAGATGGTTGAAATCGCCGAAGGTCTCTGTAGCCCAGTTGCCGAGAGAAGGCCACTCGTCGTTCAGGAAGATGCCGCGGTATTTCACTTTAGGCTCGCCCATAGTATATACGCCAGGCTTTATGGACACCACCGGATTCTTGACGGCAGGGACGTCGGCCCAGTAATACCAGGGTGATACACCCATCTGCTCGGAAAGTTCGTAGATGCCGTAAGTAGCTCCGCGTTTGTCGCTGCCCGCAATGATCAGCGCTTCACTCACGTTGTCAATGGGATTTGCGGCGACGGTTATTATGAATTTCTCGTTCTTGCCCACCAGATCTGAGGCCGATATGATGCCTTTATCTATGATCTGACGGATGTATTTGCTGCCTACTGTACCGATGATGACAGCCTTGCCGCCTGTAGGCTCATTTATGAGCGCAGGGGTCTGAGAGGTAACCATAAATGCGTCGTTGCGCAGATTCTCGACTGCACGCAGCACACCTTTGTCTTCCTGACTGTCGACCAGGACCGGAGCTGCTCCCTGCCTGGAAATCCAGGTGAAGCCTTCATTGTTGTGGCTGACGAAACTTGTCAGCATCGCAAAAGCAAGAAAAAGAAGTTTCATATTGTAAATATTACTGTTGGTTTGCCGGTTTGTAAGACAAATATACAAATAAAAAAAGGTGACTCTTGCGAGCCACCTTTCTTTATATAAAGGTAAGAGAAGATTATCTCTTGTAGCCGGGGTTCTGGTATGCTGCCATTTCCTCTTCGCTCATATCGAGACCGTTGAGCTGGCCTACAGGGATAGGACGGATGTAGTGATGTTTGTCGATATCACGTTTCCATTCTTTCTCCATAGTGTCACCCTTGTTGTAGTCTTCACCCATCAGGTAGGTAGAAGCCCTTTCAATCCAGGTCTGGGTACGAACGAGGTCATACCAGCGGCGGTACTCAGCGAAGAACTCGCGGCTGTACTCGTCGAGGAGCCAGTTGATGTCGATGGTGGCAGGGATAGCTGCAACCAGCTCGGCGCTGTAGTCACGGCTTACGGGTTTTGCAACGAGTGCAGTACCCTCGGCAACTGAGTGAGTCCACTTACCGGCACGTGCGCGGATGACTGACATCAGCTCGTGAGCTGCTGCCTGTCCGCCTGAAGCACCCTTGATGGCAGCCTCGGCTGCTACGAAGTAGAACTCTGCGAAACGGGCGATGATGTTCGGAGTAGGGTTACCGATATTGGTCTGGCCAGGATCGTTGTCAGTCTTGATGGTACCCTTGTCGGTAGCACCGGTAGTCAGCCAGATAGACCTCTTCCAAGGGCCAACGAAGTTACGACGGCCGATGTGGTTGTACTCGATAACGTATGCGTTCTCACCTGCCATAGTACCAGCACCGAATGAGTTGGCACCGTTGGCGGCTGCACCGCGGTCTGAAGGATAGCTTACAACACCCTTAGGCTGGTTCGGGATGAACTTCAGGACAGCTGCGTCTTTGGCGAGGACTTCACCCTGTGCACCGTAAACAGTCTTGCCGTAGAAACGGGTCTGGTTCTGTTTGTAAACAGTGTTGAAGGTAACGTCGAGACGAGAGTCGCGCTCATCGTTGAAGATGTTGTAGAATACACCGTGAACGGGAGCCATACGGGCCCAAGGACGGCCGTAACCCTGCTCACCGGCACGGGTGATAGCCTGAGACTTGCCACCAGTGAATTTCTCCTTGCCACCTTCGATAACAACCGGTTTGTCATCGGTAGCGATCTGAAGGTTGGTGTAGTTCGGGTTCATCATCCAGAATGCTGAGTTCTGACCGTCACCACCCTGATATCCGGTAAGTCCGCCAGGGCCGTTGTATTTCTGGCTGTCAGTAGTGTAGTCGGCGAAGAGCACGGCTTCCTTAGAGTAGAGGTTTGAACCTACCCACAGGTCATAGTAAGTATCTTCAAGTCCGTAGATGCTCGGAGCCTTGTTGATGCCTTCCATAGCCATATCGTATGCTTTCTGGAAATACTGGGGAGCCTTGGAAGCGCTGCGGCCTGCTGCTGCGGGATAAGTGTCGATGCCTTTCGGGTTCTCGTTCCACCAAGCGTAGGTCAGGTAAGCCTTTGCAAGATAGAGACGGGCGGTAGTCTTGGTGACTGCACCTTTCTTACGGGGTGTGTCAGGAAGATTTGCCAATGCATACTCGAGGTCGGGGAAGATACAGGTCTCGTAAACTGAATCAACAGGGGTACGGCGAGAATAAGTACTCGGGGCTGAGTTGAATTTCAGGTTGCCTGAACCAAGATCCAGCGGAACGCCGCCGAAAGTCTGCACGAGGTAGAAATAGTCGAATGCGCGGAAGAAACGGGCCTCGGCGAGAAGTGCCGGAGCAACACCGTTGGCTTCACCGTTCTCAATCACACCGTTGGCGGTGTTGATGTTGCGGAAGCACCAGGTCCACATTCCTGAGCAAGGGTTGTCGGAAGCTGACCACTGGGTGTCGTTGACGTTCATATCAGCGATCTTGTGGCCTGAAGTTGCTGACTCGGCCCAGGTGAATTCGTCTGTACCGGCTTCCTGATGGTCGATCATCATTTCGTGGCCGAACAGGTATCTCAGATGCACGTACATGAAGGCAAGACCACCTTCCACGCCATCATCGGTGCTGAAGTAACCGGGCTCGTAGAGTGTCTTGGGGTGCTCCACCAGGATGTCGCTGCAGGAAGCAAGAACAGACACGAGTACTGCTAATGTCGCAAATATTTTAATCTTTTTCATATTCATCAAACAAATTAGAATGACAGGTTGATACCGAGGAGGTAGTTGATAGAGTTAGGAGTGCCTGTTGCACCTACTGCGTATGCACCACCGTTGGTCATAGGACGGATGCCTGTTGCCTTCATAAACGGTGAGTAGATCACGAACGGGTTCTGAACTGTTGCGTAGAGACGGCAGTTGCGAAGACCGATGTTCTTCACAGCCTTGATGTTGGCGAAGTTGTAACCGAGGGTGATGGTGTTGATTACGATGTTGGTTCCGCTGTAGCGTGATGCGCAACCCTGGTGGATCGGAGAGTCGTCGTTCTCAGCAAGTCCGCCGGGAGCGGGCCAGTGGGCGTTCGGAGTCTCGGGAGTCCAGTAATCTACGAGGAGGTTACCACGACGACCAGACAGCTGGTTGGTGTATGAGTAGTGGGTGTTTGAAGTGTAGATACCGCCGATCTGGAAGCCGCCGACTACGTTGAAGTCGAAGCCTTTCCAAGTCATATTGGTATTGAAACCACCCATAAGGATTGCCTCATTGCTCTGGATGATCTTATCTTCATCACCGATAGGACGGGTAGGAAGTCCGTTAGCATCGTAGTCACCGAGGTATTTAACCTTGATCATACCTACGTTACCTGATCCCTCGAGGATCTTACGGGCGTCTTCCTCATCCGGCTGGAAGATACCGTCATATACGAAGTCACGGAATGAGTTTACAGGATAACCTACATACCAGTTGTTACCACGGTTCTCAGTTTGTCCTGATGCAAGTTCAACGATCTCGTTGTGGTTGTGTGACACGTTCAAGCCGACATTCCAGTTGAAGCCGTCGCCACGGTGCTGTACGAGAGTACCGTTGATGGTGAACTCGATACCGTTGTTCTTGGTCTTACCTACGTTGGCGGTATAGCTGCCCACACCGGCGGTCGGAGGAAGTGACACGTTCTGCAGTAGGGCAGTGGTGAGCACGTGATAGTACTCGATGGTACCGTTGATGCGGTTGTTGAGGAGAGCATAGTCAAGACCGAAGTTCCAGGTCTCTGAGTACTCCCAACCGAGGTTGGTGTTAGGAAGTGACGATACGTTGTAAGCGTCTACGAAGTCATCACCCATATTGACATATGAAGTACTCAGGGCACCGAGGGTTGAGTAAGCACTTACGGCCTGGTTTGAAGTCTGACCGTAACCGGCGCGGATCTTCAACATATCAACCCAGGCAACATTGTCCATAAAGTCCTCGTTGCTGATGTTCCAACCAACTGATACGGCAGGATAAGTATGCCACTTGCGGCCTTCTGCCAGACGTGAAGAACCATCACCACGTACCATTGCGGTAATCATATACTTGTTGGCGTAGGTGTACATTGCACGACCCATCCAAGACATCAGACCGTAGTCGGTGTAGCTGTGGTTGCTCAGGTTGGGAGTACCCTCGAAGTAGTCCATCTCATAGAACTGCATGTACTCGGCGCCGGCGTGGTTGATAGAGTAGTTACCGCTGTAGTTTTCAGTCTTCTCGACAGAGAACATAGCGGTCAGGCTCAGGGCGTGTACATCGTTGAAGGTACGGTTGAAGGTGAGAAGGTGCTCGAGATCCCAGCTGGTGTTGTTGCTGTGTGAGCGGCTTGCACTTGCCGGGTTGGTCGGGATGTTGCTGAGGACGCCCTGTCCGCGGTATGAACCGCCTTCGGTCAGACGGATGTTGGCACCTGCGTTCAAACGGTATTTCAAACCTTTGAGGAAAGGAGCCTCGACCTCCAGGTATGCGCTGTTGTATGCTGAATACCTCTTGGTAAGGCTGATGTTCCTGTCGGCAACATCATACATAAGGGCGCGGGTCTTGGCAATGTAGTTGTTGTCCTTAGGCATCAGGAGGCCTTCGAGACGGGTGTTGCCTGATACGTTGCCCTTGGCAGGGTCGATCCAGGGGTTGATCATAGGAGTCAGGTCGGTCTGTGCACCGCCGGCGTTACCATAGTTCTTGTTGAGACCAAGGTTGGTAGAGAATCCGAAGGTGAAGTATTTGCCGATGCCCTGGTCGAGGCTTGCGCGTACGTTGATACGGTCGAAACCCTCGGTAGGGATGTTTGACTCATCTTTATAATAACCCAAACCGAATGAATAGTGGCCGCCGTTGGTACCACCGGTAACGGTCAGGTTGTTCTGGATTGAATAACCGGGCTCGTAGTAGATGGCCTGCCAGTCTGTGTCGTACAGCTCCCTGTTCTCATCAGGAGTATCGTTGTACTTCTTGGCGAGGTCACGCATAGTGGTGTACTGCTGCGTGTTCATAAAAGGATAAGGAATCCACTGCTTGTAGCTTGCGTAGCTGTTGAAGTTCACGCGTGCGGGCTGGCCCTGCTGGCCGTGCTCGGTGGTGATCATAATGACACCGTTCGCACCGCGGGAACCGTAGATGGCGGTTGAAGAAGCATCCTTCAATACGTCGATGCTCTTCACGTCGTCAGTGCTGATGTCCTGGAGTGATCCTGAGAAAGGAATACCGTCCAATACGATCAGAGGGTCGTTGCTGGCAGAGAGTGAACGGGTACCACGGATACGGATACGTGAGGTAGCACCGGGAGAGTTGGATGTCTGTCTGAACTCGACACCGGCGATACGGCCCTGGAGAGCCTGGGTGATGTTACCTGCAGGGATCTGCCTCAATACCTCCTGGTTTACAGAAGAAATTGAACCGGTCACATCAGAACGCTTGGCAGTACCGTAACCGATAACAACTGTTTCCTCCAGCATCTGCCTGTCCTCTTCCAGAGTGACATTGATCGAAGTGCGGTTGTTCACAGCTACCTCCACGGTCTTGTAACCGATGAAGGAAATCTGCAAAGTCGCGTTGGAAGGAACTGTCAATTGGAATGCTCCGTCGGCGTCGGTGGTGACACCGTTGAGCGTACCTTTCTGAAGGACACTGGCGCCGATAACGGTCTGGCCGTCGGTGTCCTTCACAACTCCTTTAACTATCACGTTCTGTGCGAGAGCGCTCCAAGTGAACGCGCAAAGCACAAAAGCAACTGACAGTAACTTAAAGAAAGTTGACTTTTTGTTGAAGCTGTTTTCCATAAGTAATGCTTTAAGTTAATGATTAAGTTGTTTGTTAATTGATTAATAATTAGGTAAGTATTTTAGTATTTCGATTTTGTCGTTTCGTTTTTTCTATCTATCTTACAGGTATATAGACACAAAATCATTATGCAAGTTAGCAAAAAATCAAACATTGGCAAAATTAAATCGAATTATTTGCCGCCGAAGGAAGCGATATTGCGGGCTATACCGTCAACCAGACGCTTTCTTGCCTCGACGCTAGCCCACGCGATATGAGGAGTCAGGCTCAGCCTTTCGGGATGAGACATAGTCAGGAAAGGATGCCCCGGGGGCAGAGGTTCCGAACTGAAGACGTCAAGTCCGGCACCGGCCAGCAGGCCTTCGTCCAGCGCCCTGGCAAGGTCAGCCTCAACGACTATCCCTCCCCTGCCCATATTGAGCAGATATGCCGGGCGTTTCATCAGCGAGAGTTCACGGTAGCCCACAAGGCCGTCGGTACGGGGATTCAGAGGAGCGTGGACGGACACGACATCGCTGCACGCCATAAGTTCATCCAGCGGCAGCGAAGGATAGTTGGAAGAATGGTTCGTCCCGGATGTGGAATAGTAGCACACCTCCATACCGAAAGCCTGCGCCACCCTCGCCACGCGGCTGCCTATCGTGCCCAGGCCTATGATGCCCATCCGCATCCCGTCCAGCTCGTGGAAAGCGATGTCCATACACGTAAAGCACCCGGAAGCGGAATAACGCCCGTCCTTGATGAAACTGTCGTAGTAGCCCCGCCCCTGAATCAGGGTCAGCAGATGCATAAAAGTCGTCTGGACGACGCTCTCGGTGGAGTAGGCCGCTACGTTGCGCACCGGGATTCCGCGTGAGGCGGCGTAGTCCACGTCGATGTTGTTGACACCGGTGGCTGCTTCGCAGATCAGCTTCAGTTTCGGCGCAGCGTCTATCTGAGGCTTGCCAAGCTTGATTTTATTGACAATGAGTACATCGCAGTCAGCTATGCGCTCGGGCACCTTGTCAGGTTGAGTGCTTTCATAACAGACCAACTCTCCCAAAGCTGCGATAGGTTCAAGGGAGACATCCTGCCCCAGAGTGGCAGAATCAAGAAAGACTATCTTCATCAAAAGGTGCTGCTATTTTTCAGTTCTGAGCAGTTCGTCAAAGTAAGCGATTGTACGCACAAGGCCCTCCCGAAGAGGGATGGTCGGCTCCCAGCCGAGTATGTCGCGGGCCTTGTCGATGACAGGCCTGCGCTGTGTGGGGTCGTCGGAAGGCAGAGGTTCGTACACAAGTTTGGATTTGGCTCCTGTGAGCTCTATCACAAGCTCCGCAAGTTGCTTGATTGTGAATTCACCGGGGTTACCTATGTTAATGGGACCGGTAATATCGTCGCCCGTCGCCATCATTGCGATGAAACCTCTTATAAGGTCGTCGCAGTAGCAGAAGCTGCGGGTCTGGCTGCCGTCGCCGTAGATGGTGATGTCCTTTCCTTTAAGAGCCTGGACGATAAAGTTCGAAACCACGCGGCCGTCGTTGGGGTGCATATTGGGCCCGTAGGTGTTGAATATCCTCACGACCTTGATGCGCACGCCGTTCTGGCGATGGTAGTCGAAGAACAGGGTTTCAGCACAACGTTTGCCCTCGTCGTAGCAGGAACGGATGCCGATGGGATTCACGTTGCCCCAGTAAGACTCCGGCTGCGGATGCACCGAAGGGTCGCCGTAGACTTCGCTGGTGGAAGCCTGGAGTACCTTGGCGCCAGTCCTCTTTGCCAGGCCGAGCATATTGATGGCTCCCATCACCGACGTCTGGACAGTCTTGATGGGGTCGTACTGATAGTGTACGGGCGAGGCCGGACAAGCGAGATTATAAATCTCATCCACCTCGAGGTTTGCCGGCATAGTGATGTCGTGGCGGTAAAGCTCGAAATAAGGGTTGTCCAGCAGTTTTACTATGTTGCGCTTGCTTCCGGTGAAGAAGTTGTCCATACAGATGACTTCGTTCCCTTCCTGGAGAAGTTTTTCACAAAGGTGGGAGCCCAGGAATCCGGCTCCGCCAGTAACCAGAATTTTTTTCATCATTACGTTTTGCAATAAGCGAAGGTACGAAATTATTATTATTTTTGTGCTAATACCATCCGCTTATGTCTTATTTCTCAATTATAGTCCCGGTTTACAACAGGCCCGACGAAGTCCGCGGTTTGCTGGAGAGCCTGGCCCTGCAGAGCTGCAAAGATTTCGAACTGGTCCTTGTCGAGGACGGCTCCGACATTCCCTGCAAGGAAGTCGTCGACAGTTTCGAAGGCAGAATCGACGTCAAATATTTCTATAAGGACAACGCCGGCCGCAGCGCTGCGAGAAATTACGGACTTGAGCGTGCCGGCGGGGAGTATTTCGTATTTTTCGATTCGGACTGCGTCATACCCCCGGGCTATTTCACCGCCCTCAAAGAAGCCCTCGGCAAGGATTTCACACCTTGCTTCGGAGGCCCCGACGCCGCAAGCGACGATTTCTCCGACCTGCAGAAAGCCATCAATTTCTCAATGACGTCCTTCCTGACCACCGGAGGCATCCGGGGCGGCAAGGTGCAGATGGAGAAATTCGTGCCCCGAAGCTTCAATATGGGTTTCTCCCGCGAAGTGTGGGAGAAAGTCGGCGGCTTCCGAGAGATGCTGGCCGAAGACCTCGACCTGAGCATACGCATCCGCAAGGCCGGCTATACCGCCAGGCTCATACGTGAGGCCTTCGTATACCACAAACGCCGCGTAAGCCTCAGGCGCTTCGCCAAGCAGACTTATATGTTCGGCACCGGCCGCGTCGGACTCAAGCTCATCTGGCCTGAATCGCTCAAGGCCGTACACTGCCTGCCCGCACTTTTCCTGCTGGGCTGCATCTTCCTGATAGTCTGCTCATTCTTCAGATGGTGGGCCATCCTGCCCCTGGCGGCATACGTGCTTGCCCTCTGGCTGAGCGCACTCGTCAAGACAAAGAGCCTCAAGATAGCCTGTATGGCTGTGGTGACTTCGTTCATCCAGCTCTGCTGCTACGGCTACGGCTTCATCAAGGCCTATATCTGGGAAGTGCTTCTCGGTCACGGCCGAAACGTCACCAAAGAATTGAAAATGAGGAGGGAATCATAGCCTATGCTACTTCAGCTCCAAGACGGAACAGCACTGGTGCCGCTGGAATTGGCGGAACCGGACATCATCGCCGGATACACTATGGACGACCCGGAGAAGAAGCCACGCTCGGTCAGCTGGCAGGACGTCGCCGCTTTCCTGGGCTCCTACAACTTCGCCGAGGACGGAGATTTCGAAGTCCTCTGCAAGAACGGCACAAGGCTGATTCCGCTGCAGTTCGGCCGCCCCTGCGACGCCGCCACGGCTGAAAGCGGCCCCTCCGACAAGATCTATGGATACCGTGCCGATCAGATCGAGACCGACATCGTCGGCAAGCGGATGATCGAGCACCTGTCTCTGGCTGACATCGCAGGCATCCGCGGCAACTACCGCCTCTCCCCTGTAATCAAAGATATCATATAACTATGGAACGAGTTACCATCATCCCGGCTGAAAACGCCTTCAACAGCTGGATCGATCCCAAGTACATCCCCGAAGGCAACGACAAGTACTCACTACGCAACGCCCAGGCCAAGGAGCCTGAAGGAGGCTGGAGACATCTCTCCCAGAACGAGATGGCCACTCTTATCCGCAACAACAACGTAGCCACAGACTGGAATTCCATACTCGTCGGCAATTCCTTCGATCCGGAAGTGATCCGCGACAACGTCTTCGTTGGATACATCAGGATGGGCAATATGTCAAACGACGTCCTGCAGTACCACGACCTGCGCCTGCCTGTCGGCATTTCGAAAAGCTACATCCACTCCTGCGACCTCGGAGACAACGTAGCCATACACAACGTAAGATATCTGAGCCACTACATAATCGGAGACAAATGTATGCTGTTCAACATCGACGAGATGGCCTGCACCGACCACTCCAAGTTCGGCAACGGCATCATCAAGGAAGGTGAGCCCGAAAGCGTGCGGGTATACCTCGAGATAATGAACGAGACAGGCTGCCGCCAGGTATGTCCCTTCGACGGAATGATTGCCGCCGATGCCTACCTCTGGGGCAAATATATCGACGACGCCCCGCTCCAGCAGCGGCTCAAGGAGCTCACCCAGGCCCGCTACGACAGCCGCCGCGGCTACTACGGCACAGTCGGCGAAAGGTGCGTCATCAAGAATTCATCCATCATCAAGGATGTCAAGATAGGAGACTGCTGCTACATCAAGGGAGCCAGCAAGATCAAGAACGTGACCATCAACTCCTCCGACAAGGAGCCCACGCAGATCGGCGAAAATGTGATAATGGTGAACGGCATCGTCGGCTTCGGCTGCAACATATTCTACTCCACCACATCCATCCGCTTCATCCTCGGCAGCAACAGCAAGCTTAAATACGGAGCAAGGCTGATCAATTCCTTCCTCGGCGACAACTCCACCATCTCTTGCTGCGAGGTGCTCAACAACCTCATCTTCCCCGCCCACGAGCAGCACCACAACAACTCTTTCCTGATAGCGTCGCTAATTATGGGGCAGAGCAACATCGCCGCCGGCGCCACCCTCGGCTCGAACCACAACAGCCGTACGCCGGACGGAGAGATAGTTGCCGGAAGAGGTTTCTGGCCCGGCCTGTGCTGCAGCGTCAAACATTCCTGCAAGTTCGCTTCGTTCACGCTGCTCGCCAAGGCAGACTACAACTACGAGATGAACATCCCGCTGCCTTTCGCCCTCATCAGCAACAATTACAAGAACGACTCGCTCGACATCACTCCCGCATTCTGGTGGCAGTATGATATGTACGCCCTGCAGCGCAACACCTGGAAGTTCAACAACCGCGACAGCCGTGTGCGCAAGTTGCAGAACATCGAATTCGACACGTTCGCGCCCGACTCGATGGAGGAAGTGATCGCAGCTATGAAGCTCCTGGAAGTCCAGACGGCAAAGGCCTGGCTTCACAAAAACGGGGATTTCGAAGAGAAATCATACGAGGAACTCAGGTCGATCGGCCACAATCTTTTGAACGGCATAAAGGAAGACGTCGACTGCCTCGAAGTCCTCGGCGAGGGTATGGAGCACAGCAAGCGCAAGGTGCGCATCCTCAAGGTGTGGAACGCATACCACGCATACGCAGATATGCTCATCAATTACGCAGTCACCAACGCCCTGACATATCTCGACAAGAACCCTGAGGCTACTCTGACTTCGATTACCGAGAAGTATGAGAGCGAACGCCGCAGGGTATGGATCAACTTCGGCGGTCAGCTGATGTGCGAGCAGGATGTCGACCAGCTCCGCAAAGACATCACCGACGGAGTGCTTGCCAGCTGGGATGACATCCACAACCGCTACAACGAGATCTGGAAACGCTATCCCGAAGACAAGCTGCGCCACGCATACCTGTCGATGCGCTTCGTGTTCCAGGCCAAACGCATCGGACCCGAAGAGTGGCAGAAAGCGCTCAAGCGCGAAATCGAGATTCTGAGATTCATCGAGACCCAGGTTACCGTGTCGAGGGCCAAGGACTACACCAACCCGTTCCGTCAGGCCACTTTCCGCAACGAAGACGAGATGAATGCAGCATACGGTCCCCTCGAGGACAACTCGTTCATCAAGAAAGTTTCGAAAGAGACTCCTGAAAAAATCAGCAAGATAGAAGCCCTACTCGCAACCAATTAGATAATCTTCCAGATAGACGATATTGCGTGTCGCCTTGTTAAGGTATCCTCCCAAGGGGGATGCCTTCTCGAAGTGCATATTGGACTGGAGAAGCTTCATATCGAACTCCGGGAGCGAGCGGGTGAAACGCCTTCCGAACTGGCGCAGGGCCATAGTGAAATAGCAGGTCAGGTCATATCCCTGGAATGCGTACGCCCCGGGTTCGGTGCTGAACATCGCCCTGTACTTGAACACGAAATCCTTCACCTCCGGCAGCTTGTAATCCACGAAATAACCGAGGCTGAAATGCATATTGACATTCTGGAACGCCTCAAGCTCGATGGTTTCGAAATTCCTCAGGCGGTTGCTGCCGTATCCGACTATGTCATAATCAGTTGAAAGGAGGCTGATATTGCGGATGGCATCGCTTGCGAAGGACTCTTTCTCAGAAGCGATGATTATATGGTTCGTCTTGTTTTCAGAGAGATATGAGCTGCGCAGAGTAACGTCTATGCTGCGCCCCTGCAGGATGCCGTAACTGAAAGTCCTGTAGGGAATTCCGGCTTTGTTCAGGGCGGTCACGACCTGGTTGTAATAGAGCGTGTCGGCGCCGGCGGCAGTCTCGCGGATCACCAGGACGTTGTCGTCCGAAGGCGAGCTGTAATTCATAGAGCGGACCATATTTGCCACCTGGCCTTCAGCCGATACGGGAGTATGCACGAGGCTGGGGTTGGCCTCTACAAGCTTCTCGGCCTGCTGGTCCATCGGAGAGATCAGCGGAATGCCGCGCATATTGCAGTAGTCGGCGACCTTTGCGATGTCTGCGCTCATCACCGGACCGAGGACGAAATCCCTGTCTGCCAGGAATATATCTGATGCGATGACGCTGACGTCATTGTAATCCGAGATATCGAATACCTTCAGGTCGACGTCCGTACCTTCGTTCTTGATGCGCTCGAGGGCAAGCAGGACGCCTGAATAGAAATCAAGGTAGTTGGAGCTTGGCGAACTGCTCTTTGAATTGAAGGGAAGCAGCAGGGCTATCTTAGCCTTGCCTGAGAACGGCTCGTTGAAGAAGTAATCGTCTTCGGGCTGCTGTCCTCCAACGTCATTGCCGGCGAACTGGGGATCGTCGTCGACCGTAACGACTGTCGGGATGACATCGTCATCGCCTGCGGGCGTCTCTGCAAAATCGTCATTGACCTGTCTCTCGACTGCGTTCATATAGTCAGCAGAGGGGATCTTCAGCATCTGGCCGGTCTGGAGGTCCGTCCTGGTAAGGCGGTTGGCCCTGATGATTGACTCGGGACTTATCTCATATTTTCTTGCGATGGAATAAAGCGTCTCGTACCACTTGACCCTGTGGATGGTGTACGAGTCTGAGGGCTGTGCAGCCGGCGGGTCCTGAGGCTGGACTTGCGCCACTGCAACCTCCTGCTGCGGAGCGGCGGCGGCGCTTTCAGGCTCCGCTTCAATGTTTCCGTGCACGGGAATCAGCAGTTCCATACCGGCCTTGAGTCCGGTCTCCAGGGCAGCCCTGTTGGCCTCATATACCTCCTGCTGGGTTACGTCGTAGGCCCTGCAGATGGAGTACAGCGTCTGCTTGGGAAGGACTTTGTGGACATAGAACCACGTGTCGCCCTTGCGCGTCCTTACTTCAGATATTTCGACGGGAGCCGCCTGATAAGGCGTATCCACCTGTGCATAGTCCAGCACGGGGAACGCCATCATCAATGCCAATACTATCGCAAGTCTTTTCATATATTACAGAGCCAGACGTGACAACATATTGCGTACATTGCCTTCTATCCTGTCCACGACATTGTCGTAGGGCTCCTTGACAAATTTCTTGCCAGTGATATGTTCGTACAATTCAATGTAGCGGTCGGAAATGATGCCGACTCTCTCGGGGGCCATCTCGGGAACCTTCTGGCCTTCCTTGCCCTGGAAGCCGTTTTCCATCAGCCACTCACGCACGAACTCCTTAGAAAGCTGACGCTGCGGGAGGCCTTTGTCGAAAAGTTCCTGATAGCTGTCGGCGTAGAAATAACGGGATGAGTCCGGAGTGTGGATCTCGTCGATTAGATAGAGTTCGCCGTCTCTCAGGCCGAATTCATATTTGGTGTCGACAAGGATGAGGCCCCTCGAGGCAGCAACCTCACAACCTCTTTGGTAGAGGGCCAGGGTTATCTCCTCAAGCTTCTCATAATCACGGCGGGACATAATTCCGCGCGCTATGATTTCCTCGCGGCTTATATCCGCATCGTGCTCGCCGATTTCAGCCTTGGTGGTCGGGGTGATTATCGGCTTCTCGAATTTCTGATGCTCGCGCATACCGTCGGGGATAGGAACTCCGCATATCTGCCTGGCTCCGGCCTTGTAGCTGCGCCAGGAACTTCCGGTGAGGTATCCTCTGACTATCATTTCGACTGGCAGGCCCTGGCATTTGTAGCCGACGGTGACCATAGGGTCGGGAGAAGCTATCTTCCAGTTCTGCACTATATCCTGGGTCAGGTCGAGGAAAGACGATGCAATCTGATTGAGGACCTGTCCTTTATAGGGTATTCCCTCAGGAAGGACCACGTCGAACGCCGATATACGGTCAGTAGCGATCATAACCATATACTTGTCGGCGATGGAATAAACGTCCCTCACTTTGCCGACGTACTTGGACGTCTGCTTCGGGAATGCAAACTCAGTATGGGTAAGAGCTTTCATTATTTATTCCTGTTGCGTATGTATTCTTCGTTCAGGCCACGGACTACTTCATTAGTGATGTCAAGACCTCTGTTGCCCTCGATCACAGTATTGCTGGCTGACGAAGAAGTCAGGATGAGAGCGAACTGGTGCTCCGCATTGTATTTCTCGAGGAACGTCTTGATGGCGTCGTAAACCTGGTTGTTGAGGACGAATTCCTCTTCCTGAAGTTCAAGCTGCTTGTTGTTGGCCTCGTTCTGGAGGTTTTCCTGACGCCTGAGAAGATTCTGCTGCTGCTGTTCGGCTGCGCTTCGTGTCAGAAGACCCTTGTTGATCTGGTTTTCAAACGACTTGGCATCGCTTTCGAGCTGGCGGCTCTTCTTCTGGAGTTCATCCTGGCTTGCCTGATACTTGGTCTGGAACGCTGACATAAGGTCGTTGTACATATCATAGTTCATCAGCAGAGAGTCGATCTGGATGTACACGATGTCTCCGGCCACTGCAGTCTGTCCGGGAACCGGCTCTGTTTCAACAGGCTTCTTGTTGCCTGCCAGTATAGTCATAACGAGAGCGGCTGCAGAAACGAGCAGAGCGATGCACGCAAGGATGGTGGGTGTCTTTTTCATAGAAAGAATGAGTTGTTTTTATTATTGATATTCGTACTATTTCAATTGTTCAAGGTAGGCCTTCACGGAAGTTTCCAGGCCCATATACAATGCGTCGCATATAAGCGCGTGACCTATCGAGACTTCGTCAAGCCAGGGGATGCAGCCGTGGAAATAACGGAGGTTCTCAAGGCTCAGGTCGTGACCGGCGTTGAGGCCGATGCCGCACTCGCGGGCAGCTATCGCCGCCCTCACATAGGGAGCCACGGCTTTTTCGGGGCTTTCGGGGTACTGGGCGGCATAGCCGAAGGTGTAAAGCTCGACACGGTCGCAGCCGCAGTCGGCAGCGTGCTTTACCATCTCGGGGTCGGGATCTACAAAAATCGAGCAACGGATGCCCTCAGTATGGAACTGGTTGCAGACCGTCCGCAAAAACGCCTTGTGCTCGATGGTATTCCAGCCGGCATTGGAAGTGATGGCGTCGGGGGAATCGGGCACCATCGTCACCTGGGCGGGCTTCACTTTCAGCACCAGGTCGATGAACTCCTCAGTCGGGTTGCCTTCGATGTTGAATTCGGTGGTCAGCACCTGCTTCAGCTCGAAAACGTCGGAATGACGGATATGGCGGCCGTCGGGTCTGGGATGCACGGTAATACCCTGCGCTCCGCACTTCTCACAGAACAGCGCAGCGGACACCACGTTGGGGTTGTCACCGCCGCGGGCATTGCGTATTGTCGCAATTTTGTTGATATTTACGCTTAGATTTGTCATTGTAAACGGCAAATGTAAAAATTTTTAGCAAATTTCTCATTATTTGGTACATTTGAAGCCCCTAATTTGAATTTTGTAGAATAGATGAAAATCGCTCTGTTCAGGCGGGAAGCCTCACACATCGACGAAAAGAAACTGAATTATCTGGCCGGAAGGCTCACCGCCCTCGGCGCGGACATTTTCTACTGCACTTCGGCCGACAGCGGCGAACTTCCTGCCGACACTGACCTGATGCTTTCTCTCGGCGGCGACGGAACCTTCCTGGCCGCAGTGGACTTCCTCAAGGGGAGGCAGATCCCTGTAGCCGGCATCAATTTCGGAAGGCTCGGATTCCTCACGACAGCAAGGGTTGACGAAGGGGACAACGTCTGGATAGAAGACCTGGTCAGCAAGAGGTTCGACATCGAGCCCAGACTGCTGCTGCAGGCATCGGGAATCGAAATGCCCGAAGGCGTCCATCCCTACTGCCTCAACGAGTTTTCGCTGATGCGGCTCGGCCCGTCGATGCTGCAGATCACTGTTTCAATCGACGGCAAGGCTCTCCCGACATACTGGGCCGACGGAGTGCTGGTAGCCACACCGACAGGCAGCACCGCTTATTCCCTGAGCGTCGGCGGTCCGATAGTGGCTCCCACCACTGAATGCCTGATCATCTGTCCTACAGCTCCGCACAACCTCAATGTAAGGCCTATTGTCGTCAGCGCCCGCTCCCGGATCCAAATCAACTTCAGCAGCAAGGACGGCGCCGCCAATATGTCCGTCGACAACCACGGCTTCCAGGTCAGCTCCGGCAGCAGCATCACGCTGTCACAGGCGCCGCACAAAGCCCTGTACGTCACACTCCGGGATATGACTTTCATCGACGCCCTGCGGGACAAGCTGATGTGGGGCGATGACATCCGCAACAACAAATAGAATGATTCCGACACACGTATCTATAATAATGGACGGCAACGGCCGCTGGGCCCAGCAGAGGCACCTCCCCAGGACCTTCGGTCACAAGGAAGGCGCCGAAAGCGTCCGTACCTGTCTGGAGGCTGCCATCGAAGCCGGCGTGAAATACCTCAGCCTCTACACCTTTTCCGAAGAGAACTGGAACAGGCCCCAGGCCGAAGTCAGCGGCATCAAGTCCCTCTTTTTGACTGTAATGGCCAAAGAGAGGAAAAACCTCAAGGACAACGGCGTCAGATTCCTGGTCCTCGGCAACCGGAGCAGGCTTTCAGCCGACCTGCAGCACGACATCGCCGAGCTTGAAGCTTATACTGCGGACTGCTCTGCGCTGACCCTTATGGTAATGTTCAGCTACAGCGGCAAATGGGACATCGTTCAGGCAGTCAACAGATACCGCGAGGACATTGCGGCTGGCAAGGTCGACGCGTCCCGTCAGATCGACATAGCAGGATATGAGAAATACCTTTCCACCGCCGGCATTCCCGACCCGGACCTGCTGATACGCACCGGCGGAGAATTGCGCATAAGCAATTATATGCTGTGGCAGTGCGCCTACAGCGAATTCTACTTCACCGACGTCCTTTGGCCTGATTTTCGCAAAACCGAGTTCCGAAAAGCTCTGGACTCGTTCGAAAACAGACAGAGAAGGTATGGGGAAATCAATTAATAGTTGTAAATTTGCGCCACAAATTCTGCAGATGAAATCACTCAGGTTACTGTTAATAATATTCGCATTACTTCCTTTTGCAGCGGCAGCACAAAACGGTCAGGACATACAGGTGGACTACAACAGCCCCCGCTCCTATGTCGTCGGAGGAGTCACTGTGGAAGGCACGAATTACCTCAACCCCAACCAGATCATAGCACTCTCCGGCCTCGCTGCAGGCCAGACTATAACAGTTCCCGGTGATGACGCTTCTTCAATCGTGAAACGCCTTTGGCAGCAGCGCTATTTCGAAGATGTCGGCTTCTACATCGACTCCCTTTCAGCATCCCGCGACACCGCCTTTTTCAAGATCAAGATCGTCGAGCGTCCGCGAGTTTCACAATGGACATTCACCGGCCTCAAGAAGAGTGAGCAGGACGACCTCAAGGAAGACCTCACACTGCGCAGGGGTACCGAACTCTCAGACTACGTAATCACCAGTTCAGTCGGCGTCATCAAGGATTTCCTCAAGGAGAAAGGCTTCATCAACGCCCGCGTCGACGTGGAGCAGACGAAGGATACCGTCATCAACAATGCAGTCAGGGTCAACTTCGCAGTTACCAAGGGTCCCAAGGTGCGCATCAAGGAGATCAATTACGACGGCGTGACCGGCATCAAGACTTTCACCCTCGACAAATCGATGAAGAAGACCAAGTCGGCTAAGTGGTACAACTTCTTCAGCAGCAAGAAATTCAACGAGAAGGAATACGTCAACGACAAAGCGTCCCTCATCGAGGCTTTCAACGAGAAGGGATACCGCGACGCGAAGATCCTCAAGGATTCGATCTACGTGATGCCTAACGACAGCTCCAAGCTGGGCATCCTCTTCAAGATCGACCAGGGAAAACAATATTACTTCAGGAACATAACCTGGACAGGCAACTCGATTTACAGCGCCGCCGACCTCAGCAATGTACTCCAGGTCAAAAAAGGCGACATATATGACGTCGTCACTCTCAACGAACGTCTCTACGGAGGCGGCAAGGACCAGAGCGCGGTATCCGTTTCCAGCCTTTTCAGGGACAACGGATACCTGTTCTTCAACGTCACTCCCGTTGAGACCAATATCGTAGGTGACTCCGTAGACCTCGAAATCAGAATCGTCGAGGGCAAGCAGGCCCGTTTCAACAACGTGATCATCAGCGGCAACAACGTCACCAACGAAAGGGTCATCCGCCGCGCCGTCTACACCCGTCCCGGATACCTCTTCAGCCAGACGAGCTTCGAACGTTCCATCAGGGAGCTCGGCACGATGTCCAACTTCGACCAGGAGAAGATCGTACAGCAAGGTGTCGGCTGGTCACTCGCGCCTAATGCCATCAACAACACCGTAGACATCACATACAACGTCGAGGAGAAACCCAACAGCCAGCTGGAGCTTTCAGGCGGCTGGGGTGCAGGTATGTTCGTCGGCACCGTCGGCATCAGTTTCAGCAACTTCTCTACCCGCAATATGCTGGACCTGGACGCCTGGAAGCCTGTGCCGCTCGGTGACAACCAGACGCTGGCCTTCCGCTTCCAGACCAACGGTTCGTACTACAGGGCCATTTCAGCCCAGTTCCTCGAGCCCTGGCTGTTCGGCAAGAAGCCTACTTCGCTGAGCCTGTCGACCTATTTCACCAGGCAGACCAATTCGTATCTGTCTGCCTACTATCAGATCCTGAACAACGACCAGTTTATGGAAGTCTTCGGTGCATCTGTTTCTCTCGGTAGCCGTCTCAAATGGCCCGACAACTACTTCGTGCTTTACCACACGCTGAGCTGGCAGACATACCACCTTCAGGACTGGAACTACTATTTCATCTTCAAGGACGGTCTGTCCCACAACTTCAACTACACCATAACGCTGGCCCGCAACTCTACCGACCAGACCATTTATCCCCGCCAGGGCTCCGACATCAGCCTGGCCCTCCAGCTCACTCCTCCCTACTCCCTGCTCCGCAAGGACAAGCCTGAAAATTTCAACTACTACACTCTTTCAGACGCGGAACACTACAAGTGGATAGAGTACAACAAGTGGACCCTCAAGGCTGCCAACTACCTCACCCTCGCCGGCAACCTGGTAATGATGACCCGCGCGCAGTTCGGATATCTCGGTTACTACAACCGCAACTGGGGTTACTCTCCGTTCGAGGGCTTCCTCGTCGGCGGTGACGGTATGTCCGGCTACAACACATACGGACAGGACATCATCTCGCTGCGCGGTTATTCCAACTACTCCCTTACCCCGTATTCCAACGGCGCCTACAACGGTAACGTCTATGATAAATTCACTGTCGAACTGAGATACCCGATCCTGCTGCAGCCGCAATCTACGATTTTCGCCCTTGCGTTCCTCGAAGGCGGTAACTGCTGGTCGGACATCAAAGATTTCAATCCGTTCCAGATCAAGCGTTCAGCCGGAGTCGGCCTGAGGATCTTCCTCCCGATGATCGGTCTGCTCGGTATCGACTGGGGTTACGGATTTGACACCCAAGATGCAAAAGAAAGAAGTCAGTTCCACTTTATGATAGGACAACAATTCTAAAGTACAACGAACATGAAAAAGATCGCTTTAACTCTATGTTTGGCTTTTGCTGCCTTCATAGGTGCGCAAGCCCAGAATGTATGCTACATCGACACCGAAGAGATCCTCGCTACCGTCCCGGAGTACCAGAAAGTGCAGGACCAGCTCAACAAACTTGCTGAATCATATCGCACAGCGCTTGAGGATGAACTCGGAGCCGTAGACAAACTGTATAAGGATTATCAGAACAGGAAAGCTACTCTGTCAGCTTCTGAACGCCAGAGGCTGGAAGATGAAATCATAGCCAAGGAAAAAGCCGTAAAGTCAAAACAGAACACCTATTTCGGCGAAGACGGCGTGATGGCCAACAAATCTGAGGAACTGCTCTCTCCGATCAAGGAGAGACTCCAGACCGCCATCGATGCAGTCGCCTACAAGTTCAACTGCTCTCTGATCATCGACCTTGCCATCACCACCGGCATCGTCTATCGCGACAGCCGTTTCGACCTTACTGACGAAGTAATTGATTATCTTAAAAAATAACGTAATGAAAAGAATTATCCTCATCTTGTTTTTTGCAGCATTTGTAACCATCGGTGCCAATGCTCAGAAGTTCGGTCACATCAACACAAGCGAGCTTGTCAGCCTGATGGCCGAAACCGATTCAGCAAGGGTCCAGCTCGAAGCTTATCAGAATGAGCTCATCGAGGAGATGGATGCTATGCAGACAGAATACAACCAGAAACTCAACACTTATCAGCAGAAGAGCTCTACCTGGACAGCTGCCATCAAGGAGTCAAAGGAGAACGAACTGAGCGAAATCGTACAGCGTCTCAACCAGTTCCAGCAGACAGCCCAGGAGGATCTTGCCAATATG
This sequence comes from uncultured Bacteroidales bacterium, assembly GCA_947169015.1. Lineage (GTDB taxonomy): Bacteria > Bacteroidota > Bacteroidia > Bacteroidales > UBA932 > Equibacterium. Next base: position 108,617 of record CAMVOD010000003.1, on the reverse strand, counting down.
CAGCAGACTTTGATGATGCCGATCTACCAGAAGGCTCAGGAAGCCATCAACAAAATCGGCAAGGACAACAGCCTCGTCTACATTTTCGACACATCAGCCGGCGCTATCATCTACACTGATGACACTCAGAGTATGAACATCCTCCCCCTGGCCAAGGCTGCTCTCGGAATCCCTGCTGAAAAAGTAGCACCCGCACAAAAGCCACAGTAACCAACTAAAACATATGCAACACAAAGTAATCGACATTAAAGATGTCGTTATCCGTTTTGCAGGCGATTCCGGAGACGGAATGCAATTGACGGGAACCTTGTTTGCAGACACCTCTGCCCTCTATGGGAATGAGATTTCGACATTCCCGGATTACCCCGCAGAAATCCGCGCCCCTCACGGCACGATTTCCGGGGTTTCCGGTTTTCAGGTCCATATCGGAAGCGAGGGTGTCAACACTCCGGGAGACTTCTGCGACGTACTCGTAGCGATGAACCCGGCCGCACTCAAGGCCAATGTCAAATGGGCTAAGCCCACTGCAACCATCATCATCGACACCGACACCTTCGACGAGCAGGGTCTCAAGAAGGCCGGTTTCACTACGGACAACCCTATCACCGAACTGCGCATCGAAGACCGCAACATCATCTGCGCACAAATCACCTCCCTGACCAAGGAGAGCCTGAAAGATTCAGGACTTGACGCCAAGAGCATCGTCCGCTCGAAGAACATGTTCACACTTGGAATGTGCTTCTTTATGTTCAACAGGCCTCTGGAGTACATCAACGCCTACCTCGAGAAGAAATTCGCGAAGAAACCCCACCTCATCGAGCCCAACAAGAAAGTGCTGTTCGACGGCTACAATTACGCAAGTAACATCCACGCCATCGCCAACACCTACGAAGTGGCTCCGGCAAAACAGGAGAAAGGCATCTACCGCAACATCAACGGCAACCAGGCCACAGCCTGGGGTCTCATTGCAGCCGCCGAAAAGAGCGGGCTGCAGTTGTTCTGCGGTTCATACCCTATCACTCCCGCAACTGCCATACTTGAGGAACTCGCCATACATAAGAACCTTAACGTCAAAACAATGCAGGCAGAAGACGAGATTGCAGGCATCTGCACCGCCATCGGTGCGGCTTATGCCGGCGATTTCGCAGTGACTTCTACCTCAGGTCCCGGCCTCAGCCTCAAATCAGAAGCCCTCGGCCTGGCTATGATCACCGAACTGCCGCTTGTAGTCATTGACGTACAGCGCAGCGGCCCGTCCACCGGTATCCCTACCAAGACAGAGCAGACCGACCTTGCCCAGGCCCTCTACGGCCGCAATGGTGAGTGCCCTGTCTGCATAGTGGCCGCCCACTCTCCTTCAAACTGCTTCGACGCAGCATTCAACGCCGGCAAGCTGGCTCTCGAGCATATGATGCCCGTGATCCTGATGTCAGAAGGCTTCATCGCCAACGGCAGCGAGCCGTGGAAGATCCCTTCAATGGCAGACTATCCCGCCATCAAACCGCCGTTCATCGAGTCTTGCGAAGGCGGCTTCAAGCCGTTCGAGCGCGACCCCGAGACCTTTGTCCGCAAATGGGCTGTTCCCGGCAAGAAAGGCTTGAACCACCGCGTCGGAGGCCTTGAGAAAAATCCTGCAGGAGTCATCTCTTCTGATCCCGAGAACCACGCTATGATGGTCGCAGCCCGCGCCGAGAAAATTGCCCGCGTAGCAGACTGCATCCCTGAGCAGAAAGTCATCGGAGAGAGCGAAGGTGACGTCCTCGTTGTCGGCTGGGGTGGCACTTTCGGCCATCTCTTCACTGCAGTCAACGAGCTCAGCGCACAGGGCCACAAGGTCAGCCTTGCACACTTCGATTACATCAACCCGCTGCCCAAGAACACAGCTGACATCTTCGCCAAGTTCAGGAAGATCATCGTCTGCGAGCTCAACAGCGGCCAGTTCGCCGACTACCTGAGGGCCAGGCTGCCCCAGTTCAGCTACCTGCAGTACAACAAAGTGCAGGGCCAGCCGTTCATCGTCAAGGAAGTCGTCGACGCAATCAAGGAAATCTTATAGGAGGAGCAGACAATGAAATATACAGCACAAGATTTCAAAAGCAACCAGGAAGTGAGATGGTGCCCGGGATGTGGCGACCACGCAGTTCTTGCAGCGCTTCAGAGAGCTCTTCCCCAGGTAAGCGAAGACCTCGGATATGAACTTGAGAAATTCGTAGTCGTTTCCGGCATCGGATGTTCTTCAAGGCTTCCCTACTATATGAACACCTACGGCTTCCACAGCATACACGGACGTGCGACTGCCATCTCCACCGGCATCAAGGTCGCCAATCCCGAGCTGTGCGTATGGCAGGCCTGCGGCGACGGCGACGCTCTCGCCATCGGAGGCAACCACTTCATCCACGCCATCCGCCGTAACGTCGACCTCAACATCGTGCTCTTCAACAACCAGATCTACGGTCTGACCAAGGGACAGTACAGTCCCACATCGAAGTTCGGCACAATCACCAAGACTTCGCCTTACGGCACTGTAGAGAACCCGTTCACTCCCGGAATGCTTGTTCTGGGCGCACACGGCACCTTCTTCGCCCGCGGCATCGACAATGACCTGGCTCTGAACCAGTCGATTTTCGTAACCGCAGCCAAGCACCGCGGCACATCTGTCTGCGAGATGCTCACCAACTGCGTGATCTTCAACGACGGAGCACACGCAGCCTTTGCGGCCCGCGAAGTAAGGGCAGAGCGCACCATCACCCTGCGTGACGGCGAGAAGATGCTCTTCGGCGCCAACAACGACAAGGGCCTCATCCTCAAGGACGGCAAGCTTGCCGTGGCCAAGATCGGTGAAGACGGCGTCACCCTCGACGACATCCTTACTCACCACGTAGACAGCGACGACATCGGCCTTCAGAGTATGCTCATCGATATGAAGTACCCCGATATGCCCGTAGCCCTCGGCGTCATCCGCGACGTGCAGGACAAGACCTACGACATCAACGTCCAGGACCAGGTCAACGACGTCACCGCCAAGGCCCGCATCCACTGCGTAGACGACCTTCTCCGCTCAGGCTCCACCTGGGAGGTGAAGTAACAGGTCAACTTTTTATTAAAAAGAGAGCGACTGATCAGTGATAATCAGTCGCTCTCTTTTATTACAGATGTTGAGGAAAATCCATCTGATCGTGCAGAATACGTACGATACGGATTTTGTCCTTTGAAAGGATTCTATAAAAGATTATATGACGGCCAGTATGATAGCCATAGAGACCGGAGCGTATTTCTTCGTATGAACGGCCAACCGTACCAACTCTTTCTGCAATGAACTCGCAAGCATCGAGCAATACGTTGTAATAGGTTACGGCTTGAGTTTCAGACCAAGTCTGAACTGTATAGTTAGTAATGTCACGTAGATCCTTCTTGGATCTTTCAGAAAGAATAAACTCAGCCATTATCAGACCTCCACCCCTCTCTCAACTCCACAAGAAAAGCATCTCTGTCAAAACCGATGGCATCCGGGCTTGCGTCTCCCTCATCAATGGCACTGCGGAGTGCTTCCATACGAGCCTCGTCTTCTTCCAATTTTCGCAAAGCGGCACGCAACACTTCGCTGGCATTATTATACCTGCCACCGGCAATGCTTGCCTTTATAAACTCTTCATAATGCTGACCTAAAGCCACAGTCACTGTCCTTGCCATAACTATAATGATAAGATATCACAAATGTAAGAATATTTCTTACAACCACAAAAAAAGGACGGCTATTATAGCCGTCCTCAATAATGAGTGCTGTACAATACGGTATACTAAACGATACCCTGTGCGAGCATTGCGTCAGCTACTTTCATAAAGCCGGAGATGTTGGCTCCCTTGACGTAGTTGATGTAGCCGTCGGACTCTGTGCCGTATTTTACGCAGGCTGCGTGGATGTTGCTCATAATGCCGCGCAGGCGCTGGTCTACTTCTTCGGCGCTCCAGCCGAGCCTCATTGAGTTCTGGCTCATCTCGAGACCTGAGGTTGCAACACCACCGGCATTGGATGCCTTACCGGGAGAGTAGAGGATCTTGGCGGCCTGGAACTTGGCGATTGCGTCGGGAGTGGTAGGCATATTGGCGCCTTCTACTACGCACTTGCAGCCGTTCTTGAGAAGCATATCAGCCTCTGCTCCGTTGAGCTCGTTCTGGGTTGCGCAAGGCATTGCGATGTCGCATTTCTCACCCCAGGGACGTGCGTCGGCCACGTACTTGGCAGTAGGATATTTGACTGCATATTCTTTGATACGGCCGCGGAGGACGTTCTTCAGCTGGAAGATGTACTGAAGTTTCTCAGGGCTGATTCCGTCCGGATCGTAGATGTATCCGTTTGAGTCTGACATTGTCATAACTGTAGCTCCGAGCTCGGTGGCCTTCTTGGCTGCGAACTGTGCAACGTTACCGCTGCCTGAGATGCAGACTTTCTTGCCCTTGTAGCTGTCGCCGCGGGTGGCGAGCATAGCCTCTCCGAAATAGCAGGCGCCGTAGCCTGTAGCCTCGGGACGCATCAGCGAGCCGCCGAATGAAATGCCCTTGCCCGTGAAGGTGCCTGTGAACTCGTTGCTCAGACGTTTGTACTGTCCGAACATATATGCTACCTCGCGTCCGCCTACTCCGATGTCACCGGCAGGAACGTCGGTGTCGGGGCCGATGTGACGGTAGAGTTCAGTGATGAAGCTCTGGCAGAAGCGCATAACCTCCATATCTGACTTGCCTTTGGGATCGAAGTTGCTGCCGCCTTTGCCGCCGCCCATAGGGAGGGTTGTAAGGCTGTTCTTGAAGGTCTGCTCGAAAGCAAGGAACTTAAGGATGCTGAGGTTTACGCTTGCATGGAAACGAACTCCTCCTTTGTAGGGGCCGATAGCGCTGTTCATCTGCACGCGGTAACCTTTGTTGATCACCACTTCGCCGGCATCGTTAACCCAGGGGACACGGAACATTATCACGCGTTCGGGCTCCACGATGCGCTCCATAACCTTCATCTTCATAAGCTGGGGACTTTCGATGATATAGTCGGCAACACTCTCCACAACTTCTCTTACGGCCTGGTGGAACTCAGGTTCACCCGGATTCTTGGTGACAAGTTCATTCATGAAATTGTCTACGTAACTTTTTGCATTCATAATAACTGGTTATTTGGTATTAAACTAAATTCCTTTTTTAATCAACGCTTTCCTTGACTGGCCGTCGACATATATGTAGAGCGGCTCGTCGAACGCCACCATCCGCAGATACTCTCCATCCTTGACGGCAGGCATCTCATCCAGGACGTCAAGATTCAGCTTCCCTTCGCCGTGGCCGGGGTCAAGCGAGAGATATCCCACGCCGAGGGAGGTCACGTTCTGGAAGAAGTGTGTGCCCTGGCTGGCCTCGATGTTGAAATCGGGCAGCGCTGACTCTATGATCACCCTGGCTTCGGAGATGTGGTCCCAGCGTACCGGAACGCCCAGCAAAGGGTCGGTAGAGCCCCAGCGGCCGGTGCCGATGAGGACATATTCCTGCTTGTTGTCCTTGAGGTATTTGTTGAAGCCCCGCAGTTCTTCAGCTATGGCCTCTGTGTTGAGGGGCGAGAACTTGTCGAACTTCATATATATGACGTGTTTGATTCCGCTCATCAGGCCGGTGCCAAGCGCAGATTCCGAATAGACTATGGCATCGCTTGTGTCAATCTTGCTCCAGTCTAGCTTCTTGGCCTCGTCGTTCTGGATGATGGGACGGATCTGAAGCAGGTAGAACACCGGAGCTTCGCCCGGATTGACGTCCATATTCACCGCGAACTCTATCTCTACGGGGCAGAGAAGTTCCTGCTCCCCTATCGCAAGGATATCTCTGATGATCTCGGGAAGAGGGAAGGAATTGTACTTGAGGATGCGGTTGAAGGTAATCACACGGAACGCTGAGCCGAACGGAGCCGCCTCGCTGATGCGGTCGTTCAGGTAGTCGTAGTATGAGCAGGTATATTTCGCATTGCGGTATTTCTCAACTTCGGTGGCAGAAATACGGGCAATGTTGACGGCATCGTTGGTGGAAGCCTTGAAGCTGTTGGGATTCATATCAAGGGCCATAATTTCCGTCTGAGCCTCCTGGACAGCGAGCGTCGGAGTGGATGTCTGGAGCACGTTGTCCGGATAGACAGGGCAGAAACGCAGGCTCTTCTCTCCGTCCACCACGGCTTTGCCGAGGCCCATCACGATGTTGCAGACGCCGTCTTCGCACTTCTCGTAGCCGATGGGGTACATATTGCGGGAGCGGGCTACACCTGACAGAGTCGGGAAATAATAGCCGTTGTCTTCTGTTCCGCACACTTCCTGTATCAGCACCGCCATCTTCTCTTCCGACAGCACGTTCTGGGTTGACTGGATATAAGCCCTCGAAGAAGCGTAGAAAACCGATGCATAAACGCTCTTTATGGCGCGGATGAGCATACGGAGCATCTGGTCGTCATCCTCGCAGCGGGGTATCATATAGGTCGAATACACGCCGGCGAAGGGCTGGTAGTGCGAGTCCTCAAGCTTAGAAGACGAGCGGACTGCAAGCGGCCTTGTGCAGGTGACGACGAAGGCTTTCAGCTGGCTGTACAGATAGGGCGGCACGACGCTGTTGAGGAACTCGGACAGCACTGAATCGTCGTCCATTCCGTCTTCGAGTATTATGTTGCGCAGGCCGTTCAGATTCAGGAAATCATCGAAGCAGTCCGTGGCGAGAACCACGCTTCTGGGAATCATCACCCTGACGTTCGGATACTTGAAATAATGGTTGTGCTTGGCCAGCACGCCGTTCATAAAGGCCAGACCGCGGGCTTTTCCGCCGATGGAGCCCTCTCCTATCCTCGCAAAGCTGATGGCGTCGCTGTAGTGCTTCTCGTCGAACTGGGCGACGATGCCCTGGCCGAGCATACGCCTGTAATCGTGAAAGAGCTTGACAAGCGAGTTGCGGTGCGCCTCAGTAGACTCGAAATCGCTGCTGTTGATGCTTCTGAGCACCTTGGCGAGAGGGAAAAGACCCCTTGCATACAACCACTTCGAGAGCCTCATCTGGGAGAGGTTGTACTCGAGGACATCGTCTGGAACAATCTTTATGAGGTCCTCCATCTGCTGCAGGTCGGCGGCGTGTCCGAAATTCATCGGCAAGCTTTTGGATTCAAACTCGAAGTCGCCGAAGCAGAACTCCTTGAGGATATAGTGCCTGAGGCTCTCAAGCAGGGTCGGAGAATTCTTGGCTATGAAACCGACGCCCATCTCATCGGCCACCTGCTTGTATTCAGACTGGGAAGACTGCAGGATTACCGGCATCCACGGGGTCTGGGCCTTCACCATCCTGGCGATCTCTATGCCTGCGTCCTTCTTCTCGTCATAGACTTTGTCGCCGGCCTTCTGGATCATACCCACGTCGGAGATGACACCGAGAAGGTTGTCCCTGTATTTGTTATAGAGCTCGACGCCTTCCGCCATATTGGTAGCCAGCAGCACTTTCGGACGGGAACGCTTGCGCATTATCTGCTGGTCTTCGTTGTATGCGTCCTTGATGGACTCGTGGTTCTGCAGCAGCAGGATGCGGTAGAGCTCGGACAGGTAGCTGCTGTAGAAACGGATCGAGTCTTCTATCAGCAGTATGGCCTGAACGCCGTTCTCGAGGATATCATTGGCGGCGTTGAGCTTGTCCTCCATAAGTTTGATTATGGCGATCAGAAGGTCAGAGCTGCCGTGCCAGCAGAAGAAATTGTCGACAGCCGTGCTGGAAGTCTCGTGGATCCTGTTGTAGACGGCCTTGGAGAAGCTGGACAGGACTACTACCGGAAGATTGGGCTTGATGGACTTGATCTCTTCGGCGAAAGTGAATACGTCTCCGTCGCCGCCGACGTTGAACATTGTAATGACGCAGTCGAAATCGTTCTCGGCCTTGAGATGTGCCAGAGCGTCTTCGGTGTTGGTCACGTGTATGATTGTGGGAGGGTTGCTTATGTTAAGCTCGCTGTATTCCCTGTTGATCTGGGTATCGATATGTCCGTCCTCTTCGAGGATGTATTCATCATAGCTGCAGCAGACAAGAAGAATCTTGCGGATACGGTACTGCATCAGCTTATCTGGCTGCTGCTCAGCGAAATTCAGATGTATCACATTGTCCAGTTCCATATTCATCGGCAAAGGTAAATAATTTTAAAAAAACGCTTTTGTTGCGATATTTTTGGATAATTCACAAATATTGATTATAATTATAAAATATTCAAGGCATAATTGTATAACATTTTAAACAAAATCAAAAGTTATCAAATATCATGAAAGTATCTGAAATTATGACCGCACTTGAAAAAAAATACGGTCACGAGCAGGAATACCTGCAAGCTGTACGCGAGGTGCTTGAATCGATTGAAGAAGTTTACAACCAACACCCCGAATTCGAGAAAGCCAAGATTGTCGAAAGAATCGTGGAACCCGACAGGATTTTCACTTTCCGCGTCGTATGGGTTGACGACAAAGGCGAAGTTCAGACCAATCTCGGCTACCGTGTCCAGTTCAATGCAGCTATCGGCCCCTACAAGGGTGGTTTACGCTTCCACAAGGCTGTAACTCCCTCAATGCTGAAATTCCTCGGCTTTGAACAGACTTTCAAGAACGCACTCACTACCCTGCCTATGGGTGGCGGCAAGGGTGGCAGTGATTTCGACCCCAAAGGCAAATCAGACGCTGAGATTATGCGTTTCTGCCAGGCATTTATGCTTGAACTCTGGCGCAACATCGGTCCTGACACCGACGTTCCCGCAGGTGACGTGGGAGTCGGCGGACGCGAGATCGGCTACCTGACCGGAATGTACAAGAAACTCGCCCGCGAATACAACACCGGCGTGCTCACCGGCAAGGGTATGACCTGGGGAGGCAGCATCCTCCGTCCCGAGGCTACCGGCTACGGCGCACTCTATTTCACCAACCAGGTGCTCAAGACCGCCGGCAAGGACATCAAGGGCAAGACAATCGCCCTCAGCGGCTTCGGCAATGTAGCCTGGGGCGCTGCCAAGAAGGCCACCGAACTCGGTGCCAAGGTGATTGCAATCTCAGGTCCTGACGGCGTATGCCATATTCCTGACGGCATCACACCCAAGATGATAGACTATATGCTTGTTATGCGTTCTTCAAACCGCGACATCGTTTCAATGATGGCCGACAAGTTCCCTGACAAGGCATTCTTCACCGCCGGCAAGAAATCTTGGAGCATCAAGTGCGACATCGCTCTGCCTTGCGCATTCCAGAACGAGCTCACCGGCGACGACGCCAAGGAGCTTCTGGCCAACGGCACCTGGTGCTGCTGCGAGGTATCCAATATGGGCTGCCGTCCCGAAGCCATCCACGAATTCCAGAAGGCCGGCATCCTCTTCGCCCCCGGCAAGGCTGTCAATGCAGGCGGCGTAGCCACATCAGGCCTCGAGATGACTCAGAACGCAAGCCACATCAGCTGGACCGCCGAAGAAGTTGACACCAAGCTGCATCACATTATGTCATCAATCCACGAGCAGTGCGTCAAATACGGCCGCAGAGAAGACGGCACCATCGACTACGTCAAAGGCGCCAACATCGCCGGCTTTATGAAAGTCGCCACAGCGATGCTCGAGCAAGGCACTATCTAAAGCCGTCGGCTTTAGATAGCACCTCTTCTCCCCACCGCTCCGCGGAGCGGTGGGGGTAAAAAAAACGACTGTGTGATGCATCACACAGTCGTTTTTCTCCATAGCCAGACGGCTTCCTGTTTGGACAGGTGGGGTTTTAAGGTCTCGTAGACGTGCTCGTTGTATTTGTAGAGCCACTCTTCTTCCTTGTGGGTGAGAAGTTTGAAATTTACGGGACGCATATCGATGGGCACGAGGGTCATCGTGTCGAACTTGAAAAACTTGCCGTAGGACGTTTCTTTGTGGGGGACGACAGTTATGACGTTCTCGGTGCGGATGCCGTACTGTCCTTCGATGTATATCGCCGGCTCGTCGGAGAGCACCATTCCTTCGTCGATGACCAAAGGGCTCTCTTCCATTCGGATCTGCGGCGCTTCGTGGACGCAGAGGTGATGGCCGATGCCGTGGCTGGTGCCGTGGTAATACATCTTTCCTGTGGGATACATAGGGCCGCGGGCGAGTATATCCAGCTGGCTGCCCCTGGTTCCGGCAGGGAAGACGGCGGAGGCCAGGTCGATCATCCCCTTGAGCACGAGCGTGTAATCATCCCTCATCTGCTGGAGCAGACGGTCGCCGAGGCCGGTGAAGTCGTTGCGGTCGCTGAGCATCAGCGTGCGGGTGGTGTCGGTTGTGCCGTAGGGATAATGAGCTCCGGTGTCCATCAGCAGGAAGCCATAGGGCTGGATCTTCGCTGCATCGGCCTCGCAGGTAACGCTGTAGTGCGCCGAAGCGGCATTTGCATTCCAGGCGACAATGGGCTCGAAACTCTCGCCGAGGTAATCCGGACACTCGCCGCGGAACTCCTTCAGCTTCCCGGCAAGCATAAACTCGTTGAGACGTCCTGTATGCAGGTTGTCGTCTATAAACTTGAGCAGTTTCACCCAGGCCACACCGTCGTTGATGAAAGCCTTGCGGAAACCCTTCAGCTCAACTGCATTCTTGCGGCTGCGCAGCCACGCCACACTGCCGCCCGCCGTGGGATCCTCCTTGAAGCAGGCATCGCACTCTGACGGCTGCACGGTGGCGAAGGCAGCATTCCAGTTGTTGACGTTGATGGAAGAAGACTGGCAGATCCTCGTAACACCGGCAGGGATAGTACGCAGAAAATCGCGGAACGAGCCGTACTCGTGCAGCACGACGTGCTGCCATTCCAGATAATTCCTGGCTTCGGGGGTAAGGCTGTCCTGATGGCAGAACAGATGGATGCAGTTCTCTGTCATCACGCAGTACGACATTGCGACTGGATTATACTCGATGTCCTCGCCACGCAGGTTGCAAAGCCACATTATCTCATCGCAGGCGCTCACGATGTACGCATAGGCACCCTTGCAGCCAAGCTTGCCGGCGACGTCGCGCCGCTTGTCCTCTATGCTTGCCCCGCTGATACTATCAGGCATATTCACGATGGGCTTGGAAACCAGGGCCGGACGGTCCTTCCATATCTCACGGAAAGGATCGTCCACAGCCTCAAGGACAGCCGGAGAGAGCTCACTGCCAAGCGACAGGAACTCGTGACGGCTGAAAAGGTCTCCGTCCACGATGACTTTCGCCACATTCTGCGAATGAAGCCACTGCGGAATCGAAGGGGTACCGGCAATTTTAAGTTTCATCAGAGCGATGCCGGAACCCTCAAGCTGCCGGGCAGCCTGGATGAAATAGCGGCTGTCTGTCCAAAGGGCAGCTTCAGACGTAGTGACGACAAGCGTCCCGGCTGAGCCGTCGAAACCGCTCAGCCACTCACGTACCTTGAAACAGTCAGGAACATACTCCCCGAAATGACAGTCGTTCGAGGGCACGATCACTGCGTCGGCACCCTTGTCCGCCAGCATCCTGCGGACTGCATCCAAGACCTGTCTGCGGTCCATAATTACTCTTCTCTGTGAAGAGCCCTGTGCTCGATGTCCTTGTAATAGTTTACAGTGCCGACTTTCAACTCTACAGTAGCGGCGTCATCGCAGACGATGATTCCCCTCTGGTGCATCTGAAGAACAGAAATGGTCCACATATGGTTGACAGCACCTTCAACTGCGTGATAAAGGGCGCGGGCCTTGTTGTGACCATTGGCAAGGATGAGGACTTCGTAAGCATCCATTACGGTGCCGACGCCTACTGTGAGGGCGGTCTTCGGAACCTTAACGATGTCGTGCTCGAAGAAACGGGAATTGGCGATGATGGTGTCAGTAGTCAGATATTTCAGCCTTGTGCGTGATGAAAGAGACGAACCGGGCTCGTTGAAAGCGATGTGGCCGTCAGGACCGATACCGCCCATAAACAGACGGATTCCGCCGTATGACTTGATCTTCTCCTCGTAACGCTCGCACTCTGCAACCAGGTCTGCAGCGTTGCCGTTGAGGATGTTGATATTCTCTTTCTTCACATTCACGTGGTTGAAGAAATTGTTGTACATAAATGAGTGGTAGCTCTCGGGATGATCCTCAGGAAGGCCTACATACTCGTCCATATTGAAAGTAACGACATTCTCAAAACTTACTTTACCTGTTTCATACAGGTGGATCAGCTCTTTGTAGGTGCCAATAGGAGTAGAACCGGTAGGAAGGCCGAGTACGAAGGGCTTCTCGGCAGTAGGCTGGAACTCATTGATACGCTTTACGATGTACTCTGCTGCCCATTGGGACATTTTTCCATAAGAATCTTCAATTATAAGTCTCATAATGTGGGGTAAATTAGGTTTTATGTTTGTTTACTATTGTATTTCATTGTCCGAGAAGCACCCTCGCGTTCGCCAGGGCCTCCGGTGTCACTTCCTGCCCGCTGAGCATCCTTGCTATCTCACGGGCCCTCTCCTCCCCTTCTATCTTCCTTATCTTTGACGACGCCACGCGGTCGTCGCCGATCTCCTTGTACACGAGATAATGGGCATTGCCCTTGCTGGCTACCTGGGGAAGGTGGGTTATCGCAATCACCTGCATACTGTCACCCATCCCGACAATCATCTGCCCCATCTTATCGGCCACGCTGCCTGAAACCCCCACATCTATCTCATCGAAAATCATTGTGGGCATCTGCACGTGCTGCGCCAGCAGAGCCTTAACGCAGAGCATAATGCGGGACAATTCACCGCCCGATGCGACTTTCGACAGCTCTTTAGGCCGGTCATCGCCCGCAGCGGAAAAGAAAAACCTGACGGCATCTTCACCGGCAGGTCCTCTCTCTGGCAGAGCCTCAAGCTGTGCGCTGAAAGAAGCAAAGGGCATCTCCAGCCCTCTGATGGAACTTTGCAGGACTTGTGACAGTTTCGGGGCGGCCTGCAACCTTGCAGAATGCAGTTCCATAGACAACTCCGCACAAAGCTTGTCGGCCTCATCTTTCTGACGCCGCACGTCGGCAAGGCACTCTGAGAGGTCATCTCCCTCCTGCAGGCTGGCCTGCAAGCTGTCTTTCAGAGCCAGAAGTTTATCGACGTCATCCACTTCGTGCTTGCGCATCAGATCATATATGAGGGCTATCCTGTTTTCCACGGTCTCCAGCCTTGCGTCGTCGACAGATATCTTCTCCTGCTCTGCATCTATCTCATTGACGATGTCCTTGAGTTCGATGCGGGAGGACTCCAGACGCTGCAGCAGCGGCTCCAGCCGGTCGATGACTCTGGCGGCCTTGGAAAGATTGCCTATAGCTTCTTTGAGCGCCGTCTGGACATCGGAACGCTCGTTGTCCAGAGCATCCAGTGCAGTGCGCAGAGACAGTTTGAGATCTTCGGCGTTGGCCAGCTCCAGCTGCTCTTTTTCCAGCCGCTCGAGTTCGCCCGGCTCAAGCGCAGCCTTGGCAAGCTGGTCAAACTGGAATTGCAGATAATCGCGGTTCCTTGCGCTTTGAGCGACCCTTTGCTCCAGCTCGGCAAGTTCCCTTCCCAACTCCTTGAAATGCCTGTATGCGGCCTCGTATCGGCCCAGGAGGGCTGCATTGCCCGCGAAAGCATCAAGAACCCTGCGCTGGAATGCAACGTCGCCCAGCATAGTCTGGCTGTTCTGGGAATGTATATCCACGAGAGAAGCCGTGAGGGTCTTCAACTCATCCAGGGTCACCGGCATATCATCGATGAAAGCCCTTGACCGCCCCTGGGGGGTAACCACCCGGCGGACTATCCTTTCCTGGCCTTCATCATCGATGAATTGAGCTTCGACGACGCAGTTGCGGCTGCGGTCGCAGATGACGTCCGCATCAGCCCTGGCTCCGAGCAGAAGCGACAAAGCGCCCAGCAAAATTGATTTTCCGGCTCCGGTCTGACCCGTTATAATTACAAGATGCTTTGGAAATGAAATATCCAAAGCATCTAGCAATGCGTAATTGTTTATGGTCAGCCGCGCCAGCATAGGAGTCCGTTATTGCTGAGAGTCTGCTTTTCTGTAGAAGATCTTACCTTCCTGGAACTCCTTGATAGCTGTCAGAGCGGGCTTCGGAAGCCTTTCATAATAACGGGAGATCTCTATCTGCTCCCTGTTCTCGAAGGTCTCCTCCAGGGTATCAGCATAATTTGAGAACTCTTCCAGTTTCTTGCTGAGTTCCTGCTTGAGGTCTGCTGAAATCTGGTTGGCCCTCTTTGCGATGATGACCGTAGATTCGTAGATGTTGCCTGTAGGGGCTGCGATATCTGCCAGTTCCCTGGTTATAGTGTTGTTGACAACAGCCTGTTTCTTAACTTCCATTTCAATCTGTTCTTTTAACTATTCTGTTTACTCTTTCGTATATACTGTCCAGTTCGCGACGATGCTTGCTCTCCGGGAATTCACTCACGAAGTTGTAATAGTCATCGACGAACGCCAGGTATCTTTCGTGTTTCTTCGAGGCGACGCTGTTATCTGCATACTTGTAGGCAGCCATCGCCACGAAATAGAGGATGTCCTCCCTGTATCTGTTCTCGGCGTCCTCCTTCAGCACGTTCTTCAGGGCATAGTGGGCGGCCAGGTAATCCTCCATATGGTAATAGAGGTGGGCTGCCTCGAATGCTTTCTTGTCGAGACGCTCTTCCAGGTCATCTTTCATCAGCGTACACTCGATGATGTACTTGCTGTCCGGATAGAGGGACATATAGCGGTTGATCTCGTTCAGGGCCCTGTATGTCGGAGTCTGGTCGAGTTCGTAGCGGTAGGTACTCTTGTAGAGGCAGTCGATGTAATAGAAACGCGCCTGCTCGATGAAGGGGCTCAGGGGGAACACTGTGATGAACTCATTGAAGTTGCTCTCGGCAGTAATGAAATCCTTGTAGCGATAGTTGCTCATCGCCCAGTAGAACTGCACGGTGTCTTCCTGGGCAGTGCCCTTGGTCGCAAGCGAGATGGATTCGAACATCTCGGCAGCCTTGGAGTATTTGCCTTCTTCGTAAAGCTCGAAGGCCTTTGAATACTTGGTCGGTATGTCATTGCCCCTGAGCAGTTTTTCATACTCCGTAGTGCACGATGCCAACATCAGCAGCGTGAAGACAGATATTATGAGCGTTCTTGCTTTCATCATTTTCGTTTTAAAGGGCCTGACACGGCAAATAACAAGCCATTGCCGCTATTTTTTCAAATATTTCTCCAAATCCATCGCAGCCTTGCATCCGCTGCCTGCGGCCACGACTGCCTGACGGTACCTGCTGTCCATCACATCTCCCGCTGCAAACACGCCTTCCACGCTGGTGGCAGTAGTGTCGGGCTCCGTCACTATGTATCCCTGATCGTCGGTCTTCACCCAATCCTTGAAAATATCCGAATTGGGATGGTGTCCGATCGCAAGGAAGAAACCGTCTATGGCCACGTCGAACTCTTCGCCGTTCTTGCGCACCAGCCTGACTCCGTTTACACCTGTCGCGTCGCCGAGGATTTCGCGGGTCTGGCATTCCCAGAGGATCTCGATGTTGCCGGTCGACATCACTTTCTCCTGCATTGCCTTGGTGGCCCTCAGCTCATTGCGGCGCACGATCATATAGACCTTGCTGCAGAGAGATGCCAGATATGAAGCCTCTTCACAAGCCGTGTCGCCGCCGCCGACGACGGCTACGACTTTCTTGCGGTAGAAGAAGCCGTCACAGGTAGCGCAGGCCGACACTCCCATACCGCGGAACTTCTTCTCGCTGTCTAGGCCGAGGTATTTGGCGGAAGCGCCTGTCGCGATGATCGCAGCCTCTGCCTCGAGGGCGGGCTTGCCGTCAATCTCGATGGCGAAAGGCCTGTGCGAGAAATCAACTTTGGTGACAATGCCGCTGCGGATATCGGCTCCGAAACGGAGAGCCTGACGGCGCATATCCTCCATCATCTCATTGGCGTCGACACCCTCGGGGTAGCCGGGGAAATTGTCCACTTCGGTGGTGGTTGTGAGCTGGCCGCCGGGCTGGATACCTTCGATGACCACAGGAGACAGACCGGCCCTGGCTGCATATATCGCAGCTGTATAGCCTGCGGGGCCACTGCCAATAATGAGACATTTGACTTGTTCCATAAGATTTCCTGCTTTAGCCTGCAAATGTATGAATTTTTGCGGATTAATATAAAAATGCGGACAAAAAAAGAAGAGACCTCGTGCAAGGTCTCTTCTTAAATGGAATATCGCGTATCAGCTACCTGCCGTTGGCGATTTTGTAAGCTTCGGTGGTAGTGTAATACTTGGTGATCATATTGGGCTGCTCCCAGTCGGGAAGTTTGCCGTCGGCGAAATACTTCAGGAAGTTCTCGGTAACCTGGCCGAAGTGAGCCTCGTGGCCGTTGCGGTATGAATCCGGAACGAACACGTGCCAGGCATTGTCACCCATCGGCTCGAGTTTGATGCCGGGATAGAACCTCTCAAGATCAGCGAAACTTTTCTTGACTGCATCCGCATAACCCGGAGCAGGATTGACAGCCTCGATGTAAAGCTCAGGCTTCCAGTTCTGTTCGGCAGTCTGGCGGATGGTGATATTGGCTTTTGTGCCACGCATCTCGCAATAGTGGGTATCTCCGCCGCCTGCAGGGGCCTGATAGTTCCACAGAGCGGTTACTGATGCGTTCAAGCCTTTCAGCTGATAGTTGATCTCGCCGTTCTGGTAAACTTGAAGAACACCGTCTTTGACGTCCTTCATCAGGAACTCGGGGAAAGCGTCAAGGCCTGTAGAAGCCTTGAACTGAGCGAGAGTGATGGGAGTCGGCCAATGCCTTGCAGAAGTAATCTTCACATCTGAGGGATTAAGGATCTCGTCGGGATAGCACTGCCACTGAACAAGGTCTACAAGGTGAGTGGTTACATCGACGATAGCCTCGCCCTGCTGATCAACATCGTAGAACCAGGCCGGACGGATGTTAGGTTTGCCTGAAACTTCTTTGTAGAAGTGGTGCACGCTTTCCATCGTGATGCCGGGATTCTCGGGAGTACCCTTCTCCTGCTCACCGTAAATATCGGGAATCAGGGAGAGCTCGCGCTGGAGGATGGATGTGATTTCGTGGCGCTCGGTCATAATATCATAGAGCAGCACGTTTTTCTGATTGGCAATCTTGAAACACTCTTTCAATACTTCAAAATTCTCTGAATTGATGGCCATAGGCTTGTCGGCAAGCACATTGATGCCGGCTTCCAGAGTCTTTTTGATGTATTCCGTCTTCTTGAGGTTGTTACCTGCAGTGACCATCACGTTGGCCTTGCCGTCTGAAATCATCTTCTCGAGGAAGTCAGGGCCTGTATAGACTATTTCATTCCAGGCAGTGGGATTCTCGGCGCGTGTGTTATACGCCTCGATCTTTGCAAGATGTTCCTGCAAGTCCTCACCGGGATTGGAATAGACGTACACATCCTTGCTCACCTGGGGATAGGATGTTTTCTGGACCAGGGCTGCGTGGAAATGTCCGGGATCGAGAGTGGCGATAACCACCTGTTTGGGACCTTCTTCCTTGCAAGCACTCATCATAAGTACAGCTGAGAGAGCTGCTATTGTCAGGATAGTTTTTTTCATATTGCGTTACTTCTTAGAAACTTTTACAATCGGCGGTTCTCCGAAATCCCTCCAGATCTTCTCAGCCTTGGTGGGAGTCATCATACCGTCATAGGCATAGAACCTGTACTTGAGGGTATAGGTACGGTTGGCCTTGAGTTTCCAGTCAGTGTTCTTGGTGGGCACGAAGTTCATATAGACGTCGCCGCGGCCGCCGTTCTGCTGTTCGTTCCAGATACGGATGGGCTCGGGATAGTTGAAGTCATCGGGATGGCACATATAGAGCAGACCAGCGACATTGTTGCCGACACCGGTACCGCCGTTGGTGTAGAGCCAGCGGCCGGTGGTATTGTCAATCTGCTGACGGGTCTTGCCCTCAGAGCTCATCATCTCGACGTTGTCCTTAGTCCATACTGCATTGGCGCGGAAGCCGAGGCCGGCATAGCGGTACTCCTTGAGAGTAACGGGCTTGCTGCCGGGAGTCAGTTCAGACTCGAAGTCCCAGAGATAGCCGTCTCCTACGTTGTAGACTTTGACCTTCCAGATTTCACGCATTGCAGTCCTTTCACCGGCATCAGTGAAAACGATGTGGTTGAGGGATGCGTTGAAACCTGAGAATACGTCACCTTCGTAAAGAGCCTCGACAGCTTCGGGACGTACAGTGCCCTGACGCTCAACGAGGTTCCAGCAGTCATAAACCTGGCCGTCGTACATCAGCTTGGTCCAGGGGTTCCAGATGCCGTAGTGGTGACGGTGGTCACGAGGCTGGATGTTGGTCAGCACGAAACCTGAAGGAGTGTATGCAGGGTGGATGTAACCGCCGCGGTTGAAGACAGGGTCTACGCCTTCGGGAGACTGATTGATGGCGAAGTTATACTTCAGCACATCCTTGCCGCTCTTCTTGAGGACTACAGCCTTGTCGTCCATAACGGCTTTCATCTTGCTGTCAGCTTTCTTGGCCCTGACCTTCTTGGCAACATAGGTGCGGATCTGGCCGGGAGCTGTGTTGCCCGACAGGATGAAGAACAGTTCTGCTTTCTTTCCGTCAAGGACTACCTGGCAGGGAGTAGCCACTTCGCCGCCGTTGGTGGTCTCATAGAGTTCGACTGCAAATTTGTCCTTGAGTTTCAAAGATGAAACGTCAGCTGTCACGACGCAGTCGGTACGGTCGTATTTGCCTGCGTTGACTGAGATGTTGACCGATGCTCCGAATGAGAGTACCGGGATGAGGAGAGATAAAAGTATTAATTTTAATTTCATAGTTAAGCGATGTTATAAGGGGCACGCATCGGACGTGAAAGCATTGAGTTGGCTTCGTCGTCGTTGATGAATCTTTCTTTGATGGGATCCCAGTAGAGTTTGCGATGCAGGTGCATTGCGATGAACTGGAGCAGGCAGACGGCGCAAGAGCGGTGTGCGATCTCGGCAGGTGAAACTGTGAGGGCGCGGCTCTTTACGCAATCCAGGAAGTTACCGTGCTGGTCTTCACTCTTGTAGAGGTGAACTTCATTGGCTCCGAGAGGTTCGGTGATGATCTCTGAGCGTGAAGCCTGGAGGGCTGAAGAAGAAGTGTTCATCTTCGGGTCGCTCGGCAGAACGGTGTAGTTGCCGCGGCATACGAAGATCCAGCCGTCCGTTCCCTCGAAATAGATACCGTTGGGTTTTTCCTTTGAGTCGGTGCAACCTCTTACGATCACGCCGTCGGCATATTTCATCTCGGTATGGTACTCGCCGTGAACATCCCAGAGGCCGCTGTTGGCGAATTCAGCCTCACCGTAAACCTCAACGGGACCGGTGTACTCGGCACCCATTCCCCAGTGGGCGATATCGAAGTGGTGCACGCCCCAGCCGGTGATCATACCGGCGCCGAACTGCTCGCAACGGAGCCAACCCGGACGGCCGTAGCCTTTCTGCGGGTGTACGCGGTCTTCAGTATAGTAAACGTAAGGAGTTGAGCCGAGCCATTTCTCGTAGTTGAATCCTGCAGGAACGGGCATTTCTTCGGTCCTTCCACCTGCCGGGTCGCCGGGAAGACGGACCTCGACGAGTTTCAGCTTACCGATACGGCCGCTGCGCACGAATTCGCAGGCCATACGGAACTGCTCGCCTGAACGCTGCTGTGAACCGAGCTGGAACACACGGCCTGAAGCGTTGACTGCGTTACTCATCAGACGGCCCTCTTCTACAGTGAGGGAAGTCGGTTTCTCAAGATAGATATCCTTGCCTGCGCGAACTGCGTCGATGGCGATCTTCGCGTGCCAGTGGTCGGGGGTGCAGACTACTACTGCATCGATGTCCTTGTTTGCGAGGAGGTCCTCATAGTCGGCATAAACTGTAGCCTCGGGGCGTTTCCAGCCTCTGCGCTCGTAGAAGTTTTTAACAAGGGTCTTGGCATCCTGGGCGCGGTGGGCGTCAAGGTCGCAGACTGCGATCATATGGGCCTGTTCGAACTTCATAATACCGGGCATATCGAAGCCCTGGCTCTGACGGCCGGTGCCGATAGCGCCGACATTGATTCTCTCAGAGGGAGCGTTGGCACCGAAAACGTGAGAAGGCACGATTGAAGGCGCAACGATGAGGCCTGCGCCAGTCAATGCGGTGCTCTTCAAGAATTTACGTCTAGAAATATCAGTCATGATTGTTAAGGTTAAAAAGGTTTATTGATAATTGTTGATTTATATCTGTATGTCCATTACAAAATGGCCCAAATTCCTTGTAAAGGTAGGAACTTAAAACAAGGAAAACAAGCCAAAAACTCACAAAAAACTTAGTATTTGTGCAGTTCCAGGGTATTGTCGATGACTTTCGGCAGTTCTTCTGGAAAATGGGTGACGAAGAGCAGAGTCTTGTTCTCGTCCGAGCAGAAACGCTCGATGACTGTCTTGGCTGTCGCCCTGCAGCGGCGGTCCAGCCCCTGGAAGGGTTCATCCAGGATCAGCAGGTCCGGATCCTTGACAAATGCACGGGCCAGAAGCACCAGACGCTGCTCACCGCTCGACAATGTAGGAAACATCCTCGAGGCCAGCTTTCCGGCACCGAAAGCTTCCAAAAGCCCTCGGCCGGTTGCAAGAGCCTGCGCCCTGTCACAGCCCGCTCCTGCATAGCCGTCTGCAAAACCTCCGGCAACCACATCGACAGCCGGCAGGTTGTCGCTGAAGCCGCTGTGCAGCTCGCTGGACAGATAGCCTATGTGCTTCTTGATGTCCCAGATGCTCTCTCCGCTGCCCCTGCGCACGTCGAAAAGGGTCATATCCAGAGAGTATGCCTTGGGATTGTCGGCGCACACAAGGCTGAGCAGGGTGCTCTTGCCGCTGCCGTTGGGTCCGGTGACGTTCCAGGCTTCGCCCCTGCGTACCGTCCAGTCAAGTCCGCTGAAGACTGTCCTGTCCCCGTAAGAAATTGAAACATTCCTCATAACCACGGCATTCTCGTAAGAGACTTCCTTGCGGCTGCAGAACGGCAGCTGCGGCACCTCCGGCACATCTTCCTGCATTGCGGACGCAGCTGTCAAGGCCTCGCTGCGGGTATATCTGGGAGAGCAGACACCGTCCTTGAGAAAATACACGTGAGTCACCAGCCGCGGCACCATCCCAATGTCGGTAAAAGTCATAATGAAACTGACGCCCAGACGGTCTGACACAAGTTCCATAAGGCTGCAGAGCAGCTCCCGCGTCTGAGGGTCAAGCCCGATGAAGGGAGCTTCCAGCACCAGGACCTTCGGAGCGGAAAGCAGAGCTTTGGTCAGATGATACCTGCGCAGTTCGCCGGAAGAAAGCACCATCACCGTACGGTCGAGCAGAGGGCTCATACCGAGCAGGTCATATAGCTCCTGACGCCAGGCGTCGCTGACCGCCGGCTCCAGTGCAAGCAGGCTTCTCACCGAGACGCCGTTCTCTCGCTCCTGGGCGTGCCAGCGCTGCTGGTAATAGTAAGGAAATTCCGTCGTGCCGTAGGCCCCGTTGAAACGGACTGTCTTCAGGGCTTTGTAGGTCTCGCCGCCGAGATTGTGCCTGAGGGTTCCCTCCCTGAGGTAGAAACCGCCCGAAAGCATCGAAACAAGGGTGCTCTTGCCGCTGCCGTTGTCGCCCACAAGGGCTACGTGCTCGCCCTGTGACAACTCGAAATCAACTGGGGCTGCCAGCCTTCTGAAAGGATTGGAGATTACTGCGGAACTCAGACGGATGAGGGGAGTCATAGCACTAAACGAAGCGTCCGTCTCGCATTTCGAGGCAGCGGTCGCTCAGACGGGCGAGGTCGCGGTCGTGAGTGACGATGACGAAGGTCACGCCGTGGGTGTCGCGGATCTTGAAGAACAGGTTGTGCAGCTCTTCACGGGTCTTGCTGTCCAGATTGCCCGAAGGCTCGTCGGCGAATATCACAGAAGGAGAATTGACCAGCGCACGGGCGACCGCCACACGCTGCTGTTCGCCTCCGGAAAGCTGGGAAGGCTTGTGGTCGAGCCTTTCTCCGAGCCCGAGTTCCTCGAGCAGGGCCACTGCCTGGTCGGGATCCCTGCGGCCGGCGATCATAGCCGGAATCATCACGTTTTCCTTGGCGGTGAACTCCGGCAGCAGATGGTGGAACTGGAAGACGAAGCCTATCTTGCGGTTGCGGAACTCGGCCAGTTCTTTTTCGGACAAACTGAAGATGTCCTGACCGTCGATATATACTTTTCCGGCGTCCGGCACATAGAGGGAACCGAGAATCTGGAGCAGTGTGCTCTTCCCCGCACCGCTGGCGCCGACGATGCTGATGACCTCGCGGTCCTCGGCCGTGAAGTCGATGCCCTTGAGCACCTTCAGGGCGCCGAAACTCTTTTCTATGCCTGTTGCCTGGATCATACCGCGACAAAAATACTAAAAAAACGGATTAATACGGGTCGACGTCGACTACTATGTCCACCGGCGGCTTCATAAATGTGCGAAGATCTTCAACCAGGGCCGCCACACGCTTCTTCGCCGCCCTGGCCGAGGCATTCTTGGCCAGCTTGACCCAGAACACCGTGATGAAGTAGCCTTGTATCTTGTTGACTGCAGGAGTCATCGGCCCCATAAACTCTATGTCCGGCATTCCGGACAGGCGGGACTTGATCTCACCTGCCATAGTGAACACGCGGCCTTCGTACCTGTCACGCACAGTCAGGGAAACCAGACGGACGTACGGAGGGAAGGCGAAAGCGCTGCGCTGTGCGAGCAGGGTGTCACTGTCGTACCGGCCTGCCGCAGCATCCCTCAGCACGGGATAATCGCTCTGCCAGGTCTGGATGACGAAACTGCCGCCTGCGCCGCGGCGGGCTGCGCGTCCCTTGAGCTGCGAGAGCAGCTGGAGGGCTTTTTCGTCACAGCGGAAATCCTGCATACTGACGATGGTATCGACGTTGGTCACTGCGACCAGGGTCAGGTTGGCGAAATCGAAGCCCTTCGTAATCATCTGGGTGCCGACCATTATATCGATGTCTCCGCTGCGGAAGCCCTCGAGGATCTTCTTCTCCTCCCTGGCAGATGCCGTCACGTCCGCATCGAAGCGGGCCACGACTGCATCCGGGAACAGCTGCTGCAGCTCTTCCTCGAGCTTCTCGGTGCCTGCGCCGCGCAGGGTCAGTCCTTCGCTGCCGCAATTGCCGCAAACGGGCTCATAGGGCGTCTGATATCCGCAGTAATGGCAGCTCAGCATATTCTTGAACTTATGGTAGCTGAGGGCTACGTTGCACGACGGGCAGCGGGGCACCCAGCTGCACTGCGGGCATTGCACGTAGGAAGAATATGAACGGCGCGAGCGGAAAACCATTATCTGTTCCTTGCGGTCGAGGGCGGCGCGCATCATATTCACCAGTTTCATCGAGAATGAGCCTTTGACATCGTGGGCCTTCCAGGCCCGGTTCATATCGATGACCACTGTCTTGATGTCCGGCTCGCCATAGTACCTCTCCTTGAGCTCGACGAGACCGTACTTGCCGGTGCGGGCGTTGTAGATGGACTCCAGCGACGGCGTCGCGCTGCCGAGCAGGATGTCGGCGTGGTGGAACAGCCCGAACATCACGGCCAGGTCCCGGCCGTGGTAGCGGGGTGCCGGATCGGTCTGTTTATATGAGCCGTCGTGCTCTTCGTCGACCACCACCAGCCCGACGTCACGGTGTGGCAGGAGAAGGGCCGAGCGGGTACCGAGCATAATGTATGGGCTGTCGCCGGATACTATCTTGTCGTAGATATCCTTCCGGACCGCAGGGGTCTGCCTGGAGTGCCATATCAGCAGCCTGTCGCCGAAGGCGGCGCCGAGGCGGTCTTCGAGCTGCCTGGACATAGCTATCTCCGGCACCAGGCAGAGCACTCCCCTGCCCTTTTCCAGAGTGGTCCGTGCCAGCGCCATATATATCTCTGTCTTGCCGGCTGCGGTCACTGCATCCAGCAGTACGGTTTTCATACCACCGGCGAAATTATCAACAATGGCGTCAAGAGCTTCCTGCTGAGCCGCAGAAAGGACTGCCTCAGGACAACTTTCATACTTCGGGAGTTTCTTGCGCAGGCTGCGTTTCTTCTCGACCTGTTTGAAGAACTGGGCAGGGCAGGCGCTTTTGAAGACCTCCCCGAGGGTACACAGGTAGTAATCAGCTATGCTCCTCCAGAAATCCATCTGGGCTGCGCTTATCACAGGCAGTTCCGACTTCAGCTCGTCTATCTCGCGCACTGTGTCAGGGTCCAGACCGGCCGGCAGCGCTCCCTTTCGGCTCACCACCGCCAGATAGCGCCGTCCGTGGAAAGTCACTGCCACCCAGCTGCCGACTCCTACGGCATCCTGCAGGGGCGGGGGCAGGTAATAGCTGGCCTCCCCGGCAAGCCGGAGCGGCAGAATCACATCCACGCAAATTCTGTCAGCGGTCATCAGAGATAGTTTATGATATTACGTCTGAGCTTGCCTATGTTGTCGTTCACTATCCGGCGTATGGCCTGCTTGTTTACCTTGCCGACACCAGTCATCGGTATTGCATCCAGCGCCACATAGAAATCTGGGCGTTTGTTCTTTCCCAGCCTCTGCCTGAGATATGCTGTCAGAGCCTTCAGGTCGGTCTTTTCGGCGCGGGGGCGCGTCAGCACGGCTACGACTTTCTCGCCGAAGACATCGTCCCTGAGTCCGACTACCTGAGAGCCGTCTATGCCGTCGAAGCTGTCGATCACCAGCTCGACGTGCTTGGGTGATATGTTCTCGCCGCCACGGATTATCATATCCTTGCAGCGGTCTACGATCCAGTACAGGCCGTTTTCGTTGCGCTTGGCCACATCACCGGTGTGGAACCAGCCCTCATCGTCGTATGAGGCTGCTGTCATCGCGGCGTCAAGATAGCCGAGCATCATATTTTTGCCGCGCAGGCAGAGTTCTCCCTGAATCATCCCGTCTTCGGAACGTCCGTATCCGGGAGCGATGCGGGCTTCCATATCGCCTACAGGCCAGCCTGCCGAATTGCCTCTGACGGACGCAGGGGCGTCGAAGCCCTGCCCCAGAGCCCAGCTGGCGCATTCGGTCATACCGTAGCCGCACATCACGTGTTCCTCCCCGAAGGCTCTGCACATATCTGCCACCAGTTCCACGGAAGTGTAGGATCCGCCGACTATGGCCCTCCTCACGCTGGAAAGGTCGTAGCGGGAAATCAGCTCCGAGGAGAAAAGCACCTGGTACATCGTAGGAACCATATTTAGCACGGTGCAGCGGTACTCGTCAATCAGCCTCAGAGTCGCTCTGGCATTGTAGGTGCGGGTCACCACAAGGTCCGCCCCGGCCAAAAAGAAAGAGCAGCAGATGAGCACGCAGCCGTAGATATGGCTGATGGGAAGGTTCAGCAACATCACGTCGCTGGAATCCAGCGAAATAGTCCGCATAAAGTCGAGTGCGGAATGCATCAGGTTCGCCGGGCCGTGCATCACACCTTTCGGATCGGCCGTAGTGCCCGAAGTGAACATTATCATCAGCAGGTCGTTGCTGACGGAATCTGTCACGGGAGCGCTCTTGTATTTGTTTATGAAGTAGTCAGCTTCCTCAAGAGTGACGATAGCCGGAACGCTGTGCATCAATCTGCCGGAAACCGGATTGTCCATCAGGTGGAAAAGGAGCTTCACGCCGGCTGTCCTGACTATGTACAGCACTTCGTCTTCGACGGACTTCGAGCTCACCGGCACGACTACCGCACCTAACTTGACAATGGCGAAGAAGCATTTCATCCAGTACGAGGTGTTCTGGCCGAAAAGCGCCACTCGGTCGCCGCGGCCTATGCCGCAGCCGGCCATCGCGCTGGCCAGGTCGTCCACTCCCTCCAGGAATTCCGAATAGGAGAAGCGCCTTCCCTCATCGGGGAAGTGGATAGCAGAATCCGTATGGCGGAGCGAAGCAGCCTTGAACAAGTCGTAGAACGATTCCATCAAGCCTCCTTATGATTTCCACTTGATGCGGGCGTTCACGAAATTGACGCCTGCAGCTGAATTGACTGAGAAAAGGGTCACGTCGTCGGCCGTGTCTTCATAGCGAACCTCGATGTCTTCGCCGTAGACAGCTTCCTTGGCGTAGACGATCTCGAAGCGTTCCGCCACCCTGTCATAGACTTTGTCGATGGGGTATGAATCCATAATCCACTGCACGTACTGCATACTGTTGGTATGCCCGTTGTAATCGATGTCGCTGTACACCACCTTATGTCTGTAGACTTCGGGGCCGGAAGCCTGCGGCAGCTTGCCCGGCAGCTCGGCGGAAACCTTCTCTCCGGTAGCGAAATCAGCTATGTTGGTGTCCCTGATAACATTGACGGGCCTGCGGGTCTTGAGGTCTATGATCGCCCATTCCGTAGATGCGGTACAGAGGACCTCTCCGGCAGCATTGCGCATAATGAAGTTCCTTGTCGTGAGCAGCCTGTTCACACCTTCGACCCAGGTCTCGATGGTGATCCTGTCCTGCTCGACGGGAAGTGACTTTATGTCGGCCGCGAACTTGAGCAGAACCCACGAGATTCCCTCTCCGCCGATCAGATTGAGGGTGCCGAAGCCGTGTTTGTCGGCATCCTTGCCCGAAGCTGTCAGAAATGCTCGCTCGAGCGCCATCATCCGCAGATGCATCTTTCCGTCCACATCGTGGGGCAGTATTACATATTCATATTTATTTCTTTCCATCGTTGCAATATTTGGAAGGCTAAAGGTAGCTGAAAAATCACATTATTTGACTAAATTGGCGCAAATTATCGACAATATGAAAAGGACCTTTATTGCTATTGCATTTGTGGCCGCCGTCCTGACATCTTCCGGCTGCGGGAACAAAGCTCAGACTTCATCAGAAATGGAAAATCCAGTGGTTGAAAACATTATGGCCCGCCGCTCAGTCCGTTACTATACCGACCAGGCAGTGCCCCGTGAAGTACTTCAGAAGATTGCAGAGTGCGGCGTGAATGCGCCCAACGCAATGAACAGCCAGAACTGGGAGGTACGCATCATCGACGACCCCGAATGGTTCAACGGCGCCACCGAAGCTATGGGAGACAATATGATGCACGGCGGCGACGCCAGCGACCCCAAGTTCCGCAATGCCTTCCGCAACGCTACGGCGGCTATAGCGGTCGCCTGTCCTGACGACCCTTCAGGAATGGCTTTCGTCAATATCGGCCTGCTTGGCGAGAATGTCTGCCTGGCCGCCCTTTCGTATGGCCTCGGATCAGTGGTTATGGCAGGCCCGGTGATGTCGCTCAACAACACCCCCGCCGCCAAGCCGTTCCTGGACCGTCTGAAGCTCAGCGAAGGATATAAGCTGCGGCTGATCATCGGCCTCGGCTATCCTGACGAAGCCCCGGCTGCACGTCCCCGCGACCTCAGCAAAATCAAATTTGTAGACTAGGAAATGTCTTCCGGGAAAAGGATAATTGTAGCCCTCGTGCCGCTTGCAGTGCTTATGGCGGTCCTGGCGCTGGACATCGCCATCTTCGGGGCGGACTCCATACTCGGAGCCTCCCAGGTGGCGCTGCTGCTGGCTGCCGGAGTGTGCATCTGGCTCTCTATGTGGCTTTACAAGATTCCGTGGAAGGACATCGAGAAGGACATTGTCACCAACGTGAGCGACGTGACCCCGGCAATCCTGATACTGTTCCTTATCGGTGCCATCTCCGGCACCTGGACGATGAGCGGAGTGGTTCCCACCTTCATCTGCTACGGCATCAGGATAATCAGCCCCAAAGTGTTCCTTCTGACCGCCTGCTTGCTGTGCGCCGTCGTGTCCATAATAACCGGGTCATCCTGGACGACGATAGCGACCGTTGGCGTCGCCCTGATCGGCATCGGCCACGCGGAAGGCTTCAGCGACGCAATCACCGCCGGTGCGATCATATCCGGAGCCTACTTCGGCGACAAGATCTCGCCGCTGTCGGACACCACCGTGATGGCGTCGTCCATCAACAAGGTGGGGCTGTTCGACCACATCCATTATATGTACCTGACGACAGTCCCTTCGATAGTCATTACCTTGGTCATCTTCGCGGTGCTTGGCTTCACTCACGGCGGCGTGCCCGAAGTGCAGATGGACACCTACTCGGATATCCTCTCATCGCAGTTCAACATCAGCCCCTGGCTGCTCATAGTTCCCGCTTTCACGCTCTGGCTGATCATCAGGAAGAAACCTGCCATCCTGACACTTGCCCTGTCGACACTTGCAGCGGCTGTGGCCGCCCTCATCTTCCAGCCGGAAGTGGTGCGGAGCATCGGTGAAGGCATAGCCGATGGCGCTTCCTGGAAGACGTACTTCGCAGGCACGGTCAGGATGATCTACGACACAGTCAGTCTGGACACCGGCAACATTGAAATCAACCAGCTTGTGACCAGCCGCGGAATGACCGGAATGCTCAACACCGTGTTCCTCATCCTCTGCGCTATGTTCTTCGGAGGTTGTATGCGCTCCAGCGGAATGCTTGCTGACCTTTCGCGCCTGCTTGCGCCGATGACCCGCACCCGTGCGGGGCTTGTGGGCTCGACAGTACTGACCGGAACAGCCCTCAACGGAATCGTTTCGGACCAGTATCTTTCCATCATACTCACTTCCAACCTCTATCGCGACTCCTTCGAGAAACAGGGCTACGAGATGCGGCTGCTGAGCCGCAGCGTGGAGGATTCTGCCACCGTCACTTCGCCGCTGTTCCCCTGGTCCAGCTGCGGTATGACCCAGGCCACCATCCTTTCCGTCTCCACCCTCGCCTACGCCCCCTTCTGCTTCTTCAACCTCATATCCCCGCTGATGTCTTTCTTCATAGCTGCCATCGGCTGGAAGATACGGCATCAAAATTGCTCAGAATGATGCCCATATAATTCAATTCTGACCGAAATGAAAAGATTACTTGCAATTCTTGCAGCCGCGCTTGTCACGGCGTCAGCCTTCGCCCAGAATCTCCCGGCGAAGATGAGGATGGAAATTACCGAGATCGAACAGAACGACGACGTGTATTCTGTTTTCCAATATAAAGACGACGACGGCGGCGCAGCCAGCTATTACCTGAGCCTGCGCAAGGTACGCAGCGGCTTTGACTTCTCGATAGGAGACAGTTTCACAGGCGGCATACAGGATTACGACGAGACTTGCCTCAGCATCGGCTCAAACCTGTCGCAGGCCATTGAGTTTATGGACACCCTGCTGGACCTGATCGACCAGCAGCCCGGCACAAGCGTAGAGTTCGCAAGCCGTCCGACCGTACTTCTGGAAGGTATGGGTGACTTCACCACCACCCAATGCAATGTAGTGAAAACCCTTTTCGGCAAACGCCTGGAATTCGTCTTCAAAGGCCGCGGCGACCGCACCTCCGCCCTGGATCTGACAAAAACCGACATAAAAGCCTTGAAAACCGGCATAAAATTCCACCAAAAGCTCCACCCCGACAATTAAGGGAAGGGGCACCACAAGGCCGAAGGCCCGGAGCTATGCTCCGCAGGGTTGTTAAGGGGCAGAGCCCCTTAGTAAAAAGGTGCCAGCAGGCACCACATACAAAAAGCCCAGCGTTTGCTGGGCTTTTGTATGTGGTGCCACCGGGAATTGAACCAGGGACACACGGATTTTCAGTCCGTTGCTCTACCAACTGAGCTATGGCACCATTGGTTAGATTGGGAGCGCAAATATAGGACTTAAATGCAAAACGCCAAAAAATTATTGCGGTTTTATCTTTATTTTCATTCCCGGGTATATCTTGGTATTCTTCGTAAACCCGTTCAAAGTCAAAATATCGTGCAGCGTCACACCGTCAAACTGATTGGCGATAGCCCACAGCGTATCACCTTTCTTGACCGTATAAGTGACGTAGCCCCCGGAATTAGTCGTAATGGCCTTTGATTGCGCAGACGCCGTCGATGACGAAGTCGAAGCGGAGGCAGATGCAGTTGAACCTGAAGAAGATGTGCTGGATGCTGACGCAGACGGCGATGAGCCCTTGCCGTAGATCCTCAGCCTCTGCCCCACCCTGATGGTATTGCTGCGCAGGTTGTTCCAGCTCTTGATGTTATTGACAGTAGTTCCGTAACGGCGGGCGATTCCTCCGAGTGTATCACCGCTCTTCACGCGGTATGTCGTATAGCTGCCGCTGCCTGTGGAGGCAACCGTACCGTTCTGTATCTGTTTCAGCTTGACAGTATTGAAATAAACGCTGTCCTTGTAGCCGTAAATATCTTTCTCCTTGTCGACGAAAGCTATGGTGTAATTGTAAGGGATGCGGAGGATGTACTCGTGCGAATCGGCAGGAATGATGTCATACAGATACTGAGGGTTCAGGTCACGGAGTTCCTCCATACTGAGGCCGATGTTCTCGCTGATCTGGCCGAAGTGCAGGTTGCGGTTGATCATAAAAGTGTCCACGTGGGCTGGCATACTCAGCTGGGCCGGGACGATGTTGTGCTCCGGATAGTAGTTCAGCACATACAGCGCTGCCACGAAAGCAGGCACATAGCCGCGAGTCTCGCGGGGCAGGTAGTTGTACACATCCCAGAAATCCTTGCCGCCTCCGCTGCGGCGGATGGCCTTGTTCACGTTGCCGGAACCGCAGTTGTAAGAAGCTATCGCGAGGCTCCAGTCGCCGAAAATGTCATAGGCGTCACGAAGATACTGAGCTGCGGCACGGCAGGACTTGATGGGGTCGAAACGCTCGTCGACATACGAAGTCATCTCCAGATTGTAATGGCGCGCCGTGGTGGCGATGAACTGCCACATACCCTTGGCCTTGGCGCGGGACACCGCACGGCTGTTGAGGGCCGACTCGATTACGGCCATTGCCTTGAGTTCCTGAGGCAGGTCGTACTCCATAAAGATGTCCTCGAACTGAGGCATCCAGTAGCGGGCCAGACCCAGGATATTCTCGATTTTGCCCGGCATTTTCTGGGTATACTGGACGATATAGTTGCGGATGATCGGGTTGTACGGGATCTTGATGAACGAATTCATCTTGTTGAGCCTTTCAATGAAAACGGAATCCGGAATATCAGACACCAGAACTATGTCGTCCACGTTCGGCAGCTCGAAATCGGTGCCGCTCATATCGTGCTCCACATACCATATCGACAGCAGCGAATCGGTATTGTGGACCTCGTCAGCGAAGGGCTCGTCTACGGAGAACTCGTCGTCGTCATCTGTCATCTCGATGGGCTGTCCTTCAACTGTTATCCTGTAGAGTTCATCGTATGCAGCCTGCAGGGAGTCGAGCCTGGATTTGAGCATCTGGACAGAGTCCTGATACCTGCCGCGCCTCAATATCTGAGCCTGGCTCGCAGACGGGCATACAACAAAGATGATTGAAGAAACGAGGAATATCCGTAGTAAATTTTTCATAAATGTCAGAATGTAAGGTTCATTTGAAAACCGTATGAATAATGGGAATTGGATGCGTAAAAGCGGCTGTCCACCGGCTCTATGATTGCGGGCTTGACATTGAACGACAGATCGTCGTTGACATTGAAGTCGCTCATATGGGCGAACACGTTCGCATCGATGATATTCAGCGCATAGACTACTACCGAAGCCACTATGGAATAATCGCGGTAGCGGCGGTAGAGGTCGCGGTAGACTTTCGCCTGGGATGCGGAGATATGGCCCGTGTAGCCGCTGCCGCTGTCGTTCGCCATATTGTATATGTAGCGGAAACGCTTGTACTGCATATCATTGAAATGATAGGTATAGGCGCATACCATCAGTCCGCCGTACCAGATGGGGATATGCCACCAGTCGCCGTTGTAGGCCTGTCCAAGGCCTGGCAGCAAGGCTGAATAGATGGCAGCCTTGGCGGGGTCGGGCTTTTCGTGGGTAGGCAGGCTGACGACTCCGTCG
The DNA here is from genome assembly GCA_947169015.1 of uncultured Bacteroidales bacterium. Taxonomy (GTDB): domain Bacteria; phylum Bacteroidota; class Bacteroidia; order Bacteroidales; family UBA932; genus Equibacterium. Next base: position 76,728 of record CAMVOD010000003.1, on the reverse strand, counting down.
AGCAGGGTGCCCCAATAGACCGTCGCAGCTCCGGCAAAGCAAAGGGCCGATACGGTAGCGTATTTTTTCTCACCGGTGGCCGCATACTGCTTGTTGTTCTGGACTCCGAAATAAATGCCGGTGCCGATGCCGCCGTATATTATCGGCAGCTTCCAGTAGTCTTTGTTGTAGACCTGCATCACCCCCGGAAGGATAGCGTTGCTGGCCAGTGCATAGCCGGTCTTGAGAGGTTCCTTGCGCAGCAGGCCCCTGACCATCGACTTGAAGGAGAAGCCCGACGTGGTGTCGGCGGCGACGTCGCTCTCGGGATTGACTCCGCTTTGCACATTCTGGCCGGGAGGGCCGCCGAAACTGTTGTTCTGCGTGAATTGTGCGCAAGCGCTGAAACATACAGCACACGCCAGTATTATGGATGATATGAACTTGCGCACCTGTGAACTGTTAAATGATATTGTTTTCCAGCGCCCTCAAAAATCGTGCGATTTCTTCGTCGCCTTTGAAACGTATTGTCATACGCCCGCTGCCGTCAGCCCCCCTTTTCAGGGAGATGTCGTTGCGGAAATATTTGCCGACTATCTCGAGGACACGGTAATATTCGTCAGGCATCTCTTTCGGCACCTGCGGCTCTTCCTTGTCGATGCCCAGCAGCCGGTCGTGGACTTTTTTCTCAAGCTTGCGGACAGACCAGTCGCCGGCCACACATCTCGTGCACATCTCCATCTGGCTCTCCTCGTCGGGCAGCGAAAGCAGCGCCTTGGCGTGGCCCACTGAAATGCGGTCCAGTTTGAGAGCCTTCTGGATCTCCACCGGCAGGCTGAGAAGCCTGAGGTAATTGGCCACGGTCGCCCTCTTCTTCCCTACCCTGTCAGCCATCTGCTCCTGGGTGAAGCCGCATTCCTCCATAAGACGGCGAAAACTGAGCGCAGTCTCTACCGCATCCAGGTTCTCGCGCTGGATATTCTCCACGATGGCCATTTCCAGCATTCCGGAATCGTCGGTCTCACGTATGTAAGAGGGGATCGTCTTCAGACCGGCCATCCTGGCGGCGCGGAAACGGCGTTCGCCGGAAATGATCTGGTATCTGCCTTCAGACACCTTGCGGACGGTGATGGGCTGGACTATACCTATGGAACGTATCGAATCGGCCAGTTCGTTGATCGACTCGGCGTCAAAAGAAGTGCGGGGCTGGTAGGGATTCGGCTCAATCTCATCCAAGGACAGCTCCACGCCGGCAGACACCTGCTTGGCGGCGGAAGAAATTGCCTTTTCGCTGTTGCGCTGAATAGTTTCCGCATCCTGGAGCAAGGCGCCGAGCCCTCTTCCGAGTGCGTTCCGTTTGGTTGTGGACATATTATGAGTTCTTTTTTACTATTTCCTGAGCCAGGCTCATATAATTGTTGGTGCCGGAAGAAATCACGTCATAAAGGATAGCCGGCTTGCCGTGGGACGGAGCCTCGCTGAGGCGGACGTTACGGCTTATCATAGTCTTGAACACCATATCGGCGAAATGGCTCTTGACTTCCTCCACCACCTGGTTGTGAAGCCTCAGGCGGCTGTCGAACATCGTGAACAGGAAGCCTTCGATGGAGAGGGACGGATTCAGCTTGTTCTGCACAAGCTTGATGGTATTCAGCAACTTACCAAGGCCTTCGAGGGCGAAGTATTCGGGCTGGACAGGGATGATCACGCTGTCCGCCGCAGTCAGGGCATTGACGGTGATCAAGCCCAGTGAAGGAGAGCAGTCGATGATGACATAGTCATACTCGTTCCTGAGCTCTGCGAGGCAGTCCTTGAGCACTGACTCGCGGTTGTCTACATTCAGCAGCTCGATTTCGGCACCCACAAGATTGATGTGGGAAGGCACGACCTGCAGATACTGCAGTTCGGTGTCCAGCAGAGTTTCAGAAATGTCGATCTGCCCTATCAGCACTTCATACAGGGTACGCATCGAATCTGAATCCGGATTGAAATTCAGGCCGGAAGTCGTATTCGCCTGAGGGTCGGCATCTATCAACAATGTCTTCTTCTCCATCACGGCCAGAGATGCTGCCAGATTGATTGCAGTAGTGGTTTTCCCCACTCCTCCCTTTTGATTTGCTATGGCTATTACCTTTCCCATTTCTTCAAAACACTGGTTAAATCTATATCTGGCAAATTTATAAAATCTTTGCTTATATTCCTTAAATATGCTACTTTTGAGAATAGCGAAAATTTCGGCATAGCGTCTAACACAATGCAAGACACCTGGAAAGCAATAGTCAACCCCAACGCCGGAAGCGGCAGGGGCGGCGAGGAATGGGAAGAAATAAGCGATCTTCTAAATGCGGCCGGGATACGATTCTCAAGCGCTGTCTCCCAATTCAAATACAATTCTATCGACCTCGTAAAGCAAGCCTATGAGGAAGGCTACCGGAAATTCATCGCCGTGGGCGGCGACGGCACCATCCACGAAGTCGTCTCGGGCATAATGAGCCTCAACCGCAACGACCCTGACGTAATCCTTGCAGTGATTCCGATCGGAACCGGCAACGACTGGGGGCGCGAATGGGGTGTGACGACCGACCACAGACAAGCTGTCGACCTGATAGTCAAAGGCAACACCAAGGTCCAGGACCTGGCTGAAGTCCATTCCCACAGGCTGGGCAAGGAGGTCACCAGATTTATGGTCAACATCGGCGGCCTGGGCTTCGACGCCAACGTCTGCTTCAAGGTAGACAGCTACAAGGACGAAGGCAAGACAGGCAAGAGCCTTTATGTACAGGGCCTTGTCAAGGCTTTCTTCGGCTACACCAACAAGCGTTTCAAGATAGTTGCCGACGGCCGTACGCTCTACGAAGGAAAAGTCTTCTCGACCGCTTTCGGCATCGGCAAATTCTCCGGAGGCGGAATGATGCAGACCCCCGAAGCCCTGCCCGACGACGGCCTGCTGGAAGTCACCGTCATCAAGAAGATCCCGAAGATCAAGGTTCTCTTCAACATCAAGAAACTCTATTCCGGAGATATCTATTCCATCAAGCAAGTGATCCACACCAAGGCTAAGGAGGTACACGTCGAGACTTTTCCTATAGCCAAAGTGGAAGTCGACGGAGAAGCCGTGGGTTTCTGTCCGGTCACTGTCACTATGATCCCCCACGCCCTGCGCATCATAGTTCCGTAGGTCAGAAGCTCCAGTCCAGCTGGCCCCGCACTTCGAAGATGCGGTCCTTGTCGTTGTGTATGTAGTTTGTGACCGCTGCCTTCAGCGACAGCTTCAGCCCTGCGGCAATGCCGGCCGTCGCCAGCAGGCCTGCCGCCACTCCCCTGCCGCTGTATGACATCACCGAAAATGACTGGGGCAGGTCTTTTTCATAAGCATAGATACGGGTGGCCGAAGAGGCCGAATCGAAGTATGTGACGCAGCCCCACAGCGAGAAAGCATCCAGAATACGGCAGTCAGCAGCCGCAGACGCGCCGAAACCTTTTTCAAGCTTGTATCCATAGACTCCTGCCAGCCGCACACCGGTCAGCATCAGCACGCAGTCTCCCCTGCACGACAGCGACAGCCGCTGCGAAGGCTTATAGGATGCCTGCACTTTCATTGCGTGCTTATGGCTGTCTTCATAATCCTTCCAGGTATAGTTGTCCTGGGCGTATACCGACCAGCCTTCCCTGGCATACTCGCAGCGGGCCTTCACCGAAACGGCCAGGGAAGGCCAGTCGATACGGTAGCGGGAGTGCGGATGATACGCCGTCTGAGCCATCGCAGTGAGCGTAACGTCGCGCAGAGGCCTGGCCAGCAGGTTGACCAGGATGCCGTACTGATTGCTTACCGAAGACAGCGACGAATACGCACCGGCGTGGGCTGCTATATAATCTTTGGGATAGTACCTGAGCTGCACGGAACTCTCAAAATTATACCCTGGCGACCAGACCAGCCCGGCAAGGGCCGCCGGGGTTCCCTTGAAATCAAGGGCCGCCTCCCCGTAGAACCGGCAGTGTCCCAAGCTGTACAAGGCCGACAACGCCACATTGCCGTGTGCGCCGTCATACATCTGGAAGCGGTTGTATTCCTGCACCCTGCGGGCGTTGTGTTTATTGTATCCGTAGCCCACCGCCGTCAGCGAAACGAGCAGCCTGGAAGTTTCAATGCTGTAGTTCACTCCGCCGAGGAATTCTCTCAGCGCGTCTTTCTGGGCTTTTTGGAAGGCGGTCCTGTGATAGCCGGTGGTCGGCAGCGAGCTGTAAGTGCTGTCGGTAGCGGTGGCGTCCAGCGACGCTGCGGAGAAGAATGCCTGGATGCGGCCTGCCCCGCCGAGGTCGAATGAGGCTGCGATGCCGCGCAGGGCGTCGTTCTCGCCGGTGGAAGTGTAACCTCTGAAATCGTTCTTGTGCTTGATGATGGCAGCCGGGCTGCCAAGGGCCGACATCGAGAACGACTTGTCCATAGCCAGCCCCTGCCCGTAGCTCGCCGAATAATCGCCGGCAAGCAGCTTGAAGCTGCCGGCATCGTACTGGATATGGGCGGATATGAAGTCCGGGAGCAGGCTCTCCTGCGCATCGCTCTCGAAGGTCGCACCGTAGCTGAAGCGGCCTGCTCCGCCAAGATACCTGGCGTAGCGGTAAAGACCTTCCTGGCTGGATTTCCATTTGAGTCTTGTGCGGATCTGTGAGAATGCGCCGGAGCTGCCGCCGGCAGCCTCTTCCAAAGTGATGAACGGAAGAAGCATCTCCACCATGTCGCGGCTGAAACCGTCGACCGCCGCCAGCTCTGACAGAGACAATATCGCACCGTATTCTTCGCGGTACTCGAGCAAGCTCTCAATCTGGAAAAGCGTCAGCAGCCTGAGCTCCTCCAGCTGGCTGCGGGAGGCTGCATTGAGGTTCAACGGATTCAGCAGCAACGACTCATACCACTGCAGCAGTTCCTCCGAAGCCGCGCCCGTCTCCGAGTCCTGCAGCTGTTCCAGGACATCCTCTATGCTGCGCGGGACATCCTGTGCCCAAAGCGTCAGGACAGGCAGCAGCAACAACAGCGATATTACAGTCAAACGTCTCATAGCGCAAAGCTACGGGACGCAGACGGCAATAGCCGTTTTTAAGCATTTATATCCGCTTAATTCGTTTTGAACTTGAAAGTGACGGCCTTGAGGTCCTCGTTGGCCTTGGCTATCTTGCCTGCCAGTTCAGCCTTGAAAGCCTTCATACGGGCGAGGTAAGCCTCGTCGCCGGCTGCAAGAATCTGCAGGGCGAAGATGGCGGCATTCTTGGCTCCGTCAAGGGCCATAGTGGCTACGGGAATGCCGGAAGGCATCTGGAGGATGGACAGGACAGAATCCCAGCCGTCCATAGAATTGGACGACTTGATGGGGACACCGATTACCGGAAGCGGAGTTGAAGCGGCGATGACTCCGGGCAGATGGGCGGCTCCGCCGGCTGCGGCGATAATCACCTTGATGCCTCTGTCAGCTGCGCCGCGGGCAAATTCAGCGACCTGGTCGGGAGTGCGGTGCGCGCTGAGTGCATTTATTTCAAAAGGGATCTCCATACTGTCGAAGAATTCTGCAGCCGACTTCATTACCGGCATATCGGACAGACTTCCCATTATGATGCTTACGATAGGTTTCATTTGATTTTCGGTGTGAGATTGTGCAAAATTAATATTATTTTTGTGAAGTTGTAAAAACGTTCTTCTATGGACAACAGAGTCAAACTGCACGACAAATACTTCAAATCATACATCTCTCACGAGACTTTGATCAAAGCCGTCGACGAGGTGGCCGCAAAAATCAATGCCGACTACAAGGGCTCAGGGAAAACCCCTGTCGTCCTCTGCGTCCTGAGCGGCTCGATAGTCTTTTCAGGCTATCTGCTCACCAGGCTTGAATTCCCCTGCGAGCTGGCGGCCATCAAGGTCACTTCGTACGAAGGCACCCGTTCGACCGGCAACATCAAGGAAGTCCTTGGCCTTACGACCGACGTGGACGGACGCGACGTCATCATCATAGAGGACATCGTCGACACCGGGGCCACCATCGTCAAGCTCTGCGAACACCTGTCCTTCAGGGGCGCGACTGACGTCAGGATTTGCACGATGTTCGTCAAGCCCGAGGTCTACCACAAAGACCGCAAGCTTGACTATGTGGGAATGGAAGTGGCCAACAAATTCATCGTCGGATTCGGACTGGATTACGACCAGCTCGGCAGGAACCTCCCGGGCATCTTCATACTCGATGACAATCAAACTGACAATAAAATGAAATATTACATTCTCTTCGGCCCTCCGGGTGCTGGCAAAGGCACTCAGGCCAAACTTCTCGTTGAAAAATTCGGTTTCCACCACGTATCTACCGGAGACCTGCTCCGCAAGGAAATGGCTGCCGGCACACCCCTCGGCCTCAAGGCAAAATCCCTCATCGAACAGGGCGCCCTCGTTCCCGACACCGTAGTCATCGGTATGATCAAGAGCGAGATCGAGAACAACCCTTCAGTTCCCGGCTTCCTCTTCGACGGCTTCCCCCGCACTACAGAGCAGGCTGCAGCCCTCGATATGATGCTTGACGAAATGGGCCAGAGCGTCACTTCAGTGCTGTCGATATCCATCAGCGACGAGATGGTCAAGGAGCGCATCCGCCACCGCGCCCTGCAGGAGAACCGTCCCGACGACACCAAGGACGAGGTCATCGCCAACCGCATCAAGACTTACCACGAGAAGACCGAGCCTGTCATCGATTTCTACAAGGCCCAGGGCAAATATCGCGAAATCGACGGCGTCGGCACCATCGAGGAGATTTTCCAGAAAGTCTGCGACATTATGTAAGGACGAAGGAAGGCTAAGCGGTTATCAAGCCGAAAAGCCACTTCCCTACGAACCACAACACCGGCACCAGAAGGGCCGGAAGCATATCGAGGGTCTTTCCCTGACGGATTTTCAGAAGGGAAAGGCCCGATGCCGTTATTATAAGGCCTCCTACAATCAGCAGTTCGCACATAAGGGCGTCGCTGATGGCAGAGCTCGAGATCTTGGCTATCAGGAAGAACAGCCCCTGCCAGCAGAAAAGCACGGGGGCGGCCAGGACCATACCTATGCCGTAGGTCGACGCAAACACGAACGACGACACGAAGTCGAGGGTGGCATTGGTGAAAAGCAGCGTATTGTCGCCCTGCAGGGCGCTGGTCACCGGCCCGAGCATCGAGAGCGGACCGACACAGTAAAGCAGGCAGGCCGTCGAAAGCCCTTCGGCCAGCGAAGAGCGGCCGTCGGAAGGAGCGCCGCCGCGTTTGCCCAGCTTGTCGACGAGAGCGTGAAAACGGTCGTCTATCTTCAGCCAGGTGCCCACCACGCTGCCGATGGCCATAGCCAGTATGAACAACACCGGGAACTCGCTCTGAGGCATATTCCTGATGGTCGCCCCGAGACCGATGGCAAGGCAGGCCAGTCCAAGGGACGTAAATACAGCTTCTTTGTATTTTTCTTTTACCCCACGATGAACCAGGGCTCCTGCTACGGAGCCCAGGATAATCGTGCAAGTATTGACTATTGTTCCTAACATCTGTTAGAGGCTGTCGCCGAAATCGGCGCGGAATTTCTCGACGAGTTTGGTCTGCCAGTCGCTGACAGGCTCCAGACGGCCGAAGAAGAAACGCAGAACGCTCGGCTCCTCGGTGAATCTCAGGCCGCCGATGAGCTTGCGGTTGTCCCATACCCACTTCACGCGGTCAGCCACATATTCCAGCTGGGAAAGGGTGAACACGCGTCGCGGAACGGCAAGCCTGAGGAGTTCGAGGGCTGCAAAGTGTTCTGAGCCGTCCCTTTCACGCTGCTCGCTGATGGTTCCTCGCTCCATACCGCGGATACCGCCGGCGATATACATTGCAGCGCCGAGAGCGCCAGCCGGATACTGGTCGTGAGGCATATCGGGGAAGAACTTGCTCGCATTGAGGTGGACGCCGAGTCCTCCTGCCGGGCGGACTACAGGCACACCGTATTCGTGGAGCTCATTGACCATATGTTCGATGAAGAGCGGGCCCTGGTTGATGTACTCTTCGTCAAGAGTCTCATAGAGGCCGACTGCAATGGCTTCCATCGAACGTACTTCCATACCGCCGTACGTGAGGAAACCCTCAAACAGGGGAACATACTCCTTCATGCGGAGCATCAGCTCTGTGTTGTTCGAGCAGATGCAGCCGCCGCGGGCGAAACCGAGTTTGCGTGCCGAGAAGTAGACAATGTCGACTGCAGCGCAAAGCTCGAACATGATCTCCTTGATGGTCTTGTTCTTGTAGGCCTCTTCCCTTGTCTTGATGAAGTGGAGGTTGTCTTGAAGCAGGGATGCGTCGAGCACGCTGATGATGCCTTCTTTCTTGCAGATATCAGCAACTTCGAGGATATTGGCGGCAGAAATGGGCTGGCCTCCGATAAGGTTGGTACCTGTCTCGATGCGGAGCCATTTTATCTGGCTGCGGTGATCCTTGATGAACTGTTTCAGGCGGGGAATGTCGAAATCTCCCTTGAACGGGTCGAGATTGTCGGCATCAATGCCTTTCTGGGCCACCAGCTCCACCACGTCAGCTCCGAGGCGGGTAATATGGGCCTTGGTCGTAGTGAAGTGGAAGTTCATCGGCACCAGGTCGCCGGGTTCGCAGAACGCCTCTGCAAGGATATTCTCGCAGGCGCGCCCCTGATGAGCCGGCAGAAAATCGTTGAGTCCCATAGTCTCCTTTATCGCTTTCTGGAGCCTGTAGAATGTTTCCGAACCAGCATAGGCATCGTCTGCCTGGAACATTGCCGCCTGCTGGTTGTCACTCATTGCATTGACTCCCGAGTCGGTCAGCATGTCGATGTAGATGTCTTTGTTGTGCAGCAGGAAAGTGTTGTTTCCGGCTTCTTCCATCTTTTTCTGGCGCTCTTCTACGGGAAGAAGATACAACTTCTGGACGATGCGCACTTTGTGCATCTCAAGGGGAACCTGATGGTCCTCGCGATAAAATTTGACTGTTGACATATTTAAAGGGTATGAAATGAAATAATGATACAAAAATAAGCAATAATTAGTCACTTGGCCAACAATATCAAACAAAAAAGGACTTCCTGTCGGGAAGTCCTTTTTGTAAGCGTACGGAAGGACAACTTACTTGGGCATCTGCGCACCGTAATTTGCAACCTTTCCGAACAGGTCCTTGGCTTTCTCCCAAGGGTACTTGTTGCAGTACATACTGGGACGAACGATCTCGCTGCCCTGCTGGTTGAGACCGAAGAGGCGGTTCACCTGGTTGGCGGCGGAGTTGGCGTTGTAGCTCTGCGACTTGATCATCGACAGGCTCATATAGCCTTCGAGGTAGGGTTTGTCGATGGCATTGATGAAGTCCTCGTTCTCGGGCATTTCCATATTGCCTTCGTATTTGGGACCGATCTGCTCGGCTTCCTCTATCCTGGCTGCGGGAACCGAGATCGTGGCTGCACCTGAAGCGGCGAGTTCAAGGTCTCTCTTGTTGGCGAAGAAATAGTTGTCGTAGAGGTTGCTGATCTTGGCTTTCTCCATTGCGGTGGTAGACTCGTAGAACACTCTTTCAACGGCGCAGTTGCTGTTGCAGCCGAAGATGTTGTGATGCACGTCGATGGTGCGGATACCGTTCATAAAGCGGAAGCCCTGTCCCATATCCTCGAAAGCCTTGGTGCGTGTCCAGGTGAAGAGGACGGTGTTGTGATGGAATTCGAGAGACACCTCAGGAATGTCTGCGTCCTTTACGTTACCTTTCACCTGGCAGGCTGCATAGCGGCAGGCTATGAAGATGTTGTTGCAGATTTCGATATGGCCTTTGCCCATAAGAGCCTGGATACCGTAGTCGCGACAGTTTACAAATATGCAGTTTGAAATGCGGACATTGCCTTCCACATCCATATGCAGTCCGTATTCATCACCGCTGGAAGTACCTACGATGGGGCAGTTGGGAGATGCGTCGGGCTCCACGAAACGGCCGGTGAGGACACCCTCGTTGGGAGTACCGGTTATTTCAAGGTCGACATTGGCCACGCAATATCGGTTGTTCTCGCCGAGGTCGAACACGAAGCCGTCAATGACCACCGTACCTACGGGGCCGTTGTAGCCGTAAGGCCTGCGGGCGTTCCAGTTGAACAGCGGGGCGGTGAACTGCTGGTCAGTCGGCTGGAACTTGGTGATATGCTTGATGACGTCACGCTCGCTGAAATCGGTAGAATAGCCGCCGTAGATGCTGATGAACTTGCCTCTGTCAGCTTCCTGCGAAGAGTTGCCGAAACGGCCGATCTCGATGTATCCACGGTCGAGGTTTCCGAGGTAATTACCTTCAGCCACAAAAATCTGGTCGTTCTCTTCTGCAGCGTCGATGGCTTTCTGCAGGTCCTTCATAGGAGTAGAGGCTGACAGTCCGTCGGCACGGGCAGAACCCGTTGACACGCTTACATATAAGGTCTTGCCTTTTGCGGGGCGGTTGGCGGGGGCGTTCGTAGCCGCACCTGCTGCATTACCTGCATTGCCGGCGTTGCTGATCGTGCCGGATGTTGCACTGTTTACAGCTTTCTGAGCGGCATCTTTCAGACCTTTGAGGAGGTTCTGAGCCTGGAGTTGTCCACTGCAAGCCATAATGGCGATTACCGAGACAGCCAGGGCTTTGACAATAATCTTTTTCATAGAGTCGTTATTTAGGTTTTAACAAATGTAAGAAATTTAATAGATTTGTTGAAGTATTTTTCAAGTACAGTCAACTCCCGAACCATTATGGACATTTCGATCATTCTGATTTCTCTGGGTCTTTTGATCTTTTTCGCGCACATCTTCGGCGCCGCATTTCCCAAGACAAGGATTCCCAGCGTACTGCTGCTGATGCTCATCGGACTCCTGCTGGGTCCCGTCACCCACATTATCAGTCCGGAATCATTCGGCAAGGTAGGCAGCGTGTTCACAACCATAACCCTCATCTGCATCCTGTTCCAGAGCGGCACTACCCTTGATCTCAAGGTGCTGGGCAACTCCATCGGCCCCGCTATGCTCGCCACACTGCTCAATTATGTGGTAATCACAGGTATCGCCATCCTTCTCGGACAGTATCTGCTCCACCTCAATTTTGTCCAGTGCTGCTTCCTCGGAGCCGCGCTTGGCGGCACATCATCAGCCGTAGTGATACCGATGGTCAACCAACTCAAGCCTTCCGAAAGGGCTTCGACCATCCTCAACCTCGAAGCTGCGCTGAGCGACATCGTCTGCCTCATCATAGCGATGGCCCTGCTCGAGAGCTTCGGCACGGGCGACATCGATGCGCGCAACATCGCCTGGGACATCGTCCTTTCAATGCTCGGGTCGATAGCGATCGGCATCATCGTCGGCTACGCCTGGATCGTCATCCTCAAGAACCTGCTCACCGAACTGAGCAACTCGATGTTCACCACCTTCGCCCTCGCTTTCATCATATATGGCGTCACAAACCTCATCGGACTGAACGGAGGTATGGCGATCCTTGCCTTCGGTATTGCGACAGCCAACTACCATATGTCCCCCATCGCAAAGAAATCCTTCACCGACAGGGCTGACAGCATAAGCCTGAACGCCAACGACCGCAACTTTTATTCTGAGATCGTTTTCATACTCCAGACTTATTTTTTCGTATATGTCGGCATCAGCATACGTTTCAACAACTGGCACTACCTTATCGTAGGCGCCCTGTTCACCGCCCTGATGTTTGCGACAAGGTTCGTCACGATGTCCCTTATGGGAAAGAAAGGCATCTCGAAAAGAGACCGCAGGCTGATGCGCGTCCTCGGTCCCAAAGGACTGGTGGCCGCCGTGCTTTCTTCACTGCCTCTGCAATGGGCCCACGCCACTCACGCTTCAGCCAAGATGATCGAAGCCTGCCAGGCCATCCAGGATGTAGCATACGCCACCGTACTCTTCAGCATCCTCACCTGCAGCGTCATCATTATCATCACTGAGAAGAAGGATGACAAGGAGACCACAGAGCCCGGAAACGTTCCTGACGGAGAGGGTGAGCAGCAGAAGCCTGCAGTAGCCGGACAGACCGCCGTGGAGGAAACTGCCGCCGCAGATGAGGCCGCCGCAGATGCAGTTGCTGAAGAACCGGCGCCTGACACCACTTCAGAGCATTATTCAGATATTATTCCCGAGTAAACATAACATACAATGAAAGTACTATTCATAGGTGGAACCGGAACCATAAGCACTGCCATCTCCAAAAGAGTGCTCAGCAACCCTGACAACGAGCTTTTCCTGATCAACCGAGGCAGCCGCAACAGCATCCTCAGCGGCAACCTGAAGGAAATCAGGGCCGACATCAACGATGAAGCCGACGTAGCCGCAAAACTGGAAGGACTGACATTCGACGTAGTTTGCGACTTCATCTGCTTCACGCCGGACCAGATCAAACGCGACTACAGGCTCTTCAGAGGGAATACTTCCCAGTTTATGTTCATCAGCACGGCGTCCGCCTATAACAAACCCCCGAGAGACTATGTCATCACGGAAGGTGCGTCCCTCGCCAATCCTTACTGGGAATATTCAAGGCGCAAGATCGAATGTGAGGAGTTCCTGATGGAGAAATATCGCAAGGAAGGCTTCCCCGTGACCATCATCCGTCCCAGCCACACCTACGACGAACGTAAGGTTCCGCTGGGAGTCCACGGCCGCATCGGCAGCTTCTCAGTGCTGAAACGTATGCTGGAGGGCAAGCCCGTGCTGATCCACGGAGACGGCACTTCTCTGTGGACGCTGACCCACAACAGCGATTTCGCCAAAGGATTCGTCGGTCTTATGGGCAATCCGCTGGCTCTGGGAGAGGCTTTCCAGATTACTTCCGGAGAGTCCCTGACCTGGAATCAGATATACAAGATCATCGCCGACGCCCTCGGAGTCGAGTTCAAGCCCTACTACGTCACTTCGCGTTTTCTGGCAGACGTCGCCCCCGAACTGGATTTCGAAGGCAGCCTGCTGGGTGACAAGTCATACTCCGTCATCTTCGACCAGAGGAAGCTTCGCCGCGCTGTTCCGACTTTCATTCCCGAAGTGCCCATCTGCCGCGGACTGAAGATGACTGTGGAATACATAATGTCCCACCCCGAATGCCAGGAAGAGGATCCGGAGTTCGACGCTTTCTGCGACTGCGTCATTGATTATTTGGAAAAAGCGAAAGCTTCCTGCCGCCGGGAAGTTACCAGACTATTGAAAAATTGACTTCGCTGCTGTTGCCGACGGCGTCTGTAGCTGAGATTTTGACATCGTGGCGGCCGCGGCTTAACATCTCTTCGTGGAGATAGACGGTAATGATGCTGTTTTTGAATGAGGCGAGCGTCCATTCTCCGTCGATACGCACATCATAGTGCGTTATGCCAGCCAGATTATCCGTCGCTCCGACACGGAAAGTGTTGCCGGCCACCTTGGCTCCATTCTGAACAGAAGGCCTGAGAGCCGGAGGTATGGTATCTCTCGTCACGCAATATGTACCGCAGCGCACTGAGGCTATCAGCACACCTTCGCTGACCGTGCTTGCGACTCCGCTCATCCTGCCATTGCTGCCTACGCTGGCAAGCAGCAGGCGGTCTTCATTGCCTACAGGGATAGAAACGGTAAAAGGTTTGTGCAGGGCCAGACGGTCGTCGCCGAGTTTCCATACCGGTGAGTAGATGCCCGCTGCTGTGTCGGCTGCCGCAATCCTGCCGTAGCGGAAAGCCACGTTGTTGTAAAGTGCGCCGAGCGGCATAGCGACGCTGAGGCTTTCCACATCAAGCATATTGGGCAGATACCAGAACATCGGGAAGGTAGAAATGCCTTCGTCAAGCTCGCTGTCTGCCTTTACTGAATCGTCCCTGCGAAGATAGACTACAGCCGTGGCCTTGTTGCCGAAAATGTCGCTGGCTTCTACGGTGACTTTGTGGCGCTCGTAGTCATCGAGAGCTATAATGCCGCCGTTCACTGCTTCGATCTTGTGCATCGCATACAGGTTGCCGGGATCCACCTGGGTCTTTATAAGATCCATACCGGTTTCCCCCGCAGCAACGGTGGAGCGGATATACTTGTCGATGTCGTAGTTGAAATCGCCTATGTTCAGTTCGAAGAAAGGCTTGCCGTCGAGCAGCACGCGGTATTTCTCGACGCCGAGGCGGCCTGATGTGCCGTCCATCTTGTCTATTGCGTCTATGCCGAGATAGCACTTGGCGGGAACTCTTGTCTCACCTTCGGAATAGCGGCCTGACATCATCTTGAGTTTGCGGGAAACAGGGATGCCTGTGCTGTCCTCATAAGCGTAGACTGCGATTCTCTGTATCACAGGGCTGAGATTGTCCGGCACCGAGTAATAGCCGTCACGGAAATAGTTGAAAGGGGTGTTGCCGTCGTCCCTGCGCACCTCCATATGCAGATGGGGGCCTGCGGATGAGCCGGTATTTCCGACCTTGCCGATGATGTCGCCCTGGCTGACCGGGAACTCCTCGGGGCCTGGCAGGATATTGACCGCGAAGGAGCGTTTCTCGTACTGCTCCTGCAGCACCCTGGCGGCTATGTCGCTGCGGAAGGACAGCAGATGGCCGTAGACCGACATAGTGCCGTCGGGATGGGTGATGTATATGCCGTTGCCGTAGCCTGTCGTCGAGACGCTGATGCGGCTCACGTATCCGTCTTTGATGGAATGGATGGGATCGCCTGTCTTGCCGCCGGTGCGGAAGTCGATGCCCCCGTGGAAATGGTCGTGCCGAAGTTCGCCGTATGAGCTGGCGAAGGACATCGGCAGATCCAGCGGCCGTCCGTGGCTTATGACAGCAGTGCTGTCGGCAGCTGCCGCAGAAATCGGCCACAATGCGGCTGCAAGGGCCATCAGCACGAGGCAGGCCGTCCGTCTCATGAGAAGAACTGTTTTACCCGTTCGAAAAGATTCTTGTCGTCCTGACTGGGGTTGGCCTTGAAATTCTCGCTGGCTTCAAGCTTGGCCATCATCTCCTTCTCAGCCTTGTCGAGCTTTTTCGGTATCCAGACCTGCACGAAGACCAGAAGGTCGCCGGTACCGTAGCCGTTGACAGAAGGCAGGCCCTTGCCGCGCAGGCGCAGCACCTTGCCGGGCTGGGTGCCGGGCTCAACCTTTATCTTGAGCTTGCCGTCCACTGCAGGGATTTCGACCTGGCAGCCGTTGACTGCCTGCGGTATGGATATGAACAGGCTGTAGATGAGATCGTCGCCGTCACGCTCCAGCTGAGGGTCTGGCTCCTCCTCGATGACTACGAGCAGGTCGCCGTTCACACCACCGTGGCGGGCCGCATTGCCCTTGCCCTGGATGGTGAGCTGCATACCGTCGCTGACGCCTGCAGGTATTTTGAAACTTATCTCTTCACTGTCCTTGACGAGGCCTGAGCCGCCGCATTTCTTGCACGGTGCCACGACCCTGCGGCCTTCGCCGTTGCAGTAGGGGCAGGGCTGGGTGGTCTGCATCTGACCGAGGATGGTCTGCTGCAGTTTGGTGATCACTCCGGTGCCCTTGCAGTGCTCGCAAGTCTTGATGTCGGCTTCGCTTGCCGCGCCGCGGCCGTGGCAGTCGGGGCAGACCATCATCTTGTTGATCTTTACCCTCTTCTCGACGCCGTGAGCTATTTCTGACAGGCTGAGTTTCACGCGGATGCGGATATCGCTGCCACGGGCAACCCTCTGTCCGCGGGAAGCGCCGCCGCCGAACATACTTGAGAAACCACCGAAGCCGAAGCGGCCGCCGAAGATGTCTCCGAACTGCTCGAAAATGTCATCCATCGAGAATCCACCGGCAGCTCCGCCTGCTGCGCCGCTCATACCGGCGTGTCCAAAGCGGTCGTAACGTGCGCGCTTGTCAGGGTTGCTGAGCACGTCGTATGCCTCCGCGGCCTCCTTGAACTTCTCCTCTGCCTCCTTGTCGCCCGGATTCTTGTCGGGATGATACTGGATGGCCTTCTTGCGGTAAGCCTTCTTTATCTCTTCCTCACTGGCGTTCTTCTCTACCCCGAGGACCTCGTAATAATCTCTTTTCTCTGCCATATAAGCCTCCTTGCCAAAGATTAGACACCTGTCACAACCTTGGCATATCTAATGACTTTCTCACCCATAGTATAGCCCTTCTGGGTGACGTCGATTACTTTGTTTTTCTTGTCTTCTTCCTGTACCGGGAACTGAGCCACAGCCTCGTGGAAATCAGTGTCGAAGTCTTTGCCGACAGCCTCGATCTCCTTGACGCCGTTCTTCTTGAGGAAAGCAGTCACTTTGTTGTAAATCAGTTCGACACCTTCCTTGGCAGAAGCGGCGTCATCTGATTCCTTCATTGCTGCAATCGCCCTTTCGAAATCGTCTACGATGGGAAGCATATCCTTCACCAGGTTCTCATTGGCCAACGAAATCAAGTCCATACGCTCCTTCGCGCTGCGGCGGCGGTAATTGTCGAACTCCGCTGCGAGACGCAGATATCTGTCATTGGCCTCTGCCAACTTGTCCTGAAGGTCTTTCATCTCCTGCATCGAAGACTGCTCTGCTGCAGGTTCTTCGTCCTGCTTCTGATCCGTCTGTTCCTTCGATTCTTCCTGAGGAGCCTCCTGGCCTGCTGCTGGACGCTGTTCCTCTTCGTTTTTGTGTTCGTTATGTTTCTTTTTCATAATACCTTGTTTAAAGCTGCGCAAAGATACACAAATTGTTTGCCATCGGCAGCCGGTGCGACAAAATGGCAGACACTCTCCTTACAATCGAAAAAAAATGTAATTTTGCGGCCTGACATACAAGCGAAACAGAGGAATATGGACAACCAAGGTAACGCAATTCTGCTGATCCACTGTCAGGACACTCCTGGCATCATAGCGGAAATCACCAATTTCATCACCGTCAACAAAGGTAACATCGTCAACCTCGACCAGCACGTGGACCATCGCGCGAACGCCTTCTTTATGAGGATCGAATGGCAGCTCGAAAAGTTCCTCATCCCCAAGGACCGCATCGGCGAGTATTTCCAGACCCTCTACGCCAACAAATACGGGATGGAGTTCTGGCTGTACTTCACCGACCAGAAGCCTCGTATGGCCATATTTGTGTCCAAGATGTCGCACTGCCTCTACGATATGCTTGCCAGATATTCAGCAGGCGAATGGAATGTCGACATTCCGCTCATAATAAGCAATCACGAGGACCTGCGCCCGATAGCGGAGCAGTTCGGGATACCTTTCCACGTGTTCCCCATCACTCCCGAGAACAAGGCCGCCCAGGAGGCCGCCGAGCTCAAGCTTCTCAAGGAAAACGGAGTCACCTTCATAGTCCTTGCCCGCTATATGCAGGTCATCAGCGACGATATGATCGCCAGCTATCCCAACAAGATCATCAACATACACCACTCCTTCCTGCCTGCCTTCGTCGGGGCGAAACCCTACCATCAGGCATACGAGCGCGGCGTGAAGATCATCGGCGCCACCAGCCACTATGTCAACGCCGAGCTTGACGCAGGCCCCATCATCGAGCAGGACGTGGCCCGCATCACCCACAAAGACAGCGTGGAAACCCTCGTCAGCAAAGGACGCGACCTGGAGAAGATAGTCCTCTCCCGTGCAGTCGTGAAGCACATCGACCGCAAGATCCTGGTGTTCCGCAACAAGACTGTGATTTTCGACTAAAGCTCTTCGATAAAAGGAGGCCAGCTCACCGGAGCTGTCACCGAGATTTCTTCCTTCCGCGTAGGATGCGCGAAGCTTATGCTGCGCGCGTGCAGGCAGATGCCGCCGTCTTTGTTGGAGCGGGGTGCGCCGTATTTCAAATCGCCTTTGATGCAGCAGCCGATAGCCGAGAGCTGGCAGCGGATCTGGTGGTGGCGCCCGGTGAGCAGCTCCACTTCCACAAGATGGTAGCGGTCGAATGACTTGAGCAGTTTGTAGCGCAGCCTGGCCTCCTTGGAACCTGGTTTCTCCTGAAGGCTTGCATACGACTTGTTCTGCTTTTCGTTGCGCACCAGCCAGTGCTTCAGTTCCCCTTCGGCAGGATTCGGAGCGGCGCAGGTAAGTGCCCAGTAGGTCTTGTGGACGCTGCCGTCGCGGAAGGCTTCGTTCATCCTTTCCAGACACTTGCTGGTCTTTGCGAAAAGTGCGACGCCGCTGACTGGGCGGTCCAGACGGTGGGGAACCCCCATAAAGACGTGGCCCGGCTTGCCGTCGCGCTGCGCGATGAAACGCTTCAGCGTCTCGCTGAGCGCCTCGTCTCCTGTCTTGTCGCCCTGGACTATTTCGCCGACTTTCTTGTTTATTACAAGCACGTGGTTGTCCTCATAGAGGATGCGGGAGGCGATGTCTTCGTACATTTCCAGCGGGAGTTCTTCGTAAATCATAACTGCACGTGTCATTAACTGCTGCGAATTAACTAAAATTAATCGGTTATTTCCTACTTTTGCCACATTAAAACATTCCGGATGGACAGACTTCTCGCCATTAAGATAGGAAGCAACGTGCTTACCCGCGCCGACGGCAGGCTGGATATAACCAGACTCTCGGCCATCGTCGACCAGATCAGCGACCTGCGACGCGAAGGATACAAGGTTATCGTCATAACTTCAGGCGCCGTGGCCAGCGGCCGCAGCGAAATAATAGTCGACCACGAGCTCGACGACGTTTCCCAGCGCCAGCTTTTCTCATCTGTCGGCCAGGCCCGCCTGATGCACAACTACTACCAGTTCTTCCGTGAGCAGGGCTTCAACTGCGGCCAGGTCCTCACAACCAAGGACAACTTCACCGACGAGACCAGCTACCTCAATCAGAAGAACTGTATGAAGGTGATGCTTGAGGCCGGCATAATCCCCATAGTGAACGAAAACGACACTGTTGCCATCCACGAGCTGATGTTCACCGACAATGACGAGCTGGCAGGCCTGATCGCCACGATGATGGGCGTCAGCGAGCTGATCATCCTCAGCAACGTCGACGGAGTGTTCACCGGTGATCCCGCAGATCCAGCCAGCAAGCTCATCCGCGACATCGACCCGAAAGACGACTCGGTGCTGGAATACATCGGGGAAAAGAAGTCCGCCAACGGCCGCGGCGGTATGAAGACCAAGTTCAATATGGCCCGCAAGATAGCCTGTCAGGGCATAGATGTAGTCATCGCCAACGGCAAGAGAGACGACATCCTGACCGACATACTTCACGGCGATTCCGAAGTTCCCTACTCACGTTTCAAAACCAACCGATAATATGAGCGAAGTAAAGAAGATGCTCGCCGCAGCTGCGAAAGCTGCAGGCTGTATGTGCGACATAGACGACGCAACCGTCAGCAAGGTGCTGACAGACCTCAGCGGGGCCCTCGTAGCCGAGACTGATTTCATCCTTTCACAGAACGCCCTGGACCTTGCGAAGATGGACCCTTCCAACTTCAAGTACGACCGTCTGAAGCTCACTGCCGAAAGGATTGCTTCTCAGGCCGCCGATATGGCCAACGTGGCGAAGTTGGAAAGTCCGCTGGGGAAGGTGCTTTCATCAGCCACGAGACCCAACGGAATGACCATCAGCAAGGTGAGCGTCCCTATCGGAGTGGTGGGCGTCATCTACGAGGCCAGGCCCAATGTCACAAGCGACGTCTTCTCGCTCTGCATCAAGTCTGGCAACGTCACGGTGCTGAAGGGCGGCAGCGACGCGGCTGCTTCCAACGAGGCTATCGTTTCCGTCATCCACAAGGTTCTTGAGAGCCACGGTCTGGACAGCAGCATCTGCATCCTGCTGCCTTCGAGCCGAGAGGCCACCGCAGAGCTTCTCGACGCCCACGACTACGTAGATATCATCATCCCCCGCGGAAGCTCTTCACTCATACAGTATGTCAGGGAGAACTCCAAGGTGCCTGTCATCGAGACGGGAGCCGGAGTCTGCCACACTTATTTTGACGCTGCCGGCGACCTGGCCAAGGGTCGCGACATCGTCTTCAACGCCAAGACCCGCCGCGTGAGCGTCTGCAACGCCCTGGACAGCTTGCTTGTCCACTCGTCAAGGCTGGCAGACCTGCCGCAGCTCTGCGCGCCGCTGGCTGAAAAGGATGTCATAATATATGCCGACGAAAGGGCATTCGCCGCCCTCGACGGGCACTATCCCGCACAATTGCTGCAGCACGCTCAGCCCGAGCATTTCGGCAAGGAGTTCCTGGCCTATGCGATGAGCATCCGCACCGTGGATTCCCTCGAACAGGCTCTGGAGCATATCGCCGCCTTCGGCTCGCGTCACAGCGAGTGCATCGTCACCGAGGATGAAAAGGCGAAGGAGACCTTCCTGCGCCGTGTAGATGCCGCCTGCGTCTATGCCAACGTCTCGACAGCCTTCACCGACGGGGCACAGTTCGGCTTCGGCGCCGAAATCGGCATCAGCACGCAGAAACTCCACGCCCGCGGCCCGATGGCCCTGCCGGAGCTCACTACCTACAAATATCAGATTACCGGCAACGGCCAGACCCGCTGGTCGTAAGATCAGGCCGTCACATATATCAGACATACGTCACTGAAGAATAATGCCGACATCTCTGCAGTACATTTTCCGCATATTTTTCTAAAAATTGCGGAACTATTCCCGCTATTTTACTATATTTATGCCGGATAAATGCCGCAATACGCTATGCAAACACTTTATGATCAATTCTACCAGCTCCTGGAACTCACGCCTATGGACTTCTTCCGGGAGCAGCATAACACCATTAACTGGAATGTCCGGATGATTGGCATCCTGGGGCAGAAAGGTGTGGGCAAATCAACTCTTATTCTCCAGCATATCAAGCTACAAGAGAGCAGAGACGTCTCTTTATATGTTGTAGCCGATGACATATATTTCAGTGCCCATACCCTATTGGATACAGCGAAAGAGTTCTATGCAAGGGGCGGAAAGTATCTTTATATAGACGAGATTCATAAGTACGAGAACTGGAGCAAAGAGATAAAAAACATTTACGACAGCCTGCCTCTCCTATACGTAGTCTATTCCGGCAGTTCGATACTTGACCTGGAGAAAGGCGGAACCGACTTGAGTCGCCGTGTCATAGAGTATCATCTTCCAGTCTGGTCTTTCCGAGAGTATCTCAATCTTCGTAATGGATGGTCACTTAAATCTGCATCTTTGGAAGAAGTGCTTAGCGGAAAGGTCGATTTTCCCTACGGTCCCGAGCGGCCGCTTGCCTATTTCGGAGAATATATGAAAAGAGGTTGTTATCCGTTTTTCAGCGAAGGAGAGTTCGAGACCCGCCTGCGCCGGATTATCAACACTACCGTTGAGACCGACATCCCGAAGTACGCTAAAATGACTATTGCAGCCACCCAGAAACTCAAGAAATTTATGTATTATCTCTCAAAGACCGTCCCCGTCAAGATTAATTACTCTGATATGGCGAGAGATTTGGATTTGGACCGTGATGACCTACCCAAATATCTGGAGTATCTGGAAAAGGCTGAACTTGTATCAGCCCTTTGTATGAAGGCCAACGGCGATGCCATCCTGCGCAAGATGGACAAACTCTACCTCAATAACCCCAATATGGCGTATGTGCTCTCGGGAGAAAAACCGGATACCGGCAACGCACGTGAAACCATCTTCTATTGCTGGATAAAGCAGAAGTATGAGACACTGGAATCCCCCTTCTCTGATTTTGAGATCGAAGGAAAAACCTTCGAAGTGGGTGGACGCAAAAAGGGAAAGAAGCAGATTGCCGAGGCCGCGGAAGGTTATGTTGTCAAAGACAACATTGAATACGTATTTGATAACCAGATTCCTCTCTGGATGTTCGGATTCCTTTATTAACCAGCCTTCTCGCCGGCTAGGATGCCTTCGATGACGATATGGGTGAAGCCGTTGGCTTCCATGGCATAATTCAGACTGCAAGATCACGCTTCCGCAAACAAATCAAGGCAGTCGAGTCTTCTGTCAGTTCTTCAATAGTCTGGTAACTTCCTGACGGCAGGCTATTTTAATGGCTGGTATTCTATTTTTATGTAGACGTAATCCCCGTTCCGGTCGATACCTTCAAGTTCTGTCAACGTCAAACCACTCTGTGTCAAATTGGTTACCTCATAGTGATAAGAGCTTCCGTCGACTCTCATGATGATATGATTATTGATATAACGCCATACACCTCTTGAATCCGCCCGCCTCATGGAATAATTGGCGTTCAGAAAAAGATCTGAATAACCACCCCATATCCAATCTGTTGTGTTGGTTAGCTTCCCGTCGTTGTAAGTTTCAAGATAGATATCTGATGCGTGCCAAATTTTGCCGCATAGCAGAGCTTCATCGTATTTATTCTCATCAGGCCATGAATCAAGAGCACTTTCAAACGTCGTCATTAATACTTCCATATCATACTTCTGCGGCGCAGGGTCATTATTATAATCAGGAATCTCAGGTTCATCAACTTTCCCGCAAGAGCTCAGAAAGAGAAAAGACAGGCAAGACAAGAGGATGGCAGTTCGTTTCAACAGAATACTTGTTTTCATTTGTCTACAATTTAGAATTCAAAAAGGATGTGTTTATTTTGAATAACTTTCAAAAGCTCAAAATACTGCGTCCAAAACCTGTCAAAATCTATTCAGAACGTCACACGCCAGCTGAAATTGGGGAGGATGGGCATCAGGGCGATTTCTTTCCAGGATTCGGTGACCGTGTCGAAGTAGAGCATGAACGGGTTGAAATGGTTGGTGGCGTTGCAGACACCGACATTGACCGTATGCTCGACGCGGCCTGTGGTGAAGGTCTTCTGCCAACCGAGGTCCAGGCGGAACACTGTCGGCATGTGGTAGTTGTTGACTCCGGAATAGTATTTCGACGTAAAGCTATTGTCAACATAGTAAGTATTGTAGGTCACTGCCTCTCCGTTCTCCCAGTGGCCACTCTGCAGGATCATCGTGGCTGAGAACCCTCTCCACTGAAGCGTAGCGTTCAGCATATGCCGGCGGTCGAAACGGGCGTGGAAAGGGGCTCCGTCATAGAAAGAAGGGAAGTTCTCGCGGGTGGTCTTCGAAAGCGTGTAGGATGCCCTCGCATACCAGTCTCCGTGTTGGAACTCATACAGTGTTTCAAGTCCGTATGAACGGCCGTCGCCCAGTTCGACGTGCTCAGCCCAGGCGGAAAGCCCGCCGCTGAACAGTTCCTGCGAGTACTTGTAGTAGATGAGATTGTCCATCAGCTTATAGAAACCGCCCACCGAGAAGCTGTGATTACCAAAATGGCCGGAAAGGCCGGCACCGCCCTGCAGAGACTTTTCCGGCAGCACGCTTTCTACTGTCGGCACTATCAGGTCCAGCGACCAGCCGACGGGCATGCCTTCAAGGGTGTGGTAGTACTGCACCAGACGGTCGAAGGTGGCTTCAAAAGCAAGCTGCGGAGTGAAAGACCACTTGACGGCCAGGCTGGCTTCAGGGTCAATGCGGCCAGCGTCGTTATGATAATAGTTGCCGCGCAGCACGGCCTTGAGGGATAAGCGGTCCGGAACGGTGAACGTCGCCTGCGCCCAGGGTGTCGCAAGAATCGTATTCATCATCTTCACCTGTTCTCCTATCTGCCCAGGCGAAAACTGAGCATAACGGAACGACAGACCTCCATCGAATGCAAAATAACCGTCGCTGATATGATGGATCTTGGCCTGCAGGCTATATTCTTTAAGTCCCGAACTCAGCGACAGCCTGTTCTTCACACCGTGGTATCTTTTATCCTGCTGCTGGAAGCTGCCGAATTTGTTGTACGATGCCGTCACGTCAATACGCGTGTTCTCGCCCATCCGGTGGTATTGCAGGATTCCAATGATGTTGTGCCAGCCCATCGCTTCCTGAGAGGCGTTTGTCATGTCAAAACTGTACCGGTCCTGACTGGCAAGGGCTGACGCAGTCAAATAGCTGACGTCATTGAGGCGGATATTAATCTTCCCATAGGCATCGCCGACGAAGGCACCGAAGTTTTCCAGGCCGCCGAGCATTCGTGGCAACTTACTTTTTACGGCCCTGTATTCCAACGCCAGCGGTGATATCCTTGCCGACACAATATAGTTGATATTCCTGCCGCCGCCTTCCACGCCCGTGCTTAGAAGGAAATTGTTCAGCGCGAAGTTCCATTTGCCTTGGCCTTCCGGCCGCTTCGTGATAACCTTCAGATGCGATGCAGTGAAATTGCTTTCGTCGCCGTCGAAACCGCCCTTGCTCAGTTCTGCACTCTCTATGACGGATGTGGGTATCAGGGTCGTCAGGCCAAGGATGTGGGAATAGCCATAGACCGGCACTCCGTCCAGCGTAAAGAGGTTGTTGCCGGAACCGCCGCCACGCACATACATTGCAGTGGTGCCGTCGGCTCCCGTCGTCACTCCGGGCAGGCTCTGCACCCAACGGATAGGGTCGCCCTCCCCTAACGGAGATACAATCACCTTGATGCCTTCGATGCCTGTCTGCAAGTGGCCAAGGCCTGCCTCAGTTCTGCGAAAATCCGTCTTCACGGCCGCGTCAAGCGTATCGAGCCATGACGGCACATCCTGCGCGGCGCAAGTCATCGAGACAAGAAACAAAAGAAGTACTGCAGTCCTTTTCGTATTTCTCATGCACTAAATCGAAGTCAAAAATGAAATCCGGATTTAAAAGCCAAGATTCTCGCCTGAACTCTTATCCACGTTACCGGAATTATAGTAGCAGAGCCGAATATTCCAACACCTCCGTGGATGTTGTTGTATAGATTCTCCCTTAGATATATTGTAGATAGGTCATCGCTCTGTTCAGCATAATACTGCTGATATGCATCTAACAGATAGCGGTCGTAGTCATCAGACAAGGCTGCAAAATAAACGATGCCACTGTTCCTATATTGTCCGTTGATCTTTGAGAATCCTTCATCGATATCTCCATCTATGGTAAAAAAACATTGAGTTTGCTCCTCTGACTTGGGAAATCGCAGAAAGTCGCGATTTATCGGAGCCTGGGACAGGTATGGCTGCGAAAAACTTCGAGCATCCGAATATTGCCAATCATTTGAAATTGTTCTTTCTTTCCAGACTTTCCCTGTCAAATTGATACCATCAATGTAGGGATAATCCGTACAGAGTCCTTCAATGGTAACATACCGTCCCAATTCAGAATCATAGTTCTCGCCATACACCCAGATGTTGGCGGGAGATGAAATGTGATATATAATTCCTTCCACCCTTGATACTTGAATTGAGAACGAATCAACATACGGCTCTGGCACTAAATGTATTGCATCAAGAGTCTTAAGCCAAGGAGTAATGTGGGGCGTAGTAAAGGTCGCATCTTCACTATCCACCGACGGTTCTGCCGGCATAGTCTGCTCCGCCCATACGGGCTCTCGTCCGGGAACTGTAATTTCCAAGCGATAGCTGTGGGTTGGAATCGCGGAATAGTCCAGCTGCCATAGGCTGTCGGCAACCTGCACGAAGCGACCTGCCTCACGGCCCTCTGTCAGGTCCGTGAGGACAGCTATCGCTTCAGTCACGCGGGGAGCCTCGGCCATCGTCGCACTTTTGGTATAGGAAAGCTTCAGCTCCTGCACCGAATCAACCTTAAGCACACAGTAAACTGCCAGCAGCGGGTCCTCCTTGGCGTCAAGTATCACATCCTTCACGCAGGAAGTCAGCGCAGTCACTAATAACAAGAATAAGCAGATCTTTTTCATAGAGTCTATCGGTTAAATAAGGTACACAACGATAGCTGAGATATGTTATATTATAATAACACCAAAAACTCAGAAATACTGCTTCTTGTTGACAATGTTTTTTATTGTTTATTGTGATAACTAATAATAGATAAGTAAATTTTTCCTGTTTTCATTATAATTAATAGGCGCGCTGAAAACATAGTTGGCTGTGAACCATCCATTATATGCCCCATTTGTCTGCCCCCAATTCATGTGGTATGTGTATGTAGGAGAACCAACCGGTTGTCCTGCCAGGCCAGGGTTGTTATATGTATACATACCTTGATAAAAATTTCCTCCGCCATTTGGTTGATTCTCTGTAAAGAATTGTATTTCATTGTATACTGTTTGACGGACGCCATCGCAAACCCAGGCATAGTCTATTAAAGGATCAGTATTTTTCGCGCCAAACATAATCACAGGTCTGTGGTAATACAGAACTTGGTTGTGATAGTATGATTCGTTGTTGCCACTAACATAATCGACGCTATAACCAAGTGAATCAGCACCAATCATTACGTCATAATGATGAACAATAGTAACTGATGATCCATAACTAGCATCGCATAATTGACCTAATCGCTTTATTAATTGAGGGATTTTATTTGGTGTAGTATTCGGTGATATGGGAATGTCTGCCCAAGTGATGGTTGTTCCGTCCAACATATTTATAGTAGGCGGTTCTTCATAATACTTCATTACCTGTGCTGCAGCGATTACTCCACTTCCTGCAGGATAATGATTTGGGCAGGAATCATTATATGGCGCATCTTGGTGCCATTCTGTTTGGAGCAGTGGTCCAACTTGATTGACTGCCGGATATCTGTATCCGATAACCGTTTCGTTCAGAGCAGAATTGTTTTGCGATGCGCAATAGCACAAATCTGCATAAACACTGGATAATCCTAAATCTGTGAACAAATCTTCAACAAATGACAAAGGAAGGAATGTCCAGCCTTCGTCACCATACAAAGTTTGAAGATCTTCAATCTCATCCCAGCAGGCATCTTCTCCAGTGCTCCGGGTCTGCGGACGGCGGGCTGCAAGTAGTTCTTGTGCCGGATCAACGAAGGTACCATCAT
The DNA here is from genome assembly GCA_947169015.1 of uncultured Bacteroidales bacterium. GTDB lineage: Bacteria > Bacteroidota > Bacteroidia > Bacteroidales > UBA932 > Equibacterium. The sequence continues at coordinate 50,001 of CAMVOD010000003.1, read as the reverse complement.
ACCTTGCCCAGAGATTCTGCATCTGAGCTTTCGTATCATTGTCGAGCGAACCGCTGTTCTTGATGCTGATTTTCGTCTCATCCAGCCAGACATCTACAGGACCCATATCATCCTGAAGAACAAATGAACCTTTGTCAGAATATGCAAGAATAGGATAGTAGTTCCTTGTAGAGCCTACGATGACAAAACCGCCGTCCTCATAGTTGAAGACATACATGAGGTCCTGGCCGTCTTCCCTGACTGTGGCTGATGAACTTATCCTCTTGGTGTCTGCACTCTTTGTCAGGGGCATATCGCTACCGGCATAGGAACGCATGAACATGTCTGCAATTCCGCTCGCCTCGTTCTGGCTGACATTGATACTTGAATTCAACTTTGCAGTAATATCTGTAATTGTTGGAGCAGAATCAATACTGGTATTCTCGATTGCATCACATGCTATCAATAACATCGCTGCTATCGATATAAGAGATACTAATGATATTTTTCTCATCTTCTTGAAATAATTTTATTGAAATATTTCTTTGCCCAAGCGTAAACTAGTCATAACACATCGCTATTGGGCAGATATTTTCACTGTTTGAGGACAAACAGTTATTCGATGAAGTACCACATACTCATGTGGCTCTTCATTAAAAGTAGGCAACAAAAATGACGTTAATTACTTCCCGCTATATCTCCCTGCGAAGAGCACGGCTCCGGTGCTCTGCTCAGCGATGATGTAGAGGAAAGGATGGTTGGCACGAAGTTCTACTTTGTCTATCAATGAAGTAAGCCCGGTTCCACTACCAGACACCGCGGCAGCTTCAGTACCAGACTCTTCTACCTTTATTCCACCTACCTGTTTCACAAAATCCAGGTGGGAAGCAAAGTCTGACATAGCGCTGAGATTTGCCTGCGCCGGCCGGAAAGCGAGGGGCATCCCCATCTCGGTAAGAATGTCATTGAGCTTTATTTCGTAATCTGTCTCGAACTTCGGTAGCCAGAGAGTGACTTCGCACATTTCATATGAATGCAGTATAGTCTTCCATTCTGCTTTGCAAAGAGCTGCGGTGATATCGGAAACCGTATAACCTGATTTAGGTAGCAGTACCAACATTGAAAAGGCACAGTTGCCGTAAGGCAACAATACTGAACTGAAAATATCGCTTTCAGCGTAGGGAGTATACACTTTCTGCTTCATCATGCTTACATCTTTCTTTGCTCCGTTCTCATCTGTGAATGTCTCAACTTCTGTTGCTTTCTTGTCGAACGGGTATTTCCACTGGCTCTTGAAATACAGCGCGTTAAGATGATAGGCAAGAATATCCGGATTCACCTCGCTGATTATCTCCGGTATGAGGTAGTTGGTATGTTCTGCGCACCAGCCGTTAATCGCATTCAAGGAGTTTGCCTTGTCCTTGAAGTTCAGATTAGTTATTTCGGCATCGTAATACTTGCCGACAGTTTTCTTATAATGGTCTTTCAGCGGGTATGGTGCGTTAACGAATATGCCGTTTGCCATCGTCAGCGTGGTCTGTTTGTCTAGAGCAGGCAGCTGTTCCATCATGGAAAGGACATATTCGTTCACTGCCTCTGTAGCATTGGCGCCATAGCCGAGCACCTTGCAGATTTCTGCGGCGGTTTCGCCCTGGGCTCCGTTCAGGAGCATTCCCAGCAGAAATTGCATGCTCAGCGGAGATACGATGTAATCCCCTTCCGCGGATGTATTTATCTGGTCGATAAAGTTGAAGGTGAAACCGAAGCCATCATTTACATACTCTGCCGACTTGGTGGAAAGTTCCAGCGGCTTCAATGCATTACCACTATCATCGATGATTGACTCGGCTTCTTCTCCTCCAGCGGGGACCTTGTCGCATGACGGGCAGCACAATATAAGTGCAGCTACAACGCAAATAGATGGTAGCTTATATATTGATCTTCTCATAACTCGTTTTTTACAAATTTACAGAAAACACTTCTTTTAAACAAAAAGTTCATTAACTGGGATTTACGCCAAGGTTGAAGTATGCAGAACATATATGTGTCGTGCCACTATATACCTCACAGCGCATCTTCAGCACTGAATTCGAGCTTGGTTTAGGGACAGTCACATTGACACCGATATCGTTACCCACATAACTGAAAGACGGTGACCAGTTTGAATCTCCCGTTGTAGTGAAGTGCCAATAATAAGTATATGCCGAATTGACCTGAGCATTTTGAAGAGAGAAGTTTACTGTTGTGCTTGAATAGGAACCCATGACAATGCTGTCACTATATACGGCACTGACTGGAGCCATAACATTAAATAATAGAGTAGGACTGCCGCTCGGAGGTGTTACTCCTGACGCAGATGCCACTGATACGGCCTTGGTGGCATCAACAAGACCATAGCCCATCTGATTGTTCCACTTACCGTTATAGCGGTTAGAATAGGTATAGTAGTAATAAGTATTGCTTGGACTGATCTTGTTGGCTGTCAATTCAATGAAACGGACAACTTCCTCCCGGCTCAGATTCGGGTTTGCTGCCAACATGAGTGCAGCAATACCTGACACATGAGGTGCGGCCATTGAAGTACCATATTCATAAGTAATATTATTATCCATCGCTGTTGTCAATATGCTATCACCAGGGGCCACAACATCCAACGCATTGCCATATCCTGAATATAAAGCTCTGTGACCTGTTCTGTCAATCGCCCCAACAGTAAGAAGTCTATTATCAAAAGTTGCCGGGTAGTCCATGATGGCTCCATTTTCTCCATAATTACCTGCAGCGAAAACAACGACTGCCCCCTTCCCAGAACGGCCATTTGTCAATGCATTAACAATAGCTGATTCTAGTGCAGGGGATGCCAAAGTATCATGATAATGTCCACCTTCATCGCCCCAGCAATTATTGATTACATCAGCTCCATTTTGCCATGCCCACGATATTCCACTTGCCAATTCAGAAGACTTTGTCGATGTCCAAACAAAATCATGACTAACCCTAAGGATTGTTGAATTGTAAGCAACCCCTGCAATCAGCATATTGTTGTTCCCTTTTGCAGCAGCTACTCCTGCCACGCGTGTGCCATGATCTAAGAAGTAATTATAAACACAAGGATACGACATGGATTGCGCATCATAACTAAGACTGGAATAGTTGGGAGACAAGTCAACGTGATAAGGATCAGGACAATTATCTACAATGGCAATTTTAACATCACTTCCTGTAGTAATTGCCCAAGCTCCTTCTACATTGATATCATATCCGGTGTAAGCTGTATTATTCAAGCCCCACTGATAAGAAAAATATGGATCATTGACTGTCTGGGGTCTGAAATTGAACATGAATGCAGGATCTGTTCCCTCAAACAGCCCGGTCTCATAGAAACAGTTTGATGCTTCTACAGCCGTCATGAACTCTGATCCCTCAATAGACATAATATACCAGTCGGGCATATTGGGTATCATCTTCACAATGCGAACGCCAAGCCTTTCAGCCACCTCAGACAAGGCATCCTGGTCGTATTCATTCATCAGGTAGGCATTAGCATCACCATTTTCAATATCAATCGGAGATAATGCTTTTAACTGGACATAAAAGTATTGGGATGTTCCTATAGGTTCTGCTCCATTGCCGCGCTCATAATAAGGGAGGACTTTAAGAATACGGGAATCGCTCCGCAACTTATTAACTGCTTGCATGTAATCTGTCCTTGGGTTCAACACGGCCTTAAACAGGCCGTCCTTGTCGGGTTTTGTTTTTGATTCTATTTGCAAGTCTGAACAGAGTGCTGACAATTCAGCTCCTTTTACAGCTGTCGTATCCAGAAGTATATTGACATACTTGTCATTGACAGTAAGGGAAATCTGTTTCCCGTGATACCAGTAATAATCTTCTGCAAGACCAGACTTTGTCTTTCCAAAAGGAACTTCATCGTTCTTTGGATTTGATACTATTTGGTCTGTGCAAGAAACGAGGAAGAGAATAAATAGCAATGCACAAAAAGATTGTAATGCTTTCGATAGAATTTTATTCATAATAAAAAATGTGATGATGAGATTTTTAAATTATTAAATGCTGAACTCACCGATGAATTCCACCCCGGCGAGTGTAGTAATAAGGAGTGTATAATCTCCTGTGAGGCCAGAGATCGGGATAATGATGGTACCGGCAGATGTATCAAACACGGTTGAGTAATCGTCTCCGGCAGTAGAGGTAAGGCTAACGTCCACAATACCGCAGTTTGAATAACTTCCCAAAAGTACATAATCTGTCTCCAGTTCGGCATAAAAAGGCACGTATGCAGGCATGTGAGGAGAACCATTGGGGGTTGTGGGTTTCTGTGAGAGTCGAATCTCTTCCCCATCTAATAACTTGGCAAATGAGGCATAAGAAGATACTGGCATAAGGCATCCAGCAAGAATGCAAAAACTGCATGCAAATCTTTTCAGTAATAATCGTTTTTCCATTTTGTTTGTTGATTGTGTTTGGCAACTCAAAGTTCACACTCTTGACGTGAAATACGATAATTATAACGTAACTTTTTAGATACAATAAGTAACTGACAGTAAGGCAAATAACACAAAATAAAAGTAACAATTCCATTTAGATATGTTATCATTTGGACATTAATTTGTATTTTTAAGTAAAGCAAAGAAATGAAAAGAGCATTTTTGTTTTCGACTATTTGTATAGCGATTCTTTACTCCTGTTCCTATCTAGATGTAAGAAATAAATTGGACTCAGCTGAATCGTTGCTTCAGATTAGACCGGACATTAGTCTTACTATAATGGAGTCAATTAATTCAAATGAGATTAGGACAAGACAAGAAAAAGCTCGTTATGCACTAATGATGATTGCAGCGATGGATAAGAACTATGTTGAATTAGCTTCCGACTCATTGATAAAGGTTGCTGTTGAATATTATTCTATCCGAAACGACCAGTACCACAGGATGATGGCCCATTATTATCAAGGTCTCACTCTAAATAACGCCAACGACTATACTGCTGCTATTTTAGCACTTGATAAAGCAGAAAAAGATGCTTTGGATTTGGATGACCATCTATATGCCGGTCTGATTTTTAGAACAAAAGGCGAGGTGTACAATAAAACGCTAAACAATCAGGCTGCACAGTCATGTTTAAAGGAAGCAATCGCTCATTTTAAATTCCTAGACAATCCCGATTATGCTGCATATTCTGAATTAGGGTTGGTTAACAGCTATCTCAATAGCCATGATTTCTCAATGGCGGAGCAACAACTGGAATCTGTTCTTTCATACAATAATGATAATCTTAACAGCTATTATCCTATTGACAAGGCTATCATTCAAATAGAAAAGTACAAAAATCCTATTGAAGCAATACGTTTATTCCGAGTATCGCATAATAGTCTTTTTGACCATCACGATTATAGTTATTATGCTTTGGCTATGGAAAGAGTCGGGCAACGTGACTCTTCTGACAAGTTTATTTCTAAGGCATATACATTGTGTAATAATAATATAGATTCTATTGCGGTTGATTTTATGTACGCAGATATATTGCACCGCCGCGGAAAGAACAACGAGGCATACCAATTGACAAGAAATGCTGCTTTTGTACAGGATTCATTGACAGGGGTACTTCTACAACAATCTGTGAGTAATGCCCAGAGGGACTACTACAAAGCAGAGTCGCAACTGCAGGAGGAGCGGGCTGGAAGGTTACGAGAGCGCAATCGCCTTGGTACCTTAACGGTCTTACTCTCTTTGGCGCTTCTATCTGGCTTGACTCTATCCTATCGTAAAAGAAAAGAGCAGGAGATACAGGAGCAGATGCTCAAGTTCTCTATCACACAATCAGAACTTCAGCAGGCAGAGCAAGCTAACGCTTCACTTTTAGGCTCTCTTTTCAGCGAAAAGTTCAACCATCTTGACAAACTTTCGGCAGATTATGTCCGTGCAGGAAACGACAGAGAGAGATTAGTTGCACTGAGGGAGTTCAAAGAAGAAATAGCAGAAATAAGGACAAACGACGATTTGTTCCTCTCTCTGGAAAAGGACCTTGACCGTTATTGTGATGGAGTAATGACAAAACTTAAAGATCAAGTGCCGTCAATCAAAGGAGATAACCGCAAGCTGATTTCACTGTTTTTTGCCGGCTTGCCATACAGCACAGTGCAGCTGATAATGAATCGCCCATCCATCGATAGCCTCAAGACGGCCAGATCCCGCTTCCGCAGAGAAATCAAGGCTGCCAACGCTCCTGACGAGGCGCTCTTCCTGAGGCTTCTGGAGATGAAGAATTCTCGCTAAGCACACTATCCTCATTAGTCATTTCCCTCCAATAGGGTAAAGTGTTACTTACCGAAACACGTTGCCCACTAATTAGCAGGCTTTTACGCCCCAACAACTGTTACTCCGCTTTCTTTGATTCAAACCTTTGGAAGCCGACCTTTGAAATGCTAAAGTCATTAACTGTACAAAATGAAAACAAGAAGTATTTCAAGATTGGCTTCCTGCATTATTATTGCGGGATGTCTTTGCCAAATTCTCGTGGTTCAGTACAAGAATGATTTCTACTATTATAGAGTTCTGATGAAAGGCTAAAAGTCGTAAAGGATTGTTCTCTTTTTCTTTGAGTTCTTAATGTTGCCAATGCTAAAACCAAATACTTAAAGGTCGGAGAAAAAGCGATTGACAAATAATTTCATACACGGAGTCTAAGTAGCTAATGAAGATTATATAAATATTTTATGGGCTAGAGTACATTCATTACAATAATTCATATTAATTAAATCAATAACAGCTAAGGTAAATGTCAATAGTAAAGTCGTATTCATTCCCCGAAGGAGATATTAGGGGTGACATGTTCTACATAAAACATGGATCCAATAATTTTACAGTAATAGATTGCTACTTAAAAGATAACGATGGGGAAAATGCCCGAAAGACAGAAATTATAGATGAAATAAATCGAGAATCCGAAGGAAGAATCTGTCGCTTTATATCAACACATCCCGACAACGATCATATTGCCGGCATAGAGAGTCTTGATGACAATTGGAAAATATTAAATTTCTATGCTGTTGAGAACAGCCATCCAAGCGATATAAATGACAGCAGTTTAACACGCTACCAATTGCTATTAGCTAATAACAATTGTGCAATAAAAAGAGGTCTCACTCGCAAATGGCTCAACGATTCGGATAAAAATTCTCCAAATGACAATGGAAGTTCAGGGATTTATTTTCATTGGCCTGATTTAGAAAACGAAAAATTTAAGGCGGCATTGGAACTTGTTGCTAAAGCAAAACATGTTAACAATATTTGCCCAATATTTACTTATTGCATAGAAAATGGGGCCAAATATATGTGGATGGGTGATTTAGAGACGGAAATGCAGCAAGCCTATTATGATGAGTACAAGTCAAACATACCACATGTGGATATATTATTTCAGCCACATCATGGCCGCAAATCAGGCGCTGTCCCAACTAAATTGTTGGATGCATTGAATCCACAGTTAATTATCATAGGGAATGCTCCATCAGAGCACATTGACTACGGAGATTCAAGGCAAACCATTACTCAAAATATAGCAGGAGACCTTTATTTTGTAAATGAGAGTAATGAAGTACATATATACACAAAAAATATGATTAGCAACAAACCCAATTGTTTGAAACAAAAACAAGGGAAGGGCGATTTAACTAAAAAAGTTAATGGTAAAATTGTAGTTGATTGGCATTATATAGGAACATTAACCGCTAACACGCTATAATTATGAATATGAAGTACTACGATTTACTTTCAACAACAATTATTGGTGTCGTCATTATCGCTTTAGTTAATTACTTTTTCTTAGGAAATATCGAGATAAATAGTATCGCTTATCTTTCCTTAGGCTATTTGGTGGGTTATTTTATAAATGCAATAGGAAGCCTTTTAGATTTTATATACTTTAAGACGATTGGCGGTATGCCTTCCGACATTCTTCTAACTCCTACTGAAGGCAAGAATTGGACAGGTTATAAGCGAATAAAGTTCTACGAGGCACGTGAAGCAGTAGAAACACTTAAGAAAGAGTTGAACGACCCCGAGGCTTCAATCCAAAAGATGTTTGAATGTGCTATGAAACGGGTGAATGGATGTATAGAAAGTCGAGTCCCTGTATTCAATGCACAGTTTGTGTGGTCACGCACTATCCTTACTACGGCACTAATTGCAAGTATAATGTTAGCTTTCCACTTTTATAACAATTGGTTTTTCTGGTTAGCCAGTATCGCGTTATTGTTTTTATCATGGATTCGCTTCAAAGAAAGGGGGTTCTATTATGCCCGTGAAGTGCTGACCGAATATTTATTGCAAAAGAATAACTAGGCATTTCTGAGATGAAGAACTGATCTTTCTTGTGTGCAAAGGGTTTTATCCCGAGATTATCATACGCTGTGGCTTTTTAGCTTCAGCGTTTTTTCTTATCAACAGAGTTTTACTACCTTCGCATCAAAGACATAATAGACAAAACGATATCCTATAAGGAATCTTTTTGACGGACATTCTTGGAATCTGGAAAATTTTTGGTCTCTGTCCGTTCATCAGGATTCCCTTATGCTCAGGCATAGGGGGACCTGTGACGGAGACAGGGCATTCCAGAGCCTCAAGAACGCACAGGAAACCCTGTGCCTTTTTCGTGTCCGGACTCTTACGGCCGCGCGACAAGAGGCTTTAGCAACTTCTTTTTTTTCATTTTGTTTGGTTGCGCGGCCGTTTTTTTTCTAACAATTCTCAACTAGGATGAACATATTCAGGGAGCGAAAGCTCACCGATTCGCACCCCGAAACTGTTTTATCTCCTTGTTGCTGGATGAATCAACTGCTCTTCTCTGTCAAAAATTTTGAGGAAATTGAGCAAAATCCCAAAATATTGCGTACAATTCGATAATAAAGAATACGAAAAGGCAAATCCAGCGGCCCTACTACGATTCCGGGAGCTATCTATTTTTCTTAAATAAAGTCTTCAAATCCATGCTGAAGAAATCCTTCAATGGTAGGCCTTCAGGGCCGACAATCAGGGCAGATGCTATATGCTCTCCGTAAAGTTCTTTGAATAGTTCATAGCCCTCGGTGTTATCAGCGCTGCTGCTCTTGACTTCGATAGCAACAAGTGCTTGTCCTTTCTTGAGGACATAGTCGCATTCTTTTTTGTTGTCTTTACGCCAATATAGAAGTTCAAATCCGTCTAATTGCGAACGGTTTGCCAGATGTGCCCCCACGGCAGATTCCACCTGCCGCCCCCACTGTGTCGAGTCAGTTACAGCTTCTTCGAAAGAATAAGATCCGTAGCGGTTGCGGAAAGCACTGTTGTACACCTGCATCTTCGGGATGGAGTTCTTTTCTTTGACGGGCGAAGGAGAATACTTCTGCAGCGGCTTCACCAACATTGTTTTGTCAAGGATATCCAAATAAGACTTTATGGTGGGAACGGTACCGCTATTCATTGTTCCCTGCATTTTTGTCAGAGAAAGTTCTCGGGCCGATTCGATGCAGGCCAACTCAAAGACCTGACGGAGGAGCGCCGGATTTCGAATCTCATCTATCTCCAGGATGTCGCGGGTAAGAATAGGTGAAATGATGGTATCTTCCATCAGATTTCTCCATCTGTCTTCATCTTTGATGTCAGGCGCAAGCCCCGGAAAGCCGCCAAAATAGATGTATTGCTGCAAAGTAAAACCAAATGCATCACGCATCTCCGGCCACTCCCAATAACCCATCTTGATGGTCTCAAACCGACCTTCCAAAGACTCTTCCAGGCCTTTTTGCAGGAGAACTCGTGAGGAACCAAGTAGAATGACCTTAAGATTGCGTTTCTCACGGGTATCCCGATCCCATTCCCTTTTCACCTGCTCGCTCCATGTTCTGATTTTCTGAACCTCATCGATAATCAGGATACGCTCATTCTCGCCATGCATGTCCATTTTCATCCGGGCATCCTGCCATCGGGCCGATATCCAGTTTGTATCCTCGCGGTTTACCCCATCTGCAGCGATAAAATCAAATGGAATGTCTAAGCCATCCGTATATTGGCCCACAAGTGTGGATTTTCCCACCTGGCGTGGCCCCATAATGATTTGGATCCGACGTCTGGGCTCTGTCATACGGCTCTTTAGTATGGCCAAGTGTTGTCTCTCGTATAACATGCTTTTAAATTATGTTTTACAAATTTATAAAACATATTTTACAAAATCCAATATGGCTTGAATCAAAACAACCGCTACTTCCCCGCCTTCCCGCCGGCGAGGATGCCTTCGATGACGGCATTGGTGAAGCCGTTGGCCTCCATAGCGTTGATGCCCTTGATGGTGATGCCACCGGGAGTAGTGACCTTGTCGATTTCGGCTTCCGGGTGGTTTCCGCTCTCCTGCAGGAGCTTGGCTGCACCTTTGACAGTCTGCAGCACTATGTCTTCAGAAACCTTCGGAGCGAAGCCGAGGGTGATGCCGCCCTGCATCGAAGCGCGGATGTATTTCATAGCATAGGCGATGCCGCAGGATGACAAAGTAGTAGCGGCGGGAAACATTTTCTCTTCTATCTCCATTACGGCCCCCACAGAGCCCAGCAGACCCATCACATCTGCCTTCTCGTCGGCAGAGGCGCCGTCGGCCTGCACGAAGGTCATAGACTCGAGGAACTCGGCAGCCGTGTTGGGAATGACCCTGAACAGAGCCAGGTCCTTGCCGCCCAGCCACTCCCTCAAAGTGCCGCAGGCCACTCCTGCAGCTATCGAGATGACAGGGACTGACACGGCATCGGCAATCTGACGCACCACCTTTTCGGCAATCCAGGGTTTGACAGCTATGACAACGAAGTCAGCCCCGCTGACAGCCTTGACATTGTCGCTGCACAGGCAGATTTCAGGGTTGTAGTCTTTCATCCTGCCGAGGTTTGCCTGGCTCACATCCGACACTGTGACATCTTTGGCACTTACCGCACCTGATTTGATAAAACCTTTGACAAGGGCGCCGCCCATATTGCCTGCACCTATGACCGTTATTTTCATACTGGCTACTGTTATTGACATATTTTCAGCAAAGATAATGATTAATTACTACATCAGAGTATGACACAATGTCAGTTTTTTGGCCCATTTTGCTGTTGGCACAATCTTCGTTATTCAGGGTGCTCGAAAACCAAAAATCGAAACAATTAAAAAATAAATATTATGGGAAAAATTATCGGAATTGACCTTGGCACCACGAACTCTTGTGTTGCCGTTATGGAAGGCAATGAGCCTGCAGTGATTATCAACAGTGAAGGTAAGCGCACCACCCCGTCAATCGTGGCATTCGCTGACAACGGCGAGCGCAAGATCGGCGATCCGGCAAAACGTCAGGCCATCACAAACCCCAAGAAAACCATCTTCTCAATCAAGAGGTTTATGGGTGAAACTTACGACCGCGTACAGAAAGAAATCAACCGCGTGCCCTATCAGGTAGACCGTGGCGACAACAATACCCCGCGCGTCAACATCGACGGACGTCTCTATTCTCCTCAGGAGATTTCAGCAATGATTCTCCAGAAGATGAAAAAGACTGCCGAGGATTACCTCGGAACAACTGTCAGCGAAGCTGTCATCACCGTTCCTGCATACTTCAGCGACAGCCAGCGCCAGGCCACCAAAGAGGCCGGCGAGATTGCAGGTCTGACTGTTAAACGTATCATCAACGAGCCGACTGCCGCAGCTCTGGCATACGGCCTTGACAAGAAGAACAAGGATATGAAAGTCGCCGTGTTCGACCTCGGCGGCGGTACCTTCGATATCTCAATCCTCGAACTCGGTGACGGCGTGTTCGAAGTTAAATCAACCAACGGCGACACTCACCTCGGCGGCGATGACTTCGACCACAAGATCATCGACTGGCTGGCCGACGAATTCGCAGCAGAGAACGGCGGCCTCGACCTCCGCAAGGATGCGATGGCGCTCCAGCGTCTGAAAGAAGCTGCCGAGAAAGCCAAGATCGAGCTTTCAAGCCAGACCACCGCAGAAATCAACCTGCCGTACATTATGCCGGTCGACGGTATTCCGAAACACCTCGTAAAGACCCTCACCCGTGCCAAATTCGAGCAGCTGTGCGACCCTCTGATCAACGCCACCATCGAGCCTTGCCGCAAGGCCCTTGCCGACGCAGGTCTGCAGGCAAGCCAGATCGACGAAGTTCTGCTCGTCGGCGGTTCAACCCGTATCCCTGCCATCCAGGCAATCGTAGAGAAGTTCTTCGGCAAAGTTCCGAACAAGGGCGTCAACCCCGATGAGGTAGTTGCAGTAGGTGCTGCCATCCAGGGCGGTGTGCTCGCAGGCGATGTGAAAGACGTGCTTCTGCTCGACGTCACTCCCCTTTCTCTCGGTATCGAGACTCTCGGCGGCGTGATGACCAAGCTCATCGACTCCAACACCACAATTCCTACCCGCAAGAGCGAAGTGTTCTCGACAGCCAGCGACAACCAGCCTTCAGTCGAGATCCACGTGCTCCAGGGCGAACGTCCGATGGCACGCGACAACAAGACCATCGGCAACTTCCACCTCGACGGCATCGCTCCGGCTCCGCGTGGAATCCCTCAGATCGAGGTAACCTTCGACATCGACGCCAACGGTATCCTCAACGTATCTGCCAAGGATAAAGCCACAGGCAAGGAGCAGAAGATCCGCATCGAGGCTTCATCAGGTCTGAGTGATGACGAAATCAAGCGTATGCGCGACGAGGCCAAGGCCAACGAGGCAGCCGACAAGGCAAAGAAGGAAATGGTCGACAAGATCAATGCAGCCGACGCAATGATCTTCCAGAGCGAGAAGAACCTCAAGGACTACGGCGACAAGATCCCCGCTGACAAGAAAGGCGTCATCGACTCATCACTCGCAGCCCTCAGAGAGGCCTACCGTGCAGCCAAGGACGAATATGACGCAGGCCGCACTCCGAACATCGAAAGGCTCGACAAGGCCAGCGAAGACCTCAACAACGCCTGGCACGCAGCCTCTGAGGATATGGCCCGCGCAGCCCAGGCCGGCCAGGGTGCAAATCCCGGCGCAGGCTTCAACCCTGGAGCAGGCGCAGGTTTCAACCCCGGAGCAGGCAACCCCGGCCCTGACAGCTCAAGCGACAAGGGCGGCGGTGCCGAAGACGTAGACTTCGAAGAAGTTAAATAAAGACTGTACTCATAGTGCTTAAAGAGTGCGACCATAACCGGCCGCACTCTTTTTATTGCCATTTGTTTTATATCTTTGTGGCAGATGCTTACCGCCCTCGTCATAGTTGCGATTCTGACTGTCGGAATCTCCTTTTTGTGTTCCCTTCTGGAGTCCTCCCTCCTGTCGGCGCAGATTTCATATCTGGCGATGAAGGAAGATGAGGGCTATAAACCTGCCATCCGCCTCAAGGAATACAAGAGCGACATCGACAGGCCTCTGTCATCGATCCTCATCCTGAACACTATCGCCAACACGATGGGTGCCGCAGGCATCGGCGCGATAGTCGGCAAGATGTATGGCAGCGCCGCCGTCGGCATCGCTTCTGCCATCGTCACTGTGCTGATCCTGGTGTTCGCCGAGATTATACCCAAGAGCATCGGCTCGAACTACTGGAGACGCCTTATCGGGTTTACCGCACGCACGATAAGGATTCTGATCATCATCACATATCCCCTGGTGATAATCGCAGAGTGGATCACAGGCCTGATTTCCCCCGACGAACCCGACTACACCGTTTCCCGTGAGGAAGTTTCCGCCATGATCGACGAAGGCGAGGAGGACGGAGTCTTCGAGGCGGACGAAAAACGCATCATCCACAACATCATCCGCCTCGACGACATCACTGCGAAGGAAATCATGACACCCCGCGTGGTGGCGGCGATAGCAGCGGAAGAGATGACCATCCGCGAATTCTTCAAGGAGCAGGTGTTCCACCATCATTCCCGCATCCCTGTCTATAAAGGCGACGACGACGAGTATATCACAGGCTACGTGCTGCTTGTCGAGGCTCTGGAACTTATGGGCAACGACAAGTTCGACATGAAACTGTCGGAGATAAAGCGCGACATCTCTTCATTCAACGAGGCGACGCCCATAAGCGATATCTGGGGCGAACTCGTTTCGAAAAAAGAACACATCAGCGTCATCATCGACGAATATGGCTGCCTGCAGGGCATCGTCACGCTCGAAGACATCATAGAGACGACCGCCGGTGTCGAAATCATCGACGAAATCGACGAAGCCTCCGATATGCAGGAGTACGCCAAGTCCCTCTGGATGAAAAATCGAAAGAAAAAATAATCATACATTATGAAACGCATTCTTCTTATGCTGATCGGGCTGTCGGCAGGCATCTGTGCGATGGCAGCCCCGAAAGACACTATCGCTGTCAATCATTTCCGCTATGCCGGCCCCTTTGATATGGGAACCCCCTATTTCGTCGATACGACCGACGTGAAGGGCAAGGCATACAACGATGCCAAGGCGCTGCTTGATGCCGCCTATTCAACAGACGTCCTTAAAAATGCCGTCTGGGTGGGCACTCTCCCAGCCAAAAGCGACAATATCCAGATTCATTTCGCAAGTTTCAGCGTCGAGACGATGGACTTTGCCAAAGTGGACATCAACGTCGAGGGCATCAAGGACTGCAGGATTTTCGTGGACAGCAAGAAGAATGAGAGCGGCAAGGCCAACCTCGAACCCGGCACGCACGAAGTAGTAATCAAGTACCTGACAGGCAAGGACAGCGCTGAATCAGGCATCGAGGTGTCGCTGGCCACGGAGCAGAGCAAGTCTCTGCGTCTGAGGGAGGACGGCCGCAAGATTTATTCGCTCGACCTCAACACCCAGGGCGACGGCTGCGCCGGTGTCAGCCTTTCTCCCGGAGGCCTTTTCTACACGGTAAGGCATTCGCTCATCAGCGATGACGGAAGGGCTACCTCTTACACTGAGGTATTCGACGCCGCCAGCGGGGAACTTCTGATCCACACTACGGACGCCATCCGCTGGATGCCCGTCAGCGACGAGTATTACATCACCAGGCGGACTGTCGCCGGCCGCGACCTGGTCCGGGTCGATCCCCGCACCAGAAAGGAGACCGTTATCGCCAGAAACGTCCCTGACGGAAGTTTCAGCATCGCTCCGACAGAGGATTATCTGATCTATATGATGAACCAGGAAGGCCCCAAGGAGGGCGAAGTACACCAGATCCTCACCCCTGACGACCGTCAGCCCGGCTGGAGGAACCGCAGCTACATCAGCCGCTATGACATTGCAACCGGTATGATGAAGCAGCTGACTTTCGGATATCACGACAGCTATCCTATGGACATCACCGACGACGGCAGGTATCTCCTCTTCTCGGTCAGCCGCTATGACCTCAGCAAGAGGCCGACAAGTTTCATCTCTGTCTACCTGATGGATTTGCAGACAATGCAGACGGAATGCCTTGTCGAGAAGGACGGCTTCATCCGAAATGCCGCTTTCTCTCCCGACGGCAGGCAGATCCTCTTCTGCGGCAGCCCCGAGGCCTTCGACAAGATTGGAATGGTGCTTCCTGAAGGCAGGATTCCCAATGCTTATGACTATCAGCTCTACATTTTCGATATTGCAAGCCGCAAGGTGACGCCGCTCACCAAGACCTTCGACCCTTCACCGCAGAATATGCAGTGGAGCCGCTACGACGGCAAAATCTATTTCTCCGCAGAAGACAAGGACTGCTACAATCTCTTCCGCCTCAATCCCAAGAATGGAAAAATCGAGCGTCTGGACAACAAGGACAGCCATATCGACTATATCGACATTGCATTGAAGTCACCTGCCCTGATTTACTCCGGAGACAACCTCGACACCCACGACAAGGCATATCTGATGGACACGAAGACCGGAAAGCAGAAGCTCGTCTGCGATTTCCACGAGCTGCGTTTCAGCGACGTGGATGTGGCAGAGGGTGGAGAATATGAATTTACCAGCAGCCGCGGCGACCGCATCAACGGTTTCTACGTGCTGCCGGCCAATTTTGACCCGTCGAAGAAATACCCGATGATCGTGCACTACTACGGCGGCTGCTCTCCGAGCCTTAAGTATTTCGCAGGCTCATACTCGCCCCATCTCTATTCCTGCCAGGGCTACGTGTTCTACGTCGTCAACCCTTCCGGCGCTTCGGGCTTCGGCCAGGAATTCGCATCGCGGCACGTCAATACTGCCGGCGAGGTTGTAGTCGATGACATCATCGAAGGAGTGAAGCATTTCTGCGCCGACCATCCTTTCGTGGATGCTAGCAAGGTGGGCTGCTTCAGCGCCTCATACGGCGGCTTTATGACCCAGCTGCTGCTGGCCAGCACCGACATCTTCGCGACCGGCATCTCCCACGCCGGCATCAGCGACCACACAAGCTACTGGGGCGAAGGCTACTGGGGCTACTCTTACAGCGAGGTAAGTATGGCTGACAGCTATCCCTGGACCAGGAAAGACCTCTATGTCGACCGCAGTCCGCTCTATATGGCCGACAAGATCAAGGACCCCATCCTCTTCCTGCACGGCTCGGCCGACACGAACGTGCCTATCGGCGAGAGCATCCAGATGTTCACCGCAATGAAACTGCTGGGCGTCGAGACGGCATTCGTAGTTGTGGACGGCGAGAACCACGGCATCCAGGATTATGCGAAGAGGCGCCAGTGGCTGCGCACCATCTCTGCCTGGTTCGCAAAATACCTGAAGGACGACAGCACCTGGTGGGACGAACTCTATCCGCCGAAAGAGCTATGATGAGCGGCCGGAAAGCCTTCTGAAGAGGGCGACGGCAGCGGCCGGAACCGGCCAGATTATGATATAGAAGGCGATGAAAAGCAGACACATCGGCACGATGTCGAGCAGCATCATCGCCTTCTCTCCTTTACCTTCGTGAGGGGTGATGACGCGGAAATACAGCCTGCCCAGCTCAACTATATGTTTCCACTGCGAGGCGAGGGCTGCCGCCCATACTATGATGAGGACTATGTACCACATTATGCCTGGCTTCCTTTATGGAGGTAAAGTTGACAATAATTATTAAATTTGTCAAAACTACCAACAATAACATTAACAGATATGTACAGCGATCCGAAAGATTGTCTCTATTGCACGAACAACGAGACGCTTCACAACCTTATGATAGAAATCGCCCATCTGGGCGTGTCACGCGCATTCCTTTTCAAGGAGCAGACCTACCACGGCCGCTGCCTTGTAGCTTATGACGGCCACGTGAACGACCTCAACGAGCTGAGCGACGAGCAGCGCAACGCTTTTATGGCAGATGTGGTGCGGATGACCCGCGCGATGCAGAAAGTCTTCAATCCCGAGAAGATCAATTACGGCGCATACAGCGACAAGCTCTGCCACCTCCACTTCCACCTCGCCCCCAAATATGTCGACGGTCCGGACTACGGCGGAGTCTTCCAGATGAATCCCGGCAAGGTCTACCTCAGCGACGCGGAGTATGCGGATATGATAGAGAAGCTGAAGGCTGCCCTGTAGCAGGTTGGCCAGGTCAAGGCAAAAAAAGACGCCCGCAAGGACGTCTTTTTTTTTGTGCGGATGTCTGTTAGTAGTTCGCCTCGTGGATCTCGAAGAAACTCTTGGGATGAGCGCAGACAGGGCAGATCTCAGGAGCCTTCTTGCCCACTACGATATGTCCGCAGTTGCGGCATTCCCACACTTTGATTTCGCTCTTCTCGAATACGGCGGCAGTCTCGACGTTCTTCAGCAGGGCGCGGTAGCGCTCCTCGTGCTGCTTCTCGATGGCGGCCACGCCGCGGAACTTGGCTGCCAAAGCCTTGAAACCTTCTTCTTCGGCAGTCTTTGCGAAGCTTTCGTACATATCAGTCCACTCGTAGTTCTCGCCGTCGGCAGCTGCTGCAAGGTTGGCAGCAGTGTCACCGATGCCGTTGAGTTCCTTGAACCAGAGTTTGGCGTGCTCTTTCTCATTCTCGGCAGTCTTCAGGAAAAGAGCCGATATCTGCTCGTAACCTTCTTTCTTGGCCACTGAAGCGAAGTAAGTGTATTTGTTGCGTGCCTGCGATTCGCCGGCGAATGCAGCTTCCAGGTTTTTCTCGGTCTGGGTGCCCTTGTACTTGTTTTCCATAATGTGTGTTATTGTTTCGTATGGTGTCAAATTTAAGCAAATTATCTCTTAATTTGCGATTCCGGAAAAAAAAGCTACCTTTGCGGAGCAATGGGGTACTAGCTCAGTTGGTAGAGCGTTTGAATGGCATTCAAAAGGTCAGGAGTTCGATTCTCCTGTGCTCCACTTAGATCGGCCTCTCACACACGTGAGGGGCCGATTGCTTTTCCAGAATGCCTGCATAGTGCCTACATTTTGGCATTTTCGGATAATCGAACTGTAGATGGCCCTGGCGCGGTCCATTTCATCACGACGTATCGCTATAATTGCATATCTTTGTTATATGAAAGTATTGATGATCAACGGAAGCCCCCGTGCAAAGGGTAACACAGCCACAGCTTTGGCGCAGATAGCCGGACAGTTGGAGAAGAACGGCATCGAAAGTGAAATCGTATGGATAGGCAACAAGCCGGTGAGAGGCTGCATTGCCTGCAACAGATGCAAGGACGAGCCGGGCGCCTGCATATTCAATGATGACATCTGCAATGAGATATCGGCCAAAATGAATGATGCCGAAGCCTTTGTTGTGGGTTCTCCCGTCTATTGGGGACAGCCCAACGGAGCTGTCCTGTCCATCATCCAGCGGATGTTCTATTCCAATGGGGCTGCCTTCGCAGGGAAGCCTGCGGCTGCAGTGGCCGTGTGCCGCAGAGGAGGCGCCACGGCTGCGTTCCAGTCGCTCAATATGCCCTTTATGATGATGAATATGCCGGTGGTGACTTCCCAGTACTGGAATATCGTCTATGGCCGCGACGCCGGCCAGGCAGCCCTGGACACGGAAGGGATGCAGACTATGCGTACGCTGGCCAACAATATGGCCGCCCTGCTGAAGTCCACCGGCGGCAAGCCGCTTCCTCCCCGCGAAGAGCCCTGGGAACCGATGCATTTTATCCGTTAAGCCTGCAGGCTGCAGCCGGCAATTCTTTTTTGGATTAAAATTATCCCAGCTACAAATAAATAGTTGCATAGTTAAATTTTTTAGCTATATTTGCAGAAAAAGAAACTGGGATTATGAAACGACTGACCAAAAAGGAAGAGATTATAATGGAGCACTTCTGGGAGAAGGGGCCGCTCTTCGTCAGGGAACTGAGGGAGCTGTATCCTGAGCCCAGGCCGCATTTCTCGACTCTATCCACGCAGGTGCGCACGCTGCAGGAAGAAGGATTCATCGACCACAAAGCCTACGGCCCCACCTACCAGTACTTCGCCAAGGTGACCAGGGATGAATACAAGCAAAGGTCACTGATCGGCCTCATCGACAAGTATTTCGACAACTCTTACCTGAGCGCCGTTTCGGCCCTGGTGAAGGAGGAGAAAATCTCTGTCGAGGAACTCAAGGAGCTTATCGAACTGGTTGAAAAAGGCGCACAGAAATGATGGATTTCCTGATATATGACGGCAAGGTAGCGCTTGCACTGCTGGTGTTCTACCTTTTCTACCGTTTCCTTTTGAAAAAGGAGACTTTCCACCGCTTCAACAGGGTGGTGCTGGTGGGGACGGCGGCGTTGTCTTTCATCCTGCCTCTGTGCATCATCACTATCCGCAAGCCTATGGAGATGGTTCCGCCTGCGGCAGAGCCCGGGCTTTTGCAGGAGCTTTCTGAGATGGAACTGGTTCCGGCAGCCCAGGGGCCCTGGTGGCCGGTTGCCCTGAGCATCCTGTTCTGGGCCGGTGTCGTCTTCGTTCTGGCCCGGACACTCGTCTCCATCCTCTCCATCGTCAGGATAATCAGCCAGGGTGAGCAGGTCTGCGAGGAAGACGGCTGCAAGATCATCGTCACCAGCCGTGACATCGACCCGTTCAGCTGGATGAAGTATATCGTCCTGTCAAGGAAAGACTGGGACGGCGACCACTCCCCTGTCATCGCCCACGAAAAGGCGCACATTGCCTACGGACATTCCGTAGAAGTGCTGCTGGTGGACATCCTGTCCGCCCTCCAGTGGTTCAATCCTGCAGTATGGATGCTCCGCTCTGACCTTCAGGAGCTACACGAGTACGAAGCGGACGACGCAGTGCTCCGCTCCGGCGCCAACATCAAGGAATATCAGTATCTGCTTATAAGAAAAGCTGTCAGCAAGAGCGGCTACTCAGTTGCCAACAGCTTTAATCACAGTATCCTTAAAAATCGTATTACTATGATGTCAAAATCAAAATCTCCCCTTTCTAAGGGGCTGCGGGCGCTCTGGATGCTCCCGCTCGTGTGCTTGTGGCTTGGCCTCCAAGCCCGGACAGTCTATGTCCCTGCGGACAAAGATAGTGAAATTATTCCGGATACCGGAATTCTAGAAGAAAGCGTTGCAGCCGGCGAGGGTGACGAGACAATGCCGACATTCAACGGCGGCTCGCTGGAGGATTTTGCCAGGTGGGTTCAGGAACACCTTGTCTACCCTCCCAAGAGCATTGCAGACAATGCTCAGGGTCGCGTTTTAGTCTCTTTCACCATCACTGAAACCGGAGATGTCGCAGATGTGAAAGTACTCCGCAGCGCGAACGAGGATCTTGATGCAGAGGCAGTGCGGATCGTATCCCAATCACCTAAATGGACCCCGGGCACAAAGGACGGCAAGCCTGTCAGTGTACAGTACAACATCCCCATCGTTTTCAAACTGAACGGTGCTCAGACAACTCCGTCGACCATTGTTGCGAATGTCCGTCCAGACGGTAGCATTGAAATCTCCGGCAAGGAGATCAGGCTGAACGAGATTGCCGCCTATATCCGTTCTCTGAATGTTCAGGCATCAGGCGCCGCAGTGCAGATCAACGCTGCCGCCGACACTCCGATGGGCGTTATCAATGACTTGAAGGAAGCTCTGCGGGAGGTCGGCGGCGTCAAGATTTACTACGCAAAGCCTGAAGAGATCGAGTCCAACGTACGACACATCTCTCTCACCTTCACCGGCAACAAGCTGACGGTACCAATTTATGACGTGGCTTTGGCAGGTATGACCCCGGATGACGTCTGTGTAGCCTTTATAAATGCCGACAACCGTATCTTCTTCGAATCGGGCGCACACGATGACGAAGCCGACATATTGCGCATAGGCAAGGCATTTCTCAAAAACCACGGGGCAAAGACAAGCTTTATGTTGAGATATGACAAGTCTACAAGCTATGGCGCTTACCAGAAATTGCAAGCCCTACTGTCCCAGATCTATAGGGAAGTAAGGGATGAAAAGGCCAAAGAAATATACGACAGACCATTGACGGATCTGTCTGAAAAGGAGCAGGCAGAAATTTTCAGCCTTATCCCTATGCATATCTTTGAAACAGATATGAAAGGCTGACGGATTACAGCCTACAGCCTACAGCCTCTTTATCTTGATATTGCGGAACAAGGCAGGATAGCCGTGGTCCTGAAGACAGATGTTTCCACTGCGGGCAAGACCGTAGTCGGGAGCATCTGCCCATTTACCACTGTTCTTGCGAGCCTGCCAGTCATCGGTCCAGGCGTCAAATTCAACCGTTACTACACCGTTAATTTTATATATTACGTGCCCGTGATCGAAAATTATCTCGGAATGGTTCCATTCGCCAGCCGGTCTTATAAATGGAGCCGTATCAAAATCAGGGAAATACATAGCGTAATCTACAGCACATCTTTGCCAGGGCTCGAGTATATATCCTCCATTCATTTCTGAATAGTTGACATCATCAATGATCTGATATTCTGGGCCGGTAATATACGGAACAGAATATTGAGAAGACTCTACAACGTGATAGAGCAAACCGCTGTTACCACCTTTGGAAATATTCCAGTCCCACTTTAAGTCAAAATTGTCAAACAACTCATCTGTAACTATGTAGCCCTTCGAATCAGAGCCTATTCCCGATGCAACAAGGTAACCATCTGACACGTACCATTCATCATCAGTAACTGCACCGCCGTTGAAATAATGCCAGCCGTCAAGGGATTCTCCATCGAAAAGAAGCATCCATCCCTGAACCTTTTCGGCTTGTGTAAGTACATTGGCTTTGGGTTCACAAGCAACCAAAAGTGAAGCGGCAATTATTAGAATTAGATACTTTTTCATATTAGATTAAGAAACAAAACGAATTTATATGGCACTATGAAGTATGCATAAGCTCAGAGGGAGAATGACCGAAATAATCCTTGAATGATGCCGACAGATAGGCTGCAGAGGAGAAGCCTGCCTTATGAGCCACCTGCGGAAGCGTCATACCTCCGGCAAGAAGCAATTCCCGCGCAGCCGCCATTCTTTTAGCTTTAATCAATGCTGACGGCGAAACACCGACTTCCTGCTGCAATTTTCTGTTTACGTGTACACGCGAAAGCAGCAGACGTGTAGCAATAGTTTCTACAGAGAATTGAGGATCAGTATAAGACTCTTCGATCATATTCCATACCTTGACAGAAAATGCCGGAGCATCTCCGTCATTCAAGCGATCTATAACTTGTCTCAATTCTACTTTTGGATTGTCTGAATGGGCAGGCGCAGGTTTCTTTATAGTAACAGGAGACGGAGCTGCAACGGACGCAGGAGCGGCTACCGCATCTGATGCTTGCAGCGGATGATGCACTGGATGTTCAGGTAAACCATTGTGCGTTGGAGCATTTTTGACCGAAGAAGGAGAATCTTTGGGAGGAAGAGGGACTATTTCAACGGTTTTAGTATAATTGTCATCACTTCTGCCCTTGTGTTTTCTACGGCCTAACACAAATGAAACTGCACCTACAATAAGAACAAGAGGTATAATCCATACTAAGTTGATACGGCCGGGAAAATTAAAGTCGTTACTGTATACTGTATCGTTTATATCATTCCAGGGGAGCTCCGAAGCTCTGCTTTCTGAAGTCAGCACAGCGATCCCACGGTTCCCGCCAAAGAAGCAGACCGGTTCAGGACCACTTGTTTTATAAGAGCAGAGATACGTCTCGTCGGGAAAATATAATTTAGAATCCGATACATTAGTTTTTGATACATTGAGGCCGACTATACCACTCGCCGTAGCAATCAATATCGAACCTGGAGCATCTTCAACTATGGAATAAATGCGATTGGAAGGGAATCCGTCCGTAGCAGTATAGCGCTCCCACGACGTCCCATCAATACTGTACAGGCCTTGACCTGTTCCCACCCAGAAAACTCCGTCATCAGCTGCAAGCAATGCAGTCGGAAGATCAGGAATCTCAGTTGTTTTGGCCTGAATGCCGCCATTTGCAATCTGCTTGACTATCCTGCTCTTTTCTCCCACAAAATAGATACTGCCATCAGACGCAGTCGATAAAACCGCTACAGGCTCATTTACGGCTTGCACAAGGGCAGTCGCACCGGCGACATCCACTGTATATATTCCACCGCTCCTCGTAGAACATAGAAGTATATCCGAACCATCGAGCTTCAGAATATGACTGATGCCTTCATTAAACAAAGTCACATCGTGGAATCCTTGCGTTGAAGAATACTGTGCGAGCCCGCCGTTTTCATATAGGATATATAGAACAGACGATGAAATGAAGCACATTTCTTTTATGCTGTCGGAAGAGAGATGTCCGGAGGCAACACTATAATGGAGCCTGTTTCCTTTACGGCCTATACGGAGAATACCACCATCTTCGGTTCCTATCCAGAGAGAACCGTCCGAAGGGCTCAGGGCTAGCGACGTCACGGGACCGAAACTCTGGCCTGTTACTGGCTCGGGATCGAGCGGGAAATACTCTTCGCCCAAGGGATTTTGAGCTCCCAGCGCAAATGAGAAAAATATGAGGATAGCGACCGCTATCCTCCTGCAACTATGATTTGTATCTATTTCTAAATGTTTCAATTCCTAAAACGTCCGATTCTTTGAATAGAAAACATACATCAGGCTGACCTCCAGTCTTGTGGGCAAACCCCACATAAAAGTATCCTGTCTCTTCAAGAAGAGGTTGCCTGCATCGTTCATTTCATAGTATTTATAAGGGGTACGCATAGAGCCCATCTCGGCTGAAAGCATCAGTCTCCAGTGTGAACTTTCAGGACCAAGCTGGAATGAATATCCGGCACCGCCTGAAAGATAGAGAAGACTACCTTCAGCTCTTTTTGCCTTTGTGGCAAGATCATAGAAACCGCCGCCGGCATTTGCCGTCACGAACCAACCTTTGAGGCCGGGGCCATCATCTTTGAAATAATAATGAAGTCCCAACTCACCGATCTTCAGCCCCATATGATTTCCAGCACCATAGAAAGGCATATCAGTATATATAGCGTCGGCATTTATCGTCAGATGGCGTCCCAGAGGCACTTCCAAGCCCAAATTGAAGGCTGTGGCAGCATCGTAGAGGAGATTGGTGTAAACGCCGAGGACAGGCCTGGGATATTTGCCGACAGGCTCAACAGGTTCCTCGGGGAGTTCTATAGTCCCGACTGTAATATCTGTGGGTTCTATCTCAATCTCAGCCTCTTCTATCTCAACTTCTTCTTGAGGTATATCTATCTCATTTTCAATGATTTCCGGAATTTCAGGAGCTTCCGGTTCGCTTTCAACCGTAATGCAGCTTACTTCAACGCGACGCAGGTCGGTCATCTGGTCTTTTATCAAAGACTGCCAGGTACGTCCGCCGTCGAGCTTCTTAAGGCTGTTCTCTTTAGCATCCTGACTCAGGGTATCGTCACGCAGAACTCTGAGAACTTCCTCGCGGTCAGAGCCTTCGTAGCTTGATTCAACAGCCTTGGCCAATCCGCTCCAGTCTTCTCCGGCATCCCTGACAGAAATACTGTCAAGCGGAATACCAGTCTGTTTGGACAGATAATTGCGCGCGGCGTCAAGCCTTTTCTTTGATATTGACTGGTTTACGGCTGTCGTTCCTTCGGGTGAGGCATAACCGACGATCTCAAGTTTGTTCGCTCCGCGGCCGACCTCATCCTTGATGCGCTCTATATCCAAGATGTTTCTGTGGAATTCCGGCTTCACGGCAGTGATAGAACGCTCGAAGAAAATGGCCAACGCGCCTTCGCTGACAATCGGTTCGCTGATCCTGGGCGGCCGTTGCCCTTGCTGGCCCTGCCCTTGCTGCCCTTGCTGTTGTTGCTGCTGCTGTTGCTGTTGCTGTTGCTGTTGCTGTTGCTGCTGCTGCTGTTGCTGTTCCTCCTGCTGCTGGCCGCTGACAGGAGTATCAGAGTACACGATGCGGAGCTTGACAGCTCTCAACCAGGGAAATGCATATTTATACAGGTCATCCCAGGCCTCTCCGGCGTACAGGTCCTGAAGGAGTTCCTTGCGGTTAGACGAATTTGAGCGGACGATCTGCATCGCCTCGGCCTTGTAGTCTTCGGTAGAACGGCGCAGGTAGTCGGCCACACCTTCCCAGTCCTCAGGAACTTCTTCTACCTGCCATACTGAAGCAGGAAGGGAGGGATAGCGCCCGGTGATGAAACTTTTGACCCACTCGGCACGTTCGTGGGCATAACGCTCATTGAGAAAAAACGGACCTTCGGGAGAAGATGAAGCACGAAGCTCGATCCTCTGGATCTTGGAAGCGTTCGGACCAGCCAGGATACTCTCAAGTTTGTCCATATTCTTGCCGTTGGGATTAAGGCGGGGATCAACCTCTACCTTGCTGATTCTGAAGCGGAAAGAGACCTCGTCGAAAGTCGGCGCAGCATACATCTTCGCGGTGCCGCAGAAGAGACCCAGCGCAAGAGAAAGTATCGCAATTGAAAGGCGTGAACGCATAATTGCATCAAAAGTATATATAATATAGGAATGTTGCAAATTTTTATGCGAAATAGATACATTTATCGTCATAAACACGGTTCTGACCGTAACAACCTCGCCAAAAAAACCGTAAATTTGGACAAGAATCTGTCTTTGAAAAACTATACTATGAAAACCAGACTCCTACTTTGCGCTGCAGCCGTCGCGCTGCTCGCTGTCGGGTGCAAGCACTACGACTACCCCTTCCAGAATCCCAACCTCTCGGTGGAAAAGCGTGCCGACAACCTGCTGTCGCTGCTTACTCCGCAGGAGAAAATAGGCCTGATGATGAACGGTTCTGTGTCTGTGGACCGCCTTGACATCCCCGCCTACAACTGGTGGAACGAAGCCTGCCACGGCATCTGCTACGACGACGTGACCGTATTCCCGCAGGTAATCGCCCTGGGCGCTACTTTCGACGCGCCCCAGCAGCTGGAGATCTACACTGCCGTCTCTGACGAAGCCCGCGCCGTATGGAACACGACCGACCACCACCAGATGGGAGTCACCGAGCCCAACGGCGGCATCTGGCACAACGGCCTTTCGTTCTGGTGCCCCAACGTCAACATCTTCCGTGACCCCCGCTGGGGCCGCGGACAGGAGACTCCGGGCGAGGACCCCTACCTCAATGGAGTGATGGGCGTCCAGACCGTCAAGGGTATGCAGGGCAATGACAAAAAATATTTCAAGCTGCACTCGTGCGCAAAACACTTTGCGGTACACAGCGGTCCCGAGGCTGAGCGCCATCGCTTCAACGCCAGCGTTTCAATGCGCGACCTCTGGGAGACCTACCTGCCGGCCTTCCGCTCGATAGTCGAGGAAGCCAACGTGCAGGAAGTTATGTGTGCATATCAGCGCTACGAAGGAGAGCCCTGCTGCGGCAGCGACCGTCTGCTGCAGGACATCCTCCGCAACAAATGGGGTTTCTCAGGCATCGTGGTGTCTGACTGCGGCGCCATCGGCGACTTCTACAACCCGCGCCAGCACGGCACCCACCCCGACGCAGCTACTGCTTCTGCCGATGCAGTCCTGTCCGGCACCGACGTCGAGTGCGGCACCAGCTACAAATCCCTCACAGAAGCTCTTGAAAGAGGCCTGATCACAGAGGCCGACATCGACGTGAACGTACGCCGCATCCTCGAAGCCCGCATCAAACTGGGAATGTTCGACCCTGCCGAAAAACTTCCCTGGGCAAACCTCGGCGAGGCTGACCTCAGCAGCGCCGCCCACACCGCCCTTGCAGCAAAGGCAGCCCGCGAGGCCATCGTGCTCCTCAAGAATGAGAACAATATCCTGCCCCTTCGCAAGGACAACATCACGATAGCTGTCGTAGGCCCGAATGCCGACGATGCCCGCGTGATTCTCGGCAACTACAACGGCTACCCTACGCAAGCCAACACCCAGACCATCCTGGAGGCTATCCGCGCTGCTGCACCTTCAGCCAACATCATCTACGAGCGCGCCTGCGACCTTGTCCAGCCTTCCATCACCACTCACTACATCGACCGTATGAACGGCGGCAAGGGCCTGCACGCAGAATACTTCAACGGCACTGAATTCAGCGGCACCACAGTCGCTACGGTAGACTACAACGAGCCGCTGAGCCTCAACACCACCTCCCCCGCCCTCGCCCACGAGGACTGCGCCTGGACGGAAGGTCTCAACCTCACCGATTTCTCAGCCCGCTACAACGGATCCTTCACTGCCGATTATACCGGCGATATGGTCTATTCAGTACGCGGCAGCGGCAGATATATCTTCAAAGTCAACGGCAAGACCATCGCCGAGCAGGCAGGTGCCCCCGCAGGCCGTTTCGGCGGTTTCGGACGCGGTATGGCTCCCACCACATTCCCGGTAGTTGCCGGCAAGACTTATGAAGTCAGCATCGAACTCGCACAGCCGCAGGCAAGGTCAGCATCGTTCAGCTTCGACCTTTACAGCCGCCGCGACGTGGATCTCAAGGCTGTTGCCGAGCGCGTCAAGGGCGCTGACGTAATCATAATGGTCGGCGGCATCTCGCAGAATGAGGAAGGCGAAGGCCACGACCGCACCAGCATCGAACTTCCCGAAGTCCAGAGGCAGCTGCTCGCTGAGATGGACGCTACCGGCAAGCCGGTAGTGTTCGTCAACGTTTCCGGTTCCGCAATAGCTTTCGGCAAGGTTGAGAAGCAGTATGACGCCCTCGTACAGGCGTGGTACGGCGGCCAGGCCTGCGGTCTTGCAGTGGCTGACGTGATTTTCGGCAACTACAATCCCGCCGGTCGCCTTCCCGTCACTTTCTATGCATCCGACGAGCAGCTGCCCGACTTCAGCGACTACTCTATGGAAGGCCGCACATACCGCTACTTCCGCGGAGAGCCGCTCTACCCCTTCGGCTATGGTCTGAGCTACACAAGCTTCAGCTACGGAAAGGCCAAGGTTGCCGGCAAACCTGCTAAGATGACCCTGACTGTGCCCGTAACGAATACCGGTGCCCGCGACGGCGAAGAAGTTGTCCAGGTTTATGTCAAAGCTCTCGACGATCCTGACGCCCCCATCAAATCGCTGAAGGGTTTCGCACGTGTGAAAATCGCTGCAGGCCAGACATCTGACGTTACGGTTGAACTCGGCAGCGGAGCCTTCGAACGCTATGACGCGTCCATCGACGAACTTTCGATCAAGCCCGGACGCTATCAGTTGCTCTACGGCAGTTCGTCACGCGACGCCGACCTCCAGGCAGTGGAAGTAAGCATCTAGGGATTCTGGCTGGATTTTTGATAATTTCCGCAAAACCGCCATCTTTGTGACAATGAAAAAGATAATCCTATTTCTCTCCGTCGTGATCCTGGGCTGCCTTTCAGCCGCCGCCCAAAGCGTCACCTGGAGTGCGACCTCCTCAAAAGTGCAGGACGGCCTCTACAATGTGGAGGTGACTGCAGTCATTCCTTCTGGATGGCATATCTACGACCTTGAAGAATACAAAGGCGGGCCCAATCCCACCACCATAAAATTCACCCTTCCAAAGGGAGCGAAAGCCGTCGGGGACCTGAAGGTTTCCAAGGAGCCTGTCAGATATCACGACGACATCTTCAATATGGAGATAGGCTATTGGGATGCTGTGGTCACCTTCACCCAGCAGGTTGAGTTCAAGGAGAAATCCGGCAAGGCTACCGTGGACATCGAGTGGATGATGTGCAACGACACGTCTTGCTCCGCTCCGCAGGAAGAGCAGTTGAAAGTCACACTCGGCAGCGCTGACGCTGCCTATTCCTCCCAGGCTGCGCCTCTTTCCTCGCAGGCGCCCAGGGGGCTCTGGGCGCTTATAATCGAGGCGATTCTCTGGGGCTTCGCCGCACTACTGACACCGTGCGTGTTCCCGATGGTCCCGATGACTGTCTCATTCTTCCTGAAAGGTTCTGACAACAAGGCCCGCGGCAGGTTCCGCGCCCTGATGTACGGTCTGTTCATCATTGCGCTGTACACAGTGCCTATTGCCGCCATCATCATAATCACCCGCATTGTAGGTGGCGACGCAGTCACTGCCGACATCTTCAACTGGCTGGCCACCCACTGGCTGCCGAACATCTTGTTCTTCATAGTGTTTATGGTGTTCGCCGCTTCGTTTTTCGGCGCTTTCGAGATTGTGCTGCCAAGCAAGCTGGTCAACAAGTCTGATGCCGCTTCCGAGAAGCGGCAGGGGCTCGGCGGAGTATTCTTCCTTGCCTTGACTCTGGTGCTGGTGTCGTTCTCCTGCACCGGTCCCATCGTAGGTTCTGTCCTTATCAAGTCGACTTCCGGCGAATTCTGGACCCCGATTCTCACAATGTTCGCCTTCTCGACTGCTTTTGCCCTGCCCTTCGCGCTGCTGGCTCTTTTCCCTAGCCTGATGCAGAGACTGCCCAAGAGCGGCGGATGGCTGAATTCCGTCAAGGTTGTCCTGGGCTTCATCGAGATCGCCCTCGGCCTCAAATTCCTGTCGGTTGCTGACCAGGTCTATCACTGGGGCATCCTCGACCGTGAGGTTTATCTGGCCATTTGGATTGTCTGCTTCTCGCTGCTGGGCTTCTATCTGCTCGGCAAGCTGAAGTTCAAGTATGACTCGGATCTCAAGTACATATCTGTCGGAAGGCTTGCGCTCGCAATCATCGATTTTGCTTTCGTGGTCTATATGATTCCGGGTATGTGGGGAGCTCCGCTCAAGGCTCTGTCAGGCTATCTGCCGCCTCTGCAGACCCAGGATTTCGTGCTGGACCGCTATGCTCCCGCCGGCGCAGCGTCACAGGCTGGCAGCACCTATCAGGCAGGTGTGCGCAAATACAGCGACTTTCTGACTCTGCCTCTTGACCTTGACGGTTATTTCGACCTCGAGGAGGCTAAAGCGGCCGCTGCTGAGAGCGGCAAGCCTATCTTCCTGGACATCACCGGCCACGGCTGTGTCAATTGCCGTGAGATGGAGGCCCGCGTGTGGAGTGATGAACGGGTATACAATCATCTGCGCAATGATTTTGTCATCTGTGCTCTCTATACCGACGACAAGAAGGAGGTGGCCGAAGCTGACTGGGTAATAACTCCTGCCGGCAAGGTGCTCAAGACTCTCGGAAAGATCAATTCGCACTATGCGCTGACCGAATTCGGCGTAAATGCGCAGCCCTATTACGTCCTTATGACCAGCGACGGCACTCCCATCTCCGAACGCGGCTACGACCTCTCTGCCGAGCGCTTCGCGGCCTGGCTGGAAACTGCGCTCTAATCCCTGAACTCGGCGACGGCCTGCGGGGTGCCAAGGTCCCTGAGCTGGAAGGAGGCCGGAATGGTGGCAAGCAGGCGGTGGCTGGCGCAGACTGAAAGGTAGAAATCTATTATTGAGAATTTATCGGGCCAGTTTTCCATCAGGCCGAAGACCTCCGGGCTTAAGATATGGATGCCTGAAAAGGCGAGTATGCTGCGGACCATCTCCGGGGTCTGCTCTGCCGGGCCGCGTACTTCCCCGTTGGATATGTTCAGCCAGCCGCACAGGCAGTCGTCCTCGTCGAAAAGCAGTTTGCGGCTTGACTGACGGCTGCTGACCACCAGCTTCGCAAGCGCACCGTCCAGACCAGAAGCCACGAAGCCGCGGATGTCAAGATTAGAAATAATGTCTACGTTGTGTATAAGGAACGGCTCGTCGCCCAGCAGATTGCGGGCCGCCTTGACGGCGCCGCCGGTGTCGCGCAGCATATCCCTTTCGTCACTGATGGCCACATTGCAGCCGAAATTGTCGTTTGCAGCAAGGTAGTCGGTTATCTGGTCGGCGAAATGGTGGACATTGACCACGAAATCGCTGAATCCAGCCTCCTTCAGAGTCGTGAAAGTGCGTTCGAGCATAGTCTTTCCTGCGACCTCGACAAGTGCCTTGGGCTTGTCGAGCGTCAGGGGTCTCAGCCTCGTGCCGAGCCCGGCTGCGAAGATGAAAGCTTTCATCGCTCCACGCCCTCCCTCAAGGCAGGTATCCTGAGATGCCTCTCGACCACCCTGATTTGCGGAAACATTCCCGCCAGATGCCCTGCAAGGGCGTGCGCACAGTAAACAGAGCGGTGCTGGCCGCCGGTGCAGCCGAAGGAGAACATCAGGTGGTCGAAGCCGCGCTCAATGTACTTTGCGACGTGTTTCTCAGCCACAGGATAGATATGGGAGAGATATTCTGCAGCTCCGCCGTCCTCTTCGATGAAGGCGATCACATCCTCGTCAAGGCCGGTGGAATTGTCATATCTGCGATACCTTCCGGGATTGTTAAGGCCGCGGCAGTCGAAGACATAGCCTCCGCCGTTGCCGCTGAAGTCTCGGGGCATTCCCTTGCGGAAGGAAAAGCTGCACACTTCGACTGTCAGCACTCCCTCCTTCATCTGCGGAACCTTCATAAGTTCCGGGTCGCCGGACAGGCTGCGGGCCATCTTAAATATGT
Organism: uncultured Bacteroidales bacterium; assembly: GCA_947169015.1. Lineage (GTDB taxonomy): Bacteria > Bacteroidota > Bacteroidia > Bacteroidales > UBA932 > Equibacterium. Next base: position 18,245 of record CAMVOD010000003.1, on the reverse strand, counting down.
ATGGATAATCTTCCTTAAGTGCGGAGGCAAGTTCTTTCAGATTCATCAGGGCGGCCGGGATGCTCTGCAGGAAATGTCCTTTGCCTTCGTGCAGGCCGCGGTAGCCATAGGCTCCCAGGACTTGCAGAGTGCGGAACAGCGCGAAATGCTGCAGCTGCTGCCGGAACACGGCCCGGTCCACTTCCTTGTATGCCTGAAGCGAGTCCAGATAGACCTCCGTCAGCTCATCCTTAAGTTTGGCGGGATACCTCATCCTGGCCTGCCAGAGGAAAGACACGAGGTCATAGTGGGCAGGGCCGCGGCGTCCTCCCTGGTAATCTATGAAATAGGGAACGCCGTCGGTCAGCATCACATTGCGGCTCTGGAAATCGCGGTACATAAAGCAGTCGCAGGGCACGCTCAGCAGCTGCCGCGACAAGGCGTCGAAATCGTCCTGAAGAGCCTCCTCGTCAATCTCGAAACTGGTCAGCTTGAGGAAGCAGTATTTGAAATACGAAAGGTCCCACTCAACCATCCTGGCATCGAAGCACTGCGAGGGATAGCAGACGCTCCAGTCCATTCCGCGTCCGCCTTTGTACTGGATGTCAGGCAAGGTGCCGACCACATCCGCCAGCAGAGCCTTCGCTGAGGCGCCGTACCGGCCCGAAACGCTTTCACGCTTCAGCGCACCGGCGAGCGAAAGGTCGCCGAGATCCTGCTGCAGGTAGCTCATCCCGTCCCGGGAGGCATAATAGATCTGAGGCACGTTGAGACCTTCTGCCGCAAGATGGCGCGACATATAGAGAAAAGCCTTGTTCTCGGCCTTGACAGTGCCTATACTGGCTATCGCACTTGCAGCCGCAGAACTCATCCTGATATATTTGCGGTTGCTGCCGCCTGCGCTGATTCTGGCGACAGATTCCGGAGCGCAGCCAAATTGACGCTTATAAGCTTCCTTGAGAGCGGCCAGAAGTCTTTCTTTGTCCATCGTCATTCCATCCTGAGGGTTTTTGCCGGGTCCACCTTCGCAATGAAGGTCGAGGTCAGCATAAGTATCAACATTATCACGGCAACCGATATTGCGTCGATGAGCAATATCAGCCACATATCTATTTCAATGGGCACATAGGCCACGAAGTAGCTCACGGGATCGAGCTTGACGACGTGCAGCCACTTCTGGAGGAAGCAGACGGCCAGGGCGGCGACATTGCCCCAGAGGAGCCCCTTGCCCACTATGTTCAGAGCCACGTTGCGGAACACCTTCGACACCGAAGCCGTAGTCATTCCGAGGGCCTTGAGCAGGCCAATCGACGAGATGTTCTCGAAAAGGATGATGAGCAGCGTGGAAACCATATTGAAACCTGCCACTGCCATCATCAGGATGAGGATGGTCAGGACATTGTAGTCCAGCAGGGCCAGCCAGTCGAACAGATTCGAGAAAATGCGCTTGACGCTCAGCAGGAATACCGAAGGGTCTTCCTCCGTCAGGTTGGAGAAAACATATTCTTCAAGTTCCGAGTAGCACAGGTCGATATTGGCCCTCTTGTCGAGCACCACCTCCATCGTAGAGACCTCGTCTGCCTCCCAGCCGTTGACGGCCTGGCAGTGACGGATGTCCGCCACTATCATTGAATTGTCTAGTTCTTCGAGCTGGGCGTCGTAGATGCCGCACACCTTGAAACTGCGGTAATTGACCTTCTCCTTCACGAAGAATGCGGGCACTGAGCTGCCCACCTCATATCCCATCTTGTCAGCTATGCGCCGGGAAATCAGGATTTCATTGGAAGGCCTCTCACCGCTGTAGTCCGGCAACTCTCCGTCGTCCAGACAAGAGGCGAAGAAACTGAAATCGTAGAGGCTGTCGACACCTTTGAAATAGCTGCCGAGCAGCTCCTCCCCTTCTCTCACAAGACCAGATGCGTATGCCACCCTCTGGATGTTCTTCACATAGCTTTTTGAAAGCATTCCGTCCAGGATGGAAATGCTGTCGCTGAAAAGATAGATGTCGTTCAACGGAGTCTGGCCCGGCGTCACGAGGGCCAGGTCGCCCATATATCCGGAAGTCTTGAAGCGGATCTCGCTTCGGAAACCCCGCACTACGCACAGAGCCACTATTATCACGAATATGCTCACGGCGACGGACACAAGTCCTATGCGGGTGCTCATAGAGCTGATGCGGTCCCCGCCGTCGGTCTTGTTCCTGATGCCGGAAGCTATGAATTTATAGACACTCATCTGAGCAATTCGTTATACTGGCTGTATCTGTACAGGATATTGTCCACATAATTGATCGTCCTCTCGCCCAGGAAGGTGGGATGGCTCGACAAAGACAGGGCCACCTGGTCCCAGTCGTCCGGGTTGTATCCGCTTTCAGCGGCGTGAGCCCGGCATTCCTCGATCCTGCCTTCTCCGGCGTTATAGGCCGCAAGGGCAAATTTAATCACATTCAGGGAATCCAGCCCTTCCTCGCGATAAGTCCTCATCAGGGACTGCAGGTGCAAGGTTCCAGCCTTGATGTTCAGTTCCGGGTCGTAGAGGTCATCCACGCCGTAGTGTGCGGCCGTGCTCTGCTTGATCTGCATCAGGCCCTGCGCTGAGCCGGACTGAGTGCCCATATAGTAATGGGACTCCTGCCAGGCAAGCGAAGACACCAGCACCCAGTCAAGGCCTGCAAAGGCGCTGTAGCGCTTTATTATGTCATCGTACGGAGACAGCACGTGGGAACCGGCTCCTAGCATATAATCGATGTTGTATGAACGGAAGAAGCGGTTTACCATAAGGGAATATGTCCTGGAATCCTTGAAGGAATAAAGCCAGAAATTGAAGGAATTGAGAAGGGCTGCATTCTCACGCTGCACTGCAGCGTACAGTTTGCCTCTCAGGGGCACGCTGACCATCGCTTCCTGACCGAATTTCAGCACTGATGTGGAATCGTCTTCCCAGTCGAAGACAATCAAGTCTATGTCTCCCCGGGCAAGGCTGTCCCACACTGATTTGTCGGCATAGCGGGCGAAGGAGATGTCCTCACCGTTGTCGTCGGCATAATAATTCAGCAGTTCATAGCAGAATCCGACAGCCTTGCTGCCCGCAGATGCTATGCTGCTCTCTATCGCGATGCAGCAGCGAAGGCCGTCGTCGCCGTCCTCAACTCCGTCCTCGCTTTTTCCGTTGCCGGACTGGATGACGACATAGATGAGCCCCAGCGCAAGTACCGAGACAATAATCCTGAATAACGCTGTCTTGTAGAACTCCATCTATTTCACATAAAACGGCCAGGTGATGCCGAATTTGAATGCTGTGGCGGGACGGATATAATTGGCTGCACTGAAATAGCCCCTCTCGGGGAATCCGTCGAGCGCGTCTGTATATTTCACGAAAATGCTTGCGGTCTTCCACTGAGCATTTATGAAGAAGTCTATGTAGGGGTTGTTGCCCCATTCGTAGGTTCGCTGGTTATAGAACACGCCCAGATCGGGACTGAAACTCTGTATGTAGTATTTGGTATAGAACACCGCATTCGCGCCTATCTGTACTTCAAGGACATTTTTCACGATGGGGAACTGAACATAGTACCTCAGGTTGGCGGTAAACGTCGGCAGCGGCAGAACCTTGTCGTCCGACGTCATCTGATAGAGCAGCTTATGGTCGAAATGGAAGGCCCACAGGCGGACGTTCTGTTCGAGCGAGGCGGCCAGGGTGTGCACTGGCGAAGTGAACTGCCGCACCACTGAGGTAGAGTCGTAATACACCATATTGTCGATCAGCGCATAGCCGACAGAAGCCTTCGTATGGGTATGCGGTATCTCTATGGATGCCTCCAACTTGGTCTTTGAAGTCTTGGAGAAGTTGTTGTTCCACTGATGGTGGTTGAAGTATATGTACTTCTCATAGTAGCCCGGCTCCTGCAGCCTGGTCTCCCCGTGGAGCTTCAGATGTATTCCCTGGGGGATGGGATAGATGGACAGGGCAAGGTTCGCAGCCAGCTCGAAGTCGCCGAGATAGTAACCCGAGGTGTACAGTCTTCCGAATGCATCCCAGTTGATGTAGCGTTTCAGCATACCCTGGGCCTTGCCGTAGAAGTAAGTATTGTGGCTAGTCTCGTTGCGGTTGCCCTTGACATAATACTCGGGCTTGAAACCGTAATAGCTCAATATCTGGTAACCCACTCCGCCGGTGACTTTCGACAGAAGCGCGTCGTTGGAGAACGGCTGGAGGGTCAGGAAGACCTTGTTGTCGATGCTCCGTACGCTTAACGAGTCGAAACTTGCCATATTGTCCAGATTGAACTGGTTGAAATAGAAGTTGCGGCCCACATTGTCGGAGGTCGATATTTCATCAGTATAGACTTTGGAGTATTTCGAGAACTCGAAGTTGTGGCCCAAGTAGGCCGCAGTTCCCTCACCGAGCGCCAGCTCGTCCTTGTCCTTGCGGAGGAAATTCATAGGGATGGAGAGGCTCTGGGTAATGAAAACAGTCCTGCGCTTGTAGAGATTCTCGGCTTTCTGGAGATTGACGGGGATGGCCTTGGTGTCGATTGTGGTATCCCTCACCCACATCACGTCTGACACGCCTCCGTTCTCGCTGTTCTTGACCCTCTGGGCAAGGTAGGCTGCATTCATCTCATATCGCTTGCCTATGTAGTCAAGACCGATCTCGGACGTGCGCACGTTGGTCTTGCCTCCCGTCAGGTCACCGGTGCCGCCGAACTGCAGATACTGCAGGGTAAGGTTCAGCGCCGGAGTGATGTTCTGCGTCGAGAGCACCTTCACGCTCGACTCTTCCTTCTGCTTGCTGCTGAAAGGGTTTCCCCAGTAGGCAAGCTCCGTGAAAGGACTCTTGGTGTTATACATCGGCAGCGTGGCCGGCGTAAATGAATAGATCATATACGGGTCGAAGAAAGAAGCTTCCTTGAGCGTCTCCCGCTTGAAATAGTTGGTCCGCTGCAGGGCGGAGCCCATCACTCCCAGATATACCGCGTCCGCATCGTCCTTGAACGCTGGATTGTCATAGAAATTATAATTGGCGGAGGTATCCCTCTCCTGCAGGGTTATGTCATTCGTATACGGACTGTGCGTCCATATCAGCATCTGCTTGTAGTACAGGGAGTCCGGCACGACGAAGGTCTCCAGCAGACGCGGGGTGTTGCGTATGACGCTGTCCCGGTAGTCCTGCTTGTTCTTCCGTATCGCACGCTTTATGTCCTTCGCGTCGGGGAGATTCGAACCCAGGGACTCGTAATAAACCATCATAAGGGAGTCCATCAGCGGCCTCGACAGGGTATCGGTCTTCCAGAAAGAATTGTATAGCACGTCAAGCGAATCCCTCAGCAGTTTCGTGGCTATCGAGTCCACCACCGTAGCCTGGCGCAGGACCGAGTCGGGGAATGCCGCAGGCATCGGCACAGTGACGGCCAGGGAGTCAGAGCTGTCGCGCAGCGCAGGCTTGGGCAGAAGGGTTGAATCCACCTTGAAGACGACTGTGTCGCGCCACGGAACATATACGGAAGTGTCTGCCGCCGACATCAGATAATTCTGTTCGGCATAGATACTGTCAAGTATCGCATCTATTTTCGACTGGAAGACGCTGTCTACCACATAGGCCGGCTTGCCGGCAGTGCTGTCGGTTTCAGCATCGGGCTCCACGGCGGATTGCGCGTGCGCGGCCACGGCTGCCGAAGCTATGGCTAACAAAGTGAATATGAGCCGGCGAACCCTCATCAATCATATCTGACTGCATTGATGAACCGCACTCCCTGTTCCCGCATCGCAGCGACAGCCTCGTCGTGTCCCTCTTTGGTGACATAGCCGAGGGCATCCTCGAGGACTGTAACGTCGTGCCCGGTCTCCAGCAAGTCGTCACAAGTAGCCTTGACGCCATATTCTGTGGCGTTGCCGCACACGATAACTTTCTTGGGCAGGGCTCTGAACAACTCACCTCCGAAGGCAGTCTCGGCAGCGATGGCGGAGTAACGGTCGTCATCTGCAGCTACGCCCTTCCGGTAGATATTGTCTGCCTGGGGATGGTTGTCAAAATTCGACAGAGAATAGAATGCCGCGTGGATGGTGACTCCGCGCGTCCCGGCCACGCAATTGACCGGCCACACGCCGCCGTACTCCTTGAAGGAACAATGGTTTGAAGGATGGGTGTCGACCACATAATAGGCTTTCAACTTGGGATTGTTGTTAATGAAAGCCGCAGCCCTGCGTGCAGCGGGTTCTGCGCCCTCGCACGCAACCGTACCGTCTATGAAGTCATAGAGGGTGTCGATCAGGACTAGTGCAGTCAGGTCAGTCTTGGCTATGGCTGAAATCATCTATCTCTTTTATTATGTTGTTGATAAGGTTCATTTTCAAATCATAGAGGTCATCGGAGATGTCCACTTTGTAGTAGTGGGGATTGATGAGCCTCTTCTGGGTGGGATTGAGCGACGCAAGGTTGTCGAGATAATATTGCTTGCGCTGCGCAATGCTGCGGGTGTCGGGGGTTGTGACACCGTCCCTGATCATCTGCACCTGCAGGGGCTTGGCCTCATAGCTGCCGGCCTTGTAGGTGGTGTACCGGGTGTTGTCGAACTCGGCACGGATGGTTACCTCCTCCGATGCGAGGAGCTTTTTCTCGAAGGGACCTCCGCGCAGACAGGTGACGTCTGCCTTGAAGGTGTCGTTCTGGATGATACGGTAAGTGATCTGGAAGCCCGGATTGATCAGCTTGACTATGTCTTCGGAGCGTTTGAGCACCGGCTGGCCGTCGATCTGGACCAGTTTGTAAACATTGCCGAAGCAGGGATTGTGCTTGCTTGTGGCGATGGCGTCACCGACTCCGTAGGAATCGATGGATGCACCCTGGCGCTCCAACTCGGGGATGAGGTATTCATCCAGGGAGTTGGTGGCGAACACCTTGCATTTTGCAAGGCCGGCCTTGTCGAGCTGGGCGCGGCACTCCTGTGAGAGGTATGCCAGGTCACCGCTGTCGAGACGGATGCCATAGCCCTGAGGATAGTTGTCGTCTATGCCGTTGGCCTTGAAGGCGCGGATGGCATTCTGCAGGCCGCACTTGAGGGTGTCGAAAGTGTCGATGAGGAGGATGAGCCCCTCACCGCGATGGGTCTTGATGTATGTGTCGAATGCTTTGTACTCACTGGCCACTGACACTCCGAAGGAGGTGACGTAGCTGTGGGCCATCGTTCCGCTGGACTGGAAACCGAAAATGTCTGCGGAAAGGATATTGGAACTGTTGGCGCAGCCGCCGATGATGGCTGCCTTGCCGCCGTAGACCGCCGCCCAGGGGCCGTGGGCCCTGCGGGAGCCGAACTCGCTCACCGGCTTGGCGGTGCTTCTGGTGACCCTTGAAGCCTTGGTGGCGACAGCCATCTGGTGGTTCATTATGCACAGCATCGGGGTCTCGAGCACCTGGGCCTCTATAAGCGGAGCCTCTACGGTAATCACAGGCTCGCGAGGGAAGGCGATCTCACCTTCCCTCATAGCGTATACGTTGCCTGTGAATTTCATTGCGGCGAGCATCTTGCGATATTCAGCGCAATCGTCGCCCGGAAGTAGTTTCTCAAAGAAACGTTCATCCATCCTGCCCAGGCCCGAAATCATTTCGAGAACCTCTTCGACACCTGAAACCACAGCCCAGTTGTTGTTGTCGGGAGCGGTACGGTAAAAGAGGTTGAAGACAGCGATTTTGTCTTGCATCCCACTGTCGAAGTATGACTTTCCCATCGTGTACTGGTACTTGTCGGAGCAATAAGCGGTATTGAACATTTCCGTGAGTGTTAAGGATTGTCAGATTAGTTGGCTGCTTTCTCTGCGTCGGCGATCATCTGCTCGTTGGCAGTGATGTAGATTTCAACGCGGCGGTTCTGTGCACGGCCTTCTGCGGTCTCATTTGAAGCAACCGGAACGTCGTATGCCAGACCTTCTACGGTGAAGCGGTCGTCCTTCATTCCGCATTTCTTGAGGAACTCACTGACTGACTGGGCCCTCTTGAGAGAGATCCTGTCATTCACTTCCCTGGTACCGGTGTTGTCGGTGTGGCCCTGGATAGTAAGGTCGGTCTCGGGCATATCAGCCATAGTATTCGCAAATTTCTCGAGAGCGTCCTTGGAAGCTTTGCTCAATGCAGTACCGTTGTGAGGGAAGAGGATTCCGCTGTCGAAGGTAACTTTGATTGACTTGAGGTTGTTGGCATCAGTCAGGGTGTCAACGCTGGCACCTTCGATAGCTGCCAGTTCTTCAGCTTTCTTGTCCATCTGGTTGCCGATGATTGCACCTGCGCCGGCTCCTACTGCAGAACCGATGGCAGCGCCGATGGCAGCACCTTTACCATCGCCGATGAGAGCGCCGATACCTGCACCTACTGCAGCACCTGCACCACCGCCGATCAATGAGCCCTTGGAGAGATTTGACATGTTGCCGCAACCTGAAAGAACTGTGATTGCGCACATAAGAGAAATAATGACTTTTTTCATTTCTGTTTGTTATTAATAGTTGGATATTGTCGAATTAAAAAAATGGTTCACCAACTAGCAAAGTTAAGAAAAATTAGATAAAAAACAGTAGTTTTGCATAGCAGACAAATAACATACCACAATGACAAAACGATACTTAGCAGCGGTTCTCGCCGCATTTGTGCTTCTGTTTCCGCAGAACGTTGACGCCCAGAACTATCAGGCCCTTTTCGAGGCTCTCCCCTCAGTTCGCAAAGTCGAGAAGCTAGACGCCGGCCAGGCTTTCGGCGAGAAATACCTGCTCTGGTTCGAGCAGCCCGTAAGCCATAAGGATCCCTCCAAGGGCACTTTCCTGCAGAGAGTCTTCGTCGGATGCACCGACCGCGACTCTTCAAGCGTCTTCGTAGCTGAAGGTTACGGCGCAGCATACGCTGCAAGACCCACCTACAAGGATGAACTTGCCCTGCTTTTCAACCTCAACAACGTGGTTGTCGAACACCGCTACTTCCTCGAGTCCAAGCCTGACGCAGGCTGGGAATACCTGACCGCCGAAAATGCAGCCAACGACTACCACCGCGTCATCACCGAGCTCAAGACCGTCTTCCCGAAGAAGTGGATCGGCACCGGCATCAGCAAGGGTGGCCAGAACTCGGCCATATTCCGCGCCTTCTTCCCCGACGACGTGGACATCACTGTCCCCTACGTAGGTCCCTTCTGCCGCAGCCGCGAGGACGGACGCCACGAGCCCTTCATAGCTGATTTCTGCGGCAGCATCTCCGACCGCAAGGCTGTCCGCGAATTCCAGACCGAATTCCTGAAACGACGCGAAGCCCTCACCCCTATGTTCGAAGCCTTTGTCAAGGAGAAGAAATATGAATACCGCATCCCCATCAATGAAGTGTACGATATGACGGCGCTGGAGTTCTCGTTCGCTTTCTGGCAGTGGGGTACTCCGGTCGAGAACATCCCCGCAAGCGATGCTTCCGACAAGGAGATTTTCGACTTTATGGTGCAGGTAAGCGGTCCCGACTACTGGAAGAAGGAAGGCGACACGACGCCGTTCTTCGTGATGGCAGCACACGAACTCGGCTACTACGGCTATGACGTGAAGCCCTTCAAGAAGCTCCTGACCATCAAGAGCGCCAAGGGATACCTCGAGCGCATCTTCGTGCCCGAAGACGCCCGCAACCTGCGTTTCGACAAGACCCTCAGCCGCAAGCTGAAGAAATTCCTCAAGACCACAGACGCCCGTATGCTATTCATCTACGGAGAGTTCGACCCGTGGTCCGCAGTCAGGGCGTCCGAACCTGTCGGCGAGAACGTGCACATCTACATCGACCCGGCCGGAAGCCACAGGGCGCGCATCCGCACTTTCCCCGAGGCCACCCAGGAAGAGATAAAAGGAATAATAGCCGGCTGGCTCTACGAATAGCAGCAGACGCTCTGGAGTATTGTTGTTCAGACCGACGCTTCGCGTCTCCCTCCCACGCTGCGCGTGGGCCCCTCCCTCTATCGGCCGAGGGTGGCCAGGGTCTTCACAACAACATCCAGAGCTTCTTCTGCAAAGGATGACTGCCGATTTATTACTTCGGTAAATTAAAGGCCCTCGCCAGCTCGGTCATCTGGGCTTCAGACATACCGTCCGGCGTAAAACCCATAGCGCGCGCATCCCGATAGATGAGCGCGCTTTTGTTAAGGGTGTCAATCATATCGAAAGCCTCGATGACATCCTCGCCGATAGCGAAGACGCCGTGTTTCTCCCAGAGCACGACATCATAATCTTCATCGATGGCAGCGATGGTCGCCGCCGCCAGGGCCTTGGAGCCAGGCAGCATATAAGGCACTATGCCGAGGCCGCGGGGGCAGAAAGCCCTGGTCTCGGGAATCATACTCCACAGCAGCTTTGTCAGCACATCTTTCTGCAGGAAAGCCTCCGTGTGGCTCATAGCCACCAGCTCGGTCGGATGGGTATGCACGCAGGCTTTGTATGAAGAGCCTTTGCCGATGAGATAATTGTGTACGGCCAGATGCGAGGGCAGCTCGGAAGTCGGAGGCACCACGGCGTCGGCGACTATGTAATAGTGCGCGCAGTCGTCGGTTATCTTTATCACCGAGCCGTTCGCCATAGGGTCGCGGGCAAGGTCGCGCATACGGCGGTTCGTGCCTTTGCAGTAGAACCAGCAGCCCTTGAGGTTGGGGAGCGTCTCCCCTATTTCGAACGGACCTGCGAGGGCCTTGTCGGGAAGACTGCAGCCGCAGCCCACCTCATTCGTCACATTGATGGTTATGTTGCCGCCGTTGCGCTCGGCCCAGCCCTTCTCCCAAAGGTAGCCGGCCACCTCGGCGACTTTCATTATTTCCGCCGTCAGGGCGGGACGTGTGTCAAGTATAGATTTCATATCGGACTATCCTATCAGTTGGGGAAGGAATGAAGAGAAAACGAGTATCGCAAGGCCGACAACAAGCACTACTATGGTCTTGCGGCTGCAGCCCTTCCATTCCTTGAGAATTATGCCCCACACGTTGCTGAACGTGACGTTGAGGGCCATAAGTATGCACCACGAGAAAGTGAGCAGCACCGGAGCGCCGGCCAGGAAGCCCTTGCCGAGGCTCAGGCCGAAGAACTGGCTGTACCACAGCAGGCCGGCCAGGGCGCAGAAGAGCAGGTTGTTGCCCCAGAGGGATTTCTGCCTGTAATCGCCCCAGGTCTTGTTCTTGCTGTTCTGGCGGAAGCAATATGCGAGGTTGGTGACCGCTCCGCCGAGAGTTACCATAAACGTCGCGGGAAGCGTCCTGAATATCTCCTTGGTCCCGCTCCAGCAGAGGCTCTCTCCGAAGCCTAACCCTATCGAGAAGCAGGCGCTCATAAAGCCGGCCAGCAGCGCCACGGCTATGCCTTTCTTGAAGTTGAATTCTTTCACGGTGCTCTGCGTCCCGCGCGCTGCCAGTTCCTTCGTCTTCAAGGAGCCGGCTACTCCGATGACGGCTATGCCGAGGATCGTGACGACGACTCCAGTTATCACAGCTCCGGTCAGGTCGCCGGGATGGCCTGTGAACAGCGGAGTAAGGATGGTTCCAAGGCCGGCGCAGGTGCCGAGGGCGATGCTCTGTCCCAGCGCTATGCCGAGGTAGCGCATCGACAGACCGAAGGTCAGGCCGCCTATGCCCCACAGCACGCCGAAGAAGGCGGCCAGCAGCGCATCAGTCGGATGGGCGGCATACACCTCGAAGAGGGAATGGCCGGCAGGCACTGCGAGCAGGGCTCCCAGGAACGGGAATATGAGCCAGGCGAAGACTCCCTGCAAGGCCCAGAACGACTCCCAGCTCCAGGATTTGATCTTGTTGATGGGCACATAGCTGCTCGACTGGCAGAATGCGCCGACTGCGATTATCAGAAGGCCGATAAGGATGGACATAGCTTATCTCCTGCTTGTTACTTCCTTCTCGTATCTCTCTATCTCGGGGATGAAATCTTCCCCGACAGGGACCTCGTTGCGGAGGCAGAACATATCCCAGACCGCACTCCAAGGCAGGGTCTTGGCTTCTTCAAGGAGGGCCAGACGCTGGAAGCCCCGGCCGCTCTCTTCGTATTCGCGGAGACGTTCTACCGGTTCGAGCAGAGCCTGGAGCATACATTTCTGGGCCGAACGGGCGCCGATGACGTAGGCACCTATGCGGTTGATAGAAGCGTCGAAATAGTCGAGGCCGAAATGCACCCGGTCGAGAGCGTCGGCGCGGACGATTTCCTTGCACAGGTCGAGTATGTCGTCGTTCATTATCACTACGTGGTCGGAATCCCAGCGGACGGGACGGCTCACGTGGAGCATAAGCTCAGGCACGAAGAGCAGCACCGAAGAAACCTTGTCGGCAGCGCTCTCGGTGGGATGATAGTGGCCGGTGTCGATGGTGTATATCTTGCCGTGCTGCGCACAGTAGCCCACGCAGAACTCAAGGGAGCCGACAGTGTAGCTCTCGAGACCGATACCGAAGGTCTTGCTCTCGAGGCAGTCCTTCATCATATCGTATTTCGTGGCGAAGATCTCGTCGAGGCTGCTGCGGAAAAGTTCGCGGTACTTGTAGCGGTTGACTGTGATGTCCTTGCTGCCGTCGTGCACCCAGAGGTTCATTATGCAGGGATCGCCCTGGTTGCGGCCCATCTCGTCGGCGATGGCGCGGCATCGCTTCGAATGTTCGATCCAGAAGTCACGGATGGCCTTGTCGGGGTTTGACAGCGACAGGTCCCCGCTGAGCGGATGCGAGAAAGAGGTGGTATTGAAATCCAGCGGCATACCCTGCTCGCGGGACCACTGCATCCAGCCTTTGAAGTGCTCGGGGCCTACTTCGTCGCGGTCTACCTTGCGGCCGCCGAACTCCCCGTATATTTCGTGCAGGTTCAGACGGTGACGGCCGGGGATCATACTGGTTGCCTTTAGCACGTCGGAGCGGAGTTCCTCGACGTTGCGGGCACGGCCCGGATAGTTGCCGGTGGTCTGGATGCCGCCGGTGAGGTCTTCTCCGCCTGCCGATTCGAAGCCGCGCACGTCGTCGGCCTGCCAGCAGTGCAGCGATATGGCCATCTTCTGCAGCCTGCCGAGAGCCTTTTCGGTATCTATGCCTGCCTCTGCATATCTCTCTGCAGCAATGGCGTAGGCTTTCTCAAGTAGTTCTTCTTTCATATCAATTATTGTTTATTCTCAAAAACTTGTCAAATGCTTTATCCCAGACAGCCGTATCGCGGGGCTGGAAGGTTTCGGTATCCACTGAAGCAGCTATGATGCCGCGAGGGTCCGAAACTCCGCTCTGGACCATTATGTTACCGATGGCCGTGCATTCGGTGGGGCCGGCGACGACCTCAACTCCTATGGCATCTGCCGTGAACTGGTTGAGGAGTCTGTTGCGGGCTCCGCCGCCTATGATGTGAAGTTTGTCTACCGGGAAAGGAGCCAGCTCCCTGAGCCAGCCGAACACCTGCCGGTAGCGCAGCGCAAGGCTGTCGAAGATGGCGCGGGTGTATTGTCCGCGACGCTTCGGAACCTTCTGGCCGGTGGCCCTGCAATAATCGCAGATTGCCGCGGTCATACTGGCCGGAGCCGCGAAGCACCCTGCATCCGGATTGATCAGGATGCCGAAGGGCTCCTCTGCGAGCGCTTCATCGATGAGCAGGTCATAGGCCACGTCGCCCCACTCCGCACGGCACTGTTCCAGCAGCCACATTCCGCATATATTCTTCAGGAAACGGATCGTTCCGCCGATGCCTCCTTCATTGGTGAAGTTTCTCGCACGGCTCTCTTCGGTTATTATGGGGCTGTCGGTCTCGATGCCCATCAGACTCCAGGTTCCGGAGCTCAGGTAAGCGAAGTTACGGCCCGCTGCAGGAACGGCTGCCACGGCACTTGCGGTGTCGTGTCCTGCTACGGCCTTTACGGCCACAGGGCCCAGCCCTGTGAGTCTCTGCACCTCGGGGGTCAGTGTGCCGATCGTCTCTGCGGGCTGCACCATCTCCCCGAAAATGCTGCGTTCCAAGCCGAGGGCGGCGAGCAGCTGCGGGTCGAATTCCCTCCTGCGCGCATCCAGCATCTGCGAGGTCGAAGCTATGGTGTACTCACACACCTGCCGCCTGGTGAGCATATAACTCAGGGCGTCGGGAATGAAAAGGATCCTGCAGGCTTCCTTCAGGGCGGCATCGTCCTCCCTGCGCAGGGCAGAAAGCTGGAAAAGGCTGTTGAAGTCCATCACCTGGATGCCGGTGATGTCATAGACTTTTTCGGCCGGAACCTTTCCGAAGAAACGCTCCGGCTCGCCGGCGGTGTAAGGGTCGCGGTAGCAGTAAGGATTGCGCAGCAACTTGCCGTCCTTGCCGAAAAGGGCGAAATCCACTCCCCAGGTATCTATACCGATGGACTCGACCTCGATTTTCCGCTCGGCGACTGTTTTGAGGGCGCCGATGATTGCGTCATACAGGGCCGCAAGGTCCCACATCCAATGGCCGTTCTCACGGATGATGCGGTTGGGAAAGCGTGCGATCTCTTCGGTGGTCAGCCTGCCGCCGTCCAGAACGCCGAGAATGCCGCGTCCGCTCGTAGCCCCTATATCTATTGCCAAATAATTCATAGTATACAAATATACAAAACCAATTTGTAATTCGGCCTTATCAAGGAACTCTACCCTCAGTGGTATGCAAACCATTTCCCCACCGCACCATTTTTCTTTTTGCAGCCCCATCCCTAAATCCCTTCCCACGGGGAAGGGACTTACCCAACGCCCTTCGGGCTCTAAATGAGCTATCTCACAATTAATGAAACTTATTTATCTTTGTAATAATGATTAAACCTCTCGATAAGATTAGCACAGGATTCAATAAAAGCACTTCAGAGGCCTTGTCTGAGATTCTCGGTCCCGAGGGGGAATCCCTGTTCGGAGGGGTGAGATACCGCGTCATCGCAGGCTGCGACGAGGCTGGCCGCGGGCCGCTGGCAGGCCCTGTCTTCGCCGGGGCGGTGATACTGCCCGAAGACTTCCGCCACCCCTGGCTGGCCGACAGCAAGCAGCTGACCAAAAGCCGCCGCGAGCAGATGCGCCCCATTATCGAGCAGAATGCGATAGCCTGGGGCGTAGCCAGCGTCAGCGCCGCCGAGATTGACGAGATAAACATCCTCAACGCGTCCATAAAGGCAATGCACCTGGCCATTGCGAAGATGGGTGTCGTGCCGGAGCTGATCCTGGCGGACGGCAACCGCTTCAAGCCGTACTCCGGCCCTGACGGGGCTGAGATCCCGTATATGACGGTTGTCAAGGGAGACGCGAAGATTCCGGCCATTTCGGCGGCCTCCATCCTTGCCAAGACCTACCGTGACGAATATATGACCGCCTTGGCGGAACAATACCCCGGCTACGGCTGGGAGCGCAATGCTGCCTACCCCACCAAGGAGCATTACGAGGCCATCGCCGCGCTCGGCATCACCCCTGAGCACCGCCGCTCATTCCTCAAGAAATTAAACATTTAATGATATGAAAAAACTCCTTTCGATCCTCACAGCACTGACAGTATCCTTCGCGGCGATGGCCGACGAGGGTATGTGGCTTCCCAGTATGATAGAGTCCGTCATCGGCGATATGCAGGCCAAAGGCTTCAAGCTCAGTGCAGAAGATGTCTACAGCGTCAACCATTCGTCCCTCAAGGACGCCGTCGTGCTGTTCGGCTCAGGCTGCACCGGCGAGATGATTTCCGACAAGGGCCTGCTCATCACCAACCACCACTGCGGCTACAGCTACATCCAGCGTCACAGCTCCGTAGAGCACGACTACCTCACCGACGGTTTCTGGGCTATGAGCCGCGAGCAGGAGCTTCCCTGCCCCGGCCTGACAGTCAGCTATCTGGTGAGGATGGACGACGTCACCGACAAGGTGCTCGCCGGATATGACCCTGCAATGGGAGAAGAGGCGCGCGACAGCGTCGCCGCCGCGAATGCCCAGAAGCTCATCGACGCTGCAGTGGCCGGCGGCAAGGGGCTCAGGGCCCAGGTGGCTGCCCTGTACTATGGCAACCAGTATTTCCTCTACATCTTCAAGGTATACCGCGACGTGCGTTTCGTAGGCGCTCCGCCGAGTTCCATCGGCAAGTTCGGAGGCGAGACCGACAACTGGATGTGGCCGCGCCACACCGGCGATTTCTCGATGTTCAGGGTTTACTCAGGTCCCGACGGGGAGCCCGCAGACTATTCTGCCGACAACATTCCCTATTCTCCCAAAAAATTCTTCGAGATCTCGACTGCAGGCGTGCGTGAGGGTGACTTCACCTTCGTCTACGGCTGCCCCGGTTCAACCAGGGAGTACATCACCGCAAGCGCCGTCAATTACACTTCCGAGATATCCAACCCCACCAAGATCGCGCTGCGCGATATGAGGCTCGACGTGATGAACAAATATATGGCCCAGAGTCCCGCCATCCGCATCCAGTATGCCAGCAAGAAATCTTCCGTCGCCAACGCCTGGAAGAAGTGGCAGGGAGAGGCCAAGGGCATCCGCAAGATGAAGACCGTGGAGAACAAGGAAGCCTACCAGGCCCGCTTCAAGAGATGGGCTGCCGGCAGCGAATATGAAGGGGTTGTAGAGAAGCTCGACTCGCTGCAGCAGTTGCTGGACAAGTATACCTACGCCTACGAGAACTACAGCGAAGCCATCGCCGCCATCGAGTGGCCGGCATTCATCCGCCGGGGCAAGGTTGACAGCGCCGCTTTCTGGAAGGATTATTACCAGCCCATCGACGAGGAGATTTTCGACCTTGTGGTCGCTGCATACGGCAAGAATATGACCGGAGACCTGCGTCCGGCATATTACGACCGCAAGATGGCTCAGTTCGGCAGCGTAGAGGCCTGGCGCAAGGCTGTGTTCGCCTCCGAGGCCGAGGCCCTGGACTTCTCACAAAGTTTCTACGAGCATTACCGCGACAGCATCGCCCAGCAGCGCAGCGCCCTCAACCGCCAGATCGACCTGCTGATGCGCACCTATATGCGCGGCCAGATGGCCTTCGAACCTCAGAAAGTGTTCTATCCCGACGCCAACCTCACCCTCCGCATAGCCTACGGCAAGGTTTCAGGCTACGAGCCTTCCGACGGTGTGGTCTACAAGCCTGTCTCAACCATCGAGGGCATTATGCAGAAGGACAACCCGGACATTTACGACTATGACATCCCGCAGCGCCTTCGCGACATCTATGCGGCCAAAGACTACGGCCGCTGGGGCGTCGACGGCACGATCCCGGTCTGCTTCCTCGCCACAAACCACACTTCAGGCGGCAACTCCGGCAGTCCCGTCATCAATGCTGACGGCCGGCTCGTGGGCCTCAACTTCGACCGTGTTTGGGAAGGAACGATGAGCGACGTCGTCTTCGACCCTGAGATCTGCCGCAACATCTCCATCGACATCCGCTACGCCCTCTTCGTCATCGACCGCATCGGCGGCGCCTCATACCTCTTCGACGAGATGGTGCTGGTGCCGTAGCAATGAGGGCCAGTCGTTCAAAAGAAAAAGCCCTGTGTCTTTCGATACAGGGCTTCTCTTTAGTATGAATAACGACTAGGCCTTGCCGTCGCTGCCAAGAACGTTGATGATCTTGTGGATGTAGAGCTTCTTCATATTGTCGCGGGCAGGGCCGAGATATTTGCGAGGATCGAATTCGCCCTTATTCTCAGCAAGCACCTTGCGGACTGCAGCAGTCATCGCCAGACGAGAGTCAGAGTCGATGTTGATCTTGCAGACAGCGCTCTTTGCAGCTTTGCGGAGCTGGTCCTCGGGAATACCGATGGCAGCTTCGAGCTGACCGCCGTAAGTATTAATGGCGTCAACTTCTTCCTGCGGAACTGATGAGGAACCGTGGAGGACGATCGGGAAGCCGGGGAGCTCTTTCATTACACCGTCGAGCACGTCGAATGCCAGCGGCGGGGGAACGAGACGGCCGGTCTCAGGATCTTTGTGGCACTGCTCGGGTTTGAACTTGTATGCGCCGTGTGAAGTTCCGATAGAGATGGCGAGTGAGTCGCAACCGGTCTTGGTAACGAAGTCAACGACTTCCTCGGGACGGGTGTATGTGTGGTGGTCTGAGCTTACTTCATCCTCAACACCTGCAAGAACACCGAGCTCACCCTCGACTGTTACGTCGAACTGGTGTGCGTAGTCGGCTACCTTCTTGGTCAGGGCTACGTTCTCGTCGTAAGGCAGATGGCTGCCGTCGATCATCACTGATGAGAAACCGAACTCGATGCAGCTCTTGCAAGTCTCGAAGCTGTCACCGTGGTCGAGATGGAGGACGATCTGG
>CAMVOD010000002.1:0-278225 GCA_947169015.1 uncultured Bacteroidales bacterium | reverse complement strand
GCACCCGCACCGTCAAGCCGCAGGACCGCCTGCTGGCCAATGAATCCAAAATCAACGAAATAATCGCGCAGATGACCCTCGAGGAGAAGGTCAATATGCTGCACAGCAAGACCAATATGTCGTCGGCCGGAGTCGAGAGGCTCGGCATCGCCGATATGAACTACGCCGACGGCCCCTTCGGCATCCGCGAGGAAGGCGTGCCCAACGGCTTCCAGAGTGCCGGCTGGACGGTGGACTCAGCCACTTACTTCCCCACCGGCAGCGCCCTTGCAGCCACCTGGAGCGAGGACCTGGCCTACAAGTACGGCACCGGAATGGGCGTCGAAGCCCGTCTGCGCGGCAAGGACATCATCCTCGGCCCCGCCATCAATATCCAGCGTCTGCCCGTCGGCGGCCGCAGCTATGAGTACCTGAGCGAGGACCCCATCCTCTCTGCCGCCCTTTCCCTCTACTACACCAAGGGCGTCCAGGACCAGGGCACCGCAGTCTGCATCAAGCACTTCGCCGCCAACAACCAGGAGACCAACCGAGGCAGCGTGGACGTGAGGGTTGACGAGCGCACCCTCCGCGAAATCTACCTCAAGCCCTTCGAGCGTGCCGTAGTGGAAGGTGGCGCGATGGCAGTGATGCCGGCCTACAACCGTGTGAACGGCGACTACTGCTCGGAGAACGAGCACCTGCTCAACGAGATCCTCCGCGGCGACTGGGGCTTCAAGGGAATGACCGTCTCTGACTGGGGCGGCACCCACAGCACGATGGGCGCAATGCTGCACGGCCTCAACGTGCAGATGACAGGCTCCAGCTACCTCGGCCCGGCCGTCATCGACTCCATCAAGACCGGAGCGCTGACCGAAGCCCAGGTCGACGAGAAGGTGCGCCAGATCCTGCGCGTACGTTTCGCCATCGAGCCCGTGCCCGCCGACAAGGCCAACCAGGCCATCACCTCGCAGCCTGAAAGCCAGGCCATCGCCCGCCAGGTAGCCGAGAAATCCATCGTCCTGCTGAAGAACGAAAACATACTTCCCATCAAGTCCGGCGTGAAGAAAATCGCCGTCATCGGCCAGAACGCCGTCCTCAAGACCCAGAGCGGCGGTGTTGGCGCCGGAGTGAAGGCCCTCTATGAAATCACCCCGCTGCAGGGCATCCAGACCCGCGCCGGCAAGGCCATCGAGGTGAAGTACGCTCCCGGCTACAAGAACTTCCCGGGACGCCGCTGGGGAGGCGCCGCCGCCACACAGACCGACCCGCTGGTAGCCACGGCCATCGATGAGCCGGCCGACCCCGCCCTGATGGCAGAAGCCGTAGCGCTGGCCAAGGAAGCCGACATCGTGATCTTCTTCGCCGGCACCAACAAGAGCATCGAGACCGAAGGTTCTGACCGCAGCAACATCAAACTCCCCTGCGGCCAGGAAGAGCTGGTATGCGCGCTGCGCGAAGCAAACCCCAACCTCGCCACAGTCATCATCTCCGGCGGCCCGACCGACCTGCAAGTGGTCGAGAAAGCCTCTCCGGCCATCGTGCAGGGCTGGTGGAACGGAATGGAAGGCGGCACAGCGCTGGCAGAAGTCCTCTTCGGCGACATAGCCCCTTCCGGCAAGCTGCCCTTCACCTTCCCGGTGAAACTCGAAGACTCTCCGGCCTACGCGATGGGCAACTTCCCGAACGACACCAAGGAGATGGACCTGTTCACATCGCTCTACAGGCCTGATATGACCCCGGCGGAGCGCCAGGCCCTGAACGCCAAGCGCCCCATCCCCGTCAGCGAGTACAGCGAGCGTTTCTATGTCGGCTACCGCTGGTTCGACACCAAGAACGTCAAGCCGATGTACGCCTTCGGCCACGGCCTGTCATACGTAACGTTCGGCTACGGCGACCTGAGCGCCAAGGCTGACAGCAAGAAGGTGACAGCCACCTTCACCCTCACCAACGAAGGCGATATGCCGGCCGACGAAGTGGTTCAGCTCTATGTGCGCCGCCTCGATTCGAAGGTGGAATGGCCCGACAAGGAACTCAAGGCCTTCAGCCGCGTGAGCCTGAAAGCCGGCGAGAGCCGCAAGGTGACGCTGGAGATACCGCTGGACGACCTGCGCTTCTGGATGGAAGAGGAGGATTGCTGGGCCCTGGAGCACGGCAAGCTGCAGCTGCTGCTCGGCAGCGCATCCGACGACATCCGCCAGAGCGCCGAGGTAAGCATTTAGAAACGTTTACATCAATTCAGATATAGCAATATGAAGCGCATATTCCTGTTCACCCTCCTGCTGGCCGCCACCCTCGGTGCGTCGGCGCAGCAAGCCCTGGGCCCCGGCTCGGGCATAGTTTCCCCCGAAATCAACCCTGACCACAGCGTCACTTTCCGCCTGAGGGCTCCCAAGGCCGTCAAGGTGCAGGTGCGCGGCGACTTCGCTGCCCGTCCCTGCGATATGACCGAAGGCGAAGGCGGCGTGTGGACCTTCACCACCGAGCCGCTGGAAGGCGAGCTCTATTCCTACAACTTCGTTGTCGACGGACAGCGCACTCTCGACCCTTCGAACGTCTATATGAACCGCGACGTGGCCACCTGGACCAACATCTTCACCCTCAGCGCAAAGCAGGGCGACAAAGGCTGGTACTACGAAGTCCACGACGTCCCGCACGGCACTGTGTCGCACGTATGGTATGACAGCCCGACCCTAGGCGCCAAACGCCGCCTGACCGTCTACACCCCGGCCGGCTACGAGGACAGCCCGAAGGCCAAATATCCTGTGCTCTACCTCCTGCACGGCTCCGGCGGTGACGAAGACGCGTGGAGCGACCTCGGCCGCACCGCCCAGATTATGGACAACCTCATTGCCGAAGGCAAGGCCAAACCGATGATAGTAGTTATGCCCAACGGCGTATACTTCAACCAGGCCGCCCCGGGCGCAGCCGTCAATATGTTCCAGCCGACGATGGCCAACAGCCGCAGCCAAAGCACCATCGAGGTGGAGGAGAGTTTCCCCGACATTATGAAGTTCGTCGAGAGCCACTACCACGTGGCTAAAGGCGCAGCCAGCACCGCAGTGGCAGGCCTGTCGATGGGCGGACGCCAGTCGGCGATGCTGTCGCTCCACTATCCCAAGACCTTCGGATATGTCGGTATGTTCTCCGGCACAGCCACCGTCGACGACAACGAGGCCGCCTTGGCAGCCCTCTTCGCCGCCAAGCCGAAGCTCTTCTGGGTCGGCGTGGGCAAGGACGACACCGGCATCCGCGCAACCTCCCTCAAGCTCAAGGAGTACTGCGACGCCCACGGCTATCCGATGACATATTACGAGTCAGACGGCGCCCACATCTGGCGCAACTGGCGCGTTTACCTGACAATTTTCGCACAGAAACTTTTCAAATAAACCTTTATCAAAATCAGTCAAATGAAAAAACTCTTTACATTTTTTGCAATCATCCTGCTCGCCAGCTTCTCAATGCAGGCTCAGGAACTCGCCAACTTCGGCCGCGGTCCGCAAATCGTATCTCCCGACATCCAGGGCGACAGCGTGACCTTCAACCTCAGGGCTGACTACGCCACCATCGTCCGCTTCAGCGGCAGCTGGCTCACCGGCGGTCCCGTCGATATGAAACGCGGCGCCAACAATGTTTGGTCAATCAAACTCCCTTGCCCCCGTCCCGAGATCCACACCTACAACTTCATCGTTGACGGCGTGTCTATGAACGACCCTCAGAACATCCTCGTGCAGCGCGACGGAACCCGCTATCTCAATATGCTCATCGTTCCCGGCGAGCGCAGCGAGAACTACTACAGCGCCAACCAGCGCGGCACAGTGAGCCACCCCTGGTATGACAGCAAGATCCTCGGCAGCAACCGCCGTCTGACTGTCTACACTCCTTACGGCTACGAGGCCAACCCCAAGAAGAAATATCCGGTTCTCTATCTGCTCCACGGTGCAGGTGGCGACGAGGAAGCGTGGACCAGTATGGGCCGCACTGCAGAAATCCTCGACAACCTCATCGAGAAAGGCCTTGCAGAGCCTATGATCGTGGTTATGCCGAACGGCAACCCCGGACAGCAGGCAGCCGGCACCTTCAAACTCCCCACCAAGCAGGTGACTGAGCCCGATGCATACGTGAAGAGCCTCGTTACCGAGATCGTTCCTTTCATCGAGAAGAACTACCGCGCCATCCCCAAGAAGGCCAGCCGTGCAATCGCAGGTCTGTCAATGGGCGGCGGCCACACAACCCGCGCCACCATCCTCTATCCTGACGTATTCGACTACATCTGCCCGCTCAGCTGCGGTATCCGCGAGAGCGCTGAGCTCGACGCACAGCTCCAGGGCATCAAGAAAGCAGGCTACAAGCTCTACTGGGTAGGCTGCGGCACCGAAGACTTCGCCTGGCCCGGCACCGAGGTTCTCGACAAGGCCCTCGAGCGCAACGGAATGCCTCACACCATCTACGCTTCAGACGGCGGCCACACCTGGTTCAATTGGAGGCTCTATCTGAACACCTTCGCACGCCTTCTCTTCAAATAGGCTATATTTGCGACAAAAATAACTGCCGATGAACGATTTCATCCTGTCACTGCTGCTGACCGGCGCCCTTTCGAGCGGAGGCTCGCTGCCTTTCTGGGCAACGGCCAACCAGTGGGGCCTGATGCCGGAGAACGACGGAGCCCTGGCGGTGCTGGCTGCGCACACGCAGTACGACACCAGCAAGGACTTCCAGTGGCGGTGGGGAGTGTCGTTGGCGGCGAATTACGACAGCGGAACTGCTGCGGCCGAAGCTGCTACCGGCAAGGCCGCAGACTTCCGCCTTATGGCCGACGAGCTCTACGCCAGCGTCAAGTGGAAGGTGTTTTCCCTCGACGCGGGCATAAAGCACGTCGACCTTGATTTTTACGGGGCGGGAACCCCCACTCTCGGCTCGATGTCCACCACCGGCGGCCACATCGTCTGGAGCGGCAACGCCCGGCAGATGCCCGGCTACCTGCTGAACCTCGACCCCGTGCCCCTGCCGTGGACCAACCGTCACGTGTGGCTGTACGGCAGCTTCGGCGACTACAAGACCCTCGACGACCGCTATGTCAAGGGAGCGCTGCTGCACCGCAACAAGGTGATGCTGCGCTTCGACATCACCGAGCGCCTGAGCTTCCACTTCGGCCTGGACCACTACGCCCTGTGGGCCGGCAAGTATGAGAAGGCCGAAATGCCAGTCACCCTCGAAAACTACATCCGCATAGTCCTCGGAATGCACGCCTCCGGCGCCGGCTCGCAGAGCGACCAGATCAACGTCATCGGCGACCAGGGCGGCGGCGAGCTGCTGCGCTTCGACTGGCGCGGCGACGGCTGGAAGGCCACCTTCCAGCACGACATACCCTACAACGACGGCTCCGGAATGGGCTTTCAGAACTTCCCGGACGGCGTCAACACCCTCTGGTTCGGCTTTGACGACAAGGACCGCTGGGTGAGCGACATCCTCTACGAGTACCAGTCCACGATGTGGCAGTCCGGCACCCGCCACGACCGCCCCACCACCGAAGAGGAACGCAAGCACCTCGACCCCGCCGACCAGTACCACTACTGGCGCAAGATTATGGGCGGCGGCGACAACTACTTCAACAACGGAGAATACCGCTCCGGCTGGACGGCGTACGGCCGCACCATCGGCGACCCGCTCTTCTTCCCGAAGGGCACCCGCGCCGGCACCTGGACAGGCCGCGCAATGGTCCTTGGAATAGAGAACAACCGCCTCAAGGCCCACCACGTCAGCCTCGCCGGCAAGCTGTTCCACAAAATGCCCTACAAACTGATGCTGACCTACAGCCGCAACTACGGCACATATCCTTCCCCTTACGTCGGCGAGTCCCAGTGGGGCAAGGATCCCGGCACTGTCAAGGAGACTCCGCTGCACCAGGTTTCAGGCGCGCTGGTAGGAGAGATCCCGCTGCGGCACTTCGCCATCACCTGGGGTCTCTACGCCGACCGCGGCCAGC
Organism: uncultured Bacteroidales bacterium; assembly: GCA_947169015.1. Lineage (GTDB taxonomy): Bacteria > Bacteroidota > Bacteroidia > Bacteroidales > UBA932 > Equibacterium. The sequence continues at coordinate 272,263 of CAMVOD010000002.1, read as the reverse complement.
TGCTCGAAGACAATTTCGGCGCCCAGCTGGGACTGCGATATATGTTCAGCGCACAGTAGTTTTTTCGCTGAAAATTCTGTATATTCGTGCTAATAACTCAAAACCAATAACAACTATGGCACTCAACCTCAGCGACCTCATCGCCCAGCAAGTGGGCAACATTGCAGGTAACGTCGCCCTTCCCGCAAACCAGAAGAACGACATCCTCAACGGCCTTTCAAACTCAATCCTCGGCAGTCTCACCCAGACAGCTACCAAAGCTGGCGGTCTCGATATGATCAAACAGCTGCTCACCGGCAAGACAGCAGCTGCCCAGAGCCCCATCACAGCCCTAGCAGGCTCGCTTTTCAAGAACAACGTGATCCAGAAGCTCGGCCTCAACTCCAACCTCGGCGGAACCCTCACCGCTCTCATCCCCACTGTCTTCACCAAGCTCAGCGGCCTTGTTAAAGACCAGGACGGCGACGGCGACGTTGACATCAACGACATCCTGATCACCCTCAAGGGCGGCAACAAACCTGCCGGCGGCGGCATCCTCGGAAGCATCCTCGGCGGCATCCTCAAGAAATAAGTTTGTCCTTGCCGACGACAAAAGACACTGTCTCCCCGTGAGGCAGTGTTTTTTTTATTTAAATTTGCGCTTCCAACCGTGTAGAAACGCTTAAAAACGGATAATGAAGAAACTCGTATCGCTTCTAGCTTGCATTGTCCTGCTGTCCACTTGCCAGAAGGCTCCCGAGATCATAGTCACGGGCCAGTCCCAGGTGGACATCAGCGACGCTCCATACTCATTCACCGTCACAGTCCAGTCGAACCGTCCCTGGAGCGCCAGGTGCTCCGAGCCCTGGGTGATCGTCTCGCCTTCGAGCGTGACCACCGCTTCGGACGATCCGGTCACGGTGACGATTTCCGTCTCCCGCAACAGCAGCTATGACGTCCGCAGCGCGACTGTCACTTTCTTCGCCGAGGAGGTGACCAGCGAGGTGAAAGTGAGCCAGGGAGCCAAGCACGCAATGATACTGCCGGCCGAATCGAAGTATTTCGATGTGGCTGCGGATGGCAAGACGATAGTCATCGAGGTCCAGGCGAACGTGGATTACGACATCGAAGTCACCGAAGGCGCCGACTGGATAGTGCCGGTGGCCAGCAAGGCGCTGCCTGTGCACCACCATTCGTTCCAGGTGGCTGAGAACGGCACCCGCCGGGGCCGTATGGGCTCTATAAAGTTCGTGAACCAGGCCGAGAAGTTCGAGGCCAATGTCTTCGTCAACCAGGAGTTCTTCCCCATCCTCGTTTCCAAGGACACCCTGCTGGCCTCCGGCCGCGGCTGGACGGTGGCAGTCGAGACTGTCGGCGCCGAGCCGGAAGACTACAGGCTTGCCCTGGAAGATCGCTGGCTGACCCTCGAGGGCAGCGAGAAGGGCAAGGACGGCGGCACCCGCTTCTTAGTGTCGGCCGCTGCCTGGAATCCGGAAGAGGCCCAGCCCCGCGACTCCCGCATCTTCGTCTATTACAAGCACCTGCCCGAGCCCGATACCGTCGTGGTCCATCAGTACAGCCGCCTTCCCGCGTTCATCTTCTCCTCTGCGGAGCAGGTGGTGAAAGTACCTGAGCTGCAAGGGAACAACCGCGACAGCTTCGTTTTCTGGGGCGACGGGACCAGCGACCTGTGGCAGGCCGGCATAGAGCACCACTATTCCGAGAGCGGCGAGCACAAGGTCATCGTCGAGCTGAACGGCGCCAGCAGAGTCAGAGTCACTGACTTCAAGACCGAAACAAGACTTAATCTGAGGGATCTGCGCAAATGAGAAGGTTGATAGCAATAGTTGCCGCACTGCTTGTGTGGCAGATGTCAGACGCCCGGCCCATCCCTGAGGCCCAGGCCCGTCGCAATGCCGCTGAGTTTTTCACTGCCGAGCGCGGCCTCACCAAGGCTGCAGCCGTGCGTGCCGAGGACCTGCGGCTGGTGTATACATTTCCCGAGAGTGTCACCAAGGCTCCGGCAGACCCTGCACTATATGTCTTCGATATGCCTTCCGGCGGTTATGTCATCGCTGCCGGCGACGATGTAGCCCGCAAGGTGCTTGCATATTCCTTCGAGGATGCATTCCCCGTCGGAAACATCCCTGTCAATATGATGGACGGCCTGAAGTGGTATGCCGACATCATCGCTTTCGCCCGCTCGCAGGGCTGGGTTTCCGCTGCTACGAAAGCCGACGAAGAGGAACCCGAAGAGCCTGTCGTCCTCAAGACTGCGAAATGGAACCAGTTCTCTCCCTTCAACGACCTGGCTCCGAAGATAGACGGCCAGAAGCCGCCGATCGGCTGCGTCGCCACGGCCACCGCCATCATAATGAAATATCACAGATGGCCCGAGAAAGGGGTGGGGACGATCCCTGCCTACGACTTCGGCGGCGGGCACATCTCGCCCATACAGCTGGGCCACACCTACGACTGGTCGCTGATGCCCGACAAAGCCAAGGGCTACAACGCCCAGGAGTCGGAGCAGATCGCCCGGCTGCTCTATGACGTGGCGGTGATGTACAAGATGAATTTCGATCTTGAGGGTTCCGGCGCATATACCCAAGATGCCTATCATCTGACGGAGTATTTCGGCTATGACAAGCAGATGAAGATAGAGTATCGCGAAGACGTCCACTCGCAGAAGATGTGGGAGCAGAAGATGAAGGATGAGATTAATGCCGACAGGCCCATCCTCTACGCCGGCTACAGCGAAGAAGGGGGCCACGCCTTCGTGATCGACGGCTACGACGGCCGTTTTTTCAGCATCAATTACGGCTGGGGCCAGGGGTCTGCATTCTTTACCTTCGCCCCGATAGAAGGTCACGAGGAAGATATGACCGAGTTCTATGACGGGCAGACTGCCGTCGTCAATATCAAGCCTGACGAGGGCGGCGAGCCTCAGTATAATCTGCATCTTTCAGATGCGGTCCTTACACCGTCTTTCGACCTTGGACAGAACACGAAGTTCACCCTTGAAAGATGCTATTTCTATTTGGACTCCTTTATTCCTTCAACCGACAACTATGTCAAGGTCACTCTCTGCTTTGCTCTTTACGACAGCAAGGGCGCCTTCAAGGAGCAGATTTCCAAAGACCATACGATGGAAGTGGATATGTATCGCTGGTATGAGATCGTCCCGCAGGAGTGTATGATCGCCGGCGGCATTGCCGACGGGGACCGGATCGCTCTTGCCGTCAAGGATGAGGCCAGCGGAGCCTGGGTTCCGTACTCCCTGCTCCCGTATGACTGTATCGTCTTTACCAAGCGTCCGCTGTCGTCGCTCATCGAGGTCGGCTACGCGCAGGATCAGCCCGAAGGTATGCAAAAGGCTTTGAACGGCGAGAGCCTCTATCTCTATTTCAGGACCCAGAAGGACATCCCGTGGGCAATCTTCCCCGAGGGCAGTTCAAAGCCGGTCGTATGGCGCTCCCATTGGGACTACTTTGAGGAAGGCCGTGCGATGGCCTGCGAAATCTACGAGGATGACGAAGAAGACCCCTTCGAGACCTCGTACATCTGGCTCCCCACCGGCAATTACACCGCCATCTTCCGCAATCCCTTGACCGGAGAAGAGCTCACGCTCCACCTGGAACTCTAACGGTTACTTGTAGAATACGGAATCGAAGAATTCCTGCATCTTCTTGGCGTAGGGGACACCGAACTTCTCGAAGGTATCCTTCGTGCGCTGGTCCGGCTTCCAATCGAAGAAAGCGTGGCTGGCCCCGTCGATGAGGATGTACTCGACCCTCTGGCCCTTATCCTTCATCAGCTGCACATACTCCTCCATCGGCTCGCGGCCCACAGTACGGTCCAGCGTACCCAGCGTCAGGAACTGCGGCACGGCACGCTTGCGAACCTCCGGAACGTTGTCCATCGGCACAACCTTGACAACCTCCTCCTCCGGCATATTCCTCACGAAGCCGGCCAGACTCTTGGCATCGAACACACCGTAGCTCGGCGCGGCAGCCTTGATGCCCTTCAGCCAGCGGCGGGCATGGCCCAGCCACATACCCTTCGGCATATAGGTCGGCACGAAACCGTCCTTGCCCACGCGCTCCACAGCGTCGATGCAGATGGCAGACAGATGGCCGCCGGCGCTGTCGCCGGTCACAGCCAGCTTGCGGCGGTTGAGGCCGTAGTCCTTCGCGTGCTTCTGGATGTGCAGGATGGCACCGTAGCAGTCGTCGATGAGGTCAGTCATAGTATTGGGAGTCTCGTCGCCGTCGCCATTGTTGATCCAGCGATAGTCGATGCTGAAGACCACATACTTGCCGCCCTTGATGAGCTCGCGGGCCAGGCCGCGCATAATGTCCTCGGTGTTCGAAGACCAGCCGCCGCCGTGGATGATCACGATGCCCGGCAGATTCCTGGCCCCGTCGGGGATGAAGGCATCGTACTTCAGCGGCTTGACGCCGGGCTTGGCATACTCGATGTCCTGGATGACCTTGTAGCCCTCGGCGCGGGAAGCCTCCATTATCGAAGCCCCGAGGCTCATAATGTTGCCTTCCACCTTGACGTCGAACTCCGGCTCCATCGACTCGATGTTCACAGGCCAGCGGACAGTTTTCGTCATAGCCAGATAGTAGCCGCTGTCGAAGGTCCAGCCGGGCTCGATGTCGCTGACCTTGACGTGCAGCACAGTGCCGGCCGGCACCATACCGTCTTCAGGCACTGCGGGAGTCACCACCATCTTGGCGTGCTCCGGCTGTACCACATTAACTCTGAAAGCCTCTTGGGCATACGCAGCGGCGCCGACGCCCACCAGCATCATCACCGCCAGAAAAAAGATTCTCAGTTTCATATAGATAGGATTTAAATACTCGATGTCTGTCCCTGAAGTTAAAGTCTACCTTTCCGCCCGCACGGGATTCGTCAGGAAGTCCTCGTAGGCCAGGCGGATGCCGTCTTCCAGCTCCGTCTTGTAGGTCCAGCCAAGCGCAGTGGCTTTGCTGACGTCCAGCAGCTTGCGGGGAGTGCCGTTCGGACGGGTGCTGTCCCACTCGATGCGGCCGGTGTAGCCCACCACGCGGGCCACCAGCTCCGTCAGCGCCTTGATGCTAAGTTCCTTGCCAGTGCCGGCATTCACAGTCTCGTTGCCGCTGTAGTTGTTCATCAAAAAGACGCAGAGGTTCGCCAGGTCGTCCACGTAGAGGAACTCGCGCAGCGGACTTCCGTCGCCCCAGCAGGTCACGCTCGGCAGCCCGGCCACCTTCGCCTCGTGGAAGCGGCGGATCAGCGCCGGCAGCACGTGGCTGTGCTCAGGGTGGTAGTTGTCGTTCGGGCCGTAGAGGTTTGTAGGCATCACGCTGATGAAGTCGGTGCCGTACTGGCGGTTGAGGAATTCGCAGTACTTCAGGCCGCTGATCTTGGCCAGCGCGTACGCCTCGTTGGTCTTCTCCAGAGCGCCGGTGAGCAGGCAGCTCTCCGGCATCGGCTGCGGCGCCATCCTCGGATAGATGCAGCTGCTGCCGAGGAACTCCAGCTTGCGGCAGCCGTTGCGCCAAGCGGCGTGAATCACGTTCATCTCCAGAATCATATTGTCGTACATAAAGTCCGCCAGCGCATTCTGGTTGGCTACGATGCCGCCCACCTTCGCTGCCGCCAGGAACACGTACTCCGGCTGCTCGGCCTCGAAGAACGCCTCTACATCGGCCTGCCGGGTGAGGTCCAGCTCCGCGTGCGTGCGCAGCACCAGGTTGTCATAGCCCTGCCGCCGCAGCTCCCTCACGATGGCGCTGCCCACCATCCCGCGGTGGCCTGCCACATATATCTTACTGTTCTTTTCCATATTTGAAAAGGGTTGTATACAGAGTCCTGCCCGCAATCGAGTAGCCCTTCGCGTGCAGGAACTGATAGATCTCGTCGTCGGAGAGGTCGTCGAGCTCGCTCTCGCACTCCACCAGTATGAACTGCGGCAGATACCTGGTCCAGTCGTTCGATTTGAGCACGTCGAAGTCCATCCCCTCCACGTCGATGGTCAGAAGGTCGATGGGGGTGCCGGCCGGCAGGTGCTTGTCCAGAATGTCGGCGAGAGTGCGGGTCTGGACCTCGATGCGGTCGATGATCTTATACTGCCGTCCCAGGTGGATTTTTCCGTCCCGCTCTTTTGCAAGGGCCGGGTCGAAGGTGTTCAGCGCTCCCTCATTGAAGACGTAGAAGGTCAGCTTCTCGCCGTTGCCGATGCCGACGTTGAGGTTGATGTCGCGTCTGCGCCGCCTCGGGAAGGCCTTGAAGAGGCTGGGGGTCGGCTCGATGTTGATGCCGCGCCAGCCCCGCCTGTAGAAATAGGCGGTGTTCGAGAAGCGGTAGGGGTGATGCGCCCCCACGTCCACATAGAAGCCCTTGTGCTTCTTCCCCTCGTAGTAGAGGGACAGCAGCATATCCTCGCCGGCCTGCGAGTAGAAGCGGCGGCCATACAGCAGCCCCGGCGCCACCTTGTCCAGCACCCGGCTTACAAAAAGCTTGAAACGTTTGAATGCGGATATGTTTTCCATTGTCTTAACCCATTTATCTTGACGGCATATCTCCCGACCATCCGTGGCCGAGGTCCCAGTGCTCGTCATATACGTATTCAAAGTAGGGAAGTGAGAACTCCTGCTCCAGAAGTCCCGTCAGCTCTTCCTGCACCGGTTCTGCCCAGTGTCCCACCAGCACGATGAACTTGTCGATGTTCCAGGCTACACGTCCGCGGGGGATTTGAGTGTAATCGCCCTTGAACTTGGTGTCCAGGTGCTTCGCCTGCGCTTTGAAGAACTCCTTGGCCCAAACCTGATGATGCAGGGTAGGGTAGTTTATAAACGGGAGGCCCTTCTCAGCAGCCTCTTCGACCATCTTGGGAGTAAGTTCTTTCTTACGTACTCCGAAAAAGGCGTGGTCCTGCGGATCATACTCGAAAAGTCCTACGCAAGGCATTTGCCTATCAAAGGACTTCAGATCCTCCATCAGTGCCTTGCGCTCTTCATCGGTCAGATGTGTCATTTGCCAACTTCCTCCAAATCGTGTTTCACCATTATCTTCACGAGCTCCTCGAAGCTCGTCTTGCGCGGGTTCCAGCCGAGTGCCTTGCGGGCCTTCGACGGATCGCCCAGCAGCTGGTCCACCTCCGCCGGCCGGAAATACTTCGGATCCACTTCCACGAGCGTACGGCCCTCCAGCGAGGAGCCCGGCAGCCCGGCGGCAGCATCCAGTCCGATGCCGTTCCCCGGAGCGCATCCGGCGGTTTGTGAGCTGGCCTGTCTGGCTGTACCCAGGACCTGTGCCCTGCGGTCTTCCACGCATATGCCCTTCTCGTGGACGCCTTCGCCCTCCCAGCGCAGCTCGATGCCCGCCTCGCGGAAGGCCAGGGTGCAGAACTCCCGCACGCTGTGGTTCTCGCCCGTCGCGATTACGTAATCGTCCGGCCGCTCCTGCTGCAGGATGAGCCACATACACTCCACATAATCTCCCGCATACCCCCAGTCGCGCAGCGCATTCATATTGCCGAGGTACAGCTTGTCCTGAAGCCCCCGGGCGATGCGCGCCGCCGCCAGTGTGATCTTGCGCGTCACGAACGTCTCGCCGCGCCGCTCGCTCTCGTGATTGAAGAGGATGCCGTTGCAGCAGTACATACCGTAGCTCTCGCGGTAATTTTTCATAATCCAGTAGCCGTAGAGCTTTGCCACGCCGTAGGGACTGCGCGGATAAAAGGGCGTCGTCTCCTTCTGCGGCACCTCCTGCACCATACCGTACAGCTCGCTGGTGCTCGCCTGGTAGATGCGGCAGCTGTCCGTCAGGCCGGCGATGCGTACAGCCTCCAGCAGCCTCAGCACGCCCAGAGCATCGGCCTCCGCCGTAAACTCCGGCACCTCGAAACTCACCTTCACGTGGCTCTGCGCCGCAAGATTGTATATCTCGTCAGGCTTGATTTCGATGATGAGCCGGATGAGGCTGGAAGAGTCCGTCATATCGCCCCAGTGCAGATTCACCAGACGCTTGCGCTTCATATCCCGCACCCACTCGTCCAGGTACAGATGCTCGATGCGCCCCGTGTTGAAACTCGAACTGCGCCGCAGCACCCCGTGCACCTCGTAACCCTTCTCAATCAGGAACTCCGCCAGAAAACTGCCGTCCTGGCCCGTAATACCCGTAATCAGTGCCTTCTTCATATAACTATCAGAAATTATCAGACTTCAATCAAATTAAATTCAATCGACCCGGAGTACTCCTTGACGGTGGCACTCAGGATCAGCACAGTGTTCTTGGGGGCAGGGGAAGTCATCGTTCCGCTGGCGCTCACATCCTTCAGATCCTTCCCTCCACTGATGAAAGTATATGTAACGTTCTTGCCGGCAATTGTGAGATTACCGTAGAACACTTCCTTATTCTCGAAATTAACTGCCAGAACATTATTGTCGTACAGTTCAATGTTGGTAACCTTGTACCCGGCCACCTTGCTGACATCGAACTCGGCCCCGTTCCTCTCCGCCATCCTGGCCATCTCCTCAATGTCGCACCCCTTGAACCCCGCCATAATGCTGATCCCCCCGCCGCTGACATTGAGAATGCAATAATCCACCGTCCACGTCCGCACCACCTTGGCGTTCGCCACGGGACTGACGGGCTCGGAGTTGCCGCCGTTATTGCCGCCAGAGTTTCCGCCGCCGGAATTGCCGCCGCCAGAGTTACCGCCGTTGTTGCCGCCGCCGGAATTGCCGCCACCGGAGTTACCACCGTTGTTGCCTCCACTGGAATTGCCGCCGCCAGAGTTACCGCCGTTGTTGCCGCCGCCGGAATTGCCGCCGCCAGAGTTACCGCCGTTGTTGCCGCCGCCGGAACCTCCGCCAGAGTTTCCTCCGCTGTTTCCCCCGTTGGAACCACCTCCATTATTGCCGCTTCCGGATCCGTTACCACCATTCCCGCCATTGCTTCCGCCACTGGATCCCCCGTTGTTGTTCCCGCTACCGCTTCCCCCGCCGCTGCCGTCATTTTCCCCGGAACTATTGCCGTGCTTCTTATGGAAGCCAAATAACGAACCGACGTCCGGATGCTTATTATCGTCATCCTTGTCCGGCTCCGAGATTTCCTCCTTGGACGGCTGCTCAATCTTTGAGCAAGAAGTCGCAAGAGGCATAATCACAAAAGCCGCAGCCAGGAGTATGAAAACAAACCTTTTCATAAAGCGTAATCTCCACAAAATTAGCCATAATTTTCATTCCATAGCCAAAAACACCAATAGAAAACCCCATCGCCTACACATACCTCCTCAGAGAAAAATGCCCAAGCGCATAAAATGACTGTGCTGCGCATTTCCTCATACCATGCGGCCTTAAACCCCTGTTTCCCCGGAAAACAGCCGCATATAATGAGTTTTTACCAGGAAAATGTCATTATATGCGGGGAAAATGAGCGAGCAGGTGTTTTCATCGCCTAGTCGGGAGAAAACTACGTCTTCCCTGCCATAGAATGAAATATACTGCCCATTCTTTCATCCTGAGGCAGGAAAATCCACAATTTCACGGAAAAACCTGCCTCAAAATGGAAAAACCAGCCACTTTGTACATTCTGAGACAGCAAAGCCAGATTTGGAAAAAAAGACAAGGTCGGTTTTTGGGCAGAAGGGGCTGCGTGATGGCGAAGTTTCCTCCAGCGCAGCCGAGCTGCACTAGGAAAACTTCTTTTTGGGACCGGTTATTTCCCGGCAAAGCCGAGAATAACCTATAAATTCTTTTTTTGTCGGTGGCGGGAGATGGGGCTGGGAGAATCGGCGGAGAACGGGTTTCCTCCCGTCCGCCAGCAGGAGCTCTGGAGGGGCTCCTGCTGCCGGCCGAGGAAAACCCTTCGCCACCCAGACACCCCGGGAAGACAAAAGGCAGCATTCCGCTCCAGAACACACTTCCGAGGAACGGATGCATAGTTATCCCTTGTCTGTCCACGGAGAGGCCGGTGCTGATGGACAGATTTTGATGTGGGTGTGTTCTCGCACTGTTTGGGTCCACGCCGGAGCGGAAGGGTTTTCCTCGGCGTGGCGAGGAGGGCCTTCCCCCGAGCCCCCCGCAGCCCCGCCGGGAGGAAACCCGTTCCCAGCCCTTCTTCCGCGCCCGCTTTTCCGCCGCCGGCATCAAGAACTTTTAGAGGTTATTCTCGGCTCCGCCGGGAAATAACCTCGATCCCAATGCTCAAGCGCATAAAATGACTGTACTGCGCTTTTCCTCATACCATGCGGCTAAAATCGCTGATTTTCAGAAAAACAGCCGCATAAAATGAGTTTTTACCGGGATAATATCATTATATGCAGGGAAAATGGGCCGGAGAGCCAAGAATGGGCCGACGAACTCGGCAAGCGAGCAGAAAGATAGCCCTCGGCAGGTGAAAAAAACCTCCGGCACAGCACGTGCTCCGGAGGTTAAGATGCGTGATTATTCCTCAAGCCGAGGGGCGCGTTTCGGAGGCTATTCTTCGAGCCAGCCTTTGTCGCGGAGCTGCTGCAGGTAGATGTCCAGACGGGTGGGGAAGTAGCTGTCGAGAAGGCGGCGGCGTTCGGACATATAGTAGTTGTCGACGTCGTAGCGTGCGCCACGGGAATTGTAGGGATGGACGGCGTTGCGGTAGTCGCCCCAGCGCGCGGCCTCGAGATAGAGGGCCATATCGATGGAGTGGTAGAGGCTGTCCCAGAGCGCTGTGGTCCGTTCAGGCGTCAGCAGGCCGCCGGGAGCGCTCAACTCCTGCACCCGGGAAGCAAATCGCGCTCGGAACTCGTCGTTCTTGATGAGCTTGCTGAAGAGGCTCGTGGGTTTCCCCTTGTTGTAGCAGTCGAGGATATTGTCGTTCACGCCCTGGAAGATGCACTCGGAATCCCACACCAGGAAACGGAACCCTGCGCCGCCCCCGGTCCCCTTGGAAGCACCCGCGCCCCTGGACCCGCCACCAGACACGCCTCCCGAAGCCCCGCTGCCGGACCCGCTGCCAGCCCCGCCGGAAGCACTCGTCCCGCCGGAAGCACTCGTCCCGCCGGAAGCACTCGTCCCGCCGGAAGCCCCGCCTCCAGCCGCCCCTCTGTCATACACCCCATACCAGTTGTGATAATCCCAGTCCGTATTCCCCGCGTACTGGTTCAGGATCATAAAATCTATGAACTCGTCGACATCCAGCAGCCGCTCTACTGCCGCCAGGTCCTTGCAATCCAGCGTCATCAGCTCAGCATAGGCAGCGAAGCTTCCTGCATCGGCCACCGCCGAATTGCCCTGTTCCTCGTCGACCTTGATCACATCGTAGTCATCTTTCTTGCCGCCGAAGTGCGACTTGCAGAAGTTCTCGTCGATCCTTTCGGAGAGACTGTAGATGCCCCAGTACATACCGTTGATGAACACGTGCACGTGCCGTCCCCTGCTGTACGGCATCCCCAGAGAAGCACTCGCATATCGGTGCCAGAGGTCCCGCACATACTGGGCCCTGCCGCGGTTGCCGCCGTCCCAGTGCTGCCAGGCATTGCCGAAGAACGTGCGCAGAGTCAGCGTATTGAACTCCGCCGGGCCGCCGTCGCCGAAGATGTCGTACTTGAGCTTGGACGGACCGTATTCGCTCTTGAACTTGAGGCGGAAGGCGTGCTTGGGATTCTTCTCTGCAAGCCGCGAATGCCCGCCGTGGAGCCGGATGCCGCAGTCCACGGTCAAGTCCATCCTGCCGCCGTCGAAGATCTCCACCGACACAGGCCTGTCCCAGCCCCTGCCGAGCCCGTCGCCCACCGGAGTGCCGGTGTGTATATATATGCCGCCAGTGTCGGGATCCTCGGAGTCATTGAAGAAATTGCCCTTGTCGGTGACGATGGACACGATGGGAATCTGCCTCAGCCCGGCCAGCATCTTCTGCCGCAGCGCGGGATCCTTCGTCATCAGCGGGTCCATCGCATAGTCGGCCTTGGCGCGCCCCTCGATTTGGCAGTACGGCCCCCACATTTCCGGATAGCCGGCGGGAGTGGAGTCGAGGTCCAGCACGTCCTCGAAGATGTAGCTGGCCGTCGCGACTTTGGTGATGTGCCCGTCCTGCGCCCTCTCGAGCGCCCTGATTATAGTAGTGCCGGACACTGACAGCGGCCCCTTGTAGACCGGACTCTTGGCCGTCGGCACGCTGCCGTCGAGGGTATAGTAGATCTTGCTGCCGTCAAGCGCAGGGATAATTGTGAGCTGGAACGGCTCGTCCATCAGCCCGTGCGCTTTGCTGAAAGAGGGCTGCACGTCCTCCACCGGCAGTTCGGGGTCGAAAAAGTCCTCCTTCTGGCAGCCCGTCAGCAGAGCGCCCAGCCCCGCCAGCACGCCCAGCCCGGCCGCCGCCGCAACCGCAACAGCCAGCCCCGTAGCCGCTACCGGCCCGGCCAGCAATTTCGCAATGAAAGTTTTCTTCATATTCCCGAATATACGAAAAATTGAAGAAAATGCAGCAAATCCTAAAGCAGACAGGCAACTGAGGGCGTCCTTATCAGATATTCAGAATGCCTTCCTGCTCGTGCGGCACGAAGGGGCCTTCCTTGCACTCGAAGATGACACTGCCGGAAGCCAGCGACTCCACAGTGTGCCAGACGCCCTTGGCGATGTCCACCCCGAAGCGGCCTTCCTCCCGGCAGAGCACGACACTCTCCAGCACAGTCCCGTCGTCATTGTATGTAGAGACCCGCACCTTGCCCCGCAGCACCACGAACGACTCGTCCTTGGTGGGATGCCGGTGGACGGGCACGACAGTCCCGGGCTCCATAGCGTTCAGGAAGCGGTGGCACTTGTCCTCCAGACTCTGGTGGAAGTTGTGGTTCATCCTCAGACGCGGCGAGGCCTTCGCCTGTGCGGTGAGTTCATCAAGGAGCTGCTCGTCTATAGTCATAGCCGTCATTGTTTACAGATATCAAGGACGATAGGGAAGTGGTCGCTCATCTTGGAGCAGCCGTAAGGGTCGGTAATCATCCGGTAGGAGACCGCCTGCAGGCCGGCTACGAAGAAATGGTCGATGGGGCCGTGGCTCTCCTGCGGACGGGTGAAGTTCGCGAAGGTGTCGTCCTCCGGCACGCCGAGCAGCACGCGGGCCGACTCCATCTGCAGCCCGGCCTTCTGGAGCGCGGCCAGCCGCACATTCCAGTCGCCGCAGGCCAGGGCCATCCCGCAGTCCGTCAGCTGCGCGTTCACCTGCTCCACGGTGCGGGCCGTGATCTCGCCGTCCCAGCTGGAGTGCACGTTGATGATGCGCACGCTCTCCACCGTGCAGGCCTCCCAGCGCACTGCGACCTCGTGGTCCTGCCACTTCACGCCCTTGCGGACGAATATGGGATGGCTGATGTTCACCCCGCCCGACACGCGCCTGTAGCCGTCCGGCACGTAGCGTGTCGCCGGGAACAGCATTTCCTGGAAACAGAGAATGTCGGGGTCCAGATCCTCGATCATCCGCTCCATCGCCTCCATACGGGTGCGCCAGAACACGTCGCTGTCAGCATCGAGGTCCCGGGTCCAGGTGCGCACATTGAACGACAGCACCCGCAGATCCCCGCGGACATCTGCAGCCAGCTGACTTTTCGTGGCCAGCGAAGGGCCGACAGCGACAGCCTGCCCCGGCAGCGGAGCCCCTCCGGACTTCATCTGACACCCGGCCGGCAGCACCGCCAGCAGAGCCGCCAGTGCAATGCCTGCGACAAGCCTCGTATCGGCGGACATTCTGCTATTCCTCCACGCCGTCTGCGCTTTCGCAGATGAAGACATCGTACTTGCCGGTCATCTCGGGGAAGGCCTTCAGGTATTTCTCGGTGACGTTCCGGCAGACGCTTTCCTCGAAGGCAGGGTCGATGAGCGCCATACAGCAGCCCTTGAAGCCCGCGCCCGAGAAGCGGCCGCCGTAGATGCCGTCGGTCTGCGTCATAATCTCGTAAAGCTTGATCTGCTCCGGAGCGCCGCTCTCCCAATTGTGGATGCTGCTCCAGCCCGATTCGAACGACAGGCGGCCGTACTCCTCGATGTCGCCCCTGCGCCAGGCCTCGGCACCCTTCTCCACGCGCTCGAACTCGGTGTACCAGTGCTCGCAGCGCTTGGCCCAGGGCTCCGGAAGACGGCCCTTCAGCTCCTCGTAGACCTGCCGGGGCACATCGCGCGCCATAGCGTCCTGGAACTTGCCGTACTCCATATCCGCGAAAGCCTGTAGCGCATAGACGCCGCTGCGCAGCTCGTCCACCCTCATATTGTACTTCGACCCGGCCAGACTGTGCTCCAGCCCGGAGAAGAAGATGGCGATGCTGTACGGCTTCATCTGCGCACTCTGGGGGATGAGCTCGTAGCTGCCGTCCCGGGTGTCCAGATAGAGCAGATGGTTCTTCTTGCTGAGCACCTCGCAGCTCTGGTCCAGCTTGCCGATGCTCACGCCGACGTAGTTCTTCTCGGCGATATATGCTATTTCGATGAGGTCCTGCTTGCTGAGCGAGATGCCGTTCACCTTGCAGAGCGCCTTGAGGAAGGCGATGGTCACTGCCGCAGACGACGACAGGCCGCCGATGGGCAGGCTGCCCTCGATGACGCCGCACAGGCCGACGTTCAGCCGGTAGCGCTTCTCCAGCGCCCAGGTCGCGCCGCGCAGATAGTCCGCCCAATCGTCCTGCTTGCGTGCCGGCACAGACTCGATGTGCCACTGGGCGCGTTTGGGAAATTGCAGGGACGTCATCTCCACCACTCCGTTATGCTTAGGTGAGTAGGCGATGTGGATGCCCTTGTCGATGGCCAGACCCGTGATCTTGCCGAGGTTGTGGTCGGAATGCGCGCCGATGGGACAGATGCGGTAAGGACAGAACGCGATGCCCTCCGGCTCGCGCCCGTAAACTTCATTGAAACGAATTACACTTTTCATATTGACAAAAAAACTACAATGCCCGCCAGCCGGCACACCCGGCCCGGCAGGTAAATGCAAAAGTACCAAGATTTTCAGATAAACGAAAGGGCGGCGATGCCCGATGCCCAGCCGCATAAAAGAATGACCATCCTAACACCTAAAAACTTGCCGTTATCGGCAAAAATAGATATATTTGTATGCGTGAGAAGACAAAACTTGCCGATAATTGCCAACGAGAATACCCACGAATATGGAGTATATATCAGTCAGTGAATTCGCCCGGAAGCACGGCCTGCCGGAGCGGACGGTGCGCAACTGGTGTGCCGCCGGGAAGATTACCGGAGCGTTCCTGACCGGTAAGACCTGGAGCTTGCCGGCCGATGCAGAACTGCCGGTTCGCGGCGCAGGAAAAAAGAAACCCTCAATCCTTCTCAAGCGACTGAGAGAAGAAAAAGAGGGTAAAATCAGCGGCGGAATTTACCACCGCACTCAAATTGATCTGACCTACAATTCCAACCACATCGAGGGCAACAGGCTCACCCACGAGCAGACCCGGTACATCTTCGAGACCAACACGATCGGCATCACGGAAAACAGCATCAATGTAGATGACATCGTAGAGACTACCAACCACTTCCGCTGCATCGACTACATCATCGACCACGCAGAAGACCGGCTGTCGGAATCCCTCATCAAAGAACTCCACCGGCTCCTGAAGACCGGCACTTCAGACAGCCGGAAGGCCTGGTTCAACGTGGGCGATTATAAACGCCTGCCCAACGAAGTCGGAGGCAATGAAACCTGCCCGCCCGAACAAGTCCACGCAAAGATGGCAGCCCTTCTCAAGGCCTATAATGCCAAGGCCGAGAAATCACTGGAAGACATCATCGACCTCCACTGCCAGTTCGAGCGCATCCATCCCTTCCAGGACGGCAACGGCCGCGTCGGCTGCCTGATGATGTTCAAGGAGTGCCTTGCCGGCCACATCGTCCCCTTCATCATCACCGAAGAACTCAAACTCTTCTACTATCGCGGCCTTCGCGAATGGGGGCATATCGACGGCTATTTTTCAGACACCTGCCTTGCCGCCCAGGACCAGTACAAGTCGCTGCTGGACTACTTCAAAATCAAGTATTGACAAAACCGCACAACAGATAGTTTGAGGGGCCAGGACCAGCGGTCCGATGGCATTCTCCACGATGCCCAATCGCATAAAATGAATGTACTGCGCATTTCTTCATTATATGCGGCAAAAAATCGCTGATTTTCAAAAAAATAGCCGCATAAAATGAGGATCCGCCGGGATTTTTTCATTATATGCGGGGAAAATGAGCCGGAGAGCAAACAGATATCCCAAGCCAGCATAGTCGTCCCGCCTACATATTCCGGAGCATACCCACACAGTCTGAGGTAGCCTGAAAGATGCTCACACTTTCAATTTCAGCTCTCAATAGTGAACGGGTATCACCGGAACACTGAACGGGTATCGTCCGGAATACATACGCGCCGCCCTAAGGAACCTCCTGCCAGACAGGTGGAAATCCAACTAGTACCAACTAGCTCCAACTTGGTCCAACTATGTCCAAGTTGGAAAAACTTGAAATTAATTGTACAAGTCGTCTTTAAGCGGAGGCTTACATGCTTTTAAACGTTTGTTGTTTCGTCTCTTCAAAAGCATACTGACCCAAAGCCCTATCCGTTTTCGCCACCGGGCACAAAAAAAGGGAGACTCCAGTAGGAATCTCCCCTTGGCGATTAGGCCTCTAAAACCTTATCGCGGCTGCGTTTCAGTCAACGCTGCAATCGTTTATTTATATTGTAAGCCTGCTGCTTCGTGATGGACAGTCAGTCGCAAATGTCGTCTAGTTCCCCGCAGATACGGATGGCCTCCACAAAGCGTTCCAGCTCTTCATCGCCCTCAACAATGGCAAATACTCTGTCATAAAGCTCCTCCTTCTCGTCCTCGTCGGTGTCTGCGATATGGAACTGACGATCCATCCTCAGTTTCTCCGGGTCGTACCCCTCTTCATCGTCGTCGGTACCAGCCAGGGCCTCGTCCAGAATATTCAGGTCCATATACACAATGGCCTGTTCCTGCGGGCGTCGGTTCCAAGCCTCTACACGCTTGGAGATAAGGTTGTCTGCAACGCGGCGCAACTGCTCTGCAAACGTGAACCTGTCTTGCCACTCCCACTCGTTGTTGGCCAACTTTCAGATGGCCTCTCCTACATAGTAATCCACTGCGGGCATACCCAGGACGTTCTCACTGTGGGCACCGCTGCAGGTCTTGCTGCCGCCAAGGCGCCACTTTACTAACTGCTTAACTGAATTGGTGGCTTCCAGCCACTCTTTGTCCGTAAGTCTATCGAATTTCGGACGGTTGTCAAATTGTTTTTTCTTCATTGTTTTGAAAAACCTTTTATTAATTGGGTATGATATTTATCTGTCTTGAGGTTGTAGCTCTCGCGCACGTTACCTCTTTCAATAGCATACTGACCCAATCAAGGCGGTTTTTCGCCACGACGGAGAAACTTTTTTCTAGAAATTCATAAAATTCAGTTGTTGGCCACTGAAATCGGATTCTTCACAAGCAGCCTTTCCCTGATTTCATCGTAGATATTCCTCACAAAGAGATCAAGTTGTACCCCGTAAGCCATCTCAACGCTTACAGCTATAGCATATTTGATAGGCTCTTTGAAATCTCCGGCATCGTCAGCACAATTCACCTTGATGCCCAGACAAGGATCTACTAACGGAAGTGGATAACGCTTCTCACCTTCAAACACCTCATGTTGCAAAGTGCCCAGTTTGGGAGCACTGGCGTTTGCTATGTCTATACGCTTGGGGGCAATATCTTTATTTTCTGTAAATTCAAACCACATTCTGGCCTTTCTGTATTTCTGGTTCTGGGCAGCAATCGGACTCATCCACGTCAAGGTGACAGTAACACGCCTCTTCACTTGTTCATTATCCAACGCCTCCGGCAGTGGCAACCTGTAGATATGTGCTTTCCCGCTCTGAAGTTCGCCATAACCTACCACTGTTGCACGGTGTTCGTTACAAATCAACGATTTCTCCAAGTCCGGTCTTCCATAACCTATCAGTTGCCTCTTAATCATCTTGGCCTTTCTAGTATCCGTACCAGCAGGCAGGAACTGCTGTATATTGGCGCTCAACTCGTCCCATCCGCACCCGTGGACAGTCATAGCCTTTACCAGAAGATGGATATGGGAATTGGGCTGGCCGTACATATTCAGCACTTGGTCCAACGCCTGATAGCAATGATAGGCATGGCGGCTTACCAATGCCGTAGAGCAACTGGTACCACGAGTATAAGCCATTACGCCATAAGCATCATCAGGCCAGGCCACCAACATGCCCGGGTTACGCAATTTTGTATAGGGTTTTAGTTTGTCAATACCGGCAACATCCGGCTGCAACAATTGCCTTCCACCATCATATACAAGATCCGGCTTGATCGCATGACGGAATCCTCCGCCAAAGGGTGTATACAACGCTGGATGAGTACAATTATATGGATTTGCCATCAACGGATACTTAGGCACTTCGGAAGCATCATTATGAATACTGCCCACAGTCAGGTTGTTAATGGATTCCGCTGGAGCCAGAAGGGTATTCTCTATCCGCTTTTCCAATAATTTCTCCATAATAAACTTGGAGATATTCTTCTGGCCTCTGGTCTTGAAATCCTCATATCGACAGCCGATGGTAATGATATCCCTGTTCACATTACCCGCACTAATAACAAAGAGCACATTGTATTTGTAGCTCAGCCAGTCCAACAGTTTTGCCATTGGACTCATCGTGCGGTAGAACTTGCGCTGCCAGTCTCCTATAGAGAAATTGATAATCTTCACTGTAGGTGCTACGGGTGGTTGCCCGTTCACGCTTTCAAACAGTCTGCGCACAGCCATATGAACCAAATCCACAGCAAGCATATTCTCTGGCATCTCTTCCGAATCCCCGAACGGAACCATAATGGGACGCACATACAGCGGAGTGTCCAAGGCTTCACCACGGACACGCATATCGCCGTGTATAATCAATGAAGCCATATTGGTTCCGTGCTGTCGCTGCTTGGCTTCATACTTACTGTCAAAACTATCAGGGTCATCAAATACCAGGCGGCCTTGAAGCAGCGAATGATTCTGCATGGGGCAACCGTCCAATAAAGCCACTATAGGCTGTCCCTTAGGTTGTGGTTCTTCCACAGCCTCTTCCATCTGCACAATGTCCTCATCACTGATGAAGTCAAACATCGTTTGAGGCATGGGCTTGAAGTACATGACTTCCGGGCTGTGTATCAGGCTTCCGCCCTCCAACAGTTGAATAATCTGACGCAATGACCCACCGGTCACTTCCACCAGCAGGGCTTGGTATCGGATCTCAGGGATATGAGAGATACTGATTACACGCCCGCCGCTGGTCTTCACAAGGTCAACCACATCGCTTTGGGCTTTGTTCCTTTTCTGTTCAGAATTCCTATACCACAGTTCTATCTGGAATTTCAGATTGCGGTCAGGCTGCAACTCGTGGCTACTAATCCAGTCTTCCACACTATTGCTTCCGTCAAGTCTGTCAGTATAATTCCAAGTACGGATAGTACGCAACTGTTCAAACACCGACTTGAATCCGGCATAACCCGGATCAAAATCAGTAGCGGGATTGTCGGAATATCTGGCATACAGATTCACCAACATCTCCAACGCCTCTTTGTTGGTGGAAACCAGATAGAGTCTTGAAGAGAGTTTCCTGTTGGTACGTTCCCCTTTCTTGTTCTCAAAATAGAATTCTTCGTCCGGTGCAGCGTCAAAATCCTCTTCCATCAACCATTCCAGGCCGGGCACGCGTTGTACGGCGGTTCGGAAATCATCCACACGGCCTACGGTTTCCAACACAAGCACACTCTCCGGCTCAACACCTTCTGCTCCAGACTGAATCTGCATATCCATCTTGCGGATAACCTCTTGCAGTTCTTCCAGCCGGGGAGCCATACGCTGATAATTCTCCTTAGCCTCGGGCTTATGAGGCTCTGAAACTCCTCGCTTTCGTTTTGTCCTGTAAGCCGGAGCCGGCTTCGGGAACATCAATATGGGGAAATCTGTTGTCTTCATCTGTTCAAGAATAATTAATTGATAATCAATGATATTTCGTGTTCAAATGAAAACCTGTCAGTTATCCGCCTTGCTGATAATATCCTCCTTATCCTCCTTATAGGTAATCGCATCCCAGTTCCTCAATGCAGCCTTCACAATAGTCTGCATATCTCCATTGGGCAACTCCATTACATAACTACGGAGCACCTGCATACAGAACTCCTCTACCTCCGCATAACTGCATCCCGCAATCTTACGGGCTATAGTCTCCATAGAGGTCTCAAATCCAATCTTATGTTCGCGCTGGAAACGCTCCAGGAATGCCGTGATTCCTGCCCTTGTGGGCGGAGGCAACGTCATTCGCATCTGGAACCTACGCCATACGGCTCTGTCCAAAAGCTCCGGATGGTTGGTGGCGCCTATGATGGTTACATAGCTGGGCAACTGATCCATCTGCAGCAGCAATGAACTCACCACGCGCTTGATTTCGCCAGTCTCGTGCAGGTCTCCACGTTCCTTACCAATGGTCTCAAATTCATCAAAGAACAGCACGCATTTGCGGGTGCTTACAAAGTCTATGAGCTTCTTCAATCGCATAGCCGTCTCACCCAGATAAGCGCCCACTATGGCGTCATAATTCACCGCATAGAACGGCTCCATTAAGGCCTCAGCTATTGCCTCTGCTAGACTGGTCTTTCCGTTGCCCGGGGGACCTATCAACAGCACCCTGTTTCGGGGCTCCACGCCGTAGCTCCTAAGCAGGTCTGCACGGAATTGTTCCTGTATCAGTTGATTGATATTATACGTAACCTCTTGAGGCAGTATCAGGCTGGCCAGTGTTCGTACGGGCTCCTTCTCTTGTATGAAGTTCTCTGCTCGTGTCTCACTCACCACCATAGGAGCCTGGCCGCCACCTTTCTGGGGTTGCGGCTGTTCTACTGGCGCCTTCGTCAATTCATTCTGAAGACGGTCTGCCAGTATGGTGTGCTGCTTGTCGCGTTCTTCCGCAATGATGGCTTCCGCAACTTTCTTCACCATCGGGCGGTTGCCTGCAGCAGCATATTTTACCAGATCTACTAATAAGTCTGCTCTTGCCATAGCCCTATTTCGTTTTATTCAACAGGTCTCTTATGTCAACATCCAGCCACTGGGATATCTCATACAGCATCTCCACACTCGGCTGGCTGGCGTTGGTACACCAGCGGCTCACCGTGGCTGCATTGCGGTTCAAGCGGTCTGCCAGCCAGAGGTTGCTCCGGCCTTTTTCCGTCAGTACGGTCTTGATTCTATTCAGCTGTCTTACCGCCATAAGCTACCGTATATTCTTTATATCAACCCTAACACGGTTCATTTCCGCCGAGGCACAGTGTTCCAAACTGGGCATCAGCACCTCATACTGGAAATCATGCGTCTTGTTGCACAACGTCCTACCTACACGCAGCACCAGGTCAAACACGCAATGCCCTTGCATAAACAGGTAAGCCGTCTCTGCAGTCAATTCCTCCTTTGCAGCTGCCAGTTTCATCTTCTCGCAGGCATCAACCGTAGGATGCACCTGACCGCTGCTCCACGTACTCACCTTGCCCGAAATCTCATTCAGCAGGGCTTCACCATTATTATCCAGCGCTCCTGTTCTGTTCACTTGCGCACTCAGCACCACGCCGCACAGCTCCGTCAGGCTCCATGCCTTCTTTTTTGCAGCCTTGGTTGCCAGCATCTCTATCAGGACGGGGTACAGAATACCGCTCAGTTTCTTCAGAAACACGCTGAAGTCAAAACTGCACACCGACAGGGCTTCCCACCCTGGCTGCAAACTCTCGCTCCAGCAATGGTGGTTCTCAAACGAATAGGTGTATGTCTGGTAGATATGCCTGTCCGCCGTCAACACGCCAGGTCTTGTAAACCTGTCAAAATCACTATCCACACATATCACAAAATGCCGGTTCAGGTAGGGAATATAGCGCATACACACCGTCTTTCCCTTCAGGCGGGCATCCGTTCCGTTTCCGCTGTCGCTGGGCAGGAACTTCACCTTCAAGTCCGGTCTGGCTTGGCCAAAGGTATGTTGCCAGAAGGGAATGTCCTCTTCCGACTCCACCCTGGCCACCATACTCACTCTGTATAGCAGACGTGTAGCCGCCAGATTACGGGCCACCAAGGCCAGCCGCTTGCTTTCTTGTTCGCTACTTGCCATTGGTATACAGGTCTTCTATGTAAGTGATATTGTTTTCCCAGCCGCTGGCAAAGATGCTTGGCGAATGCGTGGTCACTATCAGCTGGCATTTGCCGTTCAGCTTCCGCAGGCTCTTAATCAGCTTCTCTTGCCACTCTATATGCAGCGACACTTCCGGCTCGTCCATCAAGAGCACAGCTGGCTTCTCGTCCATCAGGAACACAGTCAGCAGAATCAGCAGCAGCTGTTTCTCACCAGCCGACAGCAGGTCCAGTGTCACCGTCTTACCGTCTTGTCCCTCTTTAAACACCAACACGTTCTTCTCGCGCTCTATGTCTATATGCTTGTCCGAGTCCTTGAAGTAGTCGTTTATCACGCCAAACAGCTTCTCTATGCGCTCTTCAATCCTCCCCTTCTCTTCAGGATAGTTCAACGCCCTCATACGGTAGTTAAAGAACGAGTCCTGCTTCTCGTTTTGCAGCACCACGTTCATCAGGCGCTCGTACAGCAGTGAGTTACCCTTCTTCTTGGCTTGTCCGGGCACATCCGACGACTGAATGTAATACACAGGGCAGTCCAGATGAGTACCCCAGATGCGGTCTTCACCGTATTTCTTAAAGAAAGAAGCGGGCAACTTCTGGTTATAGTAGTTGTTCATGGCATCCAGCAGAGTGGTCTTACCCTTGCCGTTAATACCCACAAGTACGTTCACGTCCTTATGCAGGTTGTGCCAAACCAGGTCATACCGGTCCCACATCATGCGGTATTCAAAATCTTGAATGTAATACATATCTTTCCTTTTTATGTTCCAATTGACGTTATTTGCAATTTTTATTGCATAATATCTAAATCTGGATGCAAAATTACATTTTTTCTTTGATATGACAAAAGAACGTAAGCCTCCGCTTAAAGACGACTTGTACAATTAATTTCAAGTTTTTCCAACTTGGACAAAGTTGGACCTTTCCACCTGTCTGGCAGGAGGTTCCTTAGGGCGGCGCGGTTGTCTTCGTTGCCGGGGATGCGCAACAGGACATCTTCAAGCCACAGGCGAGGGTCAACGTCCAATGCTTTGCAGGTATCTACAAGGGAGTAGACGATTGCGGCTCTTACGGCGGCATCGTGGTTTCCGCAGAACAGATAGTTCTTGCGACCCAGGGCCAGCGGTCTGATGGCATTCTCCACAAGGTTGTTGTCTATGCAGAAGCGGCCGTCGTTCACATAACGTCCCAGACGCGGCAACAAGGGGAAGGTGTATTTTATGGCTTTGCCTATACGACTGTTCTGGGAGGCCTTGCGAGCCATCTCATTCATCCATTTCTCGAACTGCAGTATGACAGGATATGCCTCCTTATGCCTCTTCTCCTTCAGGGCCTCGCTCGCCGAGCGGCTATCTTCGTCAGGGGCATCGGACTACTTCCTTCTGGCATGCATAGATGTCTTTTGTCGGGGGTTTACACAGTATGAACCACGCGCGCATTTCTTCATACTGTCGTCACACAGTAGCGGTAGAAAAGGCATTTTGTCGAGGTTCGCTGACCACAATATGAACCACAGGTCATAATCTTCATACTGCGGACAGGAAATGAGCGGGCTAGCACATATTCCGGCGCGGCAGTCCGCTCGCCTTGATTATTATGCGAGTATCGAGAATCTGGAATTCGATAGTCATTGCCAGAAGTGGTTCTTGATGCTAATCTATCAGTGGGTGAGGGGAGGCCCTTGTCTGCTTATGATGCAGTTGCATTTCGCGACCGGCAGGCCAGACGAGCCCCGATGTTCAATCCATTGAAATCTGCCCGCCACCCGGTACATTTGAAAGTGCCGCCGCCCAGTACATTCGAAACTGCTGTGGCGTTAATTGGCTGCTCTAACCGACAACCCCCAGCCGCTCGCTATTCTGTTATTCTACGAATTCTTTTAAAGTATTATACCACTTCAAATACGCCGCCTCAGTCAAGTGGATGCCGTCTTTTGTCATTAAGGGAGGTAATTGCCCTTCCTCTTCATATCGGGAATACAAGTCCAGGTAGGGTAGGTCTCTTTCTTTTGCGATGGCGGCAATGATGCGGTTGCGGTCGCGGATTTGGGTATTGTTGCAACTGATGTTGAAGGCTTGGTTGTTGACGGGGAGGATGCTCTGCAGAACCAAAGGGATTCCGGATAAAGCACTTATCAATTGCTTATACTGTTCTTCGAACTCTTCAGCGGACAAGTGCGCCACATCATTGATGCCGGCCATAAGAAAAACGGACGAAGGCCTCAATAGATTTACTTGCTCTGTTCTTTTTATCATCCCTTGTAGGTTGTCGCCCCTCAGGCCGAGATTGCATACTGTTTTATCTGGGAATACCGAGGCGAAATCTCCGTAATATGTCAATGAATCTCCGAAGAAAACGATGTCGGCTTTGATTCGCAGTTGCCCCAGACAGTTGGTCCAGGCCTCTATGCACTTATCTATCGTCAAACTCATTAGAGAGAATGCTCTTCCTTATACTTTTTGGCCAGCAAGTTACATATTCCGGAGCATACCCACCCACTTTGAAAAGCCTAAAGGGACAAAGTATACCTAACGCCTCTCACTACCAAGAAGGCAGTTCTTCTAGAACTTCCTCCACACCATCTTATTCACAATTCCAGTGTAGCTCTGGATGATCTTCACGACTTTGGTGGAGACGTTTTCGTCGATGTAGTCGGGGACGGGGAGGCCGTGGTCGCCGGCGGCGTTCATTGAGACGGCGGTGTCGACGGCTTGCAGGAGGCTCTTTTCGTCGATGCCGGCGATGAAGAAGCAGGCTTTGTCGAGGGCCTCGGGGCGTTCTGTCGAAGTGCGGATGCAGATGGCTGGGAAGGGGTGGCCGACGGAGGTGAAGAAGCTGCTTTCTTCGGGCAGGGTGCCGGAGTCAGACACTACTGCGAAGGCGTTCATCTGCAGGCAGTTGTAATCGTGGAAGCCGAGGGGCTCGTGCTGGATCACGCGGCGGTCAAGCTTGAAGCCTGAAGCTTCCAGGCGCTTGCGGCTGCGGGGGTGGCAGCTATACAGAATCGGCATATCGTATTTCTCAGCCATTGCATTGATGGCGCTGAACAGGCTCAGGAAGTTCTTTTCGGTGTCGATGTTTTCCTCGCGGTGAGCAGACAAAAGGATGTACCGTCCTTTCTGCAGCCCGAGCCGGGTATGGATGTCGGAAGCCTCGATCTCAGCCAGATTCTGATGCAGCACTTCTGCCATCGGGCTGCCGGTCACATACGTGCGCTCCTTCGGCAGGCCGCAGTCTGCCAGGTAGCGGCGCGCGTGCTCGCTGTAGGCCATATTGACGTCGGAGATGATGTCGACGATGCGGCGGTTGGTCTCTTCGGGCAGGCACTCGTCTTTGCAGCGGTTGCCGGCTTCCATATGGAAGATGGGGATGTGCAGCCTCTTGGCGCCGATCACGCTGAGGCAGGAGTTCGTGTCGCCCAGCACCAGAACGGCGTCCGGCTTCACCTGCACCATCAGCTGGTAGCTCTTGGCAATGATGTTGCCCATCGTCTCGCCGAGGTCGCTGCCGACAGCCTCCATATAGACATCGGGGTCGGCCAGCTTCAGATCTTTGAAGAACACGCCGTTGAGGTTGTAGTCGTAGTTCTGGCCGGTGTGCGCCAGCAGGCAATCGAAATACTCGCGGCATTTGTTGATCACTGCAGCGAGGCGGATAATTTCCGGGCGGGTACCAACTATGATGAGAAGCTTGAGCTTTCCGTTATTCTTGAATTCAGCCATATCTTATTTCTTTACGGGGTCAAAAAATGTGTCCGGTTTGCCCGGATTGAATATCTCGTTGCAGTACATTACGGTCACGAGGTCTTCTGTCTCTGACAGATTGATGATGTTGTGGGTGTAGCCGGGCAGCATATGGACGGCTTCGATTTTGTCGCCGCTCACTTCCCACTCCAGCACGCGACCCTCAGGGTCGTTGAGGTTGCGCTGCTGGATGAGGCCGTGGCCCTTCACCACAATGAACTGCTCCCACTTGGTGTTGTGCCAATGCTGGCCCTTGGTGATGCCTGGCTTACTGATGTTGATGCTGACCTGACCGCAATTGAGAGTATGGACAAGCTCGGTGAAGCTGCCGCGGTCGTCGACATTCATCTTGAGCGGGAAGGCAGTCTTTTCGTAGGGCAGATAGCTGAGGTATGTCGAATACAGCTTCTTGGCAAACGATCCTGCCGGAATCTCCGGAACCATCAGCGTCTGCGGCTGCTCAGCAAACTCCTTCAGCAGCTCGACAATCTCGCCCAGCGTCGCCTTGTGGGTCACCGGCACATAGCAGTAGCGGCCATCAGCGGCCGGCACAACGTCCAGCCCGTCGAATTCGCAGCGATGCTCTTCGCCGCGCAGGCAGGCAATCATCTCATCCACCAGGTCGTCGATGTACAGCAACTCCAGCTCCACCGACGGATCGTTGACAGTGTAGGGCAGGTCGTTGGCAAACGCATTGCAGAACGTTGCCACTGCCGAATTGTAGTTCGGCCGGCACCACTTGCCAAAGAGGTTAGGGAAGCGGTACACCAGCATCCTCGCGCCAGTCGCAGCCCCATATTGCAGGAACAGATCTTCGCCTGCCTTCTTGCTGCGGCCATACTCGCTATTGCCGAAGCGGCCGGTCAGCGAGGCCTGCTGAGATGATGACAGCATCACTGGGCAGCAGTTGCCGTGCTTCTTGAGAGTGTCGAGCAGCGTCGAAGCGAAGCCAAAGTTCCCCTCCATAAACTCAGAGGTCTCCTTAGGCCTGTTCACGCCGGCCAGATTGAACACGAAGTCGGCCGAAGCGCACCACTCGTCCAGCTCCTCAGGGGTGCTGTCTAAGTCATATTCATACACAGCCTCCACCTGCACATCGCCGTAGCAACGCGCCTTGCCGTCCTTGATGTTATTGAGCTGGGCGCAGAGGTTCTTGCCGACGAACCCTTTGGCGCCTGTTACCAGTATCTTCATTGTCAGACGAGATTGGGAATGCCGTTCAGTTCATTCTGGATGTATGTGAGGCTGGCGATTTTGGCCTTGGTCTCCTCGAGGTTCAGACGGCGGGTGTTGTCGCTGTTGAACTCCTCGATGGTAGCACGCTTGCTGTCGCCCTCTTTGAAGAATTTGTCGTAGTTGAGGTCGCGGTTGTCGGCCGGCACGCGGTAGAAATTGCCCATATCCTCGGCCTTGGCGCACTCCTCTTTGGTCAACAGGGTCTCGTACATCTTCTCGCCGTGGCGGATGCCGATGACTTTGATGTCCTCCTTCTTGCCGCCAAACAGTTCACAGACGGCCTCGGCCTGGGTCTGGATGGTGCAGGCGGGAGCTTTCTGGACCAGGATGTCACCGTTCTGACCGTGCTCGAATGCGAAGAGCACGAGGTCGACAGCCTCTTCAAGGCTCATTATGAAGCGGGTCATCTTAGGTTCGGTCAGTGTGATGGGGTTGCCCTTGCGGATCTGATCGATCCAGAGCGGAATCACACTGCCGCGGCTGCACATCACGTTGCCGTAGCGGGTGCAGCAGATCTTGGTGGCGCCGCTGTAACGGCTCTTGGCCACTGCAATTTTCTCCTCGATGGCCTTGGTGATGCCCATCGCATTGATAGGGTAGGCGGCCTTGTCGGTCGACAGGCAGATGACGCACTTCACTCCGGCTTCGATGGCCGCGTCAAGCGTGTTGTCAGTGCCTATGACGTTCGTCTTCACTGCCTCCATCGGGAAGAACTCGCAGCTGGGCACCTGCTTCAGCGCAGCAGCGTGGAACACATAGTCCACCCCCTGCATCGCATATTTCAGTGTGCTGCGGTTCCGCACATCACCGATGTAAAACTTAATCTTTGCAGCCACTTCCGGCATCCTAGCCTGAAAGTCGTGACGCATATCGTCCTGCTTCTTCTCGTCGCGGCTGAAAATGCGAATCTCGCCGATGTCGGTGCGCAAGAACCTGTTCAACACCGCATTACCGAAACTTCCGGTACCTCCAGTAATCAGGAGAGTTTTGTCTTTGAAAACACTCATTATATATAATTATTATTCGTTCTTTTTTAATTTTAAATAGTCAAGGCCACGCTCTGTTGCTGCATAGCGAACGCTTTTTACTTTGTCTTTATCTTCTGCAATTGGCTCTATACATCCTGATTTAATCAAAGGGTTAATAATGTTTCTAACGTTAATTGTTTGAGCGGTAACTCCAATCCTTTGAAGTAATACCTTCTTACTGTAAGAACCTTGGGCGCATAATCTCAAGACAGCCAAGGATTTATCAGAAAATCGCAAGACAGAAATGTCTGTATTTTTAGAAATTTCAATACTAACATTTTGGGATTTAGCGTTAATAACGTTAACTGAAAAAACAGTAACCTTATTAACTGTAAACTGTGCCTCACCATTTCCGTTGTCAGCCAAGTCCTTTTGGACGCGTGCTATTCCACGGTTAAACATATTAACATAACCCAGTACCTTTAATGCTTCAGCAATAATAGGATTACGATAATCATTAACATCTGGGAAATTCTCAGGACGGGCATTACCATATAATCCTCCAGGATTAACAATTTCCAAACGATTTTGATACTGATAAAATTTGGTAGGAGTATTACTATGGTAATCCCTATGCATAACCGCATTCATCAACAATTCTCGGATAGCCCATTGAGGATAATTAACCAAAATCCTTTCCTGAAGAATAGAGACTGGTGATGGCCTCTTTTGAATAATAGATGTTTCCAGGAAGGCTTCAAGTCTTGGCAACATAGTCACAAGGCTGCCAGAAAACTCATTCTGATTGAGAATATCAGCGGCATTATCCATTCCGTCAAAATGAACATGCTGGATATAGGCGCCAGGGAAGAAGAATCTTACATTCTTTCCGAACAAAAGAATTGCGGCATTTGTAGGACATCCCGCCCTTTTGTCATATAGTCGAAGCGAAGCTAATTGTTCAGTTACATCCCTATGGTCATTTGCGAGAACATCTTCAGCTATAGCTTTCGGAAGATAGAAACGTGAAAAAGCATCAATATCCAAGTCGTTCAGGGTTGAATCTCGACAAGGACTCATATCAAAAGACTTTACTGCTGACACTCTTTTCTCCAAAAGAAGTTCTTCTTCTTTTTCTGTCGCAATATCTTTTCTTGGACCGATACGGACGAAGCATCGTCCTCTATATCGCACCGGCGGATCTGTGGCAGGAATGACTTTTATCACAATAACATCACCTTCATCAAATGAAGTGTGGTCAACTGTCATTGCAGGCATAGGAAGTATATTGCCATCAGTTCGAAGTCCTGCAAAATACTTTAATAATTCATCTGTTGTGCGTAATCCGTTAAGATGGCCATCGTCATTGACACCAATTAATAAATAACCCGGTTTGCCGCTATTGGGAAGGTCGTTAGAAAAAGCACAGATGGCCTGACAGAACTTATCAGTATCAGTCGTAGAGATAGTCTTTTCAATACGAAAAGTCTCTTTACTGCGAATCAAATCTCTGACAGTTTTCTTATTCATCCTTACACTTTTTGCAAAGCTAATAAATGCCTATGATTTCTGGTAAAATGGCTCAATAATCCTTCACCCCAGCGGGGATTGGCTTTGGCTTGGGCGGACAGTTCATCAAGGATTTCTTACGTTATGACCATTGCTGTAGCACGATGTGCTTTAACAAGAAGCGCCCTGACTATCCTCTTTGGCAACTTGTCTATTTCATATCCTCCGCCTTCGTCGGCTCGTACTTCCCATCCTTGACTTCCATAATCACTGTGCCGCTCTCTAGGACTCGGACGGTGTGCCATTGGCCGGCGGGGATGTTGACGGCCACTATCGGGCCGTTGGGGGCAAGCTCGATGGATTCAACGCAGGTGCAGCCCGACTCGTCGTAGAAGGCTTCCACCAGCCGGCCGCGCAGGCACACCACAGTTTCTGATGTGCTGGGATGGCGATGGACGGGTAGGGGGCTGCCCGGCTCGATGGCATTCAGCATCCCCCTGCTCCGGCCGTGCCGGACTAAAGCCACGGCACTGCCTATACCTCCCCTCTCCTTCGAGGCCTCACCACCTGACTATTGCACCCATTCAACACCTGGTTTATCTTTGCGTGGTCCATCTCGAGGAAATCAAGCACACAACAAATCAGCAACACCCTTAATCTCCCCATAAGGTCATACAGTTTCAGTCCGTCCTGCGCCTTTTTGTCTTCCTTCAGGTCAACCCGCAACACATGCGAATAATAGTTTCTTGAACCTGCTGCTTCCCTCAGATCCTCGTCAGTCAGATTTAACCGTCCGATGTCACGAAACTCATCCCGTAGCTCGGTAAATTCATTCCCTATATGCTTTCCCGTTCTGAACCGCTTGGCAAAGCCGTCCAGCGCCTGCGCCACCAGCAGGAAGTCATTGGATGTGAAGATGCGCTTCTTTTCAAGACTGTCCAGTAGCAATGTCCATATTAACGAGATGTTCTTACTCGTGTACATCCGCTTAAACATATCCGGGAAAACATCTGCCACATCCTCGTGTTTAAACAGGAAGTTATGGTCTTGAATCTTATCAGGCTTGTCCTTATACAGATACGTCACCAATTCTATGGCGTGGTAATAAATCTCTCCTTTTTCGCCGGTCTGACACTTCTCCTTGGAGTACAGCCAAATCTCTGTATGCTCCACCGGAAGCAGCGTGGCCAGCGACAGGAACCGTTCCATCTGCCTGGCCATCATCATAGCCTCATCTGCACTCATATCCTCCTTCAGCACTTCCAGGCAAGTCAACTGGTCTGCATATATTGCAAAGTCCTTGGGATGGTTGTAGTTGCCGTTCCCTTTCAGATTCAGAGTAGAACCGTCGTCCAGATGTATTGTGGCCAAAGTAGAGGTCTCATCTTCCGCCGTTTTCACCGCAAAGGATATTTCCGACTCCGAATGCCCCCACCTTATACTCTTAGGCGGGCACCAGTACGTCAGCTCATCATAATGAATTTGGGCTTTGAAGAACGCAGCTGCATTCATAGTCTCCATGTGGATACCAATCAGTGCGTATCGGCAGGTGTATCGAGTTATCGTAAACGGCAGGCTCGGATTCCAAGTCGATGCTGCGTGGCAGTCGAATAGAGAAATCACTTTGGCGTGGTTGTTCGTGGCGAGGCAATGCCCGTATATCACTGTATCTTCTCGCTCGAACTCAAATCCCTTCTCTTCCTGTTCAAAAGCACCAATCAGTTCCAGTTTGACTACTCCGTTGGGTTGGATAGTCAAATACCCAGATACTTTGTTGTCAGGATTTGGTGGAATCCACCACTTGCCTTTATAGATTCTGTTCTCCATTAGAATATGGTTTCAATTATTGATTGTTGCTGAGCCCCAGCTCCGGCCCGCCTGCCGCTCCCTACGAAGAACAGCCGCCTACCAAAGGCGGTCGCCTCATCTTCCTGTCCTACCCTTTATAGTTCAATATTTCATCTATCATCTTTCTTCTGGACTCTACGGTGGACCACACCAACAGATTCGAGAATCGTTTCTTGCGTGCATGAATAGTGTTCCAATGAAACATATCTATCGTTAACTTTCCCCTGTCTGAGCTGTGATCGTAATCGAGGAAAATCTTGAACGGGTCTCGGTATCTTATCTCTGCATCCACATCATCCAAGTACGGATGTACATATCTGAACTTGTTGTCTCTGTAATTAGCCTCGGCATTCCCGGCAATTGTATTCTTAGCCCCTTTCAAAGAGAAGCCGTTACATAAAGGACATGAGCATACTAGATTGAGCGGTTCGTATAGATATTGCGGATAACGACCCTTAGGAGCATAATGCTCAAGTTGCACACCGCCATACCCAAGAATCGATTCACAGAATGCACAACGAACCTTCTGCACAGTCAAGGTATGCTTTTTTATAGCCGTCTTGATAGTCACGAAAATATCATTTGCCCCTTTCTCATCCCACAACTCATTGCCCGACCTTCGTCCTCGATTTTTTATTAGGTCAGAAATGGCCATCTGTTGTTGAGGTGTATAGGTCACCAAATCATTAGGATCTAGATTTAGCATACGCCTCCACTTCTTTTATAAATCTACCTAGCGGATCGCGGTCACCACGATACACGTTATTAAACCGCCTCAACAACTCATCTATCTCCGCTTGAGGCACCGGCCCCTTCTCTTCCATCAACTGTATGGCTCTTTCAAGATCCCTTTCAAGGGCTTCATTCTTCTTATTCCTTATTCTGAAAACCTCGTACAATATATCATCCACCGACCAATTGAACGTATTCACTCCCTCAGACACATCCCGGACAATGCCTTCGTAATTCTTATCCAATGCAACGATGTCTGATGTGTTTGGTTCTAGATCAGTAAGCAGAAAATGAGAATGCGTTGAAATAACGAAATGACAGTTGTAATACCTTCCGAATATGTTCTTCATCCATCCTATATAGTTTATCTGCCAGTTGGGGTGTGAACTCGTTTCCGGCTCGTCAATCAGCACAAGACTATTAGGCTCTATGTCGCTCATGATGCTGACCATTTGGCACAATAAGGACGATTCACCCGAACTGCTCTGGTCAAACTCGTAGTTCGTGTTGTACTTGAAGACCTTCAGGGAAGGATATGATAGCAAATCCAACTTTGACAACACTTTCAACGCTTCCTTGTCCTCTAAAACACGGCTATCATTCTCGGACAACAAGTCATACACAAGATGATTCCTCATATCATCAAAGCCTCGATGATATAGCCGCTGAAGAAATTTGGCCACCTCGTCCAGTTTCCAGTTCTCTTCCTCCTTTATCTTGTTGAAGTTTCGGGTCCCCCAAACCTCAGATGTCCTTTTATTGAAATAGTCTCCTTGGTGTTCAAAAATATGGTGCAGCTTTCCCACGGAAATGTCTTCGGTCACAAACACATCTTTATACCGCATACTGTACGACAGTTCCAATTTGGGTTGCAGACCGATGTGTTCCAATAAGTCTTTTAGCTCCTGTCTGAAGCCGTACTTCATATCCAGGCTACCCAACAGACTTTCCACGGTCTTTCTCACCATAGTCCTGGTTCCAGTAGTGCTGGGGCTATTCTCGTTCCTCAGCCCTTTGTAACGGTACATTTCAGTACTTTTTGCCACATATTTGTCAGCTATCGTTGTGGATGACGCTATCACCCTCTTAGGTAGTTCCATACTGCTGGCCCTTACCTCCTCACCATTCTTTCTATAGACGAATTGGGTGTATATACTCCGTCCTTGTTCAACCGCGTTATCGTCTCGGTAGTTAGCAAACTCCATATCCTCCCATCGGGAGGAATATTTCAAATCAAAGTAATACTGAGGTACTGTAGCATCTTTTCCATTATACAGACTCTCAAGGCAGCAGAATATCTCCGCTAAAGACCTAAGTAAGTAACTCTTTCCTATTCCGTTGGCACCAATGATGACGGAGGTGTAAAGAGCCAATGGGTCTGTTTCGCTTTGGCAAAAATTCAGGTGAATTGAGCCCAATACGGGGTGCTTCTGTATCGTTAACGACTGAAGTCTGAAATGCTCGTGATATCTTTCATTTATCTCGCCCATTACTCTCTGTTTTTGTTTTCTCTGTATTCCTCCTCTCCGGAACTGCTGAGATTTCGCCCCATCAGAGCCCGCCGCTCCTCGCGCACATCGTGCAGCCGGAGAGGCAGCAGCACCATATGCCTAAGTCTCCTCGCTCATTTGCTTTTTCTTGTTAACTCTGAGCTATTCCTAAAGCATTCACTATACATCCGCACCATGAATTGAGATTCATCATCCAATTCATCGTACACATACTTAGCTTCAGGATAAGCCTCTAAGAAATCCATGACATATACACTCATAATTGCTATCATTTGCGTGAGTGCCGTATCATTCAATTCACCAATCGCCCCTTCTTTATAAGCCTCGTGAAACTGAATCAAGCCAAGATACGAAGGATGTGCCATATTGCATGCATACCTGTACACTCCGTGAAGAGCATCTGTATTCAATAGGCAGTAGTCTCGAACCTGGTCCCATCCCACATGAGGTATTAGTTTTCCTTCCTTCGTGAATACAATCTGGTATTCACCTTTCTTGAAAACCGTTTCCTCCAGTTTGGCTTTATCTCCTTCGGTCAACGACTGATATAATGCTGTCTTTTGGATTTCCGTTCTACAACACTCGATATCCCCCCTTGTCTCTGCCGTTTCTTCCGGATAGCGTGTAAGTGCCTCTTCTGTAAATCCCTTTAATCGATTAACCTGGGCAGCTGCCACATAAGCATTCTCCAAGATTATTCTCTTGTCATTGGTATCAGGAATCATAAACAGGAGCTCGAAAGCACAGAGTTGTTCGTACGCAGCCCTTACTATGGTGAATAAGACCGTGTGGTCAGCTTGGCTGTTTAACGTGATATTACCACATTTATGACTATAGCCATCGAGCAAAGCACGCATCGACTTTCCCTTGGTAAACATCATTTGCAGGGAAGAAGTCATTTGTGCACGGAATTGAGACTTGAAACCCACGTTCCCCAACGCGATCATTACCTTGAAATAGAAATCTATCATGTATTCAAGATACCCGATTGAGTCTGCGGGACTTTGAGGTCTCAGCATCCTTTGGTAGAGTGGATTATTGATTGTTGAATACATCTAATAATACTACCGATATTGATTCCTCCTCCTATACCGTTCCTTCATCTCCATCATATCCCTAAACTTCTCCACTCGTTCTTCTTTCAGGAGTCCTGCGTTGTAAAGCTTCCTATTATGCCTCAACCAATTGCCATACCGCCCTCTCTCCTCATCATCGTACCTCGAAGGATTCCTTTTATTCTTCTCTACAAACTCCACCACCTCCTCATATTTCCTCCGCCAGCTTTCATCTTGAGTCATACTCAGGAACTCTTTTTCTTTGCGTCCTTTTTTCGGACGGCCTTTCCCTCTACATAAGCATGCATCTTTCCCTTAACTGCACCATTCTCGTCAAGGTGATATGCACCGCTTAGATCAAGCCAGTGCCCATGCGGCATCATTGGACCACTCAGGTTCTTTTCCCCTATCATTGCCCACATAATCCTTTTATGATTGGAGTGGAGATATTGTAATAATGCGTCTTTACGCACCAGGAAATAGCCGTGGCTATTGTAGTTCACCCTAGTATCAAAGCACAATAGATTACCCTCCGCATCCAATAGCTCACCGTCCCTATCCGAATACCTCATTCCCAATCCTTCAAACAGCTGGCGGGATGGCTTCAGATAGGATACGGTACCAGGCTTTGAATAATCATACTCCGACTCCCATAGGAACTTCACACAAGGCAGTTCCACTTCCGCTATTATCTTATCCTTTTCATATACATCGCGTCTGATAATCCCCTCCTCATCATAATACTGATATGCCGATGACCAGTAGTACTCCCGTCCAAACATTTCATAGCGATCAGAGACCTCAGGCATCCATCTTCCAGAGAAATCCTTTCTTTCAGCCCAGTGCCAAAAAGCATCATAACTATCCTCGTCAACGATATAGCTCCTTATCTGGTACCAGAGATTACAATATAAATCATTCTTCTCGTGAGGTTCCGCCCAGTCCGGCATGGCCTGCAACGCTATCCAATGCACACCATTTTCATCCTCTCTTTCAATAATCCTTGCAGGATCTGGCAGTTTGTCATATCTCCTAGACCATTCCGCCTTATCTGCACCCCATTCTGTGTATTCCACATTGTTCCACCAATACTTGGACTCTTCCTCATACCAGGCTTTCATCTGCTCATTCACAAGCATCGTGGGGTCAAAGTCCCTAAGATAAGGTTCCCACGTACCACCGTAGTGTATAGCATCGCCACTCCACCTGTCCTGCATTGGTACATTGTCCGACAATCTGGCCACCATTTCGTGCAGGGCTATCCATTGGTATTTCTTTCCGACCCGCTCTCCCGGATAAACTTGACGCATCCGACCTCTATCAATGGATTTATCATATTCTCCAAACAAATTCTCATCATACCCATACCGTTCCATAATCCATTTTACGGCCAGATTGCTGAGCTTCTGCGGATCTATCGCCCATCCGTATAGATGACTTTGAAACACATAACGGCCGAAATCTCCATACAAGCTATAGCCGTGTTCCGTCACCATCGAGGCAAGAATTAGATCTATGCCAGGCGTAATCCATTTACCATCTTTGTCTTTCTTAGAGTATGCCTGCGTTTCTTCATCGGTAGGATATTCCCCAGAAAAAGAACTCTTATACGGAGGTGCATAGGGCTTATCTCCCAATTTCAAATCGGGGAATATGGTCAGCGTGTATTCGATAACCCCTCTTGCATAATCTCTGACCATTGCATCAGGGTATACTTCCCCATCAACATCAAAGATATGATTATAAACGCTTAAGGCTAATGCAGGAAGCTTCTCCGTTTCCTTTGAAAGTAAGGCACATCCATATGCGGTGGCATAAATACGCTCCATCACGTACGGGTCATCCACGCCGTCAAATATCTCGATCAGTTTAATCATCAGGTCCGCATCATCGCGCACCAGTTTTATCAAGCCTTTCGATGCATTATCACGGATTCTTCTATCCATGCAGGTGGCAAACCATCCCAACACGATAGCCGTCAAGTATTTCGGTTCGGGATCAATTATTACTTCTCCAAAGTCTTCTTTTGCCCAAGAGATAAGTGTTTCAACGGCATTGTTTTTATCTCCGCTTAAGTAATGAAGAACGATTGACCATCGATAGTCACGCTCTGCCATTTTCCAACTCTTCAAATTCCGGTGGAGAAACTCCGCATTGAAGTAGTGGCCAACCGTCGGACCCACCTGAATCAAAATACTGGTAAATTCCCATAAACGTTGTTCGGTCATCCGCTTGTTGAAATAATCAACCAACTTTTTGTCTATTGTTGACTTCTTTCTCCATAGCAAACTCTTCAGCACACTATCAATAACATACTCCGAATTCTTCCACTCCGGAAGGATTTCGTATAATTCCTTCCCGGTTTTCTCAGGGGCGATGATAGCCAGCGCCTCAAGTATGCCAGCGTAATACCAAAGATGCTTCTTCTCTTTTATCAGGGTTTTAATGGAACGACCAGCATCTTCTGCTTTATCAAATAAGCGCTGAGCAGTAAGGAAATCATTGAAACGGTCATATGCTAAATAAACAACCTCTTCATATTCCCCTTCACTCCGATACCGCAAATTACGGGTAAGCACGCCATACGACACCAATTCATTTAGCAATTCACCTTCGCTGAATTTATCGGTTTTCACGCTGTCCGTCAGCTCTATTGCCTTATCAAGCGGCACTTCCGTAGAATGGTTCTCCACCTGATAGTCAATCAGTTTATCTACAGCCTTTTGAACAAGATGAAGTTCTGGAAGATAGTCTCTCTTGTCCGGTGATGACAAATCCTTCTCGATACCATCAATGAACAGCCTCAACACGGCAGTAATACCTTGCATCCCCTCGTCTATCTTGGTCAGGCCGTTTGTATGTAACCCATCACAGAATAGTTTGAGGAAAAGCGGATTCTTGAATTCAGGAAGAAGTAAAGGCACAGACGGCAGCGCAATATTCGAGTTTTTAAAGAAAAGCTTTATAGCCTCGAAGCTCTTGCTTTCAAATCCCCTATGAGTCAGTGTTGTATACTTTTCCTGCCAGTCGTCGCCAAGAATAGCTCTCGTATAGGTGGCCCTAATTGATATGACCAATCCTAACCAAGGGTGCTTTTTGATCTGATTGACGAACGATTTAATATACTTATGCCATAGATTCCTTCCTCCACCCTCATTTAGCGCATCAATAAAGATAATAATACGCTTTCCTGACGCTTCTGCTTTGGCTTCCAATGCCTGTAAGAATTCTTCTTCTCCCCCTAAAAACTTCAGTTGCTTGAAGATTTGTGTCCAAGGGTCATCCAATGCATTAAAGTGCTGCCCAAGGAAAAACAAACTGTAACATCCCTCTTTCCTTCGGCGTTCAACCACATCAGCCAACAGATGCGACTTTCCTACTCCCGCTTCCCCGTTGACAAGGAGGATAGGCTCATTGACTGCCTTACACTCTGTACTTTCAAGATACTCGGAGAAACTATTACATTCATAGCAAAGCTCTCTTAGTCCCCTGATTGTATAGCTCGGTTCTGGGGTCTTCTTCTCGAGATACTGAATAAAGGCTTGTGCCAACTCTACAGTCCGCTCAACTATTCTGACAAGTTCTCCCAAGGGTACCGTTTCTATTCCGTCGAGCTCTATCCTCCCGCCCCATTCAAGCATTCCGGAAACAGCCTTATTAAGCTGTTCGTATTCCTTTGCCTTCCGGTCTTCCTCTGGGAGATTAAGCTGTTTCCAGACTTTAACGAGCTTAGATAATTGTTCTTTGAATCTTGTCTTAAACCTCTCGTTTCGCGACAATCCATCAAATGCCTTGGAAATATCAAGTTCCACATTTAGCTCCGGTGTATACCTTGCACCCAAAGCATCAATGGCTTTTTTATTCTGATTATCAAAGTCCTGTTCTGTAAATTCCTCCTTGCTGAACCAAAACCTTACCAGACCTTCATTCTCCTTTTTACCGAGAAGCGTGAGCATTTCGTGCTTTCCCCAGTAGATGAATTCTGTCTCTTCCGCCCCCTTGATCTTTTTCCATTGCACCACCTTTTCTTCGTAACGTTTTCGGGCTGATTTTGTTTTTGCTTTTCCGACATCAGGCAAATCCTGCGGCAGTGAAATATAATACCTCTTTACGTTTTTGTGCAGCTTCAGAGCCGTTTTCACCGAGTTATCAATTTGGTTGAACTGAGAAGCGCCAAGAGCGTTAGGGAAGAACTTGGCTTGCCACATCCAGATGTCACCATTATCAAGTTCCCAATAACACTCCACGCCGCCGTCGGGTCTTCCGTTACGAACGAAACGTTTGCCATTTGGCACTATCATTTTGTGCGCCAACTGGCAAACCAGTTCTTCGAAGCCGTCGTTCAAAGAGCCTAATGGGCGAATGTTATTGAAATCAATGTTCTGAGTCATTCTCACCTATATTAAGGTTGTCTTTCCGAAAGACAATGTAGGAGCACCATTCCACCGCTTCGTCTGTGGGAATACCAAGAATGAGCGTATCCGTTGAAGGATTACTATCAGCAATAACTGCAAATATGAAATCATCTTCGCCTTTCGCAGTGTCAAAGAATAAGTCAATACCATCACTAATGCTCAATAATCCACCCTATCCACTAATTCTGGTCCTCTCCATTCCGTATTGGGCGCAGCCAAATAATTGGAGCCATACATTTCATACAGGTCAAAATTATCCATCACATCTTGTATCATAATCTGTTCCCAGGAACTAATCAACTCAGGAATGGTCTCACTATAGAGCTTCTTATCAAAATCAGCCGGTCTTGGCGCATTCTCCAATAGGTTTTGATACCGCGCTTTTGCCCCAGGATGTGATTGATAGCCAACGGGAGGAAACATCGTGTGTTCGGCCGCCTCGTATATAGCCAACGATGCAAACCACATCATGGTTGAATAATACAAACGGCAATACCATTCACTTTCCCAATTCGGA
Organism: uncultured Bacteroidales bacterium; assembly: GCA_947169015.1. Taxonomy (GTDB): domain Bacteria; phylum Bacteroidota; class Bacteroidia; order Bacteroidales; family UBA932; genus Equibacterium. The sequence goes on along the minus strand of CAMVOD010000002.1, from coordinate 232,548 downwards.
TAAGTCATCGCGTCCACATCTGCCTTGAATTCCTGCTTCTGACTCACATTGTAAGCATTCATCATCTTATAGTCCGTCTGATCCTCAAAGTGGGCTTTTAATACAGCCTGTTTTACAACCGCCCCATTTTGTAAGTCTCCATTTATCAGATGTGCATATTCATGCGCGGCTATGAACGTTATCTGCTGAGGGTATATTGGATTGATCGCCTTCAAAACATCTTCTGGTATGATGCCTCTTGGATCTACCTCAAAATCCAAAGACTCTTTTCGCAACATGATTCTGATAGCAATCCTCATCGCCTGCAATCTTACGTCCATAGGGACTCTGTTATCCAAATCAAGTAGCGCAAGCATCGAAAACTTAGAAAACTCTTTCAGTACCGTACTACATGTCGAACAGATTCCGTATGGTGTTTCAAATATGAGTCCGTTGGGGTCGTTTGATATGATAGATCCAAAACTCACCTGACGGCACAACTCCTCCTTCTCTTTATCCAGGTGATGCAGAACGTCAATGTAGTTGTAGGCGGTAAAGTATTTCTCTAGCGCCCACTCCCATCCTTTATCTTCATAATACTTAACAATATGGAGAAACACCCTGTAAAGCCGACTATTGTCTGCGATGGTTTCGGCCCTCATGCGCAAAATATAGTCTTGTGCATTCCGAACATTAAGAATACGCTCTAACTCGCTTTTAGAGCATATCTTTTGAAACCAATCTCTTTCCAGTTTAAAGTCAAATGCTTCTGCCATTCAATAACATAATCAAATAATACCTAATTGCCTTGCAATGTCCTGTACCAGTTTAGCCAACGGCCTCTTCAGCAAATCCTTTTCTTGGTCGTAGTTTCCAAGTACAAATCTATTCCAGTCTGACTTATGAGGCAAAACATCCGCAAAACCATCCATCAAAGCCTGCCTTCCGGCCTTATTGTACACCCTGTATTTCCAAATCACCTCCTCCACAATATCGCTATAATTGGTATACAGTTTCTGAATATGAAAATAATCTTCGTATGCGGCCGCATCCATGGCACCAACAGGCAAACCGCTACGAGTTTCCAACTTCACATCCAAATCTTCTGCCCGGCCACTCATGCTATACTTTACAAATGATAATTTATCCAGCCTGAACACAAATGGATTTCTTAACACGATCGCATCTTGAGGCTTTATATACAACTCAAACATAGGAGCTTTCCGACTCTTCATCTGATTGCACGTAGAACAGGCCGGGTAGAGATTAAAGAATGATGTGGCCAAGTAGGGATAATCCGACTTCGGCAAATAGTGGTCTATCGTATATGTCGATCGAAAAGCCTTCCCTCTGTCTGTGCTCCCCTTTTTAGCTGCTACAGCATATTGGGCATTACAATAAACGCAACTCTTGATGCCCATCTTCTTTATATACTTCGGAAACACCTTTTCCTGAACAATATCATAACCTAACGCATCCGTTACCCATTGGTAATACTTCTTGGTTTCCGGCCTTGTTGTTCCATCCTCCTTCAATACCTGCAAGGTATGCAGAGAAGACATATCTACCCTTGCGTTAAAAACCACAAACAAAGCTGCTATATTATTCTTTATATCATCAGGCTTTGCCTTAATGATCTCTGCATAGTTCCGGATAATAACATCCACATAGTCATAATAATCACCTTGCAACTGGTCACGAAGCCACACTAACTGCTCCTCGGGTTTCTTTTGCAATGCCCGTAAAACATTCAGATACTCATTAGCATACCCCTCGATAACAGTCGTAAGAACAATCCTTCTCATCTTTCCTCTCTCAGTCTTCTAATTTCATCCTCGTATAGAGCAATTTTGTCCCGGACTCCAGCAATCGGACTCTCCTTGTATATTTCCAATAATTGCTCCCTTAGCAGTGGTTCTCCTATCTCATTGATAAACTTTCTAGCCTTATCTACTGTCCATCCATCTCTATTCTCGTCTCCTCTTAAATAACAGGCTAACGACACCACTCTCCGCCTTGCGAATTCTCCCGTAAATCCTTTTTCCAAGAAAAAGCTTTGGTGAAGAATGTCATTGATGTTTGCACAAAAGGGATTTGTCACCCCATCAGCAACAAGTTCATCTTTAGTCATCTGATATCCTTCTCTCAAATACATAATATTGCTTTGGGGTATATCGCTTAGGACAAAGGGCGAATGCGTCACAACCAGCACATTGATTCCAAAGCTCTCTGTCAAGCGAGTACGTTTCATCAAGTCAACGAATTTGTTGATGAAAGACCTTTGATACTCGGGATGAAAACAAATCTCAATCTCATCCAGCACCATACAAATATTCTTATATGACACCCGCGTCTCTACAGGTACCGACTTCAAATTCATTGCATGATACACTAATGTGCTGGTAGTATAAATGAACTGTCGTTCACCAGAACTTAGTTGATTAAGATTGATAGCCTTACTAAATAATAGGCTATTCCTCTCCTGCTCATCTGAAACGGCCTCCATCAATTCCTTATATACATCATTCTTAATGAGCAAGGCGTGGGGGCGAAAAACCGGAGGAGGCAAGAGTTCTGTTCGCTCTTCTATCCTGTCAACTCTTTCTGGATAACCAAGCATTTGTATATACTTGCCATATGTAAAACGGCCTTCCAGTTGCTGCTTGTAATCAGGTTGCAGAGTGGCCTCTATCAGCTTTCTCGTTTGTCTAACTTTAAGCGTGATGTGTGATTCGTCCTCGTTTATTCTTTCAACCAGTTCGGGTATTTGGTCGTGATAATACTTTTCTGCTTTCGATTGGAAAATCAGATTTACGTCTCCCAAAGGCTCAAAATGGCTGTATGATGGATATTTACCTGCTATACTCAACGTTTTGTATGCAAGATATATTCTAAGAGTTTGTTCTACTAAACTCATTTGCCTGTTAAGGCTTAGTCCGTACGCATCGAGAATGCTTTTTGCAATGCTTGCTTCCTGATTATATGCCCAAAGAAATTGTGAAGAAAAAGGCCCGTCTGGCAGTTCCTTCATCGCTTTCTTGTCGAATTTCTGAATCAGTGGCCAATTAAAGAAATCATACCCTATATCCAAGAGCCGGTAACCCTCTATTAGCTGCTCCTCGTCAGTCGATTGTCTTGACTCCCATAAAAGGGCGCAGAGCCTGCTCGTCGTTAGCCGTTCTTCTTTAGCCATATCCACCGAACCTTCATGTCTATATGGGTTCAACACGATAGGACTCATATAGCCATCGTTCTTGTGGAACACGCCATCTATCCAACTGGTGGCATCATGTGTTTCAGTCCATTTACCTTTCTCATCGTTCCAACCCAGTAACTTTTCATTGGCATAGTCATCAGTTATATACGACTGCATACTATAGTTGGTGGCTATTGTGTAGAAGAAATCTGCGGCCGCCTCAACTTCTTTACGGAACCGTGTCTCTCTGTCTACCTTTACGCCTCGATTCTGGTGAAGGCACTCTAGGGTTTCAAGTGTCCAAATAAAAGATTCGTCACCAAATTGCAGAGAAACACCTTCTTTCTCACATTTTAATATACCGCGAACGCCATCCACTTCATAATGCAGCTCACCCACCACATCTGTTACGAAATAAACCTGTTCTGCTGCGGGACGCGGGTATCCTCTGAACATCAGGGCGGCAAGGTTGTTCGACATCCTGAACAGCATTTCAATGAGCGAAGACTTGCCACTACCGTTCTTCCCGACTACCGCTTGTATTGACAGGCCATCTATAAAGAAAGCATCATACTTATCATCCGAGAAAACATATTCCCCGGGTTCCAGAATCTTCAGCTTGCTTCCACAAGCCTTATCCAGTATCAGCTTACGTAATACAAATCTACTCATTGTTTTTATCTTTCTTCCTCCACCGCGGCCTCAACCAACTAATCGCAGAAACACCACACCTTTCACCATCTCCATAATCTCCTTCTCCATTCCTCACTTCCCATACCCCCTCAAAAACTCCATCACCGCCGCCTGTTGCATCTGCTGTTGCACCATCCACTCGTTATACTCATTCAGGAAGCGGATAAGATGCTCCATCTTCTCTTGCCCATCTATGGCCGCACACATTCTTTCTGCGATATGCAGAGGAAAACTCGACCTGATGATTGCTTTCTGCGTCTCATTCTTAATCTTGTTTTCCGCGATATCATTCAAGTCCTTTAGCGTAATCATATTTCTTCACTATTTGACTATGTCGATAGGTATGGTTCCGTCTTCCTTCGCCCTTCTCTGCGGCCAAAACAAATAAGAGCAAAAAGCCCCACTCCTTTTGCCAAAGCTATGATCTTTTCGCTCTTCATTTTCATTTCTCAAAGATTTCATCCTCCGTCAACGGCCTGTACGCTCCATCCTTCGCTTCAAACAGCACGCTCCCGGTTTCCAGACATTCCAGCGAATGCCATCTCCCTTTTTCCACATTGAGGCATCTCGGTTCACCATTGACGTCCAGCACGACGGATTCCGTCTCTTTTCCTGAATCATCATAGAAGTGCCAGCAGATCTTTCCACGTAATATGGCTACTGTTTCTGAGGAGGAAAGATGCCGATGGATGGGCATCACGGTCCCGGGCTCCAGGGCATTCAGCATCCGCTGGCTCGAATCTGACGGAGAATTGCGCAGGTCAAGATTTTGCCTTAAGCGGGGATTGGCTTTGGCTTGGGCGGACAGTTCATTAAGGATTTCTTGCGTTATGACCATTGCTGCAGCACGATGTGTTTGTTATATCGATGACGGTTTCAACAGGTGGCTCCATACTCCGCTCCAGAAGGCGCTCCACATTGTTTCGCTGTAGCACATCTTGTGTTTCCATGCGTTGGATTTCCAGCGTCTGAACTTGAAATGAATGCGAGGGAGAAAGGAGGTGGGGGATTTTTCTGTGAATTCGGGGTGGAGGATGTCGGCAAGGACTCTGCTCTTCAGCGCGGGGTCAATCTTTGCTGCGGGGAATAACGCGGCGTCGAACCCCAGATCTTCTATGCAGATGGCATTGATGTAATTGAAGAAATCCGTCAAATGATGTTTTTCTAGCACACCAGCCAGCCAGTTCCAGTCTATCTCTTTGCTGTGTTTTTGCACGTGGAAGGCCCAGTCAAGCATTTGCCGGAGTGTGATGTGGGTTGTCGAGAAATGACTCATTGTGTGCTTCAGCAGAAACAGTGTATGCAGATTGGGCGATGGTAGATACACTTTCTGCCCACACACATCAACAAAGTGTGTATCGTCCTGCCCAAGCTCTTTGAATAGCTTCTCCAACTCGACATTGGACTTGTGATGATGAACATTGACGAAGTCGTAGTGGTTTTCAACGGTTATGCCGCGCCAAGAAAATACAGTATGATGGTGGTGGGAGGAATCGACTTTGATCCCTTTTTCGGCCGTAACCAGCGCATCAGCCTTTTTATACTCACCGAACTGCCAGATGTCTATATCGCCGCACGGACGGTGTTCGGGCTTCGGCCAGTTAAGACTGCAGGCATAGCCTTTGAGCACCATCATCTTCAGGTTATGAGCGTTGTAAAAACCAGCCATATCACCGATAACCTTGCGGTAATACTCGTATCTGTGCTCATAATTATGAAGCACTTCGCCTATCCACTGCAGGGTCTCAACGCGCGGCGGCCGCAAGCCCTCTGGCAAGCGTTCAATGCTGTCCAAGATTATAGCAGAAAGCCCCTGCCGTAAAGCAAGAGCATTGATGGCGGGCCAGTCGATTACTTCAGGCAAAGAGATATCCTCGCTGGTTCCAATGCCAAGTCGGACTAATTGCAGAAAGGTATTGTGGTAATCAACTTGCTCCATCATTTGCTCAAATCTAAATACTTATCCCAATCAATCATACCAGCAAAGTACTTTGCTCCAGCCACAGTCAAGTGTTTGCCGTCTGCAGATATGAAATGATGGTCAGGAGTGAATACGCGTACTTCACCGTCTTCGTTCAGCACCATCGAAGTTAAGTCCAAGAAACGCTCTCCGTAAAGTTCGCGAAAATGGCGGTTACGGCTTAGAAAGCGATCGCCGTCGAGAGGCTCAACATATTGCTCATAATAGTCAGGGCGATTGCGTCGTGTATATATATGCCCGTTGTTCTCACCAAAACTCTTGTCGCCTATGACCACTACTCTTTCCGGAGGAATTCCGGCCGCCCAGCAATTCACTTCAATTTCTGAGACGAGTCGCTTGCTGTAACCTCGCCAGGAGATAAATACCAGATCAGTAGAGGCCAGCCGCTCTTCAATGCCGTCCTTGAAGAAATCTTCGGTAAATGACAACTCTACCTGGTCAGCGATATCAGACTCCAGAACTATGTTCACGAAATCACGTCCGAAGCTATTACCGAAGACAAGCCAATGCGGTTTATCCGAAGAAGTGAACGGTCGGTCATACTGATACCCTCGGTCGCAATACACTGCGTTCAAACGCCGGTGACGGTCTTGAACGGAAATACCTAACTCCGGGACATCCCTCACCACGCCGGCTTTTGTGTAAATATAACCCGAGAAGCTGGTAAACAGAAGGAACAAAGATATCGTTGCGATGTACACGCACCGTCGTCCCTTTTCTGACTTAACCGCCCTCGTAACAACTTGTTCAATCAAGCGGTATGAGCCCCACGACACAAGGCCTACGGCGATAAATAGCAGCAAGTAACACCAGACTCTAAAATGATTGCCAAAGATGTAGCGATAAAAAGCAATCAGCACCTGATGCCAGACATAAATACTGTAGCTGGCCACACCAACTTTTGCCAGAACCTTATTCGAGGTAACGCTGTTTCCAAGCGCCTCGCTGGACATAAGCAGCACAACAGTTAGCGCAACCACCAGCACCAATCGGACAGAATCTGGCATAAACTTGCCGCCAGCAATCAGGAGGGCCAGCAGCAACGCATAGCATATATACGAGAATGCCGGGCGGAAGGGCCTATCATGCGACGGGTCATAAACCAATGCTACGATGCCTCCAGCTGCAAATTCGAAGAACCGGGCCGGCAGATAGTAAAATCGGTGAGCCTCATTATTGCTTGCAAAGAAAACTAGTAACGAAAGAAAAGCCAGCGAGGAAATGATAACCAGTAGCGTACTGCGAGGTGTTTTCTTATCAAGCTTTGCCAAGTAAAATAGCAGTGGATATACCAAGCAGAACTGCATCAGCAAACCCACATACCAAGTATGCATCAGAGGTTTATACTTATTGGCTATATTCCAATAATCGCCCGTCGTTATCGCGGCAAGAATATTATTGCCAAACAGATTTGTCGCAACGACTGACTCTCCCAGATTCTCATAATCATCCGGCAGCATGGAAAACCAGCCTACAACCATAGCCACCAATCCTGCTACCAACAAAACTGGCAACAAACGCAGAATCCTGCTACCGACAAATCTTAAATATTTTTTCCTCTCAATAGTTCTTGTTACAAAAAACCCAGACAGAACCAGAAAAACATCCACTCCCAAATAGCCATAACCCAAGATACCCGCATGATACAAGACCACTGCGATAATTGCGAACGCTTTTAGGACATCAATGTATATCAGGCGAGGAGAGGACATAGCACATTTCGCCGGCATCAATTTGATTGGATGGTTATTTCGCCATCATATTGTCCTTCTGTAAAAGAACAACCTATTTCCCAAACAAACAAGTTCCAGGAATGATTTGAAAAACATATTATTCTGCTGGTCTATGCGGAATCTCTCTGACGACTTTGGCGGGCCTTCCTGTTGCAACAGTCCAAGCCGGGATGTCTTTAGTAACAAGCGAGCCAGCGCCCACAATGGCCCCCTCTCCTACGGTCACACCTGGGAGAACGAAACTTTCCATTCCGATAAGACATCCTTTTTTCAGGACAATAGGTTTTATACTATAGCGCAATTTATTATAATCACTACCGACAAAATACTCTGAGAAATCTCTTTGATGGCACAACAAACGCGTTCCTCCTGCAACCGAGACACCATCTTCAATCGTAATCATATCGGCATGACCTGTATCAATCTTCACATTGTCCCCAATAAAACAACCGTTTCCCACATGGCATCCCATCTTGCGCATCAAGATAGGACGCACTTTTCTTGGGGCGAAAGGAGCTAAAATGACCCAGTTCATCATCTTTGACAACCTGGCCATCCTAATATTATGGAAAAACTGCCTTATTACTCGCCATAAAGACACTTGCCCATACTCTTCTTCCGAATAGTTGAATCCCAACCTGCGAAGCATTTTGAAGGTAAAACTTAATTGTTTTTGTTCCATGGCAAGTAATACAATTATAGATTTATCGCACTCTTAATCGTATCTACGATGTACCTTACATCTTCATCACTCACATACGGCCCTGCAGGCAGACACATACCCACTTTGAAGATAGCTTCTGATACACCATTTACATACGCAGGAGCATTTTTATAAACAGGTTGTTTGTGCATCGGTTTCCAAACAGGACGAGCCTCAATGCCTGCAGCATCCATAAAGACTCGCAAGGCCTCAACATTATTATTGGGCTGACAATCGGTAGTTGCAGAATCTGCCACATGAATTACACCAGCAGCGCCCCCAACGGCACCTTTGACAATCGTCTTATAAGCATTCTCTTGCCCTTTAATCTTCATATTAGGGTCGAGAGTAATCGTGCAAAGCCAATAGTTGGAATCATACTCACCTGTAGCGGGTTGTACATGAACTGTTACTCCTGGAACATCTGCCAGCAATTCTTCATATAGCTTTTGAACATGCTTATGATGAGCAATATGGTCATTCACAATAGTCATCTGGCCACGACCAATCCCAGCACAAATATTACTCATGCGGTAGTTATAACCAATCTTTTCGTGCTGATAATAGGGATAGCTCTCTCGATATTGAGTAGCATACATCATGATTTCCCGCCATGAATCATCATCTGGAGTTATCAAGGCGCCGCCTCCTGATGTTGTAATCATCTTGTTTCCATTGAAAGACAGCACACCATACTTACCGAAAGTACCAAGCACCTGCCCATTGAAACGGGAACCGAAACCTTCAGCAGCATCCTCAACCACAGGAATATCATAGCGATCGGCAATTTCCATGATGCGGTCAATCTTATACGGCATACCATAGAGAGCCACCGGCACAATGGCCTTAGGCTTTTTACCCGTCTTGGAAATCCTGTCTTTGATGGCTTTTTCGAGCAGTTCCGGATCCATGTTCCAAGTGTCCTTCTCAGAGTCGATAAATATAGGGGTAGCGCCAAGGTATGTAATTGGATGAGAAGACGCGCAGAAAGTGAAACTCTGAACACATACTTCATCACCAGGACCCACACCGCATGCAATCAGCGCGAGATGAACAGCAGCAGTTCCAGAAGATAATGCAACAACACGCTTGCTTTGCCCTACAAAATCCTGCAAGTCTGCCTCAAATCCATTAACATTAGGTCCAAGAGGGACAACCCAGTTGGTATCAAAGGCTTCTTGGATATATTTCTGTTCAATACCGGCTTCAGACATGTGCGCCAGGCACAGATAAATACGTTTATTTGCCATTAGTAATCAGTCTTATTATTTATTATACGAATTCTTTTAAAGTACTATACCACTTCAAATACGCCGCCTCAGTCAAGTGGATGCCGTCTTTTGTCATCAAGGGTGGTAATTGCCCTTCCTCTTCGTATAGGGAATACAAGTCCAGATAGGGTAGTTCTCTTTCTTTTGCGATGGCGGCAATGATGCGGTTGCGGTCGCGGATTTGGGCATTGGTGCAACTGATGTTGAAGGCTTGGCTGTTGACGGGGAGGATGCTCTGCAGAACCAAAGGGATTCCGGACAAAGCACTTATCAATTGCTTATACTGTTCTTCGAACTCTTCAGCGGACAAGTGCGCCACATCATTGATGCCGGCCATCAGAAAAATGGACGAAGGCCTCAATAGCTTTACTTGCTCTGTCCTTTTTATCATCCCTTGTAGGTTGTCGCCCCTCAGGCCGAGATTGCATACTGCTTTATCTGGGAATACCGATGCGAAATCTCCGTAATATGTCAATGAATCTCCGAAGAAAACGATGTCGTCTTTGATTCGCAGTTGCCCCAGGCAGTTGGTCCAGGCCTCTAGGCACTTATCAATCGTCAAACTCATTAGAGAGAATGCTCTTCCTTATACTTTTTGGCCAGCAAGTACCCTAGGAAAAGGTCGAGATCTTCCTTGGTTGTTATCTTGATATTGGTGTGGCTGCCTTTTGAGAAATACAACGGGATACCCAATTCGGCCATGAAGACGGTGGTATGATGTTCCTCAACAGTCTCAAACAAATGCTTTTCTTCCACCTGCCTATACAGATTCACGATGTTTTCGTAACGGAATGATTGGGGTGCAGACAAAGTCATAAATGACTCTCTGTTGATGGCTTTTTTCGCGCAATCCCCGTCATTGCTGCCATACAGGAGATAAGAATAACTTGCAGTGATGGCATTTCCTTTTTCTTCGCAGACGCGGATATTGTCTGTTATGATTTCTTCCGACAAAAAAGGAGAGGCGGCCCAGTGTATCATTACCACGTCTTCAGGTTTGGCTATTCCTTCCAATCCAGCTACTCCGTTCATTATCGACCGTTCATATTCGGAACCACCCTTCACGATCTTGAGGACTTTAGAAATACCATATTTCTCGGCAATGCCTTTCAGGTGCTGCTGGTATCCATCCACACATACTAATTCGATGGCATCGATTTCCGGATGGTTCTGGAAATGTTCCATAGTATAGGCAATCACCGGTTTTCCCAGGACTTCTACAAACTGCTTTGGAACGGCAGCGCCCAGACGGCTGCCCACACCACCTGCTATAATAATAACATAATTCATCTTTTCTGTTTTACTTGTTGCTTTCTGCCTGAATTTGCCTAGCCTTGATTAAATCGTCCACATTGTCAACCTCAGTCCATTGATAGTCCTTGATGTCTCTGAAGTACAACTCAAAGTTTTTATCAAAGATCATCTGGACTAGTGCGTCCTCAAAAAAGAGGTTGTACATACCCTCATTGACCATCAAGTCAAGCTGCTCAAGCATAAAGCGGGATGATACTGCGTCAAGTTTTACCACACTGGCGTAATTGCCGATGAATTCAGTGAGATTTTTGCTCATCACGCACACTTTTTCTCCCTGAACCTGAACGTTATATTTGTTCTCATCAGTCTTTGTGCTGTCAAGCAGTACATAAGGGATATCGGTATGGGAGCAGATTACGTCATTTATCAGGCTGTCGCTCATCACGATATCGCCATTGATGATAGTCACATTCTCCCTCTGCAGGTAATCTTTGGCAAACCAGAGAGAGCCCATTGAACTGGTGGCAGTGTAGAAAGGATTGTGGACAAATACGACATTGTCATCTTCCAATTCTTTCTGGATATGTTTATACATAAAGCCGACGAGAACAACTATTTCGGCATCTTTGTCGTGCTTTCTTATAGAACGTACGAGCCGTTGAAGGACGGTGGTATTTCCATCCAGCTTATAAAGAGTTTTAGGGCGGCTCAAAGTCAAGGGTTGAAGGTTTCTTCCTTGTCCGGCTGCTAAAATAATATATGTCATATCAATGCTGTTTATTCGTTATACAAAGGGAGTGCTTTCTTGCTGTACTCTTTGGCAAAGTGGTACCATTGAGGTTTCAGGTATCCGATGACTTGCCCCTGAGACTCCTTATACATTGTCCAATGCATATAGAAAAAGCCAGTTATAGCTATGTATGCATAAAAATGCCGCACTTCCTTCAAGGTGGGCTTGCGGCCGAAATAAGTGAATAGAATTCTATCTACCTCTTCTTCTGAATGGTCCCCGCCGCAAACATAGGAGCCGATATCAAAGCCGGGATCTCCAAACCCGGCATATTCCCAATCAATGAGATGAATCTCGTGATTATTAATCAAGAAATTTTCGTCGCGGCAGTCTCCGTGGGTCAGACATTTCTTAATACCATCAGTCTTTGCTAATTCATACAGTTTGTAGATTCTTTCTTTAATTTCTGTAAACTCGGGAAATTGAGTAAAGTTCTCACCATACTTGTCAGCAGGGGTCATATCGCGGATAGATTCCCATTTTTCCTTGATATCGAATTCCCATCTGACTTTCGGCCTTACAGCATGGAGTTTCCTAAGTTGGAGAATTCCACGAACCATATCATTAACATCATGGTAATTAAAAGTTCTTGTCTCAATAAAACGAGAAATACGCCAGCCATAGCGAACACTCATTGCAACAAGAGATGTGTCCACTCCAGCGTCTTCAATTTGCTTTTGAACTATGGATTCTCTACCGCGGTCAATGAGTATTTCAGACCCGAGACCCGGATAACGGAAAACATATTTACCACCGTTAAACTTAAAAGAAAGAACAGAGTTAGAAAGGCCCTTTTGCAATGGCTGCAATTCAGCGATTTGTGAAGGCATACAGTCAAAGACCTCACAAATGCAAGTTGTGATAAATTCAATATCTTCAGGATGTAAAATACCACCTGTCGTTTGAATTGATTCTGACATAATTGAACCTGTATTGTTTAAATCTCTAAATCAAAAGATATATTTATTTTTCCATAGGTGTTATTAACAGTATCGAAGGATCTCAGGCAAAAATGACCTTGGCTATAATCAAGCAAACCAATGTTGCCGGATCCTCCATCTTTATAATGCTGATAATTAACCATTATACAATAAACACTACCTCCGCTTGAGTTCTTTTCCTCAAGGCATTCGATATATTTCTTAGATACACAGTGTCCACAAATAATAAACTTTACATTAGAATTATTTGCCACTATTTTGTCAAAAATCTCTTTACTATCATTAACATAATCTCCTCCCATTACATACTGTTTTTGAGACCATTTATTATCACAATTGGGGTCTGATGAGTCAAACATCTTTCCACTGTTATTCAAAAAAGCATGAGTAAGCAGTATAAATGGAGTATCTGGATATGTCCTAATCACTTCATCCGCCCATTCTAATACCTCATTGCGAGGAGCAAATTCAAGAGAGAGAATCGCTATTTTGGTATCACCTAACATTAAGAATCGGACGTAATTATCCCATTGACTTGATGGCATTACCAAATCTCGTACAGGCATCATTTTTTCCGGGAAATTCGATTTACGCTCTTTAGACGACCCGTTATTTCCATAGTCGTGATTCCCAAGACAATATATAAAGGGAATCGTTTTAGGAATTTTGGAGAAGAAAAGACTATCGCCATTCTCCCACTGCCATGTTTGGTTGTTATTGGTCACATCTCCTGTTTGAAGAATAAAGGATATGTTCTCCTGCTCCGATGTAAGATAATCTAATATTGAAGTCAAGTATACAGAACGATTCTCATCATTCGTATAATACTGAATATCGGGCACAATAGCAATAGTTCCTACATCACTAATAACTATATCTGGATCTATTGGATTATCATTATTACATGAAACCAAGGCAGTCAATAACATGGATAGAGACAGCAATAATGATTTTGTGTGTTTCATCCTATTTAGTTGCTTACTTTAACAATAAATTATTGAAGAATAACAGAATAAATATCCTTTGAAGAATATACCTCAATCAGAATAGGATTATTCTTCAACCGCACAGGATTTACCGAAGTAGATAACACCTCCAGATCTTCTTCCCTATTTATCGCCTTAGGATTCTTCAGTTCCATATCCACCATCATCTGACGGAACATACTAATGGCATCAGCCGATGTTTCACATCCCATAGCCTTGGCAATCTGGTTGAAGATGTCAGTCAAATACTCAGATCCCCGCACATCTATGCACTTATTCATATTTCCGAGCATATATTCCCAAATCACAGGCAGCCCAACTGCCACGGCATGACCATGAGGTAATTTATACAAGGATGTTATCTTATAACTGAACGCATGAGCTGCCGTAGTCTGCGTTATATTAATCGCCCTCCCTCCATAGTTGGCTGCCAGCATAATCTGTGTAGCGGCCTCGTTATCATTTTCGAATATGTACTTCTTCCAGTTGGCCATAATGAGTTCAACGGTCTTACGGCTATACTCATAGCTCTCTTCTGTAGAGTTCACACTCCACCAAGATTCTATGCCCTGGCATAAGGCATCCATCATGGTGCATTTCTTTTGGTATAAAGGCAGAGTTTTCAAGACAGATGGTTCCAATACCGCATAATCAGGAAGCACTCCATCATTGGTGACGGTTTGCTTTGCACCCTCATAATACATAACAGCATTATGAGTGGATTCACTACCAGTACCAGCAGTTGTAGGAATGGCTATAAAAGGAATCTTACTACCATCAATGGGTAACTGTTGAGAGACGAGTGGTGGTATGATTGCCTCTTTGCCTTCTTTAGCTAAAACAGCAAGTTTAATACATTTAGCCACATCGATAGCACTTCCTCCTCCAACCGCAAGGATGGTATCGCAATGAGAGTCTTTCAACAAATCTATTCCATTACAAACTTGTTCATAAAGAGGATTAGGGGTGAAGTCTGAAAACATCACCTTGTCTTTTACTGGTAAAGCCTCTATAGCATCCTTGATGTTAAGGAATGGATAAGAGGAGTCTACAACCAAGAACAATTTTGTGCAGTTAACCTTCTTTAATAAATCCGGGAGATTTGATATTCCGTTTAATATCTTTTGCATAGAGTTACTTTGACAAGAAGTTCATCAATGCTTCTTTGTTCTGAATAGGAGTGGTCGTCGGGCGGCCAAGATCTTTGCGGTTGCCTTTCTTTACTTTAACCTCTATGAGAACAGGGCCTTCAAGATTCTGCGATTCGCACAGAATGTCATTAAGGCCTTTTTTGTTATCAACAGTATATGTAGCCTTGTAACCAACAGCCTTAGCTATAGCCGGCAAATCAATCTTTAGACCTACTGTAGGCTGACCACCCACAGAATCGTGAGCACCGTTGTTGAACACGATGTGTATATAGTTCTTCGGAGCCTTGTTGCCCACAATAGCCATACTACCCATGTGCATGATGGCAGCTCCGTCTCCGTCAAAGCACCATACACGGCGTTCCGGCTGCACAAGGGCAATACCCAGTGCAATCTGAGAAGCATGCCCCATCGAGCCTACGGTCAAGAAGTCACGCTCGTGGCCTTGATTCATGGCAACACGATACTCAAACAACTCACGGCTAATCATACCTGTAGTAGAGACAATGCAATCCTTTTCTCCGAGAGTGGCTGCTACAGTCTGAATAGCCTCTTCGCGAGACATCGTAAGGTCATTTACCTCAACATTCTGGAGTTTGTAATCCTCAAAGGTGTCCTTTTCGATAACAAGAGCAAACACCTCCTTATTTGCAAGAGCATGAGCCGCTTTCTCAATCTGCTTTTCTGCCTTGTCTTCTTCTTTCGATAGCACTTCGTAGTTTACACCCATCACGTTCAACAAGCCAGTTGTTACTTTACCTTGCTTTACGTGCTGCGGCTCATCATGAACGCCTGGACGGCCACGCCAACCAATCAAAAGTAGAACAGGGATATTGTAAACTTCCTGATCGGTCAGTGATGCCAGCGGGTTGATGATGTTTCCCTCTCCGCTGTTCTGCATATAGACACATGCTGGCTTGCCGGTTGCTAGATAATGACCGGCAGCAAGACCTACGGCTGCGCCTTCATTTGCTGCAATGATATTGTGCTCTGCGTCAAAGTGGTCTGTGATATAAGCACAAATATTCTTTAAAAGACTATCGGGAACACCAGCAAAGCAGTCGATTCCTTTTTCTCTCAGCGCTTCAATAAAGAATTCAGGTCTAATCATTACTCTTCAGGGATTAAGGTGATAATGTCTTTGATACTCATGCATTTGTCATCACACTCCTTAGCGCGGTGATTCTCAAGGATGGTGCGTGCTGCATCCTGCATTGCAGGAAAACCGGTGCGGGTAAGTTGGTTAGCATAAATAACTACATTCACTCCACGGTCCTTGAATTCTTGTTCAGTAACAGTGTTGAAAGAAGTTGGAACCACCACTACAGGAGTAGTGGTGTTCTTCTCGCGGAACTTTGCAACGAATTCAAATATCTCTGTAGGATCTTTCTTGCGGCTGTGAATCATAATGGCATCTGCACCAGCTTCACTGAAAGCAAAAGCGCGAGTAAGAGCATCTTCCATACCTTGCTCCAGAATCAATGATTCAATACGGGCACATATCATGAATTCTCTTGTCTTCTGAGCCCGTTTACCAGCTTGTATTTTAGCACAGAAATTCTCAATGCTATCTTGAGTCTGTTTTACCTCGGTGCCAAAGAGACTGTTCTTCTTCAAGCCGGTTTTGTCCTCAATAATAACCATTGAAACACCCATACGTTCCAGAGAGCGGACCGTATATACGAAATGTTCAGTCAAACCACCGGTATCACCGTCAAAGATGATAGGTTTGGTTGTCACTTCCATTATGTCATCAATGGTACGGAAACGAGAGGTCATATCCACCAACTCAATATCAGGTTTTCCTTTAGCAGTGGAGTCGCAAAGACTGCTCACCCACATTGCATCAAACTGATATGTTTTGCCGTCTTGAAGTACTTTGGTCTTTTCAACGATAAGACCGGTAATACCACTATGAGCCTCCATAGCGGTAACAAGACCCTTCATATTAATAAGCTTGCGCAGTCGACCACGACGAACATCAGGCATAGAAGCTTCGGCACGGTGGGCTGCATCCAACTCTTTATACATGGGGTTGTTACTATAGGGGTATTCCACCAACTGTCCGCCATACTCAGCAAGCACTTCGCATACCTCCTGGCGGATAGGTTTCTGAAAGCCTTCGCACCAATCATTGCCATGAACCACATAGTCAGGTTTCAATGCGCGCAAGTTCTTGGCATAACTCAAAGAGTCTTGAGTTACTACACGCTCTACACCGGCCAAGTTTTCAAACAAAGCTTTACGCTCTGCAAAGGGAATCAAAGGGTAGCGCTTAAAGCTACTTACAGCTTCATCGCTCAACACACCGATGATGAGACGGCCAAGACGGCGAGCTTTGTTGATAATCTCAATATGACCGCTGTGTATGTATTCAGTGCTGAAGCACATATACACTGTGCGTTCGTTTACTTCTGCTAATTTTTGACTTACTTCCTTTAAATCTTCAGGAGTATCAATCTCAGCGCAAAGCATATCCTGAACGTCACAAGGATAAATCTTACACTTGTCAGAGACTTCATTGAAAGCATTCTCTGCGTACACCTTGCGGTTGTCATTTTCGCAGAACTTCTCAATGTTGGCAAGCCATACCAGCCAGTCCTCTTTCTTGATTTTGTAAAGAGGTTGAGCTGCCATAGCGTTGTCAAAGAACTCAATGCCAACCTTCTCGATTCGGCCGTCTTTGATGACTGCCTTGAAATCCTTTTCCGGCAGAGGAAGCGTGCTGCTCACAGCCATGCAACTGTTCTCGTTGTCAATAACTGCCTCCATTACGCGGCTCTCAAAGACCAGGTCACCGTGCATCAGGATGATGTCGTCATTCTTCAACACGTCCTTTGCACAGTAGATGCTGTATATGTAATTGGTTTTGTCGTAGAGCGGGTTTTTGACAAAAGTGAACTCCAACGGGAGATGAAGGGCGTTGCAATAGTCTACAAGTACTTTGTCATAATAACCTGTGGTCATTACCACATTTTCGACACCAAAACTCACAAGTTGCCGCAACTGGCGGCTGAGGATGGTGTTTTTAAAGGAAATCTCAGTCATGCACTTTGGGTGGTCTTTAGTAACGACTCCCATTCTGTGGCCTAAACCAGAATTGAGAATTAAGGCTTTCATTATTTAAATCATTCTAAAAATGCGTTTATACCAAGGAATCTGATACAATAATTCGTTGACCACTTCTTCATATGGTCTATCAACGTACAAAATAGTTGTACTATGAGAAGCCGCTCCCCGAACAGGAATCATATAATCTCCATATTGAGCTTTAAGAATCTCATGATAGTTAGCAGGGCATGGATAATAACGATCTTCAAAAGGTAACAAAACGGTATTTGAAAGCCATTTTTTGTCGTATTTTTTCAAAAGACTATACTTTGTGTTCTTTTTCATCCTTGAGAAGACCATAAAATTTACAAGTTTATCTCCATTTAATTGCTTAATCTTAGATTCTATACTGTTTATGATATGTTGTTTTCCAAGCAAACAGGTATAACATAGACTAAACGTATGGAAAAGAATATTTGAAATACCTCTTGAACAAGAATAACACATTTGTTCAGAATTAGATAGGAACCTGATTTTATTGCGAATTGAGTTATAAATCTTATCAGAAACATTATTGGCTGGCATAGAGTCAAGACACCAAATATCTATCCATATACCATAATTAACATTTCTCGTAATCTTGGGAATGGCTATTTGAGTCGTATTACAATTTTTAACCTTTATAACATCTACTCTGCTACAGTCGAATACCAAAGGCGAAGGCAATGAGGATGAGTTTGCAATTTTTCTTAAACGATTAAAGTCATTTCTTAACATCATAAAATCCACATCATCATCCCATGGAATAAAACCCTTATGTCGAACTGCTCCCAACAAAGTCCCATATCCTGCCCAAATAGTGAGATTATTATTTTTACAAAAATCTAGAAGGGCATCAGCCATTGATAACTGTATATCCCTAACCTTCAGATTGATTTCGTTTTCCATTATAAGTGAACATTAATACAATCCAACATTAATCATTCTGCTCAAAAAAAAAACAATACCTGTAAAACTATTATTGAATGCAGAAAAAACGAAATCTGTAATTCTAACCACCATGCTGCGGTCTTCTATCTGCCTCAGCGGGTGGCGTCATATAATCCCCAAAACTAGTCGTCAAACAAGTGTCCCAGTCCTCCATAATATAAACCTGAGTGTCTTCAAAGATGTGTAAGATTACTTTATCCAGCATGTTTCCAGGATAAGATTTTCGCATTATATCGAAGGGCCCATTGTAGTTTGCGATATATTTAGAAGGTTTAGTATTCCCAATTTGAGAAATCCTACGATATAGTTTCTTTTTTAGATTATATGGAAATAGAAAACCTAAACAATAAGTAAAGAATGACCCTATTCTATAGATTATAGAGCCCTTTTTACTAAGTTTGGGTTTCATCATACCCTGTAAACACATTATACAGAATAATTTAAGCTTACTCTTACACCTATTATCGGGAATATGATCAAATACTAATAGATCTAATGTAGGAAGGTGTCCTTCTTTTGTAAGATCATTCTTGCGACGAACTCTATCAACCCACAACAACTCGCGACCCTCAAGAACAGCAACAAGCGACTTGTGGTTAGAGAGTAGATGAATAATTTTATTGTAATTCTGTCTATCAATAAACACATCAAGATCATCATCCCAAGGGATAAAACCGTTGTGACGTATAGCTCCCAATAAAGAGCCTGCAGCCAAACTATAGACCACATCATTTTGTACACAAAAAGTATGGAACTCTTTTAAAAGTTCAAGCAGGCCCTTCTGGGTGGCTAATGTTCCATATTTATTCTCTATATCCATATACTATATTGTATTAATTATTATTAACATACGAACCATAAAACCAGTTATACTAAATATTACATCGTATTATCGTTGCCCCCCAACTCAGCCCTACACCAAATCCGGCAAGGAGTATATTCCCTTTCAGCTTTCCAACTTCTCTTGCATCACATAAGGAAATGGGAATTGTTGAGGATACGGTATTACCAACTTTGTCCAAATTAACAAAGAACTTGTCCTCATCTATTTTGAGCTTCTTCCTCAAGTGTTCTAGCATGTATTTGTTCGCTTGATGGAATACAAAAAGATCAATATCTTCCTTTAGTAATTCATTAGCCTCAAGCACTGCTTTAAGCATCTTCGGAACCTTTACCAGGGTAAACATAAAAATTTCCGAACCATCCATATATAGATAGTCTGATGAGCGAGGATTGCCACCTTCATCAAAAGATAAATCGTTGCTCTTTTCAGGTTGTCTCGATGCTCCGGTCTTTACAATCAAATCTTTTGCACCCGAACCGTCTGTTCCAAGACTAAACAGCCCTATTTCTGCAAAGCCCTCTGTTGATATTACAGTAGCACTTGCACCATCTCCAAAGATAGTACGATTCCCTTTATCTCTGGGATGTAGGTATTTGTTATAGGTTTCAGCTGTCAAAAGAAGCACATTCTTTGAGACACGGCTCATAATTAAGCCCTTTGCGAGAGCAAGTCCATATTCATAGCCTGAACAGCCAAGATTGAAATCCAGAGCTCCACAACTAGTAGGAAGCCCTAACTTGTCTTGGATGATACAAGCTGAAGAAGGCAGAAAATAGTCAGGACTTTGAGTACAGAGCAGCACAAAATCTATCTCGTTCTTCTGAACTACACCTTTTTCGAACAAAGATTCAGCCGCCTTTACAGCCATATCCGAGGCAGTCTCGTCGGGTGCTGCCACATGGCGTTCTAATACCCCAACTTTGTCTGCTATTTTATCTACACTCCACTCGGGGAATTCTTCTACCAATTCCTCATTCGTTATCACTCGTATTGGCAAGTAATAGGCGATATCTTTTATATATGCATTCATTTATACAAGTGTAAGTTCTCCTCCTCCAGTAATGTCCAACTGACTTCCAGTCATCCACGATGAAGCATCCGAAAGCAGATAGATAGCAAGATATGCTACATCTTCCGGCTTCCCGAAACGCTGAAGAGGATAATTTTTTTGAAGATTTTCGTAATTACCGTCTGTCTGTTCAGCATCCTTCGCCACGAGATCTGTCCACACCATTGCCGGACAAATACTGTTCACCCTTATGCGCTGCGGCGCCAGTTCCAATCCTAAGCATTTGGCATAGCCCAACATTGCGCCTTTGGATGCCGCATAAATGGCATTCCCCACAGCTGGCGCAAAGGGTGCTCGCGATGCGATGAAGACAACGGAACCGCCTTGTATAATCTTCTTTTTTTTCAAGATGTGTTTCTGTAAAAGGACGGGGCCTTCGATATTCGCGGCCATCAGTTGGTGCATTCTCTCTGCTTTCACCATTTTGCAAGGCATACGATCAGCCATACCCGCATTATGCACGATACCGTCCAATACGGGCAAGCCATTAACTAACGCTTGGATGCTTTCTTCATTTGTCAAGTCTGCACAAATATACTTGTGCCCTTCACCATCAAGAAGCGACAACGTTTCCTGTAAACGGATTTCATTCCTGGCCGTCAGTACCAATGACGCACCCATCTTGGAACACTCAACAGCAATAGAACGGCCTATCCCGGAAGATGCGCCCGTCACTAGAATGGTTTTCCCACATAGAGAAAACGGGGTATGATTCTCTGTCATTACAATTCAATTAACTGTGGAACGATGATGTGGTCAGTTGAGAAATGTATTGCACCCCAAGAAAGGCCAACACCGAACCCACAGGCAATATGATTCATTATTTTAGTTGATAGCGATTCCGCTGTTCTTGTCACCATCGTAAGAGGTATCGAAGCACAACTGGTGTTCCCATATTCCTGCATAGAATAAGGTACTTTCTCAGGTGCAATCTTCAATTTGGTGCGAATCTTCTCATTCATGAAAAGATTAGCCTGATGGAAGGTGAACTGGTCTATACCGTTCATATCAATACCATATTCCTCACAAAGGGTTTTAATTGCCTTTGGTGCTTTTGAAATACCGAACACAAAGACACTCTCACCATCCATCTCGAGGTTCAAGCCATTTCGGACTTTTCCTTCGCCATGTTCTTTTGTCTCAAACGAACAATCGGTAACAGGGTTGCGATATCCTCCATCGTTGATGTTGATTGCCTTGAAGCCTGAGCCATCCGAAAACATGGCGAACTGCATCGGTTCGGCTGTCTCATCATACTCAAGTGCTGTAACTGTTCCAGCATCTCCGAACAAAGGGAATGTGCTCTTATCGGTAGGAGCACAGAACTTTGTCGGCGTATCACCAGCACAGAGCAATGCACGCTTAATAGTCCCAGACTGAACCAAGGATGACAACACGCTCATACCATATACCCAGCCGGAGCATCCAAGTGCAATATCCAGTGTGTAACACTTGCTTGAAAGGCTAAGGCGGTCTTGGAGTACAGTCGAAGTTGCGGGTACGTTATAATAATCTGGTGTTTGAGAGACAAATACCAGAGCATCTACCGAAACCTTCTCCCAATTGAGCGCATCTAACAGTTCCTCTGCTGCTTTTACACACAAATCAGAAGAACAAACCTCAGTAGGTGAATTCCTATGCTTGGCAATACCTGTAGTAGCAAGAAACTGTTCGTACCCGCCCCATCGCTCCTCATAAAAAGAAGCATTCTCAACAATGTTTTTTGGAACACAGGCAGAGATACCGCGAAGTGCGACATTCTTAATTTCAAGAAATGCCATTACAACTTCGATGAAACAAGGTCAAACAATTCTTGAATGGTCTTTGTAGCACGCATCTCTTCACCCTTCAGCTGAACGTCATATTCTTCGTCAATCATAGCCAGCACGGAGAGCGCAATTAAGGAAGACCACTCATCCAATTCTCTATAGTTGATATCAGGGGAGAAAACGTCTATCTCGGTGTCTTCAAACTGATCTGCGAAATTTTGAATAAAATCTTTGATTTCCATACTATTAAATCTTTTATGCAGTTATTACTAAAATGATTGTCTATAACTTAACTTTTGTGGCGGGATTTCCCATATAAAGATTACCATCCTTTGTATTTCTCATTACCACACCTCCAGCTCCCACTCGAACATCATTTCCTATCTTCACATACTGAAGAACGGTAGATTTAACACCCAAGAAATTCTCTTCACCGATACTAACTCCGCCAGAGATATTTGTGGAAGGCATAATGACATTATAATTTCCAATAACCGTATCGTGACCGACAGGAATGAAGCCATTAAGAATATTAAAATCGCCAATAGTAACGTTACAACTTATTAAGCAAGAAGAGCAAATGACATTGCCTTTACCCATCTTTGTAGACTCTTTGTCAAGAAAAGTAACAGAAGGGGCGATAATATTAGGGAACTCAACAAAAGGATTAGTAATCTTTTCGGCAACTATCTTCAAGGTTTGAGGTACGCCGATAGCAATTACTATAGACAAGGAATCTTTCCACTTATTAAGAGAATCCATTCCTCCCAGAACTTTTCCGTAGCCTGTTTCGGAACCCCATAACGATTGGTTATCATCAAAGAATCCGATAATATTCCATTTCAGCTCGTTATGGTTTATCAAACGCAGCAGGCAGGCAATTTCTCTTCCAAACCCACCTGCACCGAATATCGCAATGTCTTTCATAGGCTTTTCTAATTATGACCATTAAAAGCTTCCATCGTTGCGGCGGTCGCAGAATTAATGTCTTTTCGCATCAAGACGTTTTTTATTGTTATAAAAATAACTTGAATGTCCGTCCATAGGGTACAATGATCCACATACCATACATCGAGTTTGAATCTCTCTGTCCAGCTAATGGCGTTACGTCCATGACACTGAGCCCAGCCACTGATACCAGGCCTGACTTCATGACGGCGTGCTTGTTCGGGAGAATAGAGCGGCAGATATTGAACCAAAAGAGGCCGTGGTCCAATAAGAGCCATATCTCCTTTTAAGACATTAATCAACTGAGGAAGCTCATCTATACTGGTTGAGCGAACAAATCTTCCAACTTTTGTCAGACGCTGTTCATCGGGTAGAAGGTTACCATCTGCGTCTCGTTCATCAGTCATTGTCTTGAACTTAATAACCTTGAATATCTTGGCATTTTTGCCTGGTCGTTCCTGAAAGAAGAATGCTCCAGCTCCTTTGTTGGCAAAATGGAGCCATATAGTAACGACCAGAAGTATCGGGCTAATACCAATCAATGCAATCAGCGATATCACAAAGTCAAATACTCTCTTAAAGAAATGCTTATACATAAATCAATATTCTATAAAAGCACCGAAGGAGCATCCTCCCAATTAATTATTCTATCAGCTTGTTCCAGATTAACAAACTTCTCTGTAGCTATCAGGTCCATCATTTTTCCGAATGCTTTCTTCTTACCCAAATTAGACTTGATGTATCGCACATAACGATTTTTCAAAGTACCTGGAATCTTGTAATAAGCTTCAAACGCTTCTTTACTCTGAACCCCACCGTTTTCAGGAATCAAGTCTCCAATGTGGAAATAGAACATTGAATAATCCATCTTCGCCATTTCTTTCTTCACAAAACTCAGCGGAAAGAAACGGAAATAGCCGCCGCCGGAGTATGCCATCTCATGTCCTAAAACCTTAGTTGTGCAAATTGGAAACTCTTTGAAAGATGACTTATTGCAAGAAACCATTGTAGGCATCTTCTGCCCAAACTGAGCAAAACCGCCAAAGTCTCTCTCGGCTGGATAGATAGATGCGTCACGAGTAATACCATACTGAGTAAGAATTTCGAACGCCCACTTGTTATCTTTTCCTATGGAGAAAGCCGGAGCGCGATAACTTCGCACCTTCTGGCCTACACACTGTTCAAGTGCATCAATAGCGGTCCTCGTGTCTTCAATAACATCTTCTTTTGACATCTTATTCAACCACGTATGCTTGAAAGAATGACATCCCACTTCGTGACCTCGAGAATGAATTAACTTCACCACTTGCGGAAAGTCAGTGCCCATCATACCTGTACAGAAGAACGTGCCCTTGAATCCTAGTTCCTCCAGAGTATCTAGTATCTTCTTCAGATATCCATCATACTCCGCATAACGCTGTGAAGTTCCATAACCTCCAGCCTTGGCCAAAGCCCATTCTTCTATGTCAAATGTCAGTATGTTCATAATAAATTACTTCATTTGTAAGAGCATTGTTTCATATGCTGCCTTTACGGTACAATTATGCTCATAAAATGATTTCCCTGCTTTGCTCATGTTTTTACGCAACTCGCTATCTTTATATATCTCATCAAACAGTTCTACTGTTCTTTCTTTATCAGATCCCACTGTCCAGTAACCGGCTCCGCAATCTTCAATAATCTGGCCATAGTCGTTGTTAGGATTAATCATAGCAAATACGGGAACTCCAGCAGCCATATAAGACACAGCCTTAGATGGGCATGTGGGGACTCGATAATTTTCGTTAATGGAGACCAACCCTAAATCAACGGATTTCGTCAGATTCAAATAATCCTTCTGTGGCATAAAGTTCATGAACCAGATGTTGGTTAACTGTTTTTCTTTCGCCATTTGTTGCAAACGCTCTTTCTCAACACCCTTTGCGATGATAAGGAATATAATCTCTGGATTCGGGAGATAATGCTCCGCAAGATATTCAATATTCTCTATACGCTGACCTTTACCCAAATTACCACCAAAAAGAGCTACAAATTTACCTTCCATTCCAAAACGTGATCGCACTGTAGTGTCCATCTCTGTTTGAGGTGGTTCTGTTACCCAGTTATATAGCAACACACCCTCACCCATCTTCATCCCAGGATATTGGCTTAAAATATAATCAATATTGCCTTGTGACATACACCCTATGATATCCGCAGTCTTGTATCCGGTCCTAGCTTTACGGTCAAGGAACCAATACTCTATACGGTTATGCAGCAAGCCAATGCTCCAGACACTTTGAGGATGAATATCTCTAAGAATCAGATAGAACTTCGCTCCCGTACGTTTCTTAACATACTTGACAAAACCACTCAAGGTAATAGGTGGCGTGGGCATTACAATCCAGTCAAACTTCTCACCGGCAAGATATTCTTTATAGGCTTTCATGAAATACTGAGGAAGCGTTGCCAAGGCTATGCCTTTCTTGTACATACTTGCTACTCCTTGAGTCTCCTTCGAGGCAACTCTGACCACTCGCATTCCTCTTTCTGTTCCACAAGATGCCTGAGCATGATTCTCATCCGGAGCCATAATAGTTACATCATGCCCGTTATGGCTGAATTGTTCTGCCAGACAGCCATACATGCCACCGTCTTTAGTCTCTTCAGGTAATCCAAGTAATACAAAGAGTATTTTCATCGTTCTAAATCTGCTTTGGTCAGAATTAATGTTTTTCCGTCCAGTTTCTTCAGGGCTCGGCCATGGAAAACAACATAGCCAGATTCTCCTTCATAATGAGGAAATCGTATACTACCGAACTGGAAATAAGTCATTGGGAGAAAATCTTTCTCAAATGAAATCAATTCTTTCCAGTTATGTCCATCCCAAGAATACCAAAGATGTGATGCTGTGTCTTTGTTGACCATTGACGGTTCAACTGTAGTTGATACCATCATTAAATCCCCATTCTGTACGGCATAGATGCCCGAGCCTTGAATCTTCTGCCAATCTTTCACTTCTCCCGTTTTGCGATTGATGGAACGAATCACATTCTGCTCGTATTGCGAATCTGTTGCAAATACAATTTCATCTTCAGTAAATAACGGGACGCATACACGATACTGTTGAGAACCGAAATATTCTTTCACAAAAGTTTTGAAGCCATCTTCGGTATAACCAAAGATACACGCCTCATCATCATCGCCAGTTGCTACCCATAGGCGGTTTGTAAATGGGTCGTTGAAAATGCCGTGAATATGATTTATTTCACCATCTTTGAACTCGTATGCAACCGACCAAGTATCGCCATTATCTTTCGACTGGAAGATTCTCATGGGCTTGCGGTTCGGGTTGTAGCTATATTCTCCGTAATAGATAGTCCCATCTTGCGCTTGACATAGATTCATAGGACGTGAGCCCTTCTCTATATCACAGCATTTTTCAAACAGTTCGCTATTCTTGTTATACTTAAAAAGAGCCTTCTTTGCGATACACATCCATGTGTCGTTCTGGAAGTGGTAAAGGTGGGTTATCTCAGCACGGAACAAGCGGCGGGAAAGTCGATTAATTGAATATAGGGCATTCTTACAATCAGCAAGACGGGAGAAATACCTTTTCTTCTCCGACATGGAGTTATAGTAATAAAGCTTGTAACCTTTTGCTACTATCCATTCCGTCTTACTAACAAACAGTGCAATGAAATGCTTCATTTGTTTAATCTTTTATAACGGAAAGAACATTATCCAGATAATGCTTGGCTGCCTTCACATCTGTTAAGTTATAAGCGGTGTTCATGGCATTCTTGGATATTCTATTCAGTTCTTCCGCATTCAAATTGCGAAGCTTCCGAATAATACTTGTCAGTTCTTCAACATTTCCCGCCTCACATAGAAAACCATTCACACCGTTAACAATGATTCCATCAAAACCTTCGTTCTTTGCTGCAATCGTTATGCATCCACGTGCCATCGCCTCTAAATAAACCAGCCCAAAGGTTTCGCCGCGGGAAATCATGATGAACACATCACTTTTGTCAAGTTGTTCTACCACCTCATTTCTTGGCATTCTTCCCAATAAATGAATTCGCTCTTCTACTCCAAGTTCTGCAGCAAACTTCTTCACGGTAGAAGTTTCATCACCATCACCAATGTAAGTAATTGAGAAATCTTCTTTGCCAAATGCATTACAAACTGCTGGAATGATTTGGGCCGGGTATTTCCGCTGAATCAAAGTTCCAACGAAAATTATACTTTTTACCGCATCTATATCCTTTTTCTTATCCGTTAAATAGTCTTCAGGTATTCCTGAGCTGCAGAGGAAACTCTTTTTAGACCCACAGTTAAACGAAGATTCGAATCTCCTTCGTATAGCTCCTGACCTATATCCAATCACATCTATTTCATTAATGAACTGGTTGGCTTCCTTTTTCATGATGGTCTTTAAATCTTGACCACCATCGTGGGCCACAAAACAAGTCGGCACTTGAAAATGGGCCTTTAGGTGATGCATGATTTCCAGTGAAGGATTCACCCAGTGTGAAACAATCACGTCTGGAACAAAACTTATGGCAGAGCAGTAGTCAATAGTTCTCTTTACAGCTTTTTTGATTTGACACTTAGGATAGCGTCCATGAGGTTTAGTCTTGGTTATAGGGAAACGTTTTACCTTGACGCCATCTAACTCATATTCTGTTTCTTTCACAGGCCAGGTACGAATTTCACTTCCGACACGAGAACTAATACTCTCTTTAAATGGTGATAATAGCAAATACACTAGCTGTGGAAAATTAACAGGATAATGAATGACCAGAACATCATGACCAAATTTAACCCATTCGCGTGTAAAGTAGTGTATAACAGGCGTGGTCGATTTGTGTACATCAATGGCAGGATAGATGGGGGTCAATACGAGTATCTTTATTTTTTTATGAGGCATCTATCACATATTAACTAGATTAAGAATCCTTTTCGTTTGTATCGTATTAGCCTTGTTAGCAAGCACAAACTCTCGGGCAGAATCTCCTTTACGCTGGAGTTCTTCTGATGAAAGATTAAGAATTTCATCAAGTTTCTTGGCGTACCCTTCGGTTGTTTCTTCGTCAAACAAATACACATACGGATAATACTCTTGAGGCATACCAGGCAAGCGCGTCGTAATCAAAGGTGTTCCGCTAACCATGTATTCCATGTTTTTTGATGGGAAAGAATAATTTGTAAATGATTCATGTGTAGGACGGGGGTTTACCAAAATTGTGGCTCGGCACTCTTCTTCCACAATTACATCATTTGGTGCAATTCCACGGTAAACTATTCGAGGATCGGTCTCTGAGTGTAGTTCACTAACAATAGGCCCATCACCATATAGTATTAATTGAATGTCTTTTTGATGGAGAGATTTTACGGCATCGATTAATAATCTTAATCCATAACGAGCATGAAGACCGCCTGCGTATAAAATAGTACGGGGTACATTTTTAATAGAATGGGATAATTGCACCTGGGGATTAACTAGGCCCTCCATAATAATGTAGGGCCGGTTTCGTGTATTTACCTCATTCATTCGTTCCGTTAGAAAAACATAGTGTGTAAATTTGTTTAAATAACGTTTATTGTATTTAACGCCGGAAGATCTCAAATATTTGGGTGGGTTTTTACTTCCTCTGTTGACCATTAATCCAGGCATATCTGTCATAATACCAACTCTGCGAAGATTAATAATGCGAGCTGCTGCAATAGATCCGATACATGCACTTATATTGAGGACATCACATATAAGGACTTTGTTTTTTCGATTGTACAAGCCCCAAAACAAAACATAAACAAAACAGTACCATACGATAAGTACATGACGAAACAAAGGAGCATTTATACAAGGAATATATTTATATTCAACCCCATTTATTA
Source organism: uncultured Bacteroidales bacterium (assembly GCA_947169015.1). Classification (GTDB taxonomy): domain Bacteria; phylum Bacteroidota; class Bacteroidia; order Bacteroidales; family UBA932; genus Equibacterium. The sequence continues at coordinate 203,319 of CAMVOD010000002.1, read as the reverse complement.
ACTCTTTTTTTCTATGCCAAAACCATCCTTTGTTTGGTAGATAAAAGGTTGACAATGAACAAACATTCTCCCCATTGGCAGCAAAGCCTTCAACGATAAGCCTATTGAATTTGTGGACAGCATGACCAGAAAAATGGGGATTATATCTATTTGCTGAGTCCAAACATGGTTTGGATGCTAATACAGATAAATAAAGAATATTCATATTAACGAGATAATTGTTGTTTGCTATGAAGTCTTCTTAACGGTTCGTCTTCATTAAGAATTAATGGAGCGATAACGAACAAGAAACACCACATAGGCCAGTTACTCATATTTTTCAAGGACAGCATCGAGATTGCAGCTAATATAGAAGCATAATAAAAAAAACGCCTCTCGATAGGTATATGCTTGATAATAAATTTAAGTTCAGAAATGATAAACAAACAATACGGAACGAACCCCAATAAACCTAACGTACCCAATCTGTCAAGGATGGCGGAATGGTCTCCCATTGGAGAATCACTGCCAATAAACACATTCCCAAGGAAAGCTTTTATAGAGTTTATATATAAATCCTCACGAGCACCTAAGTCACCTTCAGTAGACCCATAAATAATTGCAGTTTCAATCTCCATAAGTCGCGCATGTAATGTTGTTTGCTGTCCCAAAAACGCATCGACAAAATGTAAAAAAGATAAGAGAAGGGAATCACTATACAGAAACAACATAGCAATGAAAAAAATGACAAATATCCTATAATTGTATCGTGCATTACCCTCTCTAATAAGGAGGCATAGCAGCACGAGTAGCAGAGATAAAAGAAAAGGTGTAACTGCACCGGATATGTAAGTCAAAATGACACATAATATAATTAATCCTCCATACACAAGATAGTTTCTAACCTTTTTGCCCTTGCTCTTCATGTGATATGAAATTGCTGGTATCAATACAGGAATGGCATGGGGAAGACCATAATTGGATAACCCATATCTTTCTAATATTGAAAGGGGGGCCCGTATACCTAAGTTAAGAGAACTTTGGTTTTCGCGGATCACTTCTGGATATAATTGGTTGAAAACGAAGGAGGCGATAGTAACAAAAACAATAAAAAGGAGAGTTAGATATATTAATAGATGGTTGTACTTTTCTTTTTTGTATGATATAAATAAAAAGAGAATAGCACTTGGGATACATAAATAAAGGAATTCATTAAAAACAACAACAGCATTGTTAAAATAATTGTCACCAACCAAGTAATTTAGCAATACGAACAACATATAAAAAACCAACCACAAGAACTGTTTGCTTCGATAGAACAGCGACACAGAAAATAAAGAAAAAAATAAAGCGATACCTAGCCAAATCCAACTCCGTTGGAAGATGGTAAACCAAGCCCCAAAAATCGGCCAAGTCAATATCAGTATGATGAAAATAAAGAATAGATATACAATATTGTTTTTTTTCTCCATTTCAACACTTGTGTAAAGATAGAAAGATGGTTTTATAAATATTCGTGATATTCTCTGAGATGTCTGCTCTGTTGTGCCGGAGATTAGCAACATATCTCATTTTTGTATTATCGAAGAACTTCGAATATTCAAATGAATCGCATATTTTAGCTGCCAACATCTCAAACTCTTCAAATCTATAGAGTTCTCCGCATTCTTTAGTGGGCATCATATCCGGAATGCCTCCTGCGAATGATGCAAGACAAGGCACACCTAACAATTGAGCTTCTCCCAACGAGTTGGGGCTATTCTCTATTGCTGATGGACACACAAAGAGATTTGCGCTGAGGTATTCTTTTTTCATATTATCTGCATCTAATGTCCCTAAAAAGACAACATGTTCACTGAGATCCAACTTATTAATCAATTTCCTCAAATAGTTACCATAACCTGAGAGTTTCGCTTTTTCAAAAAGAGTTTTATTCTTTGTTATATCACCACCCGCAATATGTAGTTGTGTGTTGGGGTATTGTTCAAGAATAAGAGGTAATGCCTTTAGTAACTGATGCAATCCTTTGATGGGATAAGAAGCGCTACTAATAAATATTTGATATGGAGTGCAGTTGTTATACGACCATTCTCCACTATAGAAATTAGGTCTAAGGGATTCATTACAAAAATAATAATGGATTTGCGGATTGATTGCATGAACATGAGCTTTATCAAAAGATGTGCGTCCGATGACGTGATGAACCATCTTCAATGTTGCGATTTCACTCTCTCCACGTTTTTCAAAAGAACGTTTATCTCCATAAACGGAAGTTTTTAATAGATCATGAAATGTAATACTTTTTATAATATCCCAGTTTGACATACCTGCCAGATAATATCTTGCAATCACACTAATAATACCTTGTATAGAAACAACAATATTCTTGGATCCACATACTTCCGCATACCATTTCCCGTAAGGATATTCTGTCCCATGAATATGAACAATCTCTGGTTGGGCTATTTCTTGGAGCTTGGGGATTAACAATTTTGCTTTTTTTTCTTTATTTGGAAGGAGATAATAAGTGGTATGTTTACCATCTAAACGTTTCAATTCTTGGACTTTTGAAGTGAATGTAGCAACAGACAATTCTACATCAACAAGTTCTTTTAATGAGTCTGCAAGAGCAAGCATCCAACCTCCAGAGCCTTTAAATGTTATGGGATGTCCCATAAGTTCATGAACCTCTGGAAATATAATGTTGGTTATCCACAAAACTCTCATTATTTATTTTTTTTTGTGGGGTGATGAAAACAATGATAAAAATTCAAAACCGCTTTCATCACAGAATTGTGATATGAAAACTCAATATTTGAATAGCCTTTGACTTTTTGCTTAAAAATGGCTAAGGAATCATCAGTACTCACACCATTTCGTCCAAAAATGATTTTGCCATTTTGTTTATAGCTATATAATTTTTTAGATGTGTAGATACGAGCAAAGTAAGAGTCTTTTTCCAATCTCAAATTTGATTCTTCGCTGTAAAACCCAAACGGATAACAGAAATCAATAGGGCAATATCCGAGCTCTTTAAGAAACATTGCATTAGCATCATTCACCTCATGTTGATAATCAATAATATCAATATTTGACATGTTGGGATGTGTGAAGGTGTGAGAACCAAATCCACACAAACCGCTCTTGTGCATCTCCCGCACCATATCCCACGTTAAATAGTTAGGATTAACACCAATCTCTCCAATAGTAAGATAAATATTGTATTTCAAACCACGTTGAAGCATATAATGGAATATCTCTGTATAATTGGAAAGCCAACCATCATCAAAGGCAATTATTATGCGTCCCTTTCGGAATTTAATGGATTCTTCGTCTAAATCATCGAAACGTAGCGTTTCATAACCTTCTTTTATAAGCCACTCCATCTGTTTCTTGAAAACGTCAATATTGGTACGCATGAAACTGAATCCCTCGTCTTGAACAATATCATGATAGTAAATAACATTTACATACTTGTTATTACGTATAGAAAGTCGTCCAAAAACGGGGCTTACGAAACGGAAGAAAAAAAGATTCGAAACTTCTTTTGTCAAATTCATAGCAAGTAACTATTAAAAAGATTTCACCACTTTAGCTGGTTGACCAACCGCCAAACTGTAAGGAGGAATGTCTTTTGTCACTAAGGATCCAACGCCTACTATAGATCCTTCACCAATAGTGACGCCAGGCATAATTATACTACGCATACCTATACAGCAGCCTCGTTTTAAATAAATATCTTCTTTTTTATACGGCAACATATTATAGTCATCACCCACAGTATAGTCATTTAGTATGCGTCGATGGCATAGGAGAAGGCACTGGGATGCAATCCAGACACCATCTTCAATATGGATTCGCTCCGCATTCCCGGCATCGAAAAAAACACCATAGCCAACCTTAAAGTTGCCGGTAGTGTCCACACCACATTTCTTCCAATACTTGGGGCGTTTATTCTCTGCGGGATCCACTAAATACATTTGTTTTTTCATCCAGCGGAAACGATTGCGCTTCTTGAGTCGTTTGAGAAGCCAAGGCAGGAAATTTTTCGCTTTCCTAATAAAAATATTAATATTCATAAACCATTTTTAATAGCCGTTGAAATCACTTATGTTAACGAACCACATGTAAGTGTCTTAGAAAGGACATTAGCATTTTTTTAGCTAATAATTTCTCATTAGTATTTAAAAAGAAAGAAGAAGATGCTATCACCGACAATGTCGAAAGGAGAATTGTCAGTAAAAATCTGCCTATTGAAGGGCTTAATAAGACATGAAATAATGAAGGGATAAATAGTGAAGCTATAGAGAATAATATACAGGGAAAAACAATCTCTTTCGTATAATTTTGCATTGATACTTCAGTAAATGAACAACAAAGAATATGCAGACAAACATATTGATTAACAAGGGTTAGAATTAAAGTGGCGATATACATTGTTGTCGGAGACAGTCCTGTATTCATCATTACGATTGTAATAGGGAGAATACTAACCATGATGATTGACGTCCAGATGTTTATTTTTTTTATCTGTCCAGTCGCTGACATAACATTTGTTATAGGAGGATTTAAGCTATTAATCCATTTTATTACTAATATCCAACAAACAAATGATGAGGCATATTGTGGTATGGATTCTTTTCCAAGCCAAAGATCCAATAATGTATCAACTTCTAAGATTATAGGTATAGCAAATAAGGCATGTAAGAGATAACTTATTTTCGACATGCTATACATAAGCCGTTTGGTTCTCCCGTACTCACCACTAGAATATGATTGAATGATTTGAGGTCGAAAGGAAACTGAAAAATTACCTGATAACTGATCGACTGCACGTGCGATTTGGTTGGCAACACCATATGCTGCATTAATAATAGGACCAAAGAAATAATTAAGTATCATATTACAACCTTGTCCACGCGCAGTATAGGCTATTGGATTCAGTAGTGACCATCCAGAAAATGACAGCATTGATTTAAACAGATGCTTATCAACTTTACGATGTAACTTTAATCCAGAAAAATATATTTTGGCATAAATCAAATACATCCCAAAATTTATTGCTGCAATAGCCAGCATAAGCAACCCGTATATCAACAACTTATCTTTTCCAAAATGTTGAATAATGAAACAAATTATCAATTTTAATAAAGCATCAACAATACTAACTACAGCGAAATAATCCATTTTTTCGTGAGCCAATACTGCTGCACTATATGGTGCTTGTAAGACAATTAGTAGCATTGATACCACAGAAAATTGGAATAGATAATTTGCAACCACTATTCTATCTTGTGGTATTACCATGACCTTATTAACATACCATATTCCTATACCTTCTATGAATAATAATAATATAACAGCAGTAACAATTTGTATTCTAACTGCGGCGTTATACACAGATGTGATATTACCCTCAACTTTCTTCCCTAATTCAAAATTATAAAAGCGATTAATACCATTTGCTAATGTTGTGTTAAGTACATTGAAAAGTGCAACGAACCCTCCTACAACATTATATACACCATAATCCTCGACACCAAGAACCTTAAGGACAATACGTGTTGTATATAGCGATATTATTAAGACCACGCTCATTCTAATATATAAGAATAGCGTGTTACGCGCAATACGTTTGTTATCTTCCGTATGATTACTCATTATCTATGAGAACAACATTATTTCCAGTAAGCTTTAAACCCGTGATGTGATACCCTTTTTTCTATAGGTGGCGGTGTCATGTAATCTCCATACATATTGGTGAGATATGTGTGATAATCGGACACTGTCCGATATACACGATCCTCAAAAGCAATATCTGTATATTGCCCAAAAACAGCCTTAGGCGTTGGCTCTTTTGAGTACGCCCCAACCACCATTAAATAATACCAAGGACAATCTTCCGTATTTTTACTTTTGGCCAAATCATTAATCAATTTAGGATATTCATAAAAATTCCTTTTGGGTTTTTCTATAAAAGCTTTTATGAATCTTATCCAAGAATAATCACCTTTTTTTGCTCGCATCCAATTTAAGGCTCTGCTACGCTCCTTAAGAAGGTTATTAATTGCTATCCGTCTGCATAAATAATCCTCTTGATCTACAACTTTATCCATTGGAAACAAGTCAATATAAACACCCGTTCTTTCTATAGAGCCAACGTAAGTAATTGTGTTAGGATCATATATTTTACCAAATGGATAACCCATACTATTACCAGATTCTTCATTAGTCACAACAAAAGGATGTTCTTTGGCCTGAAACCATTTTTCAATAAAAATATTATATTCATCCCTTGTCATCATAATGTCAATGTCATCATCCCAAGGAATGAATCCCTTATGCCGAACAGCGCCTAATAATGTTCCCGCTGCTAGAGAATACTCAATATTATTTTCACGACAAAACTTATCAACATAATCCAGTATTCTCATTTGAACATTTTTCAGTTCTTCTGGTGTTAATGCATTCATGTTCGGGGATGTGGCTGTTAATAATAACGATTTGATAAAGTGTTTATCGGTAATAGTGCTTGACAAACTCAACAGACTTGGACCAGTAGTTTTATCTTGAACTCAAGGTGAAAAGCGAAGTAGAGATGCTTTGTTTTTCTACTGAGGACAGGGATAGAGCACTAGCAAGGTTGGTGAGATATGTGAGGATAGACATGGGTTCTAAAACTTTTTGATATGAGAAGTTACTGTCACTGTTTTTAATGGCAAAAGTGCTTTTGTTGGGGCTCCCAGCAAATAATAGCCTGATGGAATTGAATACTGGGTAGTGAATTCGTCTATTATAGTTGTTTCGCTGACATTTGCTTCAGGGAGGCTTGTTAATAAGTCTTCTAAAACGCAGAGAGGGAGACCAGTTGCGTCAAAAACGATGTTCTTACAGTCAGGTGTTGAATAGAAGCCTTGTACTGATGAGGGAACTGACTCTTTGAAGCTAAGACCCAAACTCGTTTTGGCAACTGTGAGGGAAACGAGTTCCTCCATCGAAAAGCGGTATTCTTTTTTCTCCTCCAAGTCGTTGATGAGAACTAAGCCAAACCCAGCCTCTAGATAAGACTTTTCAGACATCTCAACGGCAATGGAGTATAGGTTAAATAGCTTAATATAGCTTATAAGTCGGCCATCGATGTTCAGTAGGAATACAAAGTGACGGTTTTCCTTTGAAAAATCAATTACTGAGGCAAAGGCGGATTTGAAGACATCAAAGAAGCCATCTGACATTTGAACCTCTCCTAAACGATCAAAGGCGCAATCGTGGAGGATGGATGAAATGATTCCCGCTTTCGGGTCATCGTAATATGCCGGGAGGAATTCTATGGTCGTTTCATAGGCAATCTTAAGGAGACCCATCTTGATTTCATTCAGGGAAATCTGGTGTTCGATGGAGAAGGATGGATTCTCAATCTTACCAATTCGTTGCTGGCCGCGACCTTTCAACTTGAAGCCATTCCTCTTAGCGACTTTGTTGATGATGGAATCGAGTTGCTTCTGATCCCGCACGTCGATGGCGACACTAAAAGTACCGGCAGCAGCATCAACGTTAACCTCAGGAATCAAATGAGGGACGAACTTGCCATCTATGAGTTCAAGGCGCATTTTGTTTCCCTTGTCATCGGTGTATGTGCCATCAAAAGGATTGGGGATGGTGTTAGACTGTCCTTTTAGCTTTTTGGTGTACCGCTCAAGGCGGGAAAGTGGAGATTCGACTAAACCGACATCTACATGGTCTCCCAGAATGCTGTTGCAATCTTTGCAGACCTGGTAACAATGAGAAACACCGCCCAAAGACTTGGGGATGATGTGCTCGTCAGACAGGACTACATTGTCCTGCCTACAGATGATGCATCGACCAGTGTGAGGGGTGAGATTCATGAATGGTCTATATATTATTAACGTAAGTTTCGCAAATTTTAATTATCTGTTTTGTCGAGCGTTGGGGCGTTGCGAAACTAACCTCCATCGCACATCTTTTCTTTAACGTGTCCCCATACCTAAATCCCTTCCCTTGGGGAAGAATTGCCCAACGCCCTACGGGTTCTATAATCGGGAAGTTTCGCCAAATGCGAAACTTCAATTTTTAATAAGAGTGATGGAATTCTATAATTCGGATTAAGGGTTTAACTGTTAAAGGGGGAGAAGAACACGAAAGATATGGATATGGTGCGTACAATCTTTGCGTACGAAGCAACAACAGTCTATCGATTTTGATTACATATCAAGTATCACTATCTTTTTTCAGGCTTAGCGGTTTTAGAAGATACGGATTGGCTAATTAGTTGTTTCAGACAGCGAGGAATCTGTTATATCTTCTAACAAATACTCTTTTTTCTCTTTATTAGCCACCTCGGTAACCTTTGTAAGGGCTACACAAAGTATTCTATACTCTTTTGAAAGTAGAGTAACCCCATCTAATAAATCCTTATCATCAACCTTGCCACTATACTTTTTACCCTTTCCTTCCTCGTCTTTTACCTCAAATGTCCAAGTTAATCTATCTGCACTTAAAGATGTAAAATATCCCTTCAGTTCAACGTCTTCTCTATTTAAATCCGCATTGCGTTGAAGCATTTCACGGATGTTTTTTAACGTAGATAAGTTTATATAATTCTCTACAGGGACAGAATCAAGTTCAGCTGTTTTATACTTATACTTTAGCGTTGATTTATTAGAGATCAGTGTCTCGATTAAGTTACGGTAGTGGTTTAAAGAATAACCGCGAACCTTACGTAAACAATCCACATACTCATCCGTATCAGAAAAAGAAAGCATTTTATCTATATGTGCAAATACCTTATCAACCTCTGATGTTCCAAATAAGTCGGTCTCCACGTCAGCATATACATGAAGATTAAAAGAGGCGGCTTGATCAACAAACGCCCTAAGCGACCTTGACCCGGTTACGCCTAATTTAGGCATTGCGTTAGAATACATCCCCTTAAAAGAAATCAATACCTTGCCAAGTACCTCAACATCCACATCAGGACGGCTATGCTCATCAACAACCCCAATATGGAATACGGGTTTACTCAAAGCAGATACTTCTTTATATATAATATCGTTTGGGTCCAAATCATAATGGATATAAAAATCTTCTGCTGGAAGGTCACTTTCAACAATAGAGCTTTTCGATTCAACGGCAGCAAAATCTTCATATCCACGGATAATATAATAGTTTGGTATCTCGGGCTGCTGGTAAACACTACGCAAATCTATCTTTCCAGCCAGCAATTCAAACAGCCTATATTGAGAGATGTTAACTCCCAAATACTCATCGTATTCTTCCTGAGACTCCTCAAGTAAACACAAATACAAACTACCCACAGCATCTTTGCCTACAAACACTTGAGGTAAATCATAATAGACCAGAACTCTATCTATTGCTATAATTGTATTCATAAAGCAGGAGCATTCACTGGTTCAACAGAATTATCTATCTTGAAGTCGCGAGTTCTCCACCACGAATAATGTGAACTCTTGTTACGTCCTTTCAGAACTAAACCATCTTCCTCGGTAAGTGTTACCTTTGCAATATGCGTTTGACCTAGCTTTTGAAGAGATGGCAACTTGGTTGCATCTTCACATTCACCAAAAGTTGTATATATGGACAAGGCCCTGGAAATGCAAGACATAGCTCCTGTGTATTTTTTCTTAGGATAGAGTCGTGCGTATGGGACAAAATCATTCTCAGAGCAATTATTAGAAACCGCTCTGTAATATATACCTTCAGGCGGTACAGCATTCGAAGGTGGGCATTGTGGCGGTAGACTTTCAACCCAATCCATAATAAACACTTATTTTTCCTAAATCGAATATAATAGTAGATGACTCTTTAGAATGTCAGGGCAAATATGCCTGAAGCGGTTATTATGCTATAATCTCGAATCAATTTTATTTATACATCAGCAAACTAATCATAACAAGTTTGCGCAAAGCATCTTCTTTAGTGATGCTTTCGTTGTCGTGAGCCTTGGGGTTACGGATGCCAGTCATTACGCCTGCAAGTATCTCCATATAGCCTTGCTGAGTGTCATGACCGCTCTTATGCTCTACATCCGCTATGCGGATTATTGGGCTGCCAGGGGAAAACGCTTTATTCATTAGTCCTGCTCCGTCATGTTCCTCGCCAGTCTTATCAAACACTATCCTTCGTACAAGTGAATTAACTGCCTTGCAGGCAGCCTCAACAGCATCGGCATAGTAGCCATCGTTCATCCGTTTCTTTGAAACTTCTGCTATCTGAGGATGAATTAGCGCCCAGACATCGTAGTCAAGGTCAGCATTCTCAGTTTCTATCGTATCCACCTCACGATCATTTCCGGTCTTAACCATAAGAACCTTATATGATGGGCTTATAGAATCATAAATATGTTCAAGCACAAAACAATTACCATCCTTCTCAGCATTCACGAATATCTGATAGTCAGGATCTTTCTTCAAAGAGGCAAATGATTTGAAATAGACGTATGCGCTGTCATACCAGTTATGATATGCCTTACAATCCGCTCCATTTCGCTTCATCTCAGGAGTATTCTCTCTTAAGGTGAGATACTTCTGATGGAGGTCTTCTATTTTCTCCCGTTCTGTCATATTGATTCTCGTCTTTTGCGGTTCTGCCACTTAGATAAGCTAGCCGGTGGTGGAGTTAATCCATTGTCGAACCTGCTCACGCTCGGATTTCATCTTATCATAGCCAACTCAAATACCTCAGTTTTTCAACTAAACGCATTTTCACCTTTTTCAGGCGAATTATCTCAAACCGAACCATATCATCTTTTACCTTATCCAAGACCGATAAACTCCGTATCTGAAACTCATAGTGTGATTTCGCAGACTCAACGGCCTTATGTAACGACTACAATTGCAGAATGCGATGTCTTCGGGAGGGGTGCGGACGTACATTTGAGTGAATTGGCTGGGGCTGTGCACCGATGGATAATTGAATTATGAGATTATCAGGCGATAATTAAAACCGCCATATAGAAACAGCGGCTTTTGCCATTTCTTTTTGCATATTTATAATACTACTCTCATTCCAATTCTCAACCTCTTGTGAGATTTTTTTAGCATAATAATAGGACGACTTAGAATATACTTGTTTTTTTGTTTCAAAATTGGCGTTCTGCAAGTCCCTGTTTAAATGTTTCTCTAAGAGACATGTGTTTCCAAGTCTAAATATTAATCTGGATGCTTTGGATTCATCTATATCCCAACCCCCTTCGTCATTTTGAGGATAAATATGTTCAATTGATGCATTCTCCTCGTCAAAAGGCACTACTAATGTAGAGCCCTTAAAGCGTTCAATCTTTCCAAGAATGTAGCGTATTATTTTAGCGTTATGTGAATTGTACGGGAAAGATTTATCTGCAAAGGCGTCTTTAAATGTATCGTCATCAACGACTACAGGAGATAAGAGCGAATAATCAACACGTCTCTCAGTGCTAATGAGAAGAGCCATATTATTGAATGGCACGTCTTGATCGTTGGGGTTCCTGTCGCAAATGACGTTATAACGGAAACAAATAACGATAATTTTCTTTAAAAGTTGTTTAAATGCATCATCAGACAAAAAGGCTTTTGCTGACATTAACATTGAGAATGGTTGTTTTAATCTAAAAAGGTTAAGGAGAGCAATCAAATCTCTTGTTTCAGAATCTGCCCACATCTCATCATTTGCGTCAAGGAGAGCCATATATATGTCACTAAACCGAAGCATTTCATCTACGACTCTGAATACTTGTTCTCCAGAATTAATGCTTCTTTGAACAGTTTTGAATAGAGCGTTTGCTCGTATCGTCTTATGCTGTGTATTCCAATAATACCTAAGGAATTCTGGCAATTTTTCTGCGCGAATATTGTCTGTTAATTGCGCCCACTTTCTTTCAAGTACTTCGATATGATTGCTGTGAGCAGTATCCTTATCAACAAGGGAGAATAGATAATTTTTGAGCAAATCGGAAGAAGATAACTGAACACCTCTTGCATTTAATGTTTCAAATACTCGAAATGCATTCATCTCATCATTGACGACGATTTGCGTAAAATACAGACCATCAACCACTTTTTGGATAAAAGCGGCATAGTCCTTTCCAGATGAGAATAGGTTGTTTAGCTTTTGTTCGTAAAACTCGAAACAACGCTTCATAAGCTTCTCTGTCGCCTTGATATTTCGAACGCGTAGTTCGTCGAGTTTTACAATATAATCACGATAGTAAGCATCATTGTTTCTATTCAACTGGATAAGATTATCATATTCAAGAGTGACAGGATCTTCTTTGCCAATATAAATACTTTTTAGGCTATCTACCCTACGCTTATTATCTTCAACATTAGAGCCTTGGTGTATTAATTTTTCGATAGACTTAATGCCGGCAAGTATCAAGAGAAGAACCGTCGTAAAACGCTGTTGACCATCAATAATAAAGAAATTTTTCTCATCGTTAGTTTGTAAGACAAGATAACCCATATAATGATCTTCTTTTTCCTCAATCATGGTTTGGATATCTTGCCACAAATCATCCCACTGTTCACTGTCCCATGAATAATCCCTTTGAAATTTTGGTACATAGAAACGTCGATTGTTGCTAATAATCGAACTGAAATTTCCAGTTACAGTATTTTGAATTCCTTTCATAAAAACAATACTAATACTTGAATATCATATTGAAATTATTTGTCTCTTTGTACAACACCTGCTCTGATGGCATCGGGCAAGGTCTCATATAAAGCCTTAATTGTTGCAGGTTGTGAAATCAGTCTTTGTACAATAATGTTTAAAAGGTTGAAAAGCATGCCTGCAGTTTGTTCATTGTCTACATCGAACTCTATTTGACCAGGATGGACTGCTTTATTCCCAACAACCCGGACTAAATCAAGAGCCTGTTGAACGTCTTCTGACAAACCTCGTTTAACCAAATCTGAGATTTTGGAATCAAGATTGGGCCCTTTTGCATCTAACCCATCACATAGCCTTTCTATTGCAAGGCGAAGTAATGCGCATGCTGCTCTTGGCGAGCGATGACAGATACTAGAAGCTTCAAGATAAATAGCCTTCACATTCTCTGGCATTGTAGGCTCTGGGGGTAAAGAGACAGGATCGGGATACAACAATTGACCATTTTCATAGAAAAACTTTCCTCCGCAATTTGAACAACGGCGAATCTCTAACTGACTGATTATTTCTGGCCCAAATTGGTTCCCAATTTTCAAATCTTGTTCAAAATAATAATCGTGTACATCCATCTGTGAAAACACATGGCAATATGGACACTTTATTTGGGGCTTTTTCTTCGTGCTCATTAGTATGATTAGTATCTCTCCCTATTCTCGAAATACAATACGTTATGATAGGTGAAGATCGTCGTTGTTATAGGCATCTTTTATCTCTTGTATATATCGGTTATCTACGCCGATGTCTTCGGCGAGGTCGCGCCAGTCGGGGTTGAAGTCGTTTATTAGTTTTTCTTTCCAGGCTCGGTGCCATCGCTTTAATTGCTTTTCTCGGTGGATGCCTTCATCGAGTCGGTCGTAGACTTCGTAGTAGACGAGCTTTTCAATGTTATACTTGGTTGTAAAACCTGGGTTTATATGGAGCTTGTGTTCTGCTAGGCGGCGTTGGAGGTTGCGGGTGACGCCTGTGTATAGGACTGTGTTGTGTTTGTTGGTTAGGATGTAAACGATTCCGAGTGGGCCATTGTTATAGTTCATCGCAAGGGGATCCCGGGTCAAGCCAGCGATGAGGCCCCGGCTCGGAGGCCGGCCCCGGGTCTTTGCCCGGGGTGAGGGGCGTTAAAGTGCTTTATTGTACCTGTCCTCTATCACACTCCAGTCCAGGATTTGCCAGAGGGAGGCGAGGTGGGTGGCGCGGCGGTTCTGGTAGTCGAGGTAGTAGGCGTGCTCCCAGACGTCGAAGGTGAGAAGGGGCCTAAAACCAAGGGCGACGGGGTTGCCGGCGCCGGAATATTGGGCGATGGAGAGGTCGCCGGCTTCATCGGCTTGAAGCCATACCCAGCCGGAGCCGAAGAGGCTTACGCCTTTTGCTTCGAAGTCGGCTTTGAAAGCATCCAAAGAACCCCACTGCGAAACGATGCACTTTGATAGAGGGGATCCCGGGTCAGGCCCGGCCCCGGGTCTTTGCCCGGGGTGAGGGGCCGGGTCTTTGCCCGGGGTGAGGGGGGCCTTGAACTGCGTGAAGTACAGGTTGTGGTTCAGGACTTGGCCGGCGTTGTTGAAGAGGGCGCCGGTGGATTGGGCTACTATGTCTTCAAGCGGCAACTCCTCCAGGCCGGAGGCAGGGAGGAGTTTGTTGAGGTTGTCGATGTAGGTTTGAAGGTGTTTGCCGTGGTGGAACGACAGTGTCTTGGCGCTGATGACGGGCTCAAGCGCCTCAAGGGCGTAGGGGAGGGGTATGAGGGTAAACATAACTATGCATCTTTGTTGTCTTTGTCTTTATTCTCGTCATTTTCTCCGTAGCCATAGCCATAGCCGTAACCGTAGCCATAACCGTATCCGTACCCATAGCCATAACCGTAGCCTCGGTTGTGGGTGGCTTCGACGCCGTTGAGAATGAGGGCCATACGGTTGTACTTGCCTTCTTTGTAGAGGTTTTCAAGCATAGGCAGGTTGCGCTTGTCGAAGAGGTTGGCGCGGATGATGAAGATGGTCATATCTGCGATACGGGAAATGATGGCTGTATCGGCCACGACATCGACAGGCGGGCAGTCAACGAAGATGTAGTCGAAGTCTTTACGTACCGTGTCGATCATAGTGTTGAAGCGCTCAGAAACCAGCAACTCGGCCGGGTTGGGAGGGAGGGTGCCTACGCTAAGCAGTGAGAGATTATCCATAATAGGCTGAATATATTCCTTGATGTCGTCGGTTTTGCTGTTGAGGTAGGCGGCGACTCCGCGGTGGTTCTTGTCGAGAGCTTTACTCAAGGTGGCCTTACGCAGGTCGAGGTCCATAATGAGGGTGCGGGAACCTTTAAGGGCCATTGAAGCGGCCATATTAAGGATGTTGAAGGTCTTGCCGGCATTGGGGTTGAAAGAAGTCACCATTATGACGTGGCAGCCGCTTTCGTGACCGACCATCAAGTCAAGGTTGGTTCGCAGCACACGGAATGCCTCATTGGCCGCGTCTCGTTTGCCGCTTTGGACAAGGATGTTGCAATAGTTGTTGTCGAAACGGTCGATGCGGGCGCGCTGGAAGATGTTGCCCTTGACGCCTAGTTGAGGAATTTCCGCGAGAAAAGGAACGGACAGGCGCTGAACATCGCTGCGGTTCTTTACGGTGGTATCAAGTATACGCATCAGATAGAACACTGCAAACGGAATAGCCACACCTAAGAGGAGTGCAACCAGAAGAATCATCATTCTGTTGGGCGAAACAGGACTAGTGCTACCGGTAGGAGCCATAATCAGACGTGTGTTCTCAACATTAACAAGAGTTTGGAGTTGATTTTCCTCGCGTTTCTGGAGCAGGAAGACATATAGCTCTTCCTTCACCTTTTGCTGACGCTCGATGCTCTGTAGGTCGAGCTGCTGGCCACTGGTGGCAGAGAGGCGGTTGCGGACAGTCTGTTCCTGACCTTCGGCCTGGCTCAACTGCAACTGGAGAGTGGAGATGAGGTTGTCGATAGAACGGATGATGGTGCTCTTCAACTGATCAAGGGAGTTGTTTAAATCGACAATTATCGGGTTGCTCTCAGTTGTGTTGGTCAGGAGACGGTCACGCCGCATCAGCATATCGTTGTACTCATCAATCTGAGAATTGACATTGGTATTTTGTATGCCGACGTTTGCGGGTATAAGGGAACGGCTGTGAGTAGGGTCGTTCAGATAGTCGCGTATGTATTTGGCTACTTCCAATTGATTGTTTATCTCAAAGGACTTAGTAGCATATTGCGATGACTCACTGATGTATGTCGATGTGACTGCGCCCGCATCGGGAAGGTTATAGGTCTGGCGGAAACTCTTGATGTTTCCTTCGATGCCTCCGAGCTCCTTCTCAATGACTGCGAGACGCTCGTCGATGAACACTGAAGTATTGGTCGCTGACTTGTTCTTGTTTGCGAGCCAGTTTTCATTGTAGATGTCGAGTAGAGTGCTGAGTACACGTTCGGCCCTCGCAGCGAAAAGGTCTTTCAATGAGAGTTGGATGACGGATGATTGTTTGTTCGACAGAACGGCGGTGAGATTGGCGCAAAAACCTTTGGCGCGGGTAAAGGAGTTACGCCAAGATACGGCTATGTCATTGCCGAATTTGTCGATTCTGTCGGTAGGCACAAGGACTATCTTTCCAGCTGGTGTGTCGAGAGTGTCTCCAAATGCGCCAGGAATGCCCTTTTCCTTGATTTCTGTCTTGCTGATTACGAAATCTCTGAGTTCGAAGCCGTCGCCTCTTTTCTTAACAGTGAAATCAAAGCTTGAGGCAGGATTGTCACCAGCGAGCACTAGTTCGAATGGAGTGTTGGTGTACAACTCGCGCTCGCGAAGAAAGCGGTCTTCGACATAACGAGTTTCGTATCCGAGCCTTTCGACAACCTGTTTCATCAGGTCGGGACTTGTGAAAGCTTCCATTTCGTTGTAAACTGTAGATGAAGAAAGGCGGATTGCAGATGAGCCTGTAAACTGAGTCAGGTCACTCATCGTGCGCTGCTGTGAAAAATCATCGAGAATGATTTTCTCGCTGCGACTATAAGTTTTAGGGGTCTTATAGAGGTAAAACAATGCAACGAAGAGGCAGATGCCGACTGAAATGACATACCACCAGCGGTTGCCCCATATCATAGCCCAGATGTCGGCGAGTTTGAGCTCCTGCTCTTCCTGCTCAGGAGTATTGTTGCCGCTATTCTGCGGGATATATTCGAATTCTGCCATAATGATTTATCTCCTAAGGGTGAGTGACAATATCAAGTTTGTGACGGTGATTGCTACAGAAGAGAGCGAAATCCAGAAGTTGCCGGATTTGAAGTAGTTCTCGTTGATGGTGCTCTGACCTGCTCTTACAGAGTTAGGATATACATAGATGACATCATTCTGCTGCAGATAATAGGCTGGAGAGTCGAAGATGTTTGATTTGCGAAGATCAACCTTGTAGACGCTGCGCTTGCCGTTTTGCTCGCGGATGACGGTGACATTGTCGCGGCGGCCATAGATGGTAAGGTCTTTGGCTAACGACAGAGCTCCTAGGAGGGTGATTTTGTCGCCAGTAACGTTGTATGTGCCGGGACTGTTGACTTCTCCCATCACCGAGATACGGAAGTTCATAAATTCTACGGTTACTATCGGGTCGAGAAGAATACCAGCATCAATAACCTTGCTCTTTATGAGGTCCTGCAGCTCCCAGCGATTTAGCCCAGCGACGTGGATTTCACCGAGCATAGGAAATTCGATGTTGCCGTCATTGTTTACCACATAGCCAAGCAAACGGTAGCTTCCAACATTAGTTGCGTTGATTTCACTACCTGCCTGATATGAAGCTACAGGTTTATTCAACGCCGCCGACAACTCCGGGTTACGGCTAGACACCACAATCGACAACTGGTCCTGCGGCTGAATCACAATACCCTTGTTCTCCTTCATCTCAAGGGTCGTCTCGCGGTTGAGATCCTGCAGGTAGTCTACCTGCATATAAGTGGTGGTGCTGCATCCTGCAGCCAGCACCACTGCGGCCGTTATGGCCAAAAGATTTTTAAGTCTCATTTGCATTATTTATTGTTTTCTTATTTTTCCTTCTTCGCTTGGGTGAGGCATAAATCTCCAGCTCCCCTCCCGGCCGGGAGGGCGACGACGGCGGAGGCGCGCCCCTGTCCAAGGGCGGCTTGTCAGCCGCGGATTATGCGCTCCAGCAGAGCCAGCGAGTCTTTCTTGAAGACGTGGGCTCCGTAGTTTCTCTCTATCGCTCCTGCGCGGTGGCAGTCGCTGCCGGCCATACAGTACCAGCCTTTTTTCATCAGGTCGCGGGCTTTCAGCGCGACGGTCTCTCCGTAGACTCCCACCAGCGACGGGATGTTGAGCTGCATCTTGCAGCCCATTTCGTGCAGGCGCTCGTAGTCTTTCCACTGCATATAGTGGTAGCGCTCGGGGTGGGCTATCAGCGGCCAGTAGCCGGCCTTGATCATATTCTCCAGCACTTCCCAGAGGTTGATGGGCGGGAACTGGGTGGAGGTCTCCACCAGCACCGTGGCCTCGCCGTGCAGCAGCAGGTCTCGCTCCTCGAGCCGGCGCTCGAAGAGGGTGTCGATCATATATTCAGCGGCCAGATGGAGTTTTATCGGGCCGCTGTACATTGCCTTAAGCTCTTCGAAGCGGGCTTTGATGCCTTCGGTGGTGTTGGGCACGTCCTCCATCACGTGGGGAGTGAACCACAGGGTGTCGAGCCCGGCCTCTTCGTAGTAGCGCAGGATGTGCAGGCTTTCCCGGGCGGTCTTCACTCCGTCGTCCAGGCCGAAGAGGATGTGGCTGTGGTTGTCGGCGGCGCCTTTGAGCAGCCCCGATTCGAGGAGTGAATATTTCTTGCTGTGGAAAAGTGAAAACATTGCGCTTTGTTTATGATAGTTGTCTTAATTGTTCTTTTTGTCGAATTCCGAGAACTTCGAGTTGTTGGATACGAACTCGGGCACCACGCTCTTCATCATCCGCACCATATCGGAGATCTCGACCTTGCGGGCAAGGTCGCAGAGGGCGTCGGCTGCCACTGCGGCGTCGTCGTAGTTGTACTCGCGCACCTTGGCGATGCGGATGCGGCTGTGGGAGGTCTTGATGGTGTTCTCCTCGTTGGCCAGCAGCTCTTCGTAGAGCTTCTCGCCGGGGCGCAGGCCGGTGTATTTGACTTCGATGTCCTGGTCGGGAACGAAGCCGGCGAGGGTGATCATACGGCGGGCGAGGGTGTCGATCTTGACGGGATCGCCCATATCGAAGATGAATATCGTCGTGCTCTTGGCCAGAGTGGCGGCTTCCATCACGAGGCGGCAGGCCTCGGGGATGGACATAAAGTAGCGGTTGATGTCGGGGTGGGTGACGGTGACGGGGCCGCCGGCGGCTATCTGCTCGCGGAAGCGGGGGATCACCGAGCCGTTGCTGCCGAGCACGTTGCCGAAGCGGGTGGTCACGAAGGTGGTCTTGCCGCGGCGGCGGCCGCTTTCGACGGCCAGGCCGAGGCTCTGGGTGTAGATTTCGGCCAGGCGCTTGGTGCAGCCCATTATGTTGGTGGGGTTGACGGCTTTGTCGGTAGACAGCATCACCATCTTCTCGACGCCGTATTCGATGCATTTGTCAGCCACGTTGCGCGAGCCCTGCAGGTTGACCAGCACTGCTTCGCAGGGGTTCTCTTCCATCAGCGGCACGTGTTTGTAGGCGGCTGCGTGGAACACCATCTGGGGCTGGTAGCGGTGGAAGATATAGTCGAGGCGGTTGACCGAGCGCACGTCGCCGACGATGGGCACGAAGTCGAGCTTCGGGCAGTTCTCTTCGAGTTCGAGGCGGATGTTGTGGAGCGGGGTTTCGGCGTTGTCGAAGAGGATGAGCTTTCGCACATCCTGCTGCGCCAACTGGCGCACGATCTCGCTGCCGATGCTGCCGGCCGCTCCGGTGACGAGGATGGTCTTGCCGCCGAGCATCTCCTTGACGGCGTCCATATTGATCTTTATCTCTTCGCGGCCCAGCAGGTCCTCGATCTTGATGTCGCGGGGGCGGAACACGCTCTTGCCGCTCTTGATCTCGTCGAAGACGGGGGCGATGAGGGTCTTGATGTTGTGCTGGGTGCAATAGTCCAGCAGGCCGTGGTTCTCTTCGCGGGCGTCGCTGTCGACTGCGAACATCACTCCGCCGGCGTCGGTCTTCTTGAAGATGGCGGCCAACTCTTCGTCATTCTCGAAGGCATAGACGCTCTTGCCTTCGACCTTGATGTCGGCCAGGGCCTTGTCGCGGACGATGAAGCCGGCCACCTGGTAGTGCTGGGAGTTGTGCAGGCGGGGGATGAGGGCCACGGACTTGTTGCTGATGCCGTAGAGCAGCACGTTGGTTATACGCTTGCTGCTGCGGATGGAGCTGTTGAGCTTGTCATAGACCAGGATCATCGTCAGCCTGACTGCCACCAGGGCCAGCGCGGTGAAGAGGAAGTCGGCGGTGGCGATGACAGGGATGTACGGCGTCCAGAAGCCGAAAGCCCAGACCGCGACGGCCATAAGCACACCCTTTACCACAGCTAGGACTGCGAAAGACATCAGGTCCTTGACCTGCAGGTGGCGGATGATGATGCGGTAGCATCTGGAGAAATAGACCAGCAGAGCCGAAAGCACGGCGGCTGTGCCGACATAGATCCAGAAGAAGCGGCCGGAGTAGTTGTGCGATGTGGCGAACAGGTTGGCCAGCAGTATCACCACGGCCGAAACCAGGGTGGACAGGACCGTATCCATCGCCAGGATGAGCCTGCGGTTGAGGTATTTGTTCTGGAACCGCTGCAGCAGCTGTCTTATCAGTCGGATTCTATTGGCCATATAGTGTTCAGTTTTCTGTTATCGGTTGTAAAAATGCGGGATTGATGTGCACCGTGGCGACGGCGACGATGCCGGTGACGGTGATGACCAGGCGGCGGTCCTTCTTGATGCGCTTGACGACGCCTTCGCTGCCGGCGAAGGGGCCTTCGGTGACGCGGACTCTCTGGCCTGTGTGGTATTTGGGGTCGTCGGGGCCGAGCACTTCGAAGGTGCCGGGGCCGGCGCTGGTGACGAGGATGAAGGCGCGCATCTCATCTTCGCGGATAGGGGCGGGGACGTCCATATCCTGCGGCTTGCCGTCGAGGGGGCTGGGGCGCAGCTCCTTGCGGGTGTAGATGGCGAACTTGACTTCGTCGGTCAGCGCGCTGCGGTGGATGGCCACCAGGCGGGCTTCGGGACAGCGCACGAACAGCAGGGAGGCTACCAGCGGCTTGCCTTCGGCGTCGAGGGGGCAGTAGGTGTCACAACCTTCGTCGGCGAACCTGCTTTGCAGGGCCAGGACTTTGTTGTAGAACACTTTGAGTGCGTACCAGTGGGCGTTGTCCGTCATAGTCGTTTTTGTCCTTTCAAAAGGAGGCGCAAATTTGGTAGATACTTCTATAAAAAACAAATATAATAAAAAGTATCGAACTATTTTTAACAATGCGCTGGCGATTGTTGCGAGTTTGTTAGATTTGTATCAGGAAAATGCGAGAATTCATCATAAATCTTTCGGATTTCATCTGCGGATATCCGCTTTTCTGCTGGCTCATCGGCGGTGGGCTGTTCTTGTTCGTGCGCTCACGGGCGGTGCCTCTGCGGCGGCTCGGGGCGGCAGTGCGTTCGCTGCGCTCGTCGAAGCAGACCGGACAGGGGCAGATCACTTCGTTCCAGGCACTTATGAGCGCCATCAGCGCCACTGTCGGGATGGGCAATATCGCCGGTGTGGCGATTGCCCTGGTGGTCGGCGGGCCGGGTGCGATTTTCTGGATGTGGGTGAGCGCGCTGCTGGGTATGGCGACCAAGTTTTTCGAGGGTACGCTGACCATTATGTTCAAGGGCCGCAACGACAAGGGCGAGGTTCGCGGCGGGCCGATGTATGTCATCACGCAAGGGCTCGGGGCGCGGTTCAGGCCGCTGGCGGTGATGTTCTCGTGCGCGGGCCTCATTGGCTGCCTCAGCGTGATGCAGGCCAATCAGTTCGTGGAGGCGGTGACCACAGTGTTTGCGCCTGCTTTGGCGGGGTCGTTCTGGCTGCGGTTCGCCATAGGGCTGGTGATGACCGGCATCGTGGCGAGCGTGGTGCTGGGCGGCATCACCCGCATCTCGAAGGTGGCGTCGAAGCTGGTGCCGGCTATGGTGTCGCTGTATTTCCTGCTGGTCGCCGCTGTCATCGTGCTGCATTTCAGGCAGATTCCTGCGGTGTTCGCTTCGATTTTCGAGGGGGCTTTCAGCCTTAAGGCAGGCCTGGGCGCGCTGGCTGGCGTCGCGCTCACGGGTGCGCGCCGCGCGATGCTGGTGAATGAGGCCGGAGTGGGCACAGCGATGATGATGCACGGGGCTTCCCGCAATGCGGAGCCGGTGCGCGAGGGCTTCGTGGCGATGCTCGGCCCTGCCATCGATTCGGGCCTGGTCTGCACCCTGACGGCAATGCCGATACTGATTGCCGACAGCTACCACGTGGAGGGCGTCAAGGGCCTGGCGGTGGCCCTGCAGTCGTTCGACGTGCTGATTCCGGTGGCCGGCAAGTACCTGCTGATGGTGCTTGTGACGGTCTTTGCCTTCTCCACTATGTTCTCGTATTCATACTACGGCCGCACCTGCTCGGAGTTCCTCTTCGGCAGGGACAAGGCGCGCTATTACGACTGGTTCTACCTGGCGATGATCCTCGTGGCCAGCGTCATCACCCTCGACGTGGCCGTCAGCATAATGGATATGGCCTTCGCGCTGATGTCAGTCCCCACGATGATAGCGATTTTCAAACTTTCGCCGAAAGTTGTCCAGGCACTGAAGGATTTTAAAGGATAATTGCTATATTTGTCTATATTTGCTCGTAAACCGAACTTTTTTATGAAAAAGCTTATAATTCTTTTCGCAGCGGCCGCTATGATGCTTCCGCTCGCTTCTTGCAAGAAGCAGGATCAGCCTGCTCCTAAGGAAGTTGTGATGGAGCCCGCCGCCACTGCAGAGGTGGCCCAGATAATATCTTTCGAAGATGCTCCCGGCGAGAACCCTATCTATCTCGATCTCAAGAAAAAAGTAAACTACGAGGTTCTTTCGATAGAAATCACCGAGGGCAGTCGCTGCATAGTGCGCCGCAGGCCCATTATCACCGAATCCAGCTCTATTCCTGCGACCAAAGCCGGGGGCGCAATTGAGATTGTTGTCGCCAAACTCGCCTTCATCGGAGGCAAATTGGTCTGCACAGGCACCTTCGTAGCCACTATTGAAATCAAGACCGGCATTGCTACTATTTCAATTGAGGGAGGCAGTGCGAAGAGCTATGCCGCCGCTGTAACGAAGCCAGCTGGCAGCGGTTCGACTCAGAGCACCAACGCTTCACGCACCTGGGAAGTGGCAAGCTCCATCATCAATATCAGCGGAGGCGGTATCGGTGTCCAGACCGGCTTCAAAGGCTGCGACTTCCACGAAATAGCCCAGTTCGCCAAGAATGCCGGCGCGAATCTCGATCCCGAAAAGGTTGCTGGATACAGCATCAAAGAGATCATTTTCACCCGGCAGAAAACCTTCTCAATCTCTTTTTCCGGCGGCGCTACGTTCTACGGCACATACCAGTTGAACGGAGAGAATGTCAGCTGCAGTATCACCAGCGGCGCTTCCGACATCGTCGGACAGAGCGCCAGCGGCACGCTGACTTTCCCGGCCAAAGGAAAAGCTGTCCTCTCGCTCAGCACCACCGTCAAGAATTACTCGGCTTCGGTAGAGTTCGAGATGAACGAGATCGATTAGTTTACAGCAATTGCACAAAAAAGTCTATCTTTGTCACAAATTGCAATTTTAAAAAGGATAATACTATGAAAAAACTTATCGCTCTTTTTGCAGTGGCCGCATTGGTGCTCCCGCTCGCAATCGCTTGTAATCCCGAAGACAAGCCGGCCAAAGAAGTTGTGATGCAGCCGGGTCCGACTGCTGAGTCTGCAATGGTTGTGTCTTTCGAGGCATCTCCGGAAAAACCCCATTTCCAGAGAAACGGCCAGAATCTGGAACTCATCGGTGTCGAATTCACTGAGAGCGGCCGCGCCCTTCTGGTTTGCCAGCCCCTCCTCGCCGAGTCAGCCACCAAGACCGGCATCAACGGCACTTCACGCACTCTGATCCTCATCGCCAAGTTCAACGAGATCGCTGCAGGCAAGAACTACAAGATAGGCTCGCCTTTCGACTGCACATTTGAAATCGGCAGCAAAGCCGCCAAGGTCACAAGGAACAACGAGTCTAAGGAATATCCTGCAGTCATCACCAAATCTTCAACCAGTGGCGTTCCGGCCACCAACATCGCCCGCGCCTGGAAGGTTGACGGCTGCTACCTCAAGGTTTCCGGCAAGGTCAATGTTGAGAGAGGCTTCAATGGCTGCGACTTCAAGGAGATAGCCCAGTTCCTCAAGGAAAACAATGTCAAGATCGACCCGAGCGAACTCGACGGTTACAAGATCGAGGAGTTTGACTTCACAGGTTCCAACACTATGGTCATCAGCTTCACCAATACTTACACATTCTACGGTGATTACAAGCTGAACGGCGAGAACATCAGCTACCTGTTCACTGTCATCCACAACAAGGAGATCCTGAACGCCAGCGCCAGCGGTACCCTGACATTCCCTGCCGACAAGAAGGCTGAGCTTATGCTCAACACCATCATCGACGGCTATTCAGGCCAGATCACCTTCAATTTGAGCGAAGCTAACTAAGAGTCGCTTGTTGAAGTTATGCGAAAAGGCTCCGGGACGTTTGTCCGGAGCCTTTTTCATTAACGGATCGAGTATGTGAGATTGCGGGAGGCCAGGAAGTCCAGCAGGGCCGGCTCCGGGCTGACGGAGATGGTGCGCGAGAAGAACTCCACGTCGCTGCGAAGGTCGCGGTCCAGGATGTCGACATAGAGGCGCGCCTTGCCTTTGCAGCGCTTGCAGACCTTCTTCAGGGCCTCGGTGAAGTCGGCGGTCACGGCCTCCAGCGGCACCACCACCACGAACTCCTTCACGAACTCGTCCTTCACGTTCGAGAGCAGATGCATCTCCTCGACCGTCAGGTCGTAGTGCACCTCGCCCGAGTCCTTGCCGCGGTAGCGCTCCTTGGTGCGGAACTTCACCAGCAGGGTCTGGCCCTCCTGCACGTACTGCATAAAGCGCTCGTAGTCCTTGCCGAAGAGAGCCACGTTGAAGCTTCCGGTGAAGTCTTCGATGTCGAACTTCACGAACGGGCGGTTGTTCTTGGTCATCATCCGCGCCGCCTGCGTCACGAGACCCGCCACGGTGAAGGTCTTGTCCAGGACATTGTCCTTGGGCAGCTTGCGGCCCTGCGACTTGACCAGCGCCTCGCTCTCCATCCGCAGCTGGATTTCGGGCAGGTGGCTGATGCTCTCCGTCGCGAAATTCTCGATCTCGAATTTGTATTTGTCGAGCGGGTGGGCGCTCAGATACATTCCCACCACATTCTTCTCCTCCTTCAGCATCTCTATCTCGTCCACCTCGGGGGCTGCGGGGTAGGGCGGGCGCACCGGCTTCATCTCCTCCACGTCGCCGAAGAGGCTGGCGCCCTGGTTTATGGCGTCGTTGTGGAACTTGTTGGCGTAGCGCACCAGCTCGTCGAGGTAGTTCTCGTTGGGGTAGGCTGCGCTCGGCACGAAGAACTGCGCGCGGGTGATGTCCGAGAAGCTGTCGAAGGCGCCGGCGTAGGCCATACACTCCAGGCCCTTGCGGTTGAGCACATTCAGCGGCACCCGCTCCAGCAGGTCGAAGATGTCCTTGAAGGGGCCGCCCTCCTCGCGGATGCGGATGATGGCGTTGATGGCGCTCGGGCCTATGCCCTTGATGCCGCCAAGTCCGAAGCGGATGTCGCCCTTGCGGTTGACTGTGAAGGTGGTGTCGGACTCGTTGATGTCCGGGCCCAGCACGTTGATCTTCGCGCGCCGGCAGTCGTCCATCAGCTTCGTGATCTCCTCTATGTCATTGAGGTTGCGGCTCATATTGGCCGCCATAAACTCGGCGCGGTAGTTGGCCTTGAGGTAGGCGGTCTGGTAGCCCACCCAGGCGTAGCAGGTCGAGTGGGACTTGTTGAAGGCGTAGGAAGCGAATTTCTCCCAGTCAGCCCAGATCTTCTTGAGGATGGTCTCGTCGTAGCCGTTGGCGATGCCGCCGTTGATGAACTTCGGTTTGAGTGCGTCCAGCTTCTCCTTGATCTTCTTGCCCATCGCCTTGCGCAGAGTGTCGCTCTCGCCGCGGGTGAAGCCTGCCAGCTGGCGGCTCAGGAGCATCACCTGCTCCTGGTAGACTGTGATGCCGTAGGTGTCCTTGAGGTATTTCTCCATCACCGGGATGTCGTACTCGATGGGCTTGCGGCCGTTCTTGCGGTCGATGAAGTCCGGGATGTAGTCCATCGGGCCCGGGCGGTAGAGCGCGTTCATCGCGATGATGTCCTCGAACTTGCTGGGCTTGAGCTCGCGCAGGTATTTCTGCATTCCGGCCGATTCGAACTGGAAGACGGCTATTGTGTCGCCGTTGCTGAAGAGCTCGTAGGTCTTGCGGTCGTCGATGGGGATTTTCTCCACGTCGATGTCGATGCCGCGGCTGTGCTTGATGTTCTTGACGCACTCCTTCTCGATGGAGAGGGTGCTCAGGCCCAGGAAGTCCATCTTCAGCATACCCACATCCTCGATGAAGGAGCCCTCGTACTGGCTCACGAGCATATTCTCGCCCGTCTCCTTGTCTTTCACCACGCTGAGGGGGATGTAGTCAGTGAGGTTAGAGCGGCCGATGATGGTGGCGCAGGCGTGCACTCCGGTCTGGCGGATGCTGCCCTCCAGCCGCGCCGCGAAGTCGATGGTCTCCTTCACCAGCGGCTCGGCAGCCTCGTAGGCCGCACGGAATTCCGGGTAGTACTTTATGCAGTTGGGCAAGGTCACGGGCAGCGTCTTCTCCTTGGTCTTGCCCTCGTTGTCGGGGTCGGGCACCTTGGCGTCGAAAGGCCGCGCAGGGATGATCTTCGACAGGCGGTCGCTGATGGCCAGGGGCACCTGGTGGATGCGGGCCACGTCCTTGATGGCGCTCTTGGCGGCCATCGTGCCGAAGGTGGCCACGTGCGAGATGTGGTCCTTGCCGTATTTGTGCTCGACGTAGCGGAACACGTTGCCGCGGCCGTCGTCGTCGAAGTCGATGTCGATATCCGGCATATTGATGCGGTCCGGATTGAGGAAGCGCTCGAACAGCAGGTCGTACTTCAGCGGGTCGATGTTGGTGATGTGCAGGCAGTAGGCCACCACGCTTCCGGCCGCGCTGCCTCGTCCCGGGCCGACCCAGGTGCCTTCCCTGCGCGCCGCGGCGATGAAGTCCTGCACTATCAGGAAGTAGTCCGGGAAGCCCATATTGGAGATGGTCTGCAGCTCGAACTTGATGCGGTCGGCCTGCTCGTCGGTAAGAGTGCTGCCGTAGCGCTCCTCGGCGCCTTTGTAGCACAGGTGGCAGAGGTAGGCCACCGACCAGGCGAAGTCTTCGCCGCGCGGGGCTCCGGAGGTGTTGTTGAGGCCGACGTCGATGATGTCCTTGTATTTGGCCAGGTAGCTGTCTATGTCTGCGGTGAAGTCGTCCGGCAGGATGAACTTCGGCAGGATGGCCGGGGAGTCGATGTCGTAGCGCTCCACTTTTTCGGCCACTTCGAGGGTGTTGCTGCACACTTCCGGGTGGTCGGCGAAGATGGCCTCCATCTCCTCCTGCGTCTTGAGGTACTCCTGCTGCGTGTAGCGGATGCGGTCCGGATCGTCGTAATTGTCGTTGAAGGTCAGGCAGATGAGGCGGTCGTGCGCCGGGCCGTCCTCCTTGCGGACGAAGTGCACGTCGTTGGTGGCGATGACCTTGATGTCGTATTTGTCGGCCAGGTCGAAGATGGCTTCGTTCACCACCTGCTGCATCATATATACCTTCGTGTCGGCGCCGGGGATCTCGGTCTTGTGGCGCTGCACCTCGAGGTAGAAGTCGTCGCCGAAAAGGTCCTTGTACCACTTGATGCTCTCCTCGGCCTTGGCGAAGTTGCGGGAGTAGATGGCCCTCGGGATCTCGCCGGCCAGGCAGGCGGAGCTGCAGATGAGGCCTTCGTGGTATTTGAGCAGCAGCTCGCGGTCGATCTTGGGCTTCTGGTAGAAGCCGTCGATGAAGGAGTAGGAGCTCAGCTTCACGAGGTTGTGGTAGCCCTGCATATTCTTGGCCAGCAGGATGAGGTGGTGAGGGCTGCGCTCCTCCTTCTTGACAGCCGGGCTGACATCCGAGGTCTCGTTGATGAAGCGGTTGTCGTTCGGGGAGACGTACATCTCGCTGCCGATTATCGGCTTGACGTCCGGGTATTTCTTCGCGAACTTGAAGAACTCCTTGACGCCGTACATATTGCCGTGGTCGGTGATGGCAAGGGCGGTCTGGCCGTCCTCGTGCGCCTTCTCGAAGAGCTTTGCTATCGGGGCGGCGCCATCAAGGATGGAGTACTGCGTGTGGACGTGGAGGTGTACGAAGGACATAGTACAAATATACTATTTTTCGGCGCTCATCACGAATTTCAGGGTGCCGCCGGAGAGGATGTCGTCGTGGCTGATGGTCTTGCCGGTCAGCGGCTTGCCGTTCAGGTACATTTCCTTGACGTAGATGTTCTGCGGGCCGTAGTTTTCGGCTTCGACGGTGAAGCGGCGGCCGTTCGCCAGATTGATGGTGGCCTTGGGCAGCTGCGGGGCGCCGAGGACGTACTCCCCGCCGCAGGGGTTCACGGGGTAGAAGCCGAGGGCCGAGAAGATGTACCAGGCGGACATCTGGCCGCAGTCGTCGTTGCCGCACAGGCCGTCCACATCGTCCTTGAACTGCGTCGCGAAGATCTCGTGGATCAGCTCGGCAGCGCGGTCCTGACGGTCGGCCAGGGTGAAGAAGTAGACCACGTGGTGGCTTGGCTCATTGCCCTGGGCGTACTGGCCGATGAGGCCCGACACGTCGCTGACGTCGCCCATTCCCTCCACTTCGCTGGGGATGGTGAAAAGGCTGTCAAGCTTGTGCGCCAGCTGGGCGTGGCCGCCGTAGAGGCTGGCCAGACCCTCGAAGTTCTGCTGCACGTGCCAGGTGTACTGCCAGGCGTTGCCTTCGGTGTACTGTCCGCCCATATTGCCGGCCTGCGCCAGCGCGAAGGGGCTGAACGGCGAGGCCCAGTTGCCCTTGGAGTCCTTGGGGCGCATAAAGCCGGTGGCCGGGTCGAAGACGTTGCGGTAGTTCTCGCTGCGCTTGAGGAAGAACTCGTAGTCGTCCGTCTTGCCCAGGGCCTTGGCGAACTGGGCTGCGCAGTAGTCGTCGTAGGCGTACTCCAGAGTGCGGGAGACGCTCTCCACGTCGATGACGTCGTAGGGCAGGTAGCCGTACTTGTCCAGGACTGTCCAGTCGGAGTTGATGTGGTCCACCGTCAGAGAGCGCTTCACCGCCTCGTAGGCCTTGTCGACGTCGAAGTTGCGGTGGCCCTTGAGGTAGGCGTCCACTATCACCGGCACGCAGTGGTTGCCGATCATACAGAAGTTGTCGCCGCCCCACAGAGCCCAGATGGGCAGGAAGCCCTGCTGGTCGTAGTGGCCGAGGGCGGACTGCACGAAGTAGTCCACCTTGTCGGGGGTCAGGATGGTGTAGAGAGGGTGAGCGGCGCGGTAGGTGTCCCAGAATGAGAAGGTTGAGTAGTAGGGGTTCTCTCCGGCGTCGGCGATGTTGTTCGGGTGGATGAAGAGGTGGTACATCGAGGTGTAGAAGATGTCCTTCTGCTCGTCGCTGCCCTCGATCTCGATGAGGGAGAGGTATTTAGCCCACTCGCGGGCGGCCTGCTTGCGGATGGTTTGCAGGCTCCAGCCGGGGATTTCCGCTGCGATGTTGCTGCGGGCTCCTTCGACGGACCTGGATGAGACGGAGACTTTGACGTTCAGGGTCTCGCCGGGCTTGAGGTCGAAATCGAGGATATATCTGGGAGCCTTCTCGCGGGGGTCTCTGAGGGCCAGTTCGGTGGCCTTCGTGAAGGGCTTGTCGAACTCGATGACGTAGTAGTATGTGCGGTCGAGCCATACGCGGGTGCGGCACATTCCGGAGATGGTGCGGTCATTCTCGATGTTCTGCTCGGCGGCCAGGACGTGGCTGTGGAACTGGTTGACGCTGCTGACCATCGCGCTCTGGAAGTCGAGAAGCACGTGCGGGGCCTCGCTGCCGTTGAAGGTGTAGCTGTGGATGGCGGCGTGCTCAGTGGCGGACATCTGGGCGGTGATGTCGTAGGCGTCGAGCTTCACGCTGTAGTAGCCCGGCTCGGCGGTCTCGTCGGCCTTGCTGAAGGGGCTGGCGTAGTCTTCGCGCTCCGGGGCTCCGGTGAAGGGCATTATGAACACGTCACCGAGGTCGTGGCAGCCGGTGCCGCTCAGACGGTTGTGGGAGAAACCCATAATGCTCCGGTCGCGGTTCTGGTAGCCGGCCGTGTACGCCCAGGTGAAGTTGCCGGTCTGAGGACCCACCTGGATGTTGCCGAAGGGCACCGTGGCTCCGGGGTTGCAGTGGCCGTTGTCTGCCGCGCCCACGAAGGGGTTGGCGTACTGGTTGTATCGCTCATTGGCCTTGCCGGCCTTGCCGCTGCAGCTGGTCGCGGCCAGTGTCACGGTCAGCGCTGCCGCTGTTGCCGCCGCTGCTGCTAATAATACTAGGTATCTTTTCATATTAGTTCAAATATCTTCACTTCTTCGGTGCGGACGTCCCGCGCTTGCATTTGCAAATATACGAAAATGTCCGCTCGCTCATTTATGCGCTTGTCCGCTTGCGGAGGATGAACCAGAGGGAGAGGGCCAGACCGACGAGCAGCGAGATGACGGAGGCTTCGGCTCCGAAGGCGCCGCCGGTGAGGATGTCCGGGCCGCTGACTGAGGCTTGGATCAGCGCTTCGCCGGCATCGCTGCCGGAGACCGCGAAGCCGAAGATGTTGCCCTGTGTGAAGTTCCAGGCCCAGTGGATGCCGATGGGGAGCCAGAGGGTGCCGGAGTACTTGTAGGCGGCGCCGAGCAGCAGGCCGGCTTCGACCGCGATGGCGAACGAAGACCAGAGTGTCGCTGCCGGCTGGAAGATGTGCATCAGGCCGAACAGCAGCGACGACGCGATCAGGGCGGCTGCGAAGCCCCACTTTTCATCGATCCAGCGGAAAATGACGCCGCGGAAAACGATTTCTTCGCCCACTCCGACCATCAGAAAGCCGAAGAACGAGACGACGATGTCGGCTGGGTCGTCCGTTCCGAAGGCGCCGAATCGGTAGAGGCCGGAAGCGAACATTATTCCGACGACCACGATGAAGAATCCTACGCCGATGCCCAGGCCCTTCAGGGTGTCGGGGGTGATGCGGCTTGCCGGGATGTCCCGGGCCGGCTGCTGTTCAAACCATTTGACTACGAGTGCGTAGAGGGCGATCATTGCTGCCGAAAGGGCGGTGGCTGCCACGCAGCTTATCCACGGAGTCGTGATGGCGTCGGAAATCGCCAGTGCCACGCCGTACATCAGGAAGGAGAGGATGAAGCTTGCTGCCAGCAGCAATGCCCACTCCCATACAGACATCGATTTTATAGGCATATTCTTCGGGTTATCTGTGCAAATGTACAATATCGCAGGCGCGCTGGCAAATCTATGTCCGGTCCGGCGGCTGGGTCCGCTTCGGCGGCTGGAGCTGCTTCGGCGGCTGGGTCCGGTTCGGCGGCTGGGTCCGCTTCTGCGGCTGGAGCTGCTCCGGCGGCTGCACTCAGTCCAGGACAAGGCAGCGGCGCAGCTGAGGCTCGGTGACGGTCTTGTTGGCGAAGGGGCTGTCGGCGGAGCCTTTTTGGTACAGATCTTCGCGGCTTTTGCGCCAGATCCAGTTGGCCAGCTTGGCGCGCTCCGGCTGGGGGAGCATATAGATGCTGGACTGGTTCGCGCCTTTGATGAGTCGCGGAAGCAGCTCATTATCTATATAGGAGCAGAGCTCGAGGTCAGTCATAGCATTGCGCACGCCCCGTTTCTTCTCGAAAGTCTGTGCCTCCTTCAGAACGAAGCCCGGGACACCCTTCTCTATGGTTTCGAGCGTTACGGGCGGAAGCTGGTTTTCTTCTTTTTGCACTATGATGTCGTGTTCGTTGGCAATCCTGTTCATATGGTACAGGTAGCTTTTGGGAGAGATGTATACCTGCTCAACCCACGTAACGTCCAGAACATCTTCTCTGAGCAGCTGGCCATCTGCTGACATCCGGTATTCTGTGGGTATTTTGACATTGGAGGGGAGATATCTATATCTGCTTTTGTCTGGTAATAATTGTGGAGTGGCTTTTCCTAGTTCTTGATGGAAGTAGGCATTGGCAGAGCAATGTGGATATTCAAAAGGAGTGTTGGCCAAGCCGTGGTGGACGCCTTGCCTCAGGACATAATTGAGTGCTGCGAGTGTGTGGTGATATCCGTCTGTCTCCAGGCTGAAATACGTCCTTTCTCCGAGCCTTCCTTTTCTTGAATACTTTGTGTTGAAGTATCTTGAGTATGCGTGGCGAGTTCGGAACATTACTTCTTTTAATGAAGAAGATTGGAGCAAAGCGTGGAAGTGGGTGGTCATAAAACCTTCAGCTGATAAGCGGGATTCTGTACTTAATGCAGCTGCGGCTAGGCAGTTGAATCCCATATAGAAATCGGCCCGGCTACGGAACATCACCTCTTTGTGAGAGGATAGGCAAACGTGATATAAAGAAGTCTTATTCATAGCTGCAATTTAGCAGAACACTCGTCACTCGTGCTACAGATTCAGATAAACTTTTTTCTGTATCAGATAAATCTTTGACTGCGTTTTTTGAAATGTAATTGCAAATCTGGTTTTGCTGTCTCAGAATGTACAAAGTGGCTGGTTTTTCCATTTTGAGACAGGTTTTTCCGTGAAATTGTGGATTTCCCTGCCTCAGGATGAAAGAATGGGCAGTATATTTCATTCTACGGCAGGGAAGCCGTAGTTTTCTCCCAACTAGGCGATGAAAAGACCTGCTAGCTCATTTTTCTCGCATAAAATGAAGAAATGCGCAGGAGGTTCATTTTATGCGGCTGGGCATTTTTCTTTCTGGGTGTCTGGGTGGCGGAGGGTTTTCCTCGGACGGCAGCAGGAGCCCCCCAGAGCTCCTGCTGGCGGACGGGAGGAAACCCGTTCTCCGCCGATTCTCCCAGCCCCATCTCCCGCCACCGACAAAAAAAGAATTTATAGGTTATTCTCGGCTTTGCCGGGAAATAACCGGTCCCAAAAAGAAGTTTTCCTAGTGCAGCTCGGCTGCGCTGGAGGAAACTTCGCCATCACGCAGCCCCTTCTGCCCAAAAACCGACCTTGTCTTTTTTTCCAAATCTGGCTTTGCTGTCTCAGAATGTACAAAGTGGCTGGTTTTTCCATTTTGAGACAGGTTTTTCCGTGAAATTGTGGATTTCCCTGCCTCAGGATGAAAGAATGGGCAGTATATTTCATTCTACGGCAGGGAAGACGTAGTTTTCTCCCGACGAGGCGATGAAAACACCTGCTAGCTCATTTTTCTCGCATAAAATGAAGAAATGCGCAAGAGATTCATTTTATGCGTTTGGGCATTGGGATCGAGGTTATTTCCCGGCAAAGCCGAGAATAACCTCTAAAAGTTCTTTTTGCCGGAAGCGGAAAGACGGGCGCGGAAGAAGGGCTGGGAACGGGTTTCCTCCCGGCGGCGCTGCGGGGGGCTCGAGGGAAGGCCCTCCTCGCCCCGCCGAGGAAAACCCTCCCGCTCCGGCGAGACCAAAACAAAGAGAGAACACACTTGTATCGCAAACCTGTCCATCAGCACCGGCCTCTCCGTGGACAGACAAGGGATAACTATGCATCCGTCCATCGGATGGGGGTTCTGGATGGACAGACTGGTGAAAAACCGGCGTCCGTCCATCAGAACACCCTTTTGGGTGGACGCGTGGACGGGGTTTTCGCGGCTGGCGGGGGTGGAAACAAAAAGAAGGGCTCGGGGGAGTCCTTCTTTTCGTGTGGGCCGTGATTGGCGCGGGCTTTTTGAGCCGCTGCCGGACGGCGGTGGATGTTATTTCTTCTTGAAGAGAGAAATGATCCAGAGGAGGAGGCAGGCGCCTACTACTGCGGTGAGGATTTGTCCGATGATGGTGCCGCCGAATGATACGCCGAGCCAGTTGAGGACGTTTCCGCCGATGAAGCCGCCGAGGATTCCGATGAGGACATTGATAAGGAAGCCGAAGCCGAAACCTTTAACGAGTACGCCTGCGAGCCAGCCGGCCAGGGCGCCGATGAGGATAGTGATGATAAGTCCCATTGTTGTATGTATTAGGAGTTAGTAGTTGGTTCTTTTTCTTTTGTGGAGCTCTCCCGGGGTTCAATTCCTGGGGGCTCGCGTCTATCTATGTCAAGCAGCGCTTGCTTTCTGTTTGTATTTTCGTTTCCGGGTCCGGGGCTTTGCCCCCGTCTGGGTCCGCAGCGGTCCGGGCTCTCTGCCTGGGTCCTGGGGCTTTGCCCTTGTCTCGCTTCCGGGCTCATCGCCTGGCCTGGGTTCCGGGCTTTGCCCCCGTTTGGGTCCGCAGCGGTCCGGGCTCTCTGTCTGGGTCCGCAGCTGTTCGGGTTCCCGCCTGGGCTCCGTGGCCTTTAGATCAGGCACTCGCCGGTCATATCGGCGGGCTGGGGGATGCCCATCAGGCGGAGCATTGTCGGGGCGATGTCGGCGAGGCGGCCGTCGCGGACGCTCTTCACGTCGTCGTCCACTACTATGAACTGGACGGGGTTGAGGGAGTGCGCGGTGTTCGGGCTGCCGTCGGGGTTGACAGCGTAGTCGGCGTTGCCGTGGTCGGCGGTGATCAGCACACTGTAGCCGTGGGCGCGGGCTACGTCCACTACCTTGCCTACCAGTTCGTCGATGGTCTTGACGGCTTTGCAGATGGCCTCATATACTCCGGTGTGGCCTACCATATCGCCGTTCGCGAAGTTCAGGATCACCATATCGTGCTTCTCGGTGGCCAGGTCGTCCATCAGGGCGGCGGCAACCTCGGGAGCGCTCATCTCCGGCTGAAGGTCGTAGGTAGCCACCTTCGGCGAGTTGATGAGGATGCGGTCCTCGTTCTCGAACGGAGTCTCGCGGCCGCCGTTGAAGAAGAAGGTCACGTGCGCGTATTTCTCGGTCTCGGCGATGCGCAGCTGCTTGCGGCCGGCTTTGGCCACCGTCTCTCCGAGGGTGTTGGTGACATTCTCCTTGTCGAAGAGGATGTGCAGGCCGGTGAACTTGTCGTCGTAGGGCGTCAGGCAGCAGTAGTAGAGGGGAATGGTGTGCATCCCGGCCTCAGGCATATCCTGCTGGGTGAGCACGGCTGTCATCTCGCGGGCGCGGTCGTTGCGGAAGTTGTAGAATATCACAGCGTCGCCCTCCTGGATGGTGCCGACGGGCTTGCCGTCACTGCCGACGCAGCAGATGGGCTTGATGAATTCGTCGGTGACGCCTTCATCGTATGACTCCTGGATGGCAGCAGTGGCCGAAGTGGCCTTCTTGCCTTCGCCGTGGACCAGCAGGTCGTAACCCAGCTTGACGCGTTCCCAGCGTTTGTCGCGGTCCATCGCGTAGTAGCGGCCGACAACCGAAGCCACCTTGCCGGTGGTAGCGGCCATCTTGCTCTCCAGCTCCTCCACGAAGCCAAGTCCGCTGCGCGGGTCGCAGTCGCGGCCGTCCATAAAGCAGTGCACATAGACTTTGTCGAAGCCTTGTTTGGCAGCCTCGGCCAGGAATTCGTAGAGATGGTTCAGAGAGCTGTGCACACCGCCGTGAGAGCACAGACCCATAAAGTGCAGAGCCTTGCCGGAAGTCTTCACGTAGTTGTAAACGGCAGCTATCTCTTTGTTCTCCATAAGTTTATGCGCAGCGCAGGCACGGTTGATCTTCACCAGGTCCTGGTAGACGATGCGGCCGCCGCCGATGTTTAGATGCCCTACCTCGGAGTTGCCCATCTGGCCGTCCGGCAGACCGACGTCTTCTCCGCAGGCCATAAGGTGTGAGAAAGGATATTTGGCGCGCAGGGCGTCGATATGAGGTTGGCCCTGGGTATAGATGGCATTGCTGTGGTCGTGCTTGCCTTCTCCCCAGCCATCAAGAATCATTAACAATACTTTTTTGTCCATATTTTCAGTTATATTTGTCTAAGGTAATCGCCTGCAAATTTATGGAAAATTAGTTTAAGATTAGCATCCCCAGGAATAGGGATTTAGGTATGGCAAAAAAAGTTAAGATACGCAAACAGCAGAAAGAACATCAGAGGAAGATGGAGGGCCCGCGCCTGAGCGTCAAGGGCCGCCGCAGCAAGAGTCAGGAAGAGTTCGAGGGCGTCGTGAGCCTCACCCGCGACGGCTTCGGCTTCGTGGTGATCGAGGGCAGCGACAATGACATCTTCGTTTCGCAGACCAAGCTCCGCGGGGCGCTGAACGGCGACCGCGTGAAGGTGGTAGTCACTAAGAAGCGCAGCGACAGCCGCCGCCAGGAAGGTGAGGTGGTGAAGATTATCGAGCGCAGCAAACGGCCGCACATCGGCATCCTCACCGTCCGCGGCAACCAGGCCTGGGCCATCATCGAGAGCGCCCGTATGCCCTACGACATCCGCATCCCCATCCGGAGCCCGAAGGACCTTCCGGAGATCGGCGGGCTGCAGGCTGCCGACGGCGTGAAGGTGGCAGTGGTGGTCACCGACTGGCCGAGGGGGAGTATGGAGCCGGAGGGCAAGATTGTCGACGTGCTGGGCGAATCCGGCAAGAACGACACCGAGATGCACGCCATCCTGGCCGAGTTCGAGCTGCCGTACCGCTTCGAGCCGGAGGTGAGCGAGGCTGCCGACAAGATTTCCGATGTCATCTCCAAGGCTGAGATCGCGCGGCGCAAGGACTACCGCAAGGTGACGACCTTCACCATCGACCCGGCCGATGCCAAGGACTTCGACGACGCAATTTCCTTCATCCAGCTGGACGAAGGGCGCTACGAGGTGGGCATCCACATCGCCGACGTGTCGTTCTACGTCAAGCCCGGCGACATTGTGGACAAGGAGGCCTACAACCGCGCCACTTCGGTGTATCTGGTGGACCGCACGGTGCCGATGCTGCCGGAGAACCTCTGCAACAAGCTCTGCTCGCTGAGGCCGCACGAGGACAAGCTCTGCTATGCGGCGATCTTCGAGCTGGACGACAAGGCCCGCGTGCTGAGCGAGTGGTACGGCCGCACCGTCATAAATTCGGACTACCGCTTTGACTACGAGCAGGCCCAGCAGATCATCGAGACGCACGAAGGGCCGCTGGCCGCCGAGATCGGCAAGCTCAACAACCTGGCCACCGTCCTGCGCAAGGCCCGCTTCGACCACGGGGCGGTGAACTTCGAGAGGCCGGAGATGAAGGTGACGGTGGACGACGAAGGGCGGCCCATCGCCGTGGGGCAGAAGATCTCCAAGGAGAGCAACTGGCTCATCGAGGAGTTTATGCTGCTGGCCAACAAGGGCGTGGCGGAGTATGTCACCCGCAAGCTGCCGAAGCTCAAGCAGCCGACTTTCGTCTATCGTATCCACGAGACGCCGAACACCGAGAAGCTGGAGTCGCTGCGCTCGTTCGCTAAGGTCTTCGGGCACACGATGGGTCCGACCGAGAACACGAAACAGACCGTGCGGAGCCTCAACAGCCTGCTGAAGGAGGCCAAGGGGCGGCCGGAGGAGAGCGCACTGCAGATTCTGGCGCTGCGTTCGATGGCCAGGGCGCGCTACAGCACCGACAATATCGGCCACTACGGCCTTGCGTTCCAATACTATACCCACTTCACTTCGCCTATCCGCCGCTACCCCGATATGATGGTGCACCGGCTGCTGGCGATGTATACCCAGGAAGGGGCCAAGAGCCAGGACAAGGACTACTTCGAGAAGTGCTGCGACTGGTCGTCCCAGCGGGAGCAGATTGCCGCCGAGGCCGAGCGTGCCTCCGTCAAATACAAGCTCATCGAATTTATGCAGGACAAGGTGGGGCAGGAGTTCGAGGGGTCTGTGAGCGGCGTGACGGAGTGGGGCATCTATGTGGAGATCGAGCCGACCAAGATCGAGGGTATGGTGTCGATCCGCGAGATGAATGATGATTACTACACTTTCGACGAGGAGAAATATATGGTGATCGGCAAGGCTTCGCGGCGGACGTTTACGCTCGGGGACCGGGTGAGGGTGAAGGTGCTTCGGGCCAGCCTGGAGCAGAAGCTGCTGGATTACCAGATGATTGAGAAGGTGGAAGGGGCTGAGGCGGAGGCGGCTGGGGCTGCGGGTGCGGCTGGTTCGGTGGCTGGTTCGGCGGCTGGTTCGGCGGCTGGGGCCGGGACTGCGAAGAAGGCGGCTGCGCCGAAGGTTGAAGTTGCTCCGGCGGCTTCGGAGGTAGGTGCTGCTGCTAAGAAGGCGGCGCGGAAGGCCGGTGGCCCGAAGGCTCCCGTGGTTGTGGCCAAGACCCCGAAGAAAGCTGCTGCTAAGAAAGCGGCTGCCAAAAAGCCTGCTGCGAAGAAGCCGGCGGCGAAGGCTGTCAGAAAGAAATCCGCCAAAGCGTGACACGCTGAATAGCCCCAGAAAGCATTTAAGACATTTAATCGTGTCACGGTGGGCTTAGTAAGGCCGGCGTGACACAAGCACAAGCGTTGCAGCACGCTCCAAGAGGGGTGGCTGTGTCACGCTTTGGTGCAAATTCCTATTTACGAGTAGAGATCGTGGAGGACGTCGAGGGAGCGGAGGTGGAGGTTGATGCCGAGGTGGTAGGAGATGTAGCGGACCATACTGTCGCAGAAGTCGCGGCGGCGGGCTCCGCTTAGGGGGATGGCCATCGCTTCTGCGAATGGCACGGCGGTGAATTGGCGCAGCAGGGCGAGGTTGTCGCCTCGGGAGGGGTCGGCGGCCGCTTTGCTGCCGAAGGCTGGACTTGCCGTCAGTTTCGCCGATTGCAGGTATTCGCTGCCGTCGAAGTCGCCGTTCTGCGAGGGACCGAAGCCCAGCGCGGTGCAGAGTCCAGCCAGGAACCACAGATGGAAGTTCGCTACGCTGGTTGCGGGGGCGTCCGTCCGTCCGGCTGGCTGGCCCTCCAGCGCATCTTTCCGGCCGGTGGCGTCCAGCAGGGCGATGGCGTGGCACAGCCAGGCGAAGAGGCTCTCGTCGCTGTTCTGCTCGACGATGGTGCGGTAGAGCAGCTCGCTGATGAACAGGGCGATGGAGCTCTTGACGACGTCGCTGCGCAGAGAGTCGAGGTGCATCGCCGGTTCGTATTCCTTCAGCAGGGCCATCGAGCTCTTCGGGTTGGCGATGCTGACGATGTCCAGCACTGCGAGATTGTGGAAGCTGCCGACTGTCACGTGCTTGCTGCGGCCGGCGCCCCTGAGCATATAGCTGCAGCGGCCTGCGGCTGAGTCGATGGCGTGGACCACGAGTCCCGAGTCCCCGTACTTGGTGAGGTGCAGGACAATTATCCGTGATGATTGGGTCTGTGCCATTGCTCGTTTTCTATGTGCTTATTTCTTGTCTTTGTGCCGCAGAATGATTGGAGAGGGGAGTAGAGTTGTTCTGTGTCCATACACTTATTCCCCCGTCCATATGCTGATTTCCTCCGCGGGGCTTTTTTGCGTTCCGGTCGGGGCGATTAGTGAGGAGATTTCTGCGCGGTGCTGAGGCCCAGGTGTGCGGCGAGCATATCCATTGCCTTGCCGCGGTGGGAGATGGCGTTTTTCTCGTCGAGGGTGAGCATAGCCATCGTTTTGTCCATTCCTTCGGGGATGAAGACAGGGTCATAGCCGAAGCCGAGCTGGCCTTGGGCCTCGAGTGCGATGTGCCCTTCGCAGATGCCTTCGAAGACGGTGAGCTTGCCGGCCTTCCCGAGACCTGCCTGGGTGGGAGCTTCGCCGCTCTTTTCTGTGGAGACGTCTGCGCCGGCTGTTTCGTATGTCTCGTCTTCGCTCTCGAAGAGGGCGACGACGCAGCGGAAGCGGGCGGTGCGTTTCTCGAAGGGCACGTCCTCCATCTCGCGGAGCAGCTTCTTCACGTTCTCCACGGGATTCTTCGGCTCACCGGCATAGCGGGCCGAGAAGACTCCGGGAGCGCCGTTCAGAGCATCGACCTCCAGCCCGGTGTCGTCGGCGAAGCAGTCGCGCCCGAACAAGTCCCAGATGAATTGCGCCTTCTCGATGCCGTTTTCGCGGATCGTCAGGTGCGTCTCGGGCACATCGTCCGTATATCCCAGGTCCGCCGGAAGCACAATATTGAAGCCTTCTCCCAGCACTCCTTCAGCCTCGATGAGTTTATTGCGGTTTGCGGTCGCAAAGACCAGCGTTCTCTTATTCCTGTCCATCAGAATTCGCGGATTTAATAGCTCCCAAAGATAGGAATCAGTTTTGAAATTTGTAATACCGTGTCGCGCGTGAAGGGAAAGCAGTATGCCTGGTCGGCGGAGGGTTTTCCTCGGGCGGCAGCAGGAGCCCTTCCAGAGCTCCTGCTGGCGGACGGGAGGAAACCCGTTCCCGGCCCTTTCTCCAAGCCCCATTTCCTGCCGCCGAAAAAAAAGAAATTAATAGGTTATTCTCGGCTCTGCCGGGAAATAACCGTTCTCAAAGAGAAGTTTTCCTAGCCAGCCGTGGCTGCGCTGGAGAAAACTTCGACATCACGCCGTCCTTTCTGCCTCAACCCCCCCCGGCCTTGTCTCTTATTCCTGATCTTGCTTGAACCGCTCGCTCATTTTCATCGCATATAATGACTAAATCACAGTAAAAACTCATTTTATGCGGCTGATTTCTGAAAAACAGGGGTTTTGGGCCGCATGGTATGAGGAAATGCGCAGTACAGCCATTTTATGCGCTTGGGCATTTTCCTTTGCCGGGGAATGGAGCTGAATAGTGGATAGGGAACGAGGTTATTTCCCGGCGGAGCCGAGAATAACCTCTAAAAGTATTTGATGCCGGAGGCGGATGGAAGGGGCGCGAAAGATGTGCTGGGAACGGGTTTCCTCCCGGCGGGGCTGCGGGGGGCTCGGGGGAAGGCCCTCCTCGCCCCGCCGAGGAAAACCCTTCCGCTCCGGCTATACCCAAACAGTATGAGAACACACCTGTAGCGAAAACTTGTCCATCAGAAACGGTCCCTCCGTGGACAGATAAACGATAAATATGCATCCGTTCACCAGAACACCCCTCTGGGTGGACACACGGGCGAAAAAACGACACTTGTCCATCGGAGACCGGGCCTGGATGGACAGACTGGGGAAAAACTTGCGGCTGCCCATCGGAAGCAGGGCCTATTTGACCTGCTCGCTCATTTCCTTCGCATATAATGACAAAATACCGGTAAAAACTCATATTATGCGGCTGTTTTCCTGAAAAAAGGGGGTTTTGGGGCGCATGGTATGAGGAAATGCGCAGTACAGTCATTTTATGCGCTTGCTCATTTTTCCTTTGCTGAGAATGGTGCTGAGAAGTTGGTTGGGACGAGGTTATTTCCCGGCGGAGCCGAGAATAACCTCTAAAAGTTTTTGATGCCGGGGGCGGATGGAAGGGGCGCGGAGGAAGGGCTGGGAACGGGTTTCCTCCCGGCGGGGCTGCGGGGGACAAGCGCCTGCAGGCGCTAGCGGAAGCCGTGAGGGGAGGTATGTGCTGATAGCAGGCTGAAGCGGCAGGGGTTGGGGCAGCGCCCCAGTATAACAGAGGGCCCTCCTCGCCCCGCCGAGGAAAACCCTTCCGCTCCGGCTGCGGCCCAAGCAGTGAGCGCACATTTTTGGTCTGCTCGCTCATTTCCTCTGCATAAAATGAAAAAATCTCGGGAAATCTTCATTTTATGAGGCTATTTCTTTGAAAATCGGCGATTTCGGCCGCATGGTATGAGGAAATGCGCAGTACAGTCATATTATGCGTTTGGGCATTTGGGTTCTGGGTGGACGGACGTGCGGGAAACTGGCGCCTGTCCGGTGGGGGCTGGGGGCTGGGAGGCGGCACGATTTGTGAGGGCGGAGGAAAAACAAGTATTTTTAGTATTTTTGTGGGACACGATTTTTTATGTTGAAGAAGAAGATGATGAAAAGAGCCATTTCGTTGATTTTTGTGCTGGCGCTGTCGGTGACGGCGTGGGGGCAGTCGCAGGATTTTACGCTCGGACAGAGCCTTGAGATACAGAATTCTATACTTCGCAATCTGGCGCGCAGTTATGTCGATTCGCTGGAGTATTCGAAGATGATGAGGGCCGGCATTGATGCGATGCTGGGGTATATCGACCCGTATACGGTCTATTATCCTGAGGAGCAGGATGAGAATGTGCAGATGATGACTACCGGTATGTACGGCGGTGTGGGGGCGGTGATCCGCAAGCGTGTGGGAGGTGGCGTGGTGATCAATGAGCCGTATCCCGGCAGCCCTATCGACAAGGCGGGGCTGGTGCCCGGGGACACCATCATCGAGATTGACGGCATTCCGGTGTATGACGAGACTTCGGAGCAGAGTTCCGGCAGGATGAAGGGTCAGCCCAACACTGACGTGCGCTTCAAGGTCGTCAGGGGCGCCACGAAGGACACCATCGACGTGGTGGTGACGCGCGAGACCATCCATCGTTCGGACGTGGAGTACAGCGGTATGATCCGCGACTCTATCGGCTACATCCTGACTTCGGGCTTCACCCGGGGCGTGAGCGACGAGCTCCGGCAGATTGTGCAGGACCTCAAGGCGAAGGGTGCCAGGAGGCTGGTGTTAGACCTGCGCGGCAACGGCGGCGGACTGATGGAGGAGGCCATCGAGATCCTGTCCATCTTCGTCCCGAGGGGCACTATGGTGGTATCGTCGAAGGGCCGTATGGCGGCGCAGAATCAGGAGTACTACACCAAGGAGGCTCCGGTGGATACCCTCATACCTCTGATGATAATGGTGGACAGCGGTTCGGCCTCGGCTTCCGAGATTGTGGCCGGCGCCATCCAGGACCTTGACCGCGGCGTCATCGCAGGCGCCAAGACCTATGGCAAGGGTCTCATACAGACCATCCTTCCTACTGCATACAACGGCACTGTGAAAATCACGACCGGCAAGTACTACACCCCGTCCGGCCGCTGCGTGCAGGCCATCGACTACAGCCACCGCAATGCGGACGGCAGCGTGGGCGCCATCCCCGACTCGCTGACCCGCGAGTTCCGCACCAAGAACGGCCGCATCGTGAAGGACGGCGGCGGAATCACCCCCGACATCAAGGTGGAGAGCCATATGTACAGCCGCCCGACAGTCTCGCTGGTGCTCAACGGCATCATCGACGACTATGCTGTGAAATACCGCACGGAGCACGCGTCCATCGCCCCGGTGGAGA
Organism: uncultured Bacteroidales bacterium; assembly: GCA_947169015.1. GTDB lineage: Bacteria > Bacteroidota > Bacteroidia > Bacteroidales > UBA932 > Equibacterium. Next base: position 160,270 of record CAMVOD010000002.1, on the reverse strand, counting down.
GCTTCCGCCTCAGCGACGCTGAGTTCGAGGACTTCATCAGCTACGCCTGTGAGCAGGAGTTCGACTACCGCAGCGGAATGCAGGCCCAGATCGAGCAGCTCAAGAGGGTGGCGGAGGCCGACGGAATGTACGACGCCTTCAAGGATGAGATCGACGCCCTGACGGCGAAGATGCAGATGGACAAGGCCGATGTGCTGCGCAGCAAGAAGGACGAAATCCTGCCTCTGCTCGAGAACGAAGTGGCTGTGCGCTACTACTTTTATCCCGCCGGGCCGGCAGTCAGCCTGAAGTATGACGACCAGTTGTCGGAATGCCTTGACAATTGGAAATAATTGCCTATCTTTGATTGAATAGCAGTCAGAAGATGGCCTTTCTCGACAAGATATATTTCCGCAGCAGCACCGAAGAGCTCCGTTCGCTCCTTCAGGACAAGAAGGTGTTTGTCATCATCGACAGGCAGGTGGAGAAGCTCTACGGCTCGTCATTCCCTTTCCAGAAGGTCTTCATAGACGCCACCGAGGAGAACAAGAACCTCGCGACGGTGCAGTCCGTGATAGACCAGTTTATGAAGATGGGGGCGGACCGCGACTGCATAATCCTGGGCATCGGCGGCGGCATCGTCACCGACATCACCAGCTTCGTGGCGGCCATCTACAAGCGCGGCGTGAAGTACGCCCTTATCCCCACGACCCTGCTGGCCCAGGTGGACGCTGCCATCGGCGGCAAGACCGGCATCAACAATGCGGGCTACAGGAATGTCGTCGGCCTCTTCAACAAGCCGCAGTTCGTCTATGTCTGCTCGCTCTTCCTCAAGACTCTTGACGAGAAGAATATGCTCAGCGGCGCGGCGGAGATGCTGAAGATAGGCATCATCGGCGACAGCACGCTCTACAAGAAGGCGGTGGCTTATTTCAAGGAGAACCACCTGATGGACTACGACACCAAGGAGGATCTGGAATACCTGATAATGCGCGCCGTGAGATATAAATGCAAGATCGTGGAGAAGGACTACCACGAGCACGGGCCGCGCAGGGCGCTGAACCTCGGCCACACTTTCGCCCACGCGATTGAGAAATGCTCGCCGACGCCCATCTCGCACGGCAATGCGGTCAGCATCGGCACCGTCATAGCCTCGCGCGTAGGGGAGGAGCTCGGCAAGACGAACCATAAGGTGACCGAGACCCTCATCGCTGATTTCGCCGCAATAGGGCTGCCGACGCAGACCGACATCGATATGCGCACCCTGATGGACGCTGTCAGCAAGGAAAAGAAGCAGACCGCCACCACCTTCGATTTCGTGATCCCGACCAAGATAGGTTCCGCCGACATAATGCACCTCGACATCGATCGTCTCCGCCAGCTGGTGCTTCCCGCCGGAGCATAGACCCCCCACCTCAGCAATGTTGACCTATTGCCACAGTCTTTCGGACGTAGAGCCGGCCTATTGCATCTCCTACCGCAAGTTCCTGCAGAAAAAGGACCTCGTGGAGCTGCGGCTGGACCTGCTGGACTTCGACGAGGAGGAGGTGAAGGCCTATTTCCGGCAGACGAAGGGGCTGGACAGCATCGCGACCTTCCGCCTTCCTGAAGACGAAGAAGATGAAGAGACGATGGCGCGGGAGCTGTCGCTGGGAGTGCATCTGCTCTCTGTGGCCATAATGTCCGGGGCGGCATACGTCGACATCGGGCTGGACTTTCCGGACAAGGAGAGGGACTGGCTGATAACCCTGGCCCTGAACTACCATTGCGGACTTATCGTCTCATACCATAACTACTACGGCGTGCAGCCGCTGTCGGAGCTGAAGGCCGTGGCGGCGCGCTGCTTTGCGCTCGGGGCCGACATAGTGAAGATCGCCACGACGGCCCGCCACCCCGAGGAGGCCGCAGGGGTGCTGGCGCTCTACGATTTTTTCCCGCCAGAGAAGCTCGTGGCCTTCGCGATGGGCACCTACGGCCGCCTGTCGAGAATCGAGGCGGTCGGCAAGGGCTGCCCGATGTACTACGTGGCACCGCGCCAGAGCCGTCTGGTGAGCGAGGGAGAGCCGACGGTCTTCGACATCCTGGAGCCTGAGCAGAAGAAGTTCGTGGGCGACGTGAAGGCACCCTGTTCGGACGGCTATGCGGTGAGGGCTGTCCTCGCAGCCGCCCTCTGCACCGGGGAGAGCCGCATCCGCCAGGTGAATCTTTCGCGGGACATCACGGCCGCGATGAATGTGGCCCGGCAGCTGCTCGCCGAGGTGCATTTCAACAAGAAATCCAAGACCATCACGGTGAAGGGCGTGCAGAAAGACATCGCCGCCGAAGGCCTGAAGGTGGCGGGCGGAGTGCTGAATGCCGGGGAGAGCCTGCTGGTGGCGGATATCTGCATAGCACTGGCTACGCTGAGCCGCGAGCCGGTGACGGTGACGGGCGAGAAGTCGCTGCTGAAGAAGAGCTTCGCGGGCTGCTGCACTCCGCTGCTGAGGCACGGAGCCTCGCTGGCCTTCACCCAGGGCCGGCTGCCGGTGACTGTCAGCGGCCGCCTCGACAGCGGCCAGTATACCATCGACGGCACCCGCCGCAGGTGGGCTGTGAACGGCCTGCTGTTCGTGCTCCCGATGCTCGAGGGGCCTTCGAAGCTTGTGGTCCGCAAGGCTGTGGGAGTGCCGGACATCCGTATGACGATGAACATCCTGGACCGCTTCGGCTATTCGTTCTCCAGCGAGGATTTCTCCGGGGAGGACATATACGTGGCCTTCAAGGGCGCCCAGAGCATCCGTCCGGGCCGCATCCGCATCGAGGCTGACTGGACCGGCGCGGCGCTGTGGCTGGTGGCAGGCGTGACTGTCGGCGAGAGTATGGTGCGCCGGCTGCCGCTGGACACCGACCAGGGCGGCTATGTGCTGCTGGACCTGATGGACCGCGCAGGCGGCGACATCGGCTACTATATGACCGACAGGGCGGGGGAGAACAAGGGTGATTTCTCGGCCCTGCGCAGCGTGACCTTCGCTTTCGAATACGACCTGGCGGAGACGCCTGACCTGCTAGGCCCGCTGCTGATGCTGGCCCTTCGCAGCGAAGGGGTCAGCGTGCTGAGAGGCATCAGGCGGCTGAACGGCCGGGATGCCGAGCGGCTGCGCAATTTCGTGACGCAGTTCACCATCCTCGGCGCTGCCATAACCGTCGACGGCGACACTATGGAAATCACCGGCAGTTTCGACAACCGGCTGCGCGGGGGCCGCGTGCACTGCTACGGCGACCTGCTGCTGGCTATGGCGCTGTCCGCCGCCGGCCTCATCAGCGAGGAGGAAGTTGAGATAGCGGACATTACCTCAGTCGAAAAGACCTGGTCCGGCTTCCGCTGTTAGTTTCTTGTTTACAAAATAAGAAGGCAATTTTGTGCTTGCTGGTCTTTTCTGAAGTAACTTGCGGCAAAGAATAATCACTAAAATGAAGACATACAGTTTTGACGAGGCGCTGGCTTCGTCTAAGGAATATTTCCGCGGTGACGAGCTGTCGGCTTCGGTGTGGGTGAGCAAGTATGCCCTCAAGGATTCCGAGGGCAATATCTACGAGCTGAACCCCGATATGATGCACCGCCGCATCGCCCGCGAGTTCGCGCGCATTGAGGACAACTATCCCAACGGCCTGGGCGAAGAAGAGATATATGAGCTGCTGAAGGACTTCAAGTTCGTCATCCCGCAGGGCGGCCCGATGAGCGGCATCGGCAACACCAACCAGGTGGTTTCGCTGTCGAACTGCTTCGTCATCGGCCACGACAATCCTGCCGATTCGTACGGCGGCATCCTGATGATCGACGAGGAGCAGGTGCAGCTGATGAAGCGTCGCGGCGGAGTGGGCCACGACCTGTCGCATCTGCGTCCCACCGGCACTCCTGTGCTGAACAGCGCGCTGACTTCGACCGGCGTGGTGCCGTTTATGGAGCGCTACTCCAACTCCACCCGCGAGGTGGCTCAGGACGGCCGCCGCGGAGCGCTGATGCTCACCATCGCCATCAAGCATCCCGATGCCGGCCGCTTCATCGACGCCAAGATGGAGCAGGGCAAGGTCACCGGAGCCAACGTGTCGGTGAAGGTGGACGACGAATTTATGCGTGCCGCGATGAACGGCACTCCCTATGTGCAGCAGTTCCCCATCAACTCATCGCACCCGCAGGTGGAGAAGGAGATAGACGCCGCCGCGCTGTGGAAGAAGATCATCCACAACGCCTGGAAGGCCGCCGAGCCGGGCGTGCTGTTCTGGGACACCGTCCTGCGCGAGTCCGTGGCCGACTGCTATGCCGACCTGGGCTACCGCACCGTCAGCACCAATCCCTGCGGCGAGATTCCGCTCTGCCCCTATGACTCTTGCCGTCTGATCGCCATAAACCTCTATTCATACGTCGTAAATCCTTTCACCCCCGAGGCATATTTCGACTTCGATCTGTTCAAGGCCCACGTGCGCAAGGCGATGCGGCTGATGGACGACCTCATCGACCTCGAGATGGAGAAGATCGACAGCATCCTGGCCAAGATCGAGAGCGATCCCGAGGACGACAGCGTCAAGAGGACGGAGTACGACCTGTGGCGCAAGATCCGCAACAAATCGCTGGGTGGACGGCGCACCGGCCTCGGCATCACCGCCGAGGGTGATATGCTCGCAGCCCTGGGCCTGCGCTACGGCACTGACGAGGCCATCGACTTCGCCGTCAATGTGCAGAAGACGCTGGCCGTCGAGTCCTACCGTTCGTCTGTCGAGATGGCCGAAGAGCGAGGCGCCTTCCCCATCTACGACGCCGAAAGGGAGAAGGAGAATCCGATGATCCTGCGCATCAAGAAGGCCGATGCTGCCCTGTACGAAAAGATGGTGGCAGTCGGCCGCCGCAACATCTCGATGCTGACCATCGCCCCGACGGGCACCACCAGCCTGATGACCCAGACCACGTCGGGCATCGAGCCGGTGTTCAGGGCCTTCTACAAACGCCGCAAGAAAGTCAATCCCAACGACAAGAACGTCAAGGTGTCGTACCGCGACGAGGTCGGCGACTGCTTCGAGGAGTATTTCGTGTTCCACCACAAGTTCCTCACCTGGGCCTGCATCAACGGTTACACCGAGGAGGCGGTCAGGGCTATGGACACCGACCAGCTGGACGCACTGATGGCCACCTCGCCTTATCACAAGGCTTCGGCGGGCGACATCGACTGGGTGGCCAAGGTCCGTATGCAGGGCGCCATCCAGAAATGGGTGGACCACTCCATCAGCGTGACGGTCAACCTTCCCGAAGAGACTACCGAAGAGATAGTGGACGAGGTGTACCGCACCGCCTGGGAGTGCGGCTGCAAGGGTATGACCGTCTACCGCGAGGGCTCCCGCAACGACATCCTGATCTCGATGAAGAAGAAGGAAGAGGCGCAGGCCCGCCCGCGCAAGCGTCCCGTCAGTCTCGAGGCCGACGTGGTGCGCTTCCGCAACGGCAAGCAGCAATGGATCGCCTTCGTGGGTATGTTCAACGGGCAGCCCTACGAGATTTTCACGGGTATCCTCGACGAGGAGACGCGCACCGTGCCTCAGTCCATCGAGCACGGCTGGATCGTGAAGGAGAAGAACCCGGACACCGGCAAGAGCCGCTACGATTTCCACTATGTGGACACCTACGGCTACCCGAACGTGGTGGGCGGCATCTCTCATATGTTCAACAAGGAGTACTGGAACTACGCCAAGCTCATCTCCGGCGTGCTGCGCAACGGTATGCCGGTGGTGGACGTGCTGAACCTCGTGCACGGGCTGGAGCTCGACAGCGAGAGCATCAACACCTGGAAGAACGGCGTGGAGCGCGCCCTGAAGAGGTATATCCCCGACGGCACCCGCGACGAGAGCGGCAAGAAGTGCCCGACCTGCGGCGGCAGCAACCTCGTCTACCAGGAGGGCTGTCTGGTGTGCCAGGACTGCGGCTATTCAAAGTGCGGCTAGCCTATGATAGTGTTTCCGAATGCGAAGTTGAACCTGGGGCTGAGGGTGCTGCGGCGCCGCGACGACGGATACCACGACATCAGCACGGTCTTCGTGCCTTACAAAGGGCTGAAGGATGTGCTGGAGATAGTGTTCGCGGACAAGCCCGGCCTGACGGAGTACGGCCTGACGAGCGGCTGCGAGCCGGAGAAGAACCTCTGCTACAGGGCCTGGCAGCTGATGGCCGACAAGTACGGCATCTGTCCGGTGCAGATATATCTCTACAAGCAGATCCCTTCCGGGGCGGGTCTGGGCGGCGGAAGTGCCGATGCGGCCTTCACCCTGCGGCTGCTGAGCGACCTCTTCGGCCTCGGCCTGAGCGACGAGCAGCTGGCGGCTGATGCGGCCACCCTCGGCAGCGACTGTGCTTTCTTCATCTACAACCGTCCTATGATTGCCTCCGGCCGCGGGGAGATCCTGCAGGACTGCGAAGTGTCGCTCGACGGCTACCGCTTCGAGGTCTTCGTGCCGCCCGTGCACGTCAGTACCGCGGAAGCCTACGGCGGGGTGACGCCGGGCGTGCCCGCAACGCCGCTGGAGGCCATCCTGTCCCTGCCGCCCGAGCAGTGGCGCGGCCGCCTGGTCAATGACTTCGAGGCGAGCATCCTTCCGGCCCATCCCGAAATCGCAGCCGCCAAGGACGCATTCTACGCCCGCGGCGCCGTCTATGCGTCGATGTCCGGCTCCGGTAGTTCAGTCTTCGGAATTTTTAGGGATTAGCGGTATTTCGTCTGGTCTTCGAGCATCCCGAGGTAGGAATTGTAGCGCTCGGGGGCGATGGAACCGTCTTCCACGGCAGCCTTCACGGCGCAGCCCGGCTCGTGGGTGTGGGTGCAGGGCTTGAAGCGGCAGTTGTCCATCACCGCCAGCATCTCAGGGAAATAAGTGCTCAGCTCCTCCTTCTCGAAATCGATGAGGCCGAAGGAGCGTATGCCCGGAGTGTCGATGATGAAGCCGCCGGTGGAGATGGGATGCATCTCGTAGAATGTGGTGGTGTGCTTGCCCTGCAGGTGCGCCGTCGAGATTTCCCCAGTGCGGATGTAGTCCAGCTTCGGGTCGATGGCCTTGATGAGCGACGACTTGCCGACGCCCGACACTCCCGAGAAGAGATTGATGCGCCCCTTGCAGGCCTGCCGCACGGCGTCGATGTTCTCGCCGGTGATGGCCGACACCTCCAGCACGTTGTAGCCCGCCTGGTCGTGGTATATCTCCTTGAAAACCTTCAGCAGCGCGAGCGAATACTCGTCGTCGATGTCGCGCTTGTTGACCACGATGTTCACCGGCACGCCGTAGGCTTCGCAGGTCACCAGGAAGCGGTCCACGAACGGCAGCTTCACCTCCGGGAACTGCATCGTGACGATGAGCCACACGCAGTCGACGTTGGCGGCGATGATGTGAGCCTCGCGGGAAAGATTGGTGGAGCGGCGGATGATGTAGTTGCTGCGCGGGTGGATGGCGTCGATGGTGCCCATCGCGTCCTCCGCATCGTCGTCGATGCTGTAGTCCACCACATCCCCCACTGCGATGGGGTTGGTGTTGCTGGAGCCCTTGAGGCGGATGCGGCCCCTCACCACAGCGGGAAAAAGATCCCACGCGGGAAGCTCGCTCAGCAGATAATGGCTGCCGGTGTGCTTTACAACAGTTGCCGTGCCTTTTCTCATCGCCGCAAAGGTCGTAAAAAACCAGGAAAATTGCTATATTTGAAATTTAAAGCACAGCATTCAATGTACAGCCAGAAAGATATAGAGACGATGGTGCGCAAGGCCATCTTCGCCATCGAATTCAAGAAGGAACCCCCGACTCTCTACGAGCCGCTGGAATATATGATGGCCATCGGCGGCAAGCGTCTGAGGCCCAGGCTCTGCCTGACGACCTACAGCCTCTTCAAGGACAACATCGACAACAACATCATTATGCCCTCGCTGGCCCTCGAGCTGTTCCACTCCTTCACCCTGATGCACGACGACATAATGGACCACGCCGACCTGCGCCGCGGCAAGCCCGCCATCCACGCGAAGTGGGGCGAGAACAGCGCCATCCTCTGCGGCGACGCCCTGTCCATAATGTCCCTGAAGTTCCTGGAGGGCTACAAGGGCCCCGAGTTCCGCAGGCTGGTGGAGATGTTCTCCGATATGGCTGTGCTGGTGATGGAAGGACAGCAGTACGATATGGACTTCGAAGACATCCAGGTGATAACGATGGAGGACTACCTGAAGATGATAGGCCTCAAGACCGCGGCCCTGATCGCCTGCAGCGCCAAGATGGGAGCTGTCATAGCCGGGGCGCCGGAGCACGTGTGCGACGCTCTCTACGACTTCGGCTGGGAGCTGGGCATAGCCTTCCAGATCACCGACGACTATCTCGACACCTTCGGAGACCAGGCGGTCTTCGGCAAGAAGGTGGGCGGCGACATAGAGAACAACAAGAAGACGTGGCTGCTGGTGCAGTGCCAGAAGCTGGTGTCCGGAGAGGACAGGGCGGCCCTGGAGGGCTTGCTGGCCCAGCAGGAAGATATGCCTTCGAAGGTGGCTGCGATGCAGAAGCTCTACAAGAAGCATAATGTCGACTCGCTGGCCATCGAAGCCATCGGCAGCTATCACGACAAGGCCCTGGCGATACTCGACAGCCTCAATCTCGACGCCGACCGCAAGGCCAATCTCACGGAGTTCGCAAGAGGTTTGGTTTACAGGAAGTTCTAGAAGCTGATGAGGGAAGGACAATTGGAAATAATGGCCCCCGCGGGCAACTTCGAGTGCCTGCAGGCTGCCATCCAGGGCGGCGCGGATTCGGTGTATTTCGGCATCGGCCGCCTGAATATGCGTTCGCACTCGGCAAACAATTTCGCGGCGGAGGACCTGGCCGAAGTGTGCCGCATCTGCCGTGAGAATGATGTGCGCTCGTACCTCACCCTCAACATAACCCTTTACAACGAAGACCTCGAAGATATGAGGCGGACGCTGCAGCTGGCCCGCGAGGCCGGCATTTCGGCGGTGATAGCCTCGGATATGGCGGCGATAAGCTATGCCCGCAGCCTGGGGCTGGAGGTGCACATCTCCACCCAGCTGAGCATCTCCAACAGCGAGAGCCTGCGCTTCTACGCGCAGTTCGCCGATGTGGTGGTGCTGGCCCGCGAGCTGACGCTGGTGCAGGTCAAGGAGATAAGCCGCATCATTGACGAGGAGCACATCTGCGGCCCTGGCGGCAAGCCGCTGCGCATCGAGCTGTTCTGCCACGGGGCGCTGTGTATGGCCGTCTCCGGCAAATGCTACCTCTCGCTGCACGAATACAACGCCTCGGCCAACCGCGGCAGCTGCTACCAGGTGTGCCGTCGCGGCTATGAAGTCACCGACCTGGAGACCGGCAGTCAGCTGGTGGTCGACAACAAATACATTATGTCGCCCCGCGACCTGTGTACCATAGAGTTTATGGACCGCATCATCGACGCAGGCGTCACCGTCTTCAAGATCGAAGGCCGCGCCCGCTCGTCGGAATATGTCAAGACAGTGACGCAGGCCTACCGGCAGGCGGCAGATGCGGTGGAGGACGGCAGCTACACTCCGCAGCTGGCGGCAAGCCTCAAGGCACGGCTCGAAACCGTCTTCAACCGCGGCTTCTGGGACGGCTACTATCTCGGCGCGAAGATGGGCCAGTGGAGCGAAGTCTACGGCAACCGCGCCACCCGCGTCAAACGCTACGTCGGCAAGATCACCAATTACTTCGAGAAGATCGGGGTCGCCGAGATCCTGATGGAGACCGGCAGCCTCTCGGTGGGGGATACGATAGTAATTTCCGGGCCGACCACCGGAGTTTATGAGGCGGAAGTCCCGGAAATAAGGGTCGACCTGAAGCCGGTCGCCACTGCTGTCAAGGGCGAACTCTGCTCGATCCCCGTGTCTGTCAAGCTGCGCCGCAGCGACAAGGTGTTCCTGTTCGAGACGGTGCGCAGCTAATTGTGATTATACAGCAGGTAGTAGAACCTCAGGGTCACCACGAGCATCAGCCCGATGAAGAGCGTGAAGCCCCAGAGCTGGACTTCTGCTGCCTTGCCCATAGCGACAGCAAACAGTGACCAGATGATGTACGTGAACAGGCCTGTTATGCAGACCTTCAGCTCGCGCGCGAATTTCCAGCTGTTGGCGCTGAGCCACTCGCGGCCGTTGTCGCTGAGCTTCTTGGGGGCATTGATCATCTTCGGGTGCTTCTCGCTGAAGGTCAGGGTGGCGAAGATGAACAGGGCCAGGCAAGGCAGGAATATGAATATGCTGGCGTCCTGCGTGCCGTTCACGGCGCCTGTGGCGTCGAAGTGCGAGGGCACCTCGACGCCGGCAAGCTTGCCGTAGCTGAGCAGAGGGATGAAGCAGCACACCAGCAGAAGGATGGAGACCATCTCTATTGCGAAGTGCGGCCAGTTGCGAATCTCAGTGTTCATTTTCTTCCGCTTTTCTTAAGTGCTTCTTCGATTATCCACGAAATCTGCCCGTTTATGCTGCGGAATTCGTCCTCGGCCCACTGTTCCAGTTTCTCCATAGTGGCCGCATCGATCCTCAGCACAAAGCTTTTCGTGTCCTGTTTTTCCTTAGCCATTATTTATGAAGAGTTCCGGTGTTGACCACTGGTTGGGCCTGCTCGTCGCCGCAGAGGACTACGAGCAGATTGCTGACCATTGCAGCCTTCTTGTCGTCATCGAGAGTGATGATGTCTTCGTCAGAGAGTTTGTCGAGGGCGATCTTGACCATCGAAACGGCGCCTTCTACAATCTTCTCGCGGGCGGCGATGATGGCCTCGGCCTGCTGGCGGCGGAGCATCACTGCGGCGATCTCGGGAGCGTAGGCAAGGTAGTTGATGCGGGCTTCGATGACGCTGATGCCGGCCATCGCGAGCCTCTGGTTGAGCTTGTCGGCCAGCTGCTGGTTGATCTCGTCTCCGCCGCTGCGAAGGGTGATGCCCTCTTTCTCGTCACCGAGGGTGTCGTAGGCATAGAGGCCGGCGACCTGGCGAAGGGCGGCGTCGCTCTGCACTTTGACGAACTCCTCGAAGGCGTTCATTCGCTTGGCTACGACGAGGCTGGTGGAGTCGGCGCTCTGGGCGGTCTTGGCGTTGACTGCGAGGCTCTGCGAGTCGATCTCGAAGAGGGCCTTGTAGACGTTCTCAAGCTTCCACACGATGACCATACCTATAAGTATAGGGTTACCGTTGCGGTCGTTGACCTTGATGGGCTCGGGGTTGAGGTTGCGGGCGCGCAGTGACACTCTCTTCTTGTTGAGCAGAGGGTTGACCCAGTAGTAGCCGGTCTCGGCGAAGGTGCCGCGGTACTTGCCGAAGAACAGGAAGGCGGCAGCCTCGTTGGGCTCGAGTTTGATGAAGCCGTTCCAGAAGAACATCGCCAGGATGAAGAGCAGCGCTCCGACGACGATGCCCCAGCCCTGTATGTTATCGTTGACGCCAGCCGCGATGAGATATGCCGGCATAAAGAAAGTCATAGCGATAGTGACGAAGAGCATAACGAAACCGTTAGCCTTGAAACCGTTGAATTTGAACTCTTTGTTTTCCATAGCAGTGATTTGATATTATTTTGATATCGCAAAGATAGCAACGGTTTTTGTATCTGCAAATTTTTTATAACAAAAAATGCGTCTGAAGGGCCACAATAGTTGAAAAGGTGTTGGTAATTGTCTAAAAATTACTACCTTTGCAGCCCCGCAAAAGTGCGGGAAATAAACATAAATATAAGAATAACAACTATTTATGCCCACTATTCAACAATTAGTTCGTAAAGGTCGCGAGGTTATTGAAGTCAAGAGCAAATCTCGCGCGCTCGATGCTTGTCCTCAGAGACGTGGTGTTTGCGTACGTGTGTATACTACCACTCCCAAAAAGCCGAACTCAGCTATGAGAAAGGTAGCCCGTGTACGTCTCACCAATCAGAAAGAGGTCAATGCCTACATCCCGGGCGAGGGTCACAACCTTCAGGAGCACAGCATCGTGCTGGTTCGTGGCGGTCGTGTTAAAGACCTTCCCGGTGTACGTTACCACATCCTTAGGGGAGCTTTGGATACAGCCGGCGTAGATGGACGTACTCAGAGTCGTTCACTCTATGGCGCCAAGCGTCCGAAGAAAGCTAAGAAGTAATTTTTTAACAGTTAATTAATTGAAGAAATGAGAAAAACGAAGCCTAAAAAGAGGATTCTACTTCCTGATCCCAAGTATCACGACGCCAATGTTACCCGTTTCGTGAATAATTTGATGTTGCAGGGGAAGAAGAGTATCGCGTATTCTATTTTTTACGATGCCATTGATATGGTAGGCGAGAAGATGAAAGATTCTGAAAAGGCTCCTATCGACGTTTGGAGGAAAGCTCTTGTAAACATCACACCGCAGGTCGAGGTTAAAAGCCGTCGCGTGGGTGGTGCGAACTTCCAGGTGCCGACAGAGGTTAGACCGGAACGCAAAGTCTCTCTCAGTATGAAGAATATGATTCTCTACGCCCGTAAACGTTCCGGCCATTCCATGGCAGAAAAGTTGTGTGCAGAAATAATTGCGGCTTACAATTGCGAAGGTGCCGCATACAAAAGGAAAGAAGATATGCACAAGATGGCAGAGGCCAACAAGGCATTTGCCCACTTCCGCTTCTAAGGCAGCATAATTCTTTACTGTTCAGATGGCAAGAAACCTGACATATACCAGAAACATCGGCATTATGGCCCATATCGACGCCGGCAAGACCACGACGAGCGAGCGTATCCTCTATTATACGGGGAAGACTCACAAGATCGGCGAGGTTCACGACGGTGCCGCCACTATGGACTGGATGGTCCAGGAGCAGGAGAGGGGTATCACTATCACCTCTGCCGCTACCACCGCTTTCTGGCACTACAACGGCGAGAGCTATCAGATCAACCTGATAGACACTCCGGGCCACGTCGACTTCACGGTCGAGGTGGAACGCTCGCTGAGGGTGCTGGACGGTGCGATTGCGACGTTCTGCGCAGTGGGCCGCGTCCAGCCTCAGAGTGAGACTGTGTGGCGCCAGGCGGACAAGTACCACGTGCCGAGGCTGGCATACGTCAACAAGATGGACCGTACCGGTGCAGATTTCCTTGCCGTCATCGATGAAATCCGCAAGAAGCTGGGTGCCCGCGCAGTGCCTATCTCTCTCCCCATCGGGTCTGAGGAGAACTTCGTGGGAATCATCGACCTGATCTCGATGAAGGCCATTTACTACAATGACAGTGAGGACCTCGTCAACTATGAGATCAAAGATGTTCCGGCCGATATGCTGGAGGAGGCTCAGGAGTGGAGAGGCAAGCTGATCGAGGAGATTGCCGAATACAACGACGAAATCCTTGAGAAGTTCTTCAACGATCCTGATTCCATCAGCGAAAGCGAAATCATCGATACCTTGAGGAAAGCCACGATAAGTCTGGCGGTTGTGCCGACTTGCTGTGGCTCGTCCATCAAGAACAAAGGGACCCAGTTCCTGCTCGACGCAGTCGTACGTTACCTTCCCAGCCCGATCGACATCGGTCCGGTAGAAGGTTACGACCTGCGGTTCGGCAAAAAGGTCGAGCGCAAGCCGTCGGCTGACGAGCCGTTCTGCGCTCTCGTTTTCAAGATTGCCACCGATCCGTACGTGGGCCGTCTTGCATTTATGAGAGTGTATTCGGGACATCTCGACGCTGGGGCCGCAGTATTGAACTGCCGTTCCGGAAAAAAGGAACGTATAGCAAGATTGTACCAGATGCATTCCAACAAACAAAACCCCATCGACTTCGTCGAGGCCGGCGACATCTGCGCCGCCGTCGGGTTCAAGGATCTGCGTACTGGCGATACAATCTGCTTTGATAATAATCCGGTGGTTCTCGAGTCCATCACCTTCCCTGCTCCCGTAATCGGAATCGCAGTGGAGCCGAAGACTCAGAACGACCTCGACAAGCTGGGACTTGCCCTCGGCAAGCTCTCGGAAGAAGATCCGACATTTACCGTGGAGACCGACCAGGAGACCGGCCAGACCATCATCAGTGGAATGGGTGAGCTTCACCTTGACATCATCGTTGACCGTCTGCGCCGCGAATTCGGAGTCGAGATCAACCAGGGTGCGCCTCAGGTTCAGTACCGCGAGGCTATCACCACTGCCTACGAGCATCGCGAGGTGTTCAAGAAGCAGACTGGCGGCCACGGCAAATTCGCGGATATCGTTGTCGAACTCTCACCTGCCGACAAGGATGTCGAGGGTCTGCAGTTCATTGATGAAGTCAAGAACGGCAATATCCCGCGTGAGTACATTCCTTCTGTCGAGAAAGGATTCAAGTCGGCAATGGTCAACGGCACTTTGGCCGGTTTCAAGGTCTCATCGCTGAAAGTCCGTCTGCTCGACGGAAGCTTCCATCCGGTGGATTCCGACTCTATGTCATTCGAGATTTGCGCCCGTATGGCTTTCCGCCACGCTATGGGCAAATGCAATCCGGTGCTTATGGAGCCCGTGATGTCTCTGGAGGTCGTTACCCCCGAAGAGTATCTGGGCGACGTGGTCGGAGACCTGAACCGCCGCCGCGGCCAGATTACCGATATGGATTCCAAGAACAATGCGCGTATTGTGAAGGCCAAGGTGCCTCTTGCTGAGCAGTTCGGTTATGTGACTGTGCTCAGGACCCTGACTTCCGGCCGTGCCACGAGCTCAATGGAGTTCAGCCACTACGAGGAAGTGCCGGCGAATATCGCCAAGGAGATCATTGAGAAGCAAGGGCGTATGTTCCGCTTCACAAGACGCGATGATGATGAATAATCATATTAGTATTTAAAATAATGAGTCAGAAAATCAGAATTAAATTGAAATCTTACGATCACGCTCTGGTTGACAAGTCAGCCGACAAGATCGTGAAGACTGTAAAGGCTACCGGTGCTGTGGTTAGCGGTCCTATTCCTCTGCCCACAGACAAGAAGATCTTTACTGTAAACCGCTCGACTTTCGTCAACAAGAAAGCCCGCGAACAGTTTGAACTTGATTCTTATCGCCGCCTGCTCGACATCTACAGCTCAACTCCCAAGACTGTTGACGCTCTGATGAAGCTCGAACTCCCGAGCGGTGTAGACGTTGAGATCAAAGTCTAATTTTATAACTTAGCGGTCTGGCGGATTCCGCGGGCCGCGAAAATGGTCCCATAGCTCAGTTGGTTAGCAGCACCTGACTCATAATCAGGGGGTCGTTGGTTCAAGCCCAACTGGGACCACGAAACAAAACAGCCGCAGAGATGCGGCTGTTTTTTATTTCGTGGTCCCACTGGGGACCTTTTTTACAGTGGAAATTCGACCTGGGGGAAACAAAAAAAGGGTTGCCGGTGGGGCAACCCTTCTTTTGTTTTGTGTGGATTCTATTCCCAGCCAGGGTTTTGAACGAGGTTGGGGTTCTTGTCCATAACAGAAGTAGGATAAGGGAAGAATTCGTGTTTGCCTTTTACGAAGCCTACCTTATCGCCTCTGTCGATAGCCTGGTGAGTAGAGATGGTGTAGAAGCGGCTGTTGGCTTCTGTGCCATTCTCCCAGTTGGGAGTCTCACCTGACTTGGGAGCGCGGTGGAGTTTGTCGAAGAGTTTGGGAACGTCCTTACCGGCGTTGGCGACTCTCTGAGTGTCACCCCAGCGCATAATGTCGAGCCAGCGGCTGCCTTCGAGCCAGAGCTCGTAAGATTTCTCCCTCTTGAGGAGGTCCATATCTGCGCTTGTGCTGATGGTCTTAGAGCCGGCACGTTTCTGGATCTCGTTGATAGCCCAGAGAGCCTGGCCGTTGTCACCGCTGTTGAGGCAAGCCTCAGCGTAGAGGAGGAGAACCTCGGCGTAACGCATAATGACACCGTTGTTGAGACGTACGTTGTTGCCGTATGCGCCAACGTCAGTCTTGCGGAGGAGCTGCTTGAACGGCAGCCAGAATGACTGGCCGTAGAGACCGTCCTGAACGTCGGCGATGCCGAGCTTGTCGCTCTTCATCCTCTCTTCGCGAGACATAGAGTTGAGTTCAGGGTCAGCGTACTCCATACCGTAAACAGCATCGTCGATGTGTTTCAGGGTAGCGTCGAAACGATATGAGTGGCCGTCATTTGCGAAGAACTCGTCGCCGAACCACTGGGGAACACCAAGACCGCCCCAACCGTCGACGTTACCGTCGTAAACGGCCTGAGGAGCAGCGCCTGATACGAAGTGGTCACTACGCCAGTTCCAGATGTTGGCTTCCATCCAGGTAGAACGCTGGATCATACCGCCCCAGGCACCGATACCGCTGTTGAACTCGATGTTGGTCTCGAATACTTTCTCTTCGTTGCAGTCACCTTCGATGTGGAAGTTCTGCCACCATTTCTCACCGGGAACGAGGGCGTATTTGCCAGAGTCGATGACTTTCTTGAGAGCAGTCTTAGCTCCGCTGTAGTCTTTGAGGAAGAGGAGGGTCTTGCCCTGGAGAGCATAAGCGAAACCCTTGGTAACCTTAACGGCACCGTCCTTGTCGGTAGTGCTCTTGCGTTCGTCAAGATCAGCAGCAGCAGTCTCGCACTCCTTGGCGATCCACTTGTAGAGGTCCTCGTGAGACATAGGGTTCTCAGGATCCTTGTCAGAGTTGTAAGGCAGACCGTCAGTGATCACGTGATCGATGAACGGAGGAGTGTTCCACATAGAAGTGAGGAGGAAGTATACATAAGCGCGCAGGACGCGGGCCTCAGCCACAACCCTCTTGGTGGTAGCAGTCTGGCCGCCTTCGGGCAGACCGTCCTTGAAGTTGTCGATAACGAGGTTGCAGGCGTAGTTCACGAGGAAGAGGTTCTTGTAGAAGTGGTCTACGACCTGGTTACCTGAATCGTGACGGAACTCGTCGATCTGGGCCATAAAGTCGTTGTCGCCGAAGTTTGATCCAGCGGCATAAGTATCATCTCCCATATTGTTGAGGGCAGCCTTGTAGTCAGTGTAGATAGAGCTACCGTCCTGTCCTGTCAAGCGGGTTGCGAACCTTGCGTAAGCAGCAGCCAGGGCGGCCTCTGCGTCAGCATCGGTCTTGTAGAAAGTCTCATAGGCCGTAACACCTTTCTGAGGGATGTCCAGACGTGACTCATCGCAAGAAGCGAGAGCAAACACAGTGGCGACGGCGAGAACAGAGTATAATATCTTTTTCATATTCATTCAGTATTAAGGATTAGAATGTCAGGTTAACACCGAATACCATCTTCTTGGTGGTAGGATAAGAACCTGAGTCGACACCACGTGAAGAAGAGCTGTTGAGTGAAGCAGTCTCAGGATCTGCGCCGGGATACTTCGTGAAGGTGAAGTAGTCGTCGAGAGAGACGAAGAGACGAAGGTCGTTGATCAGAGCCTTCTGAGTGAGCTTCCTGGGAAGAGTGTAACCGAGCTGGATCTGTTTGATCTTGAAGAAAGAGCCGTCGAATATACAAGCGCTTGAGCTGAAGTACTCCCAGCTGTTGTAAATCTGTTTTACATCAGGATATTTAGCCTTAGCCTTGTCAACAGCGGGGTTGCCCCAAGAGTTCTTCCAGTAAGTGTTGAGGGTGTTGGTCTTGGGACGGTCGGCAGAAGCCATCAGGTTGTAGATCTCGTTGCCAGCAGCGCCGGTGCCGAAAACTACGAGGTCGAAGCCCTTCCAAGCCAGATTGATGGTGATACCGTAAGTGAGGTTAGGAATACCTTCGCCGAGATATTTCTTATCGTTCTCACCAGGGGTAGAAGTAAGCTGTCCGTCCTTGTCACGATACTGAGGAGCACCGTCCTGGCCTACGCCTGCGTATTCATAGCCGCGGAAGTACCAGATAGGATAGCCTTTCTCGAAAGAAGTTACGAGCACCTCGTTAAGACCGCTGACGACGTCAGTGTTGAGCCTGTCGAGGAGAGAGTGCACTTCGAGAACCTCATTGTGGAGAGTAGAGAGGTTGGCGCTGATGCCGTAAGAGAAGTCACCGATCTGGTCTTTCCAACCGAGTTCGAACTCGAGACCTGTATTGAGCACCTTACCTGCATTTACAGTGGTTGAAGACACACCGATTTCAGGCAGAGGTGAAATAGAGATGAGGAGGTCGTTGGTGTATTTCTTATACCAGTCAGCACTGAAAGTCAAACGGTCGCGGAGGAAGCGTGCGTCGATACCGAAGTCGAGCTGCTCAGAAGTCTCCCATTTCAGGTCGGGGTTGGCAAGGCCAGAAGGCATAGAACCATAGGTCGGACGGCCGTCGCCGGCTGAAGGGTTGTACTGATAGAACTGACCGTTGAGAGCGATAGAGGTAGAGTAGCGGTAACCGCTCAAAACGTTTACGTTACCGTTGAGACCCCAGGATCCGCGGAGTTTCAGGAAAGAAACGGCGTCGCGGCTTACGTTATCCCTGAAGAAAGACTCGTTGCTGATGGTCCAACCTGCAGAAACTGAAGGGAAGTAACCCCAGCGGGCTTTCTTGGACAGTTTAGAAGAGTCGTAAGCATCGGCGCGGAAGTTAGCCTGGATGTTGTAGCGGTTGTCGTAGCTGTACTGCAGACGGCCGAAGTAAGAGAGCTGTGCGCTCATATTGGGAGCGTTGCCTACGTTCTTGGTGGCGTCTGAAGTCAGGTAGTCGATGTAACGGAAGTTCTCTGCATAGTCCCTGAGGATATCCGGACCGTTAGAAGAGATGCTGGCGTTGTCGCTGTGGTCCTCGATATATGACATACCGGCCATAGCACCTACAGTGTGCTTGCCAAAGGTCTTCGTATAGTTGGCGAAGTTCTCCCACTGGTAGTAGTAGTTGGTGTTGACGTTGGCAGAGATGTCATAGTTCGTAGACTGTGCCATTGCGGTCAACCAATAGGGCTTAGAGTAGCTGTGGCTTGAGTTCTGGCCGATCCTGTAACCGAAACGGGAAGTAAGGGTCAGACCTGAAATCGGCATAAGGTTGGCAGCGATTGTACCGCGGATGTTGATACCGCCGCTTGAGCTGTCGGTGCGGTCGCGCTGGAACAGCGGGTTACCGGTGGCTTCCTGCAGATACTTGGAAGTACCGTAGAAGTCGTTGTTGTGGTTGGGATCCGTCGGAACGGGGTCGCCGGCAGCGTAGTGAGCCTGCATATCACCAGGAGTATCCTTTATATTATGGTAGTAAGCAGGGGTCAGAGGGTCGATTGAAACTACAGAGTTCAGCACTGAACCGTAACCTGAAGACACTGAAGAGCGGCTCCATTTCTCGATAGAGTTGTTGGTAGAGATGTTGAACCATTTGAAGAGCTGGTAGTCAGCGTTCACCTGAGCGGTCAGACGTTTGTAAACGTCTTTCTTGCCGACAACGATACCGTCGTCGTTGAGCCAGTTCAGTGAAGTGAAGAAGTGACCCTTGTTGTTGCCGCCCTGGAAGGTGATACCGTGCTGCATGCTCCAGCTGGGCTGGAATACAGAGTCGTACCAGTTGTGGTCGAGGCCGTTGTAGTTGTTGGCTTTGAGAAGGTCTTCAGTGATGTCACCTATATATTCGTGATAGGCGATATAATCCTTGGCGCCGAAGATGTCGGCTTTCTTGCCAAGAGACTGGAGAGTGTAACGTCCGTTGTAGGTGATATGGGCGGTACCGTTGCTTGCGGCACCTGTCTTGGTGGTGATCAGGACTACACCGTTACCGGCCTGCGCACCGTAGATGGCTGCAGAGGCGGCGTCCTTGAGGACCTCCATAGATTCGATCATCGTAGGGTCGAGGTACTGGATGTTGTCAACTTTCAAACCGTCGACGATCAAGAGGGGTCCGATGGAACCTGAGTTAGAAGAGTAACCGCGGACGCGGATCTTTGCCTCTTCACCGGGGGCTCCTGAGGTGTTGATGATCTGGATACCGGCGGCTTTACCCTGGAGAGCCTGGGCGGCGTCGGTAGAAGAACGGTTTGCAAGATCTTCAGACTTTACAGACGCAACGGCGCCGGTAAGGTCACTCTTGCGCTGGACACCATAACCGATGACGACGGTCTCCTCGAGGAACTCGCTGTCCTCTTCGAGAACGACGTCAATTACTGAACGGCCAGCTACAGACAGTGTCTGCGAAACATAACCGATGCATGAGATTGTGATGTTTGCACGGTCTGGAACGGCGAGACGCCAGGTACCGTCAAAATCTGTTGCAGTACCTACTCCGGTCTGGCCTACCACAACGACAGAGGCGCCTGCTACAGGCTCGCCATTGCCATCAACAACCTTACCGCTTACCATCCTGTTCTGGGCGTATGAAACGAAGCCCAGGAGCAGTGCGGCAATGCAGAGGGTTGCTTTCATTAGGAAAGTTTTTCTCATAGGTTTGTAATTGAAGGTTAAATAGATATATGTTAGGTTAGTTTAGTGTCAAAAAAATGCAGTCGCAGTTATTTAAGATATAAAGGTATAAAAAAAATATCACAACAAACCAAAATTATTCTTTTAGCCATATGATATCGCTATCTTTGCATCCGGTATGGAAACAAAGCGCGTGGTCATAACAGGTATGGGCGTCATTTCTCCTTCGGGGAACGACGTCGCCACTTTCTGGGACAACATAGTCTCGGGAAGATGCTCTGTCATCGCTCTGGAAGATTTCGCAAAAACCGGCCTCGACATCCACGTTGCGGGAGTTGTCAAGGGGTTCGATCCGTCGCGCTACGGCATAACCCCCAAGGAAGAGCGCCGCAGCGACCGCTTCAGCCTGATGGCAGAGGCTGCCGCGTGGCAGGCCGTAGAGGCTGCCGGCATAGTGTCCGGGCAGACGGTCGCCCCTGAGAGGTTCGGAGTCTATGTGGCCAGCGGCATCGGCGGCTATGAGACCCAGATAAGCCAGACCCGCGTCCTGTTTGACGAAGGCCCGACGAGGATCTCCCCTTATTATATACCTATGGTGATCTCAAATATTGCGGGAGGCAACATAGCTATCAGGCTCAACGCCCAGGGACCTTGCATCACCCACGTCAGCGCCTGCGCTTCCAGCACCAACTCGATAGGAGAGGCTTTTGTCGCCATCCGGACCGGCCGTGCGGATGTCCTGCTGGCCGGTGGCAGCGAAGCTGTCCTCAACCCGATGGCCATCGGAGGCTTCGCCAATGCGAAAGCCCTTTCGACCGAGAAGGACCCGCTGAAGGCCTGCCTGCCGTTCGACCGCCGTCGCAGCGGATTCGTGATGGCCGAGGGGGCGGCGATGCTTGTGATGGAGGAGCTGGAGCACGCAAAAGCCAGGGGTGCAGACATCCTTGCAGAGGTGGTCGGCTACGGCTGCACCTGCGACGCATATCATTTCACCTCGCCGAGGCCGGACGCCCTGCCAGCTGCCCGCGCAATGAGACTGGCCCTCGAAGAAGGAGGGTTCGAAGCGGGTGAAAATCTCTATGTCAACGCGCACGGCACTGGCACGCACTATAACGACATCGCCGAGACCAAGGCCCTCAAGATTGCGCTGGGCGAAGAGCAGGCCCGCAAGGCGTCGATAAGCTCTTCAAAGTCAATGACAGGCCATATGTTCGGAGCCACCGGGGCGGCCGAAGCGATAGTGTCGGTGATGGCCCTGCGCTGCGGCGTCGTCCCGCCCACTGCAGGCCTCGAAGAGCCTGATGCAGAGTGTGATCTGGACTATACGCCCATCAAGGCGGTGCCCCGCAGCCTGGACTTCGCGCTCTCCAATTCCCTCGGCTTCGGCGGCCACAACGTCTGCGTGTCTTTCCGTAAATATTAATCAACAGAGAAATCAACAAAACCCCGCCAGGTCCCGCCTGCGGGGTGTTGTTTATTAATTGTTGAAAAGTAAAAAATGAGCGGGAGGACAGACTGCCGTGAAAGTATTAACTTGCAATGAAAATCCACTTAAGCGAAAAGAAACTATAGATACTTCAAAAAGTCGTTATGGAAACCTCAAGCCAGTTCTCAATTACAAAACGCGACGGTAAATTAGAAAAGTTCTCCCTTGACAAGATAATGAACGCCATCATCAAGGCGTTCGACTCAGTCCAGGAACCCATCGACCTGGGAGTCCTGAGCAAGATTCTAGCCCACCTCGATATGTACGAGGGCATCAAAGTCGAAGACATCCAGAACCAGGTCGAAGAAAGCCTGATGAAGGAAGGCTATTACAAAGTGGCGAAGTCTTTCATCCTCTATCGCCAGAGCCACCAGGAAGACCGCGACCTGACCAGCAAGATGCAGTTCCTCGCCGATTACTGCGAGGCCTCCAACGCTGCTACAGGCTCGAAGTTCGACGCCAACGCCAACGTTGAGCACAAGAACATCGCGACCCTCATCGGCGAGCTTCCCAAGAGCAACTTCATCCGCCTCAACCGCCGCCTTCTGACCGACCGCATCAAAAAGATGTACGGCAAGGAACTGGCCGACAAATATCTCGATCTGCTGAGCAAGCACTTCATCTACAAGAACGACGAGACCAGCCTCGCCAACTACTGCGCATCCATCACGATGTACCCCTGGCTCATCGGCGGCACCGCTTCGATCGGCGGCAACTCTACCGCCCCGACCAACCTCAAGAGCTTCTGCGGCGGCTTCATCAATATGGTGTTTATGGTCAGCTCGATGCTCAGCGGCGCGTGCGCAACTCCCGAATTCCTTATGTATATGAACTACTTCATCGAGAAGGAATACGGCAAGGACTACTGGAAGACCCCCGACAAGGTGGTCGACCTCAGCACCAAGCAGCGCACCATCGACAAGATGATCACCGACTGCTTCGAGCAGGTGGTCTACTCCATCAACCAGCCTACCGGTGCCCGCAACTACCAGGCTGTTTTCTGGAACATATCATATTACGACAAATATTACTTCCAGAGCCTTTTCGACAACTTCTACTTCCCCGACGGCACAAAGCCCGACTGGGACGGCCTCAACTGGCTGCAGAAGCGTTTTATGAAATGGTTCAACCAGGAGCGCCTGAAGACTATGCTCACCTTCCCGGTAGAGACGATGGCCCTGCTCACTGAAAACGACGAATGCAAAGACAAGGAATACGGCGAGTTCACCGCTCAGATGTATGCCGAAGGACACTCGTTCTTCACATATATGAGCGACAACGCCGACTCCCTGAGCTCTTGCTGCCGTCTGCGCAATGAGATCCAGGACAACGGTTTCTCTTACACCCTCGGTGCCGGCGGAGTGAGCACAGGCTCCAAGAGCGTTCTCACCATCAACATCAACCGCACCGTCCAGTATGCGGTCAACAACAACCTGGACTATCTGCAGTATCTCGGCGAGATCACAGACATCTGCCATAAGGTCCAGACCGCATACGACGCAAACCTGCGCGACCTCAAGAGCAAGGGTATGCTCCCGCTCTTCGACGCCGGCTACATCAATATGAGCCGCCAGTACCTCACCATCGGTGTCAACGGCATCGTCGAGGCCGCTGAATTCCTCGGCATCAAGATCACCCCGAACGAAGAGTACAAACATTTCGTGCAGGGCATCCTCGGTGTCATCGAGAAGTTCAACAAGCAGTACCGCACCAAGGACCTTATGTTTAACTGCGAGATGATCCCCGCCGAGAACGTGGGCGTCAAGCACGCCAAGTGGGACCGTGAGGACGGCTATTTCGTGCCCCGCGACTGCTACAATTCATACTTCTATGTGGTTGAGGACGACTCCCTGAACATCATCGACAAGTTCAAGCTGCACGGCACGCCTTACATCGAGCACCTCACCGGCGGTTCGGCCCTGCATATGAACCTCGAGGAGCACCTCTCCAAGGAGCAGTATCTGCAGTTGCTCAAGGTGGCCGCACACGAAGGCTGCAACTATTTCACCTTCAACATTCCCAACACGATCTGCAACGACTGCGGACACATCGACAAGCGCTATCTGCACGAGTGCCCCGTCTGCGGCAGCAAGAACGTGGACTATATGACCCGCATCATCGGTTATCTCAAACGCGTAAGCAACTTCTCGGCTGCCCGTCAGGCAGAGGCTGCCCGCAGGTTCTACTATGCGCCGAAGAAGGAAATAGTAGTCAAGTAATGTTGAAATACGTGAACACAAGCGTGGTTTTTCTGGAGATTCCAGACGAAACCACGCTTTCGATTAATATTTCCAACTGTCCCAACCGCTGTCCCGGCTGCCACAGCCCCTATCTGTGGGAGGATATCGGCGAGGAACTCGACGAGGCGGCGCTCGACGCTCTTGTCGCCGAGGTGCGCGACAACATCACCTGCGTGGCCTTTATGGGCGGCGACGCAGACCTGGAGCGCCTGGCACAACTGGCTGATTATGTGCACGCACGCTACCCTGCGTTCAAGGTGGGATGGTACAGCGGCCGCATCCGCCTGCCCGGCTGGTTCGACCGCAGCAAATTCGACTATATCAAGCTCGGGCCGTATCTGGCCCATCTCGGCCCCCTGAACAGCCCCACCACCAACCAGCGTATGTACCGCAAGACAGCCGACGGCAGTTTTGAGGACATCACTTTCAGATTTAGGAAATAATTGCTTTCTTTGCGGCGGTTTTTTTACGGACTAAATGGGTCTGACAATCGTCATATTCGCAGTTACCATCGCTGTCGGGCTTCTTCTCGGCAGGATCAAGATCAAAGGCATCAGCATCGGCTCCACCTGGATTCTGTTCGTGGGCATCATCCTCAGCCACTTCGGCGCCCAGGCTGACCCTACGGCGCTGTCGTTCGTCAAGGATTTCGGCCTCATCCTCTTCGTGTTCGCAATCGGCCTCCAGGTCGGCCCCGGCTTCGTCCATTCCTTCAAGAAGGGCGGACTGAGTATGAATGCGCTGGCCGTGCTGATGGTGCTGATGACTGTGGGAGTGACCCTGGCCATCCATTTCATCACCGGAGAGAGCCTGGCCGATATGGTCGGCGTGATGTCGGGAGCCGTCACCAACACTCCCGGCCTCGGTGCCGCCCAGCAGACGGCGCAGGACGTGATGGCGGCCCAGAGCTATCCTGCGGACGAGATTTCCCTCACCGTGTCGACCCTCGCATCTTCGTATGCCATCTCATATCCCCTCGGCGTGCTTGCCGTAATCGGCTTGCTGATAGCCTACAAGAGCTGTTTCAAGGTCAACCTGGACAAGGAGAAAAAGGACCTCGAGAGCGATGACGACACTGCTTCCGAGGCAGCCCGCCGTATGCATTGCGAGGTGGAGAATCCCGCCATCTTCGGCAGGAGCATAAGGGACATCGCCCACAGCCAGGGTGCGCAGTTCATCATCTCAAGGATAATGAGGAACGGGGAGGTGTCGGTGCCGAACTCGAATACGATCCTCGAGAAGGGCGACAAGCTGCTGATCGTGACTTCGAACCATTATGTGGATATGGTCCGCATCATCTTCGGAGAGGAAATCCCTATGCACCAGAGCGACTGGGACAAGCTGGACAAGAATCTTGTGACCAGGCGCCTGACCGTGACCAAGTCATCCCTCACCGGCAAGACTCTGGGCAGTATGCACATCCGTGAGACCTACGGAGTGACCATCACCCGCGTGATCCGCGCCGGTATCGAGCTCGTAGCCCAGCCCAACCTCATCCTCCAGATGGGTGACGGACTGATGGTGGTGGGCACCGAGTCGGACATCAAGAGCATCGTGGGACTGGTCGGCAACAAGAAGGAGAACCTGAGCCATCCCAATCTCGCCCCGATTTTCGCAGGCATAGCCCTCGGAGTGGTTTTCGGCAGCATCCCTATCCATTTCCCGGGCATCCCCCAGCCGATACGTCTCGGACTTGCAGGCGGCACGCTCATCATCGCCATCCTGCTCGGCCACTTCGGCCCGAAGCTGCACATCACCACCTACACGACCCTCAGCGCCAATATGATGCTGCGTGAGGTGGGAATTGCGCTGTTTATGGCCGCGGTGGGCCTCGGAGCCGGAGCGAACTTCGTGGAGTCGCTGGTCAGCGGAGGCTACTGGTGGATCCTGTACGGTTTTCTGATAACCATCATCCCTATCATCATAATGATGCTGCTCTGCCGCTTCGTCCTGCATCTGAACTTCTACAAGATGTGCGGTCTGATCGCCGGCTCGTGCACCAATCCGACAGCCCTGTCGTTCTCACAGGAAAGCTACGGCACTGACTATGTGGCAGTCAACTATGCCACCGTCTATCCCTTGACGATGTTTATGCGGGTGCTTGTGGCCCAGCTGCTTATCCTTCTTGCTTTCGCTGCCTAGCGGAACCAGCCTTTCACAGTGACTCCGCCCATAAACCACAGCCCCGGCTGCGGGATGTCCCCGAAATCATAATATTGCCTGCCCAGCAGGTTGTTGGCCCTCACGTATACTTCGAAAACGGGACGTCTGTACGAGAGTTTTGCGTCGAGCAGGGTGTAGGGCTTGATGAGGGTTGAGGTCGTGGCCCTGTCGACATAGCGGCAGGAGATGTTGGCGCTGAAGCCTTCGAAGATGCGGAAGTCTGCCTGGGCGGTGACCCTGTGGCGGATGTATTCCATCGAATAGAGGCTGCGGAAACCGGCCTTGGTGTCCTTGTCCTGGGAGATGTGGCTGTAGCCGAGATTGACGGAGCGGATGAAGAAACGGCGGTTGCCTGTCAGCTCTGCAAATGCCAGCTGCAGGGTGGCTTCCTGGCCGAAGGTGCTCAGCGAAGTGTGGTTGACCGATGTCCAGGGAGCGTCTTCGCCGGCTGAGATGTCCTGGATCCAGTCGATTATGTCGCGACCTTTGTTGTAGTAGACAGTGACGACGGCCCGCACGCCCGAGCCGAGGAATTTGACGCCGCCTTCGAAGGCGTGCAGCTTCTCGGTGCGGAGGTTAGGGTCGGCAAGGTGGCCGCCTACGGAGTAATAAAGCTCAGTGAAGGTGGGCATCCTGTAAGATGCGTTGTACGACCCGTAGATGCGCAGGGCGTCGGTCAGCCGCAGGTTCATCTCCACTCCCGGGAAGAACCTCACTCCTTCGTTGTTGCCGCTGTTGTAGACGGCGGTGACTCCTGCCGACGCGGTGAGGCGGTCGAGCACGACGCTGTGCTCGGCGAAGGCTGTATAGGCTGTTCTGGCCAGACCCTTCACATAGACTCCGTCGGTCTTTGCGAGCGGCTCGCCGAGGTTGGTGCTGCGGATGGCTTCGTGGCGCGCCCCGGCCCCGAAGGCGGTGCGGCCTATGCGGGAGTCGAAACTGATGTGGAAGTCAGCTCCGGCAGTGTTGGTCTTGTGGTAGTTGAAGGGATATTTGTCAGGGGCGCCGCGGAAAAGCTCGAAGCGGTCTTCGGCGTGGTTCCAATAGATAGAAGGGGTGAAGTGGAGCTTGCCCTTGCCCTCGGCCTTGACGGCGGTGAAGGTCTTGAGGGTATGCTCGAACTGGTCGTCGAAGCGGGCGCTGTAGAATGTGCTTGAGCCGAAGTTCTTCATACTGGCTCCGGCCTGCCACGAGAGGGTGGCCGACGGCAGCTCGGCATTGCCGCGGTAGAAGGTCTTGACGGCGTTGAAGTCGTTGTTGAGGCCTCCGGCCGCATTGCGGTTGAAGCCGTCGGAACGCTGGTAGCCGGCGGAGAGCATATTGAAGCTGTTGCGGCCTTTCAGGGCGACCGAGCCGTTGGCGTTGGCGTATTTGAAGGAGCCGCCTTCCAAGTTCAGTGTGGCTGCGCTTTCGCCCCTGTATTTGGTGACGATGTTGATGGCGCCGACCATCGAAGATGCGCCGTGGCCTCTGGCTGCCGGGCCTTCAAGCACTTCGATATGGTCGATGTCGCTGAGGTTGACGGGGAAATCGGCCGAGTTGTGGCCGGTCTGCGGGTCGGAGATGTCTATGCCGTTGAGCAGGATGGCTATCTGGTTGTAGGTGCCGCCGCGCATACTTATGTCGGTCTGCATACCCATTGCGCCGCGCTGGCGCACATCTACTCCCAGTGCGTATTTCAGCAGGTCGTTGATGTTCTCGGCAGGAGCTGATGCGATGGCCAGGCTGTCCATCAGCATCACCGTGCGGGTGTTTTTGTGGAGGGGGACAGGAAGTTTCGATGCGGTCACCGAAACGCTGTCAAGCATATAATAGGTTTGGGCTTGGGTTGCTGGAGCAAAAAGAAACGCAAAGAGCACCGTCGCCGCAATCATTAATCTCTTCATTGTGCTTCATTTTTTCTTGCGGGCGACAAATATAGCATTTAATAAAAAGTTTTAGTAAATTTGGGAGTTAATGGCATCATATTTATTGCCACAAGTAGACATTATTAATTCAATATTATGAAAAACAAATACGCCGTTATCGTCGTTGATATGCTCAATGACTTTGTTTCGGGATCAATCGCACACCCGAGAATCAAACACATCATCCAGCCCATCAAGGAGCTCTGCGACAGAGCCCGCGCAGCTGGCGTTCCTGTCATCTATGCAAACGACAACCACACACCCGAAGTGGACAAGGAATTCGCAATCTGGGGCCCTCACGCAGTTGAAGGGACCTGGGGTGCCGAGGTTATCGACGAACTCAAACCTCAGAAAGGGGATTATGTAATTCCCAAGAAGACCTACAGCGGTTTCTTCGAGACTTCTATGGAGCGCGTACTCAGAGAGCTCGATGTCAACACCGTCATCATCACCGGATGGCAGGCCGACTGCTGCTGCCGTCACACTTCCGCAGACGCATTCTTCCGCGGTTTCAAGATCATAGTTCCCAAAGAAACCACTGACACCCTCACTGACGAAGCTTATCTGGGTGGCCTTGATTACATCAAGAATATCTACGGTGGCAAAATCTGCAGTGTAAAATCTTTGAAATTCTAAGACACTACATATATGGAACTTACATTACAAGGTATTAAAAACAACGCAGCTGAATGGAAGGCCAAGGGTTTCGCCCTGCCGACATTCGACATTGATAAAGTTCGCGAAGCTACTCTCAAAGCTCCGGCCTGGATCCACTTCGGCGCCGGCAACATTTTCCGTGCATTCCAGTGCAACGTATGCCAGAACCTGCTGAACGCAGGCGTACTCGACCGCGGTCTGGTTGTAGCTGAAGGCTATGACTACGAGATCATCGACAAGATGTACCGTCCCCACGACAACATCGGCGTGCTGGTAACCCTCAAGGCCAGCGGCAACGTCGAGAAGACAGTCGTGGCTTCGATAATGGAGAGCCTCGCCGCCGACTCCAACAACGACAAGGACTGGACCCGCCTGAAAGAGATTTTCCGCAACGATTCTCTCCAGATGGTGTCGTTCACCATCACCGAGAAGGGCTATGCCCTCAAGAACAACGCAGGCATCTTCGCTCCGTTCGTAGAGGAAGACTTCGTAGCCGGCCCCGGCAAGCCTCAGAGCTATATGGGCAAGGTCAGCGCCCTCGTTTATGAGCGCTTCACCGCAGGTGAGAAGCCCGTCGCTATGGTAAGTATGGACAACTGCTCTCACAACGGCGACAAGCTGTTCGCTGCAGTCCACGCTTTCGCAGAGGCCTGGGAGAAGAACGGCGTCTGCAAACCCGGCTTCAAGGCTTATGTCGAGAACAAGGCCAAAGTCTCATTCCCCTGGACAATGATCGACAAGATCACTCCCCGTCCCGACCCTTCAGTAGAGGCTATCCTTGCAGCTGACGGACTTGACGTCGAGCCGGTCGTTACCGCCAAGAAGACCTTCGTGGCTCCTTTCGTGAACAGTGAGGAGTGCGAATACCTTGTCATCGAGGATTCATTCCCGAACGGCCATCCCGCTCTCGAAAAAGGCGGCGTGATGTTCACCCAGCGCGAGACCGTTGACAAGGTGGAGAAGATGAAAGTCTGCACCTGCCTCAACCCGCTCCACACCGCCCTCGCAGTTTCAGGCTGTCTGCTCGGCTACCAGAAGATCTCTGAGGAGATGAAGGACGCCGACCTGAAGAAGATGGTCGAAATAGTCGGCTACAAAGAGGGCCTTCCCGTAGTAGTCGATCCCGGCATAATCAAACCGAAAGATTTCATCGACCAGGTCGTAAACATCCGCATCCCGAACCCGTTTATGCCCGATACACCCCAGCGTATCGCAACTGATACTTCCCAGAAGCTTGCCATCCGTTTCGGCGAGACCATCAAGGCCTACGAGAAACGCAGCGACCTCAATGTGGCTGACCTCAATGTCATCCCGCTCGTGTTCGCCCTCTGGCTGCGCTACCTTATGGGAGTTGACGACAACGGCGAGAAGTTCGAACTCAGCCCCGACCCGCTGCTGGAGCAGGTTACCCCTGTCGTAGCAGGTGTCAAACTCGGCGAGAAGTTCGACGTACACGCCACCGTAGAGCCCATCCTCAGCAAGGCCGGCATCTTCGGTGTAAATCTCTACGAGACTCCGCTGGCCCCCAAGGTTGAGAAGTTCTTCGAGCAGCTCTGCGCCGGCAAGGGTGCCGTACGCAAGGTCATCCACGAGAATGTATAAACGACACACCAATAAACATCTTTATATATGAAAAAGGTAATGTCCTATATGGCTGCAGCTTTTATGACGCTGTCCGTCATCACTGCGTGCGGCTCTCTGGGTTCGCTTGTTTCAAACGCTTCGTCCATCGGCGCAGTAGCCGGCAAGGCGCTGAAGGCTCTGCTTGACAAGTACATCAACCTCGGCAACCTCGGCAGCCTGGGTAATCTGGGCAACATCGGCAACAGCTTCGATCTGAGCGACCCTGCAACTATCGACGCCCTGACCAAGATCGCCAAGAGCGTGCAGACCCTCAAGAACCCCCAGACTGCTGATTTCCTCAGCCAGTTCGCAAATGGTCTGATCAAGGGAAGTGACAACGCAATCTCTCAGCAGGCTGCGACAGCTATCACCAATGCCCTTGTGCAGATGGCCAAGAAACAAGACCTGTCTACGGCCTTGAGCGCTAACGCAACTTCCCAGCAGGCGGCGTTGAAATCGATGGCCGCCCCGGTAGGGGATATTCTCAAGATGATTAAATAAGGTTAATGACTAAAAAAAGTCCGCGTGAAACGCGGACTTTTTTTTTTATATTTTGCATCAGATGCCTTCTCCGTCGCTGAACTCGGGGACGATGATAGCCTTGCTCTGCAGCAGCCTGGTGTGCGGAGGCACGCCGTGTGTCAGCCAGATGTTACCGCCGATGACGGAATCGTGGCCGATGGTCACGCGGCCGAGGATCGACGTGTTGGAGTAGACAGTCACGTTATCCTCGAGTATCGGGTGCCTGGGCACCTGCAGCGGGTTGCCGTCGGCGTCGTACTTGAAGTTGCGGGCGCCGAGCGTCACTCCCTGATAGAGCATCACGTGGTTCCCGATGACGCTGGTCTCGCCGATCACTATGCCGGTGCCGTGGTCGATGCCGAACCAAGCCCCGATCTTGGCGGCAGGGTGGATGTCGATGCCTGTGGCTGAATGGGCCAGCTCTGTGATGATGCGCGGGATAACCGGAGTGCCCAGTTCAAGCAGGGCGTGCGCCGTGCGGTAATGCACCATCACCTGGATGGCCGGATAGCAGAACACCACTTCGCTGAAGCTCTTGACTGCAGGGTCGTTGTGGGCCACCGCCTCGACGTCGGTGAGCAGCAGCCGCTTTATTTCGGGAAGCTTGCGTATGAAAGCTTCGGCGGTCGACGCGCCGGTCTGGGGCAGCAGCAGTCCGTAGAGGTTGGAGATGTCCTTGGCCATACCGGCGGAGCTGCCGAAATAGCGGGGGAAGATGACGGCTTTTACCAGTTCTATGATGTCTTCAAGCGCCTTGGGAGAGGGAAGAGGGTCGCAGGTGCGCAGACCCATCTTCTTCTCCTCAGGGGTGACGGCGTCCATCGCCGCGGTTACGTCACAGAGTATTTCGTCCATTTGCATATCAGCCTTGTATGGGGTATTCATCAAATGCGTAAAGCACGGTCGAGAGGTATCTCTCGCCGGTGTCGGGCAGCAGGGCCACGATGGTCTTGCCGGCGTTGGCTTCGTCGCTTGCAAGTTTCAGGGCTGCGGCGAACGACGCGCCGGACGAGATGCCGACGAGCAGACCTTCGCGGGCCGCAAGCTTGCGGGAGGCGAGGATGGCTTCGTCGTCAGCTATCGTGATGACTTTGTCGATGGCCGCAGCGTCGTAGGTGGCCGGAACGAAGCCGGCGCCGATGCCCTGGATTTTGTGTTTGCCGGCCACTCCGGTCGACAGTACTGCCGAGCTGGCGGGCTCGACGGCGAAAGCCTTGACAGCGGGATTGTGCTTCTTCAGGGCCTTGGCGACGCCGGTCACCGTGCCGCCGGTGCCCACTCCGGCCACGAAGATGTCGACTTTGCCGTCGGTGTCGGCCCAGATTTCTTCGCCGGTGGTGCGCTCGTGCATCGCGGGGTTGGCGGGGTTGGTGAACTGGCCGAGGATGATGCTGCCGGGGATTTCCTTGTTGAGTTGTTCTGCTTTGGCTATGGCGCCCTTCATACCCTCGGCTCCGGGGGTCAGCTCGAGCTTCGCTCCCAGGGCCTTGAGAAGGCTGCGGCGCTCGACGCTCATAGTTTCAGGCATTGTGAGGATGGTCTTGTAGCCCTTGGCGGCTCCGACCCAGGCCAGGCCGACGCCGGTGTTTCCGCTTGTGGGTTCGATGATTGTTGCGCCCGGCTTCAGCAGGCCTTTGCTTTCGGCATCTTCAATCATAGCCAGGGCGATGCGGTCCTTGACGCTTCCTCCCGGGTTGAAATATTCGAGTTTGACGATGATGCGTGCTTTCTGGTTTTCGAAGCCGGAGATCTCCAGCATAGGGGTGCGACCGATAAGTTCGGTGAGTTTGTTGTAGATCATAGTATTTGTTTTTTTTAAAGATTGTTGTTCTGGTTCTGGAAATAAAAAAACCTGTCTAATCCGGGATGATTGACAGGCTGCATATATATGTGTTGATAAAGAATGTCAGTTATATCACTATGCACGACATCGCCTGCCAACCTTGGGGAGGGCACAACAACAGCACATATATGATACGAATTGCTTCATTCTGCGTGCAAAGGTATGATAAAACTCCGTATCTTTACAAGCAAATCGCAAAAAAATTAATCACTTGTTATGAAAAAGATATTTTCCATCGTCATT
Source organism: uncultured Bacteroidales bacterium (assembly GCA_947169015.1). GTDB lineage: Bacteria > Bacteroidota > Bacteroidia > Bacteroidales > UBA932 > Equibacterium. The sequence continues at coordinate 127,333 of CAMVOD010000002.1, read as the reverse complement.
CTGACATTTGTCACGGCCTTCTGCGTCAAGGCGGAAGAGGCGAGACTGCTGCGTTTCCCTGCAACAAACGGGACATCCATCGTATTTACCTATGCTGGAGATCTTTACACAGTGCCTGTGGCCGGCGGTGAAGCCACAAGGCTTACTTCCCACATCGGTTATGAAGCTTTCGCACACTATTCACCCGACGGCAAGACCATCGCCTTCACCGGCGAATACGACGGCAACAGGGAGGTGTACGTAATCCCCGCTACAGGCGGCGAACCGAAGCGCGTGACCTACACTTCCACCAATCCCCGCGACGATATGGGCGACCGTATGGGCCCCAACAATATGGTGATGGGATGGACTCCTGACGGAAAATATATTATCTACCGCAACCGCATCGGCGATGGCTTCGAGGGCAACCTGTGGAAGGTGACCCCCGCCGGCGATATGCCCGAGGAGATACCTCTGCCCCAGGGCGGTTTCTGCTCTTACTCACCTGACGGCAAGATCCTGGCCTACAACCGCGTGATGAGGGAGTTCCGCACGTGGAAATACTACCGCGGCGGTATGGCCGACGAGATATGGCTCTACGACGGCAAGTCAGTGAAGGCCATCACCGACAACGACGCCCAGGACATCTTCCCGATGTGGGTGGGCAGCGAGATCTATTTCGCTTCCGACCGCGATATGACGATGAACATCTTCTGCTACAACACCGTCACCGGCGCGACCACCAAAGTCACTGACTTCAAGGACTTCGACGTCAAGTTCCCGACTACCGACGGCCTCAGCGTGGTGTTCGAGAACGGCGGCTACATCTACCGCCTCGACCCTGCCACCAAGAAGGCTTCCAAGATTTCGATAAGCCTGTCGTCAGACAACATCTACGCCCGCACCGAGCGTCGCGCAAGGCCTTCAGTGAGGTCATACTCAGTGTCTCCTGACGGAAACCGAGTGGCTATGACAGCCCGCGGTGAGATCTTCGACGTTCCCGCAGCAAAGGGCGTGACCCGCAACATCTCGCGCAGCGCCAACTCCAACGACCGCGGCGCCGACTGGAGCCCGGACGGCAAGTACATCGCGTGGATCGGCGATGCCAGCGGCGAGACCGAAATATACCTCTACGACGTAGCCGCAGGCGGCGAGCCCAAGCAGCTCACCAGGAAGAACGACACTTACATCCGCTCCCTGCAGTGGGCTCCGGACAGCAAGCATATCCTTTACACCGACCGCAAGAACCGTCTTGTGGAAGTCAGCCTCGACGGCAAGAAAAACGTCCTGATGGAGAACCCCCGCGCCGAGTTCGGCGACGTGTCGTATTCTCCCGACGGCAAGTGGCTGACCTATTCGAAACCTGCCGACAACCAGTATGGTATCGTCTATGTATATGACCTTTCAGCCAAAAAGGAATATGCTGTGACCGACGGCTGGTACGATTCCGGCAACCCGAAGTTCAGCGCCGACGGCAAGTTCCTGCTCTACACTTCATCGACTGAGATGAACCCTACCTACAGCAACATCGAGTGGGACTTCGCTATGACCGATATGAGGGCCCTCTATATGTGCATCCTCGCCAAGGACACTCCTTCGCCTATGCTGCCCACCGACGGCGTCGGCGCAGTTGAAGATAAAGGCCCCAAGGGTCCTGCCGCCGACAAGGGGGACGAGGCAGTGAAGGTTGTAGTGGATCCTGACGGCCTGACGTCCCGCAGCATCAAGATTCCCGTTCAGGGAGCTATGGGCTACTACTGCGACGGCAAGAAGATATGGTTCAACGGCCGCGACGGAGTCAAGGTGTTCGACTTCGCCAAAGGCAAGACCGAGGACTGCGCAAAGGGCCGTTTCTCATACCGCACCGGCGACAAGAAAGCCATCCTGATGGAGGGCGGCAGGATTATGCTCGCTGACTTCCGCGAGAAGATGTCGGGAGAGGAAGTGTCGAGGAACGACATCGTCGTGGACATCGACTACTCACAGGAGTGGCCGCAGATCTTCGACGAAGTTTGGCGCGCCTTCCGCGACGGCTTCTATCTGACCAATATGCACGGCCGCGACTGGAATGCCCTCAAGACCAAATATGCAGCGCTGCTGCCTTACGTCAAGACCCGCCTCGACCTCAATTACGTCATCGGCGAGATGATTTCCGAGCTGGCCTGCGGTCACGCCTACATCACACCCGGCGAGTATCCCAAGGCTGACAAGGTCGATATGGGTCTGCTCGGCGCAGAGCTGTCAAAGCACTCTTCGGGTTTCTTCAGGATCGACCGCATAATGCAGGGCGCCCCCTACCTCGAGACTCTGCGCTCTCCGCTCACCGAGCCCGGCGTAGGAGTTGCTGAGGGCGACTTCATCACAGCCATCGACGGCGTGTCTGTCAAGGACGTGCGCAACATATACTCGATGCTCGTGGGCAAGGCCGGCGTGCTGACCGAGCTCACCGTCAACTCGACACCCAAGGAAGGCGGCCGCAAGGTGGTAGTCAGGCCGATTGCCGACGAATATCCGCTCGTGCACTACGAGTGGGTGCAGAACAACATCCGCACCGTCGACAAGCTCTCCGGCGGCAAGGTGGGCTACATCTACATCCCTGATATGAGCGCCGAAGGCCTCAAGGAGTTCGCCCGCTACTATTATCCCCAGCTCGACAAGGAAGCGCTCATCATCGATGACCGCGGCAACGGCGGCGGAAACGTGTCTCCGATGCTCATCGAGCGTCTGCAGAGGGAGGCCTACCGCCTGACGATGCGCCGCGGCAGCGATTTCATCGGCACTGAGCCCGAAGGCACCCATACCGGCCCGAAGGTGATGCTCATCAACAAGTACAGCGCCAGCGACGGCGACCTCTTCCCGTGGAGCTTCAAGGCCAACAATATGGGAACCGTCATCGGAACCCGCACCTGGGGCGGCATCATCGGCATCAGCGGTTCGCTGCCTTACCTCGACGGCACAGACGTCCGCGTCCCGTTCTTCACGAACTATGACGCCAAGACCGGCCAGTGGATTGTCGAGAACCACGGCGTAGACCCTGACATCCTTCTCGAGAACGACCCGATCAAGGAGTGGGCAGGCGAAGACGAGCAGCTCATCAAGGCAGTTGAGGTGGCCCTCGAGCAGATCAAGGACCGCAAACCCCTCCCGAAGGTTCCGTCACCGCGTACCTTCAAGGATCTCGGATTGCCGCAGATCAAGTAAGGATTATCTCTCAAGCCTGACAAGTACAGGCAGATGGTCACTGTAGCCACCGGAAAAATGCTTTCCGGTGTAGCTGCGTTTGGGCACGCCGTGTTCCATCATAAAGTTGCGCTTGAAGATCTGGGCGTAGTGCGTCTTGCCGAACCTGGAGATGTGGAAGCCCTGCGAGCCGCTGTCCTCCAGCAGCTGGCGGCACACCACTATGTTGTCGAAAAGGGTCCAGTGGTGGTTGTAGAGGCTGGTGCCCTGGCCCTCCTCCATAAGGGTCCACATAGGGTTGAAGAAGCCGCCTTCCTCGACATCCTCCATATCCGCCACGGCGTGCAGCAGGTGGCTCAGCGAGAAGTCCGCCGGAGTGTCGTTCATATCGCCCATCACGATTATCTTGATGCCCGGGAATTCATCCCTCATCTGCAGGGCGTGGTAGTAGATGGTTTCGGCGCCTGCACGGCGGAAACCTGCCGATGCAGAACGGCCGCCACGCCTCGAAAGGAAGTGGCAGACATAGAAGGCGAACATCTCGCCGTCGAGCAGTCCGCGGACCACCAGGATGTCCCTGCCGAAGTATTCCCTGCCGCTGCGCAGGATGGGCTTCAGAGGCTGGCTGTCGAGCAGTTTGAAGCGGCTTGAGCGGTAGAGCAGCGCGACGTCGACGCCTCGGCTGTCGTTGGATTCGAAGTGGACGAAGCGGTAGCCGGCGCCGCTGAGCCTCTTCTGGCTCACCATATCTTCCAGCACGCTGTCGTTTTCGATCTCAGACACGCCCACGATGGCGGGGAATCCGCCGGGAAGGCTGCTGACGGCCTGGAACACTTCTCCCAGATTCTCCAGCTTGCGCTGGTACTTGATCTGGGTCCAGCGTCTGTTGCCGGATGGGGTGAAATCGTCGTCATCCTTATTGGGGTCGTTGGACGTATCGTAAAGGTTCTCAAGATTATAAAACATTACAGAGCAGACCATAGGGCATCGATTGTATTTACACAAATTTAATAAAAATGCAGCGTATTCTTTGTAATTTGCATCTATAATAGGTATTATTGCAACCTTGAACAACCAGATATGAAAAGAATATTAGCGGCATCATTACTCCTTTTGACTGTCCTGACGGGCTGTACGGGCGAATTGAAGGAGAGGATTGCGGCCTTGGACGAGAAGATAACCAAGCTTGAAGAGCAGGTCGGCAAGCAGAACGAAAGCATCCGTTCGCTCTACGTCGTCCTTGCCGCATACCAGAGAAGAGATTTCATCACGGGCATCACCCAGCTTGAGGGCAATGCCGGATATGCCATCCATTTCAACAGTCTCGGAGACATTGTCATATATCACGGCACCGACGCCAACGTCCCCAGGGTGGGCATCAAGCGCAACCCCGACGACGGCGGCTACTACTGGACCATCCAGTACGGCAACGGGCCAGTGGACTACATCATCAACCAGGCCGGCGAGATGGTTTCCGCCATCGGCGTAGTGCCTCTGCTCAAGATCGAGAATGGCAAGTTCTACATCACCTACGACAGCCGTGCCACCTGGCAGTATCTCGGCGAGGCCGACGGAGCCAACGGTGACGACATTTTCCAGAAGATTACATACAACGACGATTACGTCATCTTCAAGACTGCCGAAGGGGAGTACAAGATTCCGACAAATAAACTGATCCAGGGCCTCTATCAGAACGCAGTTGCGATCAACCAGAATATGTCAGCGCTGGCCAGGGTCATCAAGGACCTTGAGAACAAGGCCGTCTGCGTGACTTCTGTAGGCGACTATGTGGTCGGCGGCGAAGTGGTAGGTTCGGTCATCAGGCTCTCCACCGGCGACAGTCTGGTCATCAACAATTATGAGAGCACAGGCACTCCCTACATCTCTGCCGAGATGGAAGAAGGCGACACCGTATATTACTGGGCCATAGTTTCGCCCGACGGTTCGAAGAAATGGATCCTCGACGCCGAGGGCAACCGTATGGCTGCGACAGGGGAACACGTCGAAATCCCCACCGTCACTCCGGTTTATGACTCCACTGACAAGGTCTTCTACTGGAATATGGTTGCGGCAGGGGATACCACCCTGGTGCTGGACATCCACGGCAACAAGGTTCCTGCGACCAGCCACGAGGGCGAGCTGAAGATTTTCAAGTCAGTCAACAACAACTACCGCGACTACCTGCTGATAACTCTTGCCAACGGCAGTACGATCCAGATTCCGAAGATTTACTCGATCGCCTTCAGCGCAGAGACAGTCAGTATGGCAGTCAGTTCCCAGAAGGTCGTGGAATACCACGTCTACGGCGCTGACGCAAGTATGAATTACAGCCTGATCACGCAAGGAGACCTCACCGCCACCCGGGCGGCCGATACGGAAACCCTCGGGTCCGGCAAGATTACCATCAAGACCGGGTCGACGTTCAGCGGCAACGGCAAGGTCATCCTGCTGGTCACCGCCGGCAACGGCTCGACGAAGACAATGGTCAAAAGTATAACCGTAGCACTGTTATAAGAGATGAAAAGATTGAAATTCACAGCGGTTCTCGCGCTCACTGCATTGCTGGCGGTTTCCTGCTTCACGGATGTCGAGAATGAACTCGAAGGTCTGGAAAGAAGACTTGACAACATCAACAAGAAAGTTACCGTCATCAATGAGAATATCGTCTCACTCCAGACGATAGCCGACAAATACAAAGCATACGTATACATCGATAACTACCGCCCCGTCTATCAGGGCAAGGAAATCATCGGCTATACGATCAATTTCACTGACGGCACATCCATAACCCTCAAGAACGGCGTCAGCAAGGACGACCCCATCGTCGGCCTCCAGCTCGGCGAAGACGGGCTTTATTACTGGACGGTGACGGTAGGCGGGAAGACAGATCTCCTGTATGACGAGACCGGCCAGCCTGTGGCTGCTTCAGTGGCCAGCCCCATTATGAAGATCGTCGACGGAGTATGGCAGGTGTCCTTCGACAACGGCTACGTCTGGCAGACCTTCGACAAGGCTCAGGCTGCGGACGGAACGTCTTTCGTCGACAGCATCGTCACCAGGAATGATTTCGTATACATCTACCTGGTAAGCGGCCGTACGGTCAGCTTCCCCACTTATTCCCTCTATGAAGACCTGACCGGCCAGCTGAACGCCCTGAACGCCAACATCGAGGCTCTCAAGGCCATCTATGAAGCCAAGGCGGCCAACAATTTCGTGCAGAACGTGGTGCCCATCGTCCAGGACAAGGACACAGTCGGCTATACCATATTGTTCAACGACAACACCAGTGTGACAGTCTACGACGGCAAGCCTTATGATGGCCAGAAGATAGGCATCGCGCAGTACACTGACGAGAATTATTATTGGGCAGTGATCGACGGCGACAAGATAGAGTGGCTGTACGACGACCTCGAGAGGATGGTGCAGGCTTCTCCCACCGAGGGCCAGTCTCCCATCTTTATGCTTGACGACAGTTTCGGCGACGGCAAGTACTACTGGGCCTTCAAATATGGCAAGAGCGGCATCAAACAATATCTCTACGACAAGAACGGCAAGAGAGTGGTCGCCACCAACAGCAATGTAGTGCAGCTGTTCTCCGACATCGACGTGACCGACAAGTACGTGCTGTTCACCCCTCTGGCCGGCGCATCTTTCTACATCCCGCGCTATGAGGCCTTCAGGGTGCGGCTGAGCAGTACGTCAGTCGTGCTTCCCGCTCCCAGCGGTCCGGCGACGGTCAACTATACCGTAGAGTCGGTGCCTGCTACAGTGGCCATCACGGCCCTTACCGAAAAGGGATACAGCGCCGTCCTGACCAAAACTTATGACGCCACCGCCAAGAAGCTCACGGGGTCGATAACCATCACTGCCGACATCACCGCCGCAGCGAAATCCACCATCGTGCTCCTGGTTTCAGACGGCAACGGCCACACGGAGTCTTACAAGATAGCAGTTACAAAATCATAGGACAGGAGGAATGAAGATGAAAAGGATATCAACCATAATTCTCGCAGCGTTCGCTCTTCTGGGCGCAGTTTCCTGCTCCGATGATATGATGCAGCAAGTATCTGCCCTCAAGTCGCGCATCGTCGAGCTGGAAGCCAAGATTTCGGCCATCAACGATATGTACTCCAGTACGTCCAAGATTGTCGCCGCACTCGAGGATCACGATATGATCAGGAGCATCACTCCGGTCAAGAGGAACGACAACGACGCATACCTTGTGACTTTCGCCAGCGGGCAGACCATTACTCTGATCCAGGGTATAGACGGAGAAGCTCCGAACCTCGGCATCAGGAAATATGAGGACGGCCTCTACTACTGGACCGTGCAGTACGGAACCCAGGAGCCGCAGTGGCTGCTCTCAAACCTCGGCCTCAAGGTAAGGGCCAGCGGACTTACTCCCCAGATGAAGATCGAGGACGGATGGTGGCAGTATTCATACGACGGCGGCGGAACCTGGACCAGGCTCTGCCAGGCCACCGGAACTCCGGGAACTTCCGTATTCAAGAATATAAGCATCAACGATTCGTTTGTGACTTTCACCCTTGCAAGCGGCGGAGTGTTCCAGATTCCGACCGAGGCATATTTCCTGCGCGTAGCCGAAAAGTGCCACTCCATCAACACAGAACTTGAGACTGCCGCCGAACTGCTCGCCGGCATCGACACTACGATGGCCGTCAAGAGCATCTCCCAGATCAAGGATGGGGAGGAGATCGTCGGCTACAAGCTGTTCCTCAACAACGGCAAGATGCTTGAGATCCGTTGCGGAAAGGACGAAGTTCCCTTCACTTTCGCCATCAAGAGGGACTACGGCGACTGGCTGGACTACTGGACCATCAAGATCGGCGACGGCGAATTCAACTGGGTTTACAAGAACAACGGCGAGAAAGCGCTGGCGTCATCGATGTCGGGCACTCCGATGCTGAACGTCCGCGACACTCTCGGGGCTTTATATTTCGTCTACAGTTTCTATCCCGACCTGGACGACTTCCAGTGGCTGCGCGACGCTGAAGGCGATCTCGTGCCTGCGGATCCCTTCTCCACTTCGGTGATGTTCAAGGCTGTTGCGATAACCGCTGATTACGTGGCCCTGACGATGGCTGACGACAGTGTGATATATCTTCCGCTCTATTACGCGAAGAATCCTTCGATCAGCTTCACTCCGCCTCCGGGAATAACCTACGACGCTTCGAAATATCTGTTCTCGCAAGTGGATCCGGCGACCGCCTATGCGGTGGGGTATACCATCCAGGATGTCCCTTCAAATCTGCAGATAGATGCCATCGGACTTGACGGCGCGAGCGTCACCGGCATCACGAAGCTAGTCTCAGGCAAGGATCTCATCGGCAACATCTCATTCACGACACCTGCCGTGTTCCCCAACCCTTCAGGCACCACCAGAGTGCTGGTCTTCCTGACCTGGGGCTCCAACGTCACGATGCAGGTGCTCGAATTCAAAAACAAGAGCATTTAAGGATTGAGTTCATACAAGCATATAATATTCGACATCGACGGGACACTTGTAGATACCTACCAGACGGGTCTCGGTTCCCTGCAGGTGACAATCAAGGAATTTCTGAACGAGGACGTGACTCTCAAGTCGCTTGAGAAGTACTTCGGCATACCCAGCTTCCAGGCTGCGGAGATGCTCTATCCCCAGGATCCCAAGCTGTTCCTGGAAGTGTGGGAGGAGCACTACACGGCTATGCGCCACTATTCGCACTTTTTTGACGGTGCGCTGGAGTTGCTCGAAAAGCTCCGCACCGACGGCAAAAAGCTCGGCATAGTAACCTCACGGGCCTTGTATGAATTGCAGCAGGACCCCATTATGGCTCCGATAATGCATCTTTTCGACGTTATCGTGACTTCCGCCGATTCCGACAAGTACAAACCGGATCCGGCTCCTACCTTCGCCTATCTGGCGAAAGCCGGAGTTGCTGCTGAAGACTGCCTGTATGTGGGAGATACCGTCTTTGACGCCAAATGTGCCACAGGTGCGGGCGTTGATTTCGCCCTTGTGGCGTGGAACGGCATCGATGTGGCTGCTGGAGTCGAGGCTAAATATCACGTCAGCAACGCTGACGAGATTTACGCCATCTGCTAGTATTTGTCGTCGGCCATCCTTTTATCCCTTCTCTTCTTGTTCCTTCCAGCGTCGGTCTTGAGATATTTGGCCCACTGTTCTTCGGTGAATATCTGCTCCATTGCGACGTCGATGTAGTGTCCCCACTTGTCGGACACTCTCTGATAGTTGCCCGAGGTGGGAGATACACCCGACTTGGAGAGCCTCTCCACTTCTTCGTAATATAGCGCGTATGCGTGCTGGAGCAGGGTGTCTATCTTGAAAACCTGAGCGGCATCGAGGCCAAGGTCGCGTTCCAGCTGGTCCGCCATCTTGGCCGCGAGCTCCATCGGGTCGGGCATTTCATTGTTCTGCTGCGCGGCGGCGCCGAAGCTGACAGACATCGCGGCAATGACAGCAAGTGTGAAAATGAATTTATGCATAGTAGGGTTTTTCTTATCTTTGTCTGATGCAAATTTAAAAAATAGATTCTCACAATAATACTGCCAATATGAAAAAAGCTTCCTTACTGTCTGTCCTTATGGCTGTATGCCTTCTGGCGGACGTCTGCCCCACCGACGCTTGTACCAATATAATAGTTACCAGAGGCGCTTCGGCCGACGGTTCGACGATGGTGACCTATGCCGCCGACAGCCACCAGCTGTACGGCGTGCTGTATTACCACCCTGCCGCAGACTGGCCCGCCGGTGCAAAACTCCCCGTGCACAGCTGGGACGAGGGCACATTCCTGGGCTACATCGACCAGGTTCCGCACACCTACCAGACAGTCGGAAATATGAACCAATACCAGCTGACCATCACCGAAACCACCTTCGGCGGCCGTAGCGGCCTTGAGAACGAGGGCGGCATCGACTACGGTTCGCTGATCTACATCACCCTCCAGAGGGCACGCACCGCCCGTGAGGCCATCGCAATGATGGATGCCCTGACCCAGCAATGGGGTTATGTCAGCGAGGGCGAGTCGTTCTCCATTGCCGACGGCAAGGAGGCCTGGATTATGGAGATGGTGGGCAAAGGTTCGCAGAAGGGCACAGTATGGGTGGCCCGCAGGATTCCGGACGGATATATCAGTGCTCACGCCAATCAGGCCCGTATCCACACCTTCCCCCTGAACGATCCTGAGAACTGCCTCTATTCGAAAGACGTGATCTCTTTCGCACGCAGCAAAGGCTTCTTCAGCGGCAAGGATGCCGACTTCAGCTTCTGCGACGCATACTGCCCCATCGATTTCGGAGGGGCGAGGGCTTGCGAGGCCAGGGTCTGGTCTGCATTCAACATCCTGACCGGCGGCTCCTTCAGCTGGGTTGACGACAAGGGCAAGAGCCACGTGGCAGCTGCCGATGACTATCTCGACTTCGCGATGGGCCACAACCTCGGCCACAAGATGCCGCTCTTCGTCAAGCCGGCTCAGAAAGTCAGCGTGCGCGCTCTGTCAGACGTAATGCGCGACCACTACGAGGGCACTCCTATGGATATGACCCAGGATGTCGGCGCCGGCCCCAACCACGTGCCGTACAGATGGCGTCCTATGAGCTTCACCGTCGACGGAGCAAGCTATGTCCACGAAAGGGCCATCGCCACCCAGCAGACAGGCTTCTGGATCCTCAGTCAGTCACGCAGCTGGCTGCCCGACGAGATCGGCGGCATCCAGTGGTTCGGCGTGGACGATGCCGGCACATCAGCCCTCACACCTATGTACACCAATATCACTGCAGTTCCCGAGTGCTTCCGCGAGGGCAACGGCAGTATGATCGAATACTCTCCGACCTCCGCTTTCTGGCAGGTCAACAAGGTCACCCACTTCGCCTATCTGATGTACGACCGTGTGGCTCCCGTAATCCTGAAAGAGGTTGAAAGACACGAAAACCTCGGTCTGGACGCAGTAGCTTTTGCAGATGAAAGGGCAGGCAGACTGCTGGCCGAAGGCCGTCGTGCCGAGGCTCTCCAGGTGCTGACGGACGTGAGCTGCGGACTGGCCGAAAGGATGATGACCCGCTGGCAGCAGCTTGAGAACGAGCTGCTCGTGAAATTTATGGACGGCAACATCAAGGTCCAGAATCCCGACGGCAGCTTCAAGCTCGAAACCGAGGGCAGCGACATTCCCGCAGGCCCTGAGCATCCCGCTTTCCCCGAGCGCTGGCTGCGCGGCATAGTGAAGGACCACGGGGACATTCTCCGCTCCAATTAGAAACAATTGATGTGATGAAAAAGATATCAGTCATTCTTTGTGCGGCGCTCCTGCTTTGCGCCTGCACTGACGACAAGGCCGGCAAGGCTGCCGAAGGCTTCCTGACCAGCTACCTGACTATGGATTATGACGCCGCGGCCGCCTATTGCGACAGCAGCGTGACAGCGAACCTGCGCATCGCCACCGAAGACTGGCAGTCGCTCGACACTACGCTGCTGGCCAGGATCAAAGACGCAGCTGCCGCCACCCGTTTCGAGATTACGTCGGTAGACGACGAATCTGAAAAGGGCAGGGCATACGTCAAATATCTGCTCTATCCGATGGGCAGTGAAATCGGTCAGGAGATGAATATGACCCTGACCAAGGAAGGCGGCAAGTGGCTTGTGAGCGCCTTGAATTAGAACATCAGACCCAGCGAAATCTCGAGGCCGGCAGCCATATCGCGCGTTGCGTTGGCGGCGTTGTCGATGTATTGCTGTGCGCTGATCACGCGGCCGAAGTTCCAGACATACTGTGCGCTGACCTGGAAGCGGCGCATAATCTCGATGCCTCCGCCGATGCCGAGGCCGTATGAGAAGCGGTTCGGATCCTGGGTGAAGCTGGTGAGGAAGTCCATAACCCTCTTGTCACCGTCTTTCGGGGCTGAAGGCCTGTTCTTGATGTTGTAGCCGATGTAAGGGCTCAACTGCACGAAAGGACGCAGGGCCACGAGGTCGATGCCCCACTGGATGTTGATGGGGAGCTCAAGGTAGCTCAGGCTCCAGGAATACTTGTCACCGAACTGGTTGCCTTTCTTGGAAAGGAACATCAGCTCAGGCTGCAGGGTGAAACCGCCGAGGCTTTCGGTCTGGTAGCCGATGCCGGCGTGGAAGCCCGAAAAATTCCTTGCATTCACTGCAAGTTGCTGGGCCTGGTCCTTGATGGACTGGGTCAGGTCGAGGTGAGTGTAGCTGAAACCGCCCTTGATGACGAGGCCTTCCGCTTTTGCGCTGAAGCTGGCGGCAGCGGCCATCACCACTATGGCGAGAGATATGATTATTCTTTTCATTACAGCAGCGATTTGATTTTGTCTTCGATTTCCTGTTTGGGAACTGCGCCGACCAGACGGTCCACCAGTTCGCCGTTCTTGAAGAAAAGAAGCGTGGGGATGTTGCGGATAGAATATTTCATAGGGATTGCATCATTCTCATCCACGTTGCATTTGCATATTTTGATTTTGCCTTCGTATTCGCCGGCAAGCTCTTCTACGATGGGAGAGACCCTTCTGCAGGGGCCGCACCAGGGAGCCCAGAAATCAACCATTACAGGCAGTCCTTCGCTGAGGATTGCATCGAAATTTGAATCAGAAATGTTAAGTTCCATAATATTTGGCCTCTATTTTTAGCTGTTGCGAAAGTAGCAAATATTTTGCCGTAAAGCAAAATTACTGAAAAGCCCTTCCAGATTGTTGTAAGGAACAATTTTTGCATATCTTTGCGGCTTCAGAAAAAATAGTTATTCACGTGAGATCATTTATAGCGGCAGCCATACTTCTCTTTGCGGCTGCCTTCCAACTGCCTGCCCAGAACGACGTGCTGCGTCTGTCTCTTGAGGAGGCCCAGAAGATGGCGATAGAGCGCAACCGCACTCTCGAAAATGCCACGATTGATGTTAAAATCGCCCAGGCCAACAGGTGGCAGGCCATTGCCAGTATGTTGCCCCAGGTCAACGCCAGCGGCACCTACAACGATATGTTCGGCTACCTTATGAACTTCGGCGGGATGTCCATAGCCCTGCCCAGCAGCGCTTCGATGGGCGTCACCGCTTCAATGGCGCTGAGCGGCGCACAGGTGCTGAACGCTGCGATCAGCAAGATCTCCCAGCAGATGTCGGATATAACGGCCCATCAGACCGAGCAGAATGTGGCCAGCCAGGTCAAGACCCTGTATTATTCGATACTTATGGCCGACCAGACCATAGCCTTGCTCCACGACAACCTCGACGGCGTACAGCGGCTCTATGATTTTTCACAGCAGTCTGTGGACGTCGGTGCCTCGGAGCAGGTCAGCGCAGACCAGCTGATGGTGCAGGTGGCTTCTGCCAAGACTGCCATCAAAAACTCCGAGAACAGTCTTGAGATGCTCTACAACAGCCTCAGGCTTCAGCTCGACCTTGACCCAGACGCTGAGATTGTGCTCACCGACACCATCGACAAACTGCTCGATATGGATGCCGGTCTGGCTATGATGAACGAGCAGTTCAATCTCGACAACAACTATAATTACCAGCTGCTGAAGAAGAATGTCGAGCTGGCCCGCAAGCAGATCACCCTCAACAAGTGGAGCCTGGCCCCGACGGTCAGCCTTGCATATCAGTTTTCAGCCAAGCACAACTTCGGCGAAGGTATGGATATGACCCCTCCGAACACGATGAATGTGATGGTAAGCGTGCCCATCTTCTCAAGCCTGTCGAACACCAAGAAGATCCAGAGCGCCAAGATGTCTTACCAGAAGCAGCTCAATACTCTTGCCGAGACTGAAAACAGCCTTCAGATCCAGTACCGCCAGCTTTGCTACAACCTGCAGAACGCGTACGCGAAATACATCGACCAGAAGCAGGCCGTCGAGGTCAACAAGAGAGTCTTCGACAATATCTCCCGCAAATATGAGCAGGGCTATTCCAGCGCGCTGGAGATGACGAACGCCAGCACCACCCTCATCACTTCCCAGAGTGCATACGTGCAGGCGGTCCTCGAGTTCGTGAATGCCCAGATAGAACTGGAAAAACTGTTGAACAACTAAAGAATATATAAGTACCTATGAAAAAGATATCAGTTTTTGCGCTCTGCGCTCTTGTGTTGGTGACCGGCTGCAAGATGAAGCCCCAGATCGAAGAAGAGCAGCGTGAAGAGCTTGTAGAGGTTGCGCCGCTGACGGCGTCAACAGTTGAAAGGGTTCTGTCTCTGTCGACGACCCTCGAAGGCTATCAGAAGATGGACATCGCGCCCTCAGTGACAGGACGCATCGAACATATATACACCGAGGTGGGCACGAGGGTGTCTACCGGTTCCAACCTTGTGCGTATGGACCAGAACCAGTACACCACCACCAAGCTGACCTATACCAATCTCCAGCAGGAGCTTGCACGTATGGAAGCTCTGGTTGCGACTGGTGCCATCTCGAAGCAGACCTACGACCAGACCAAGCTGAGCTTTGACCAGACGGCCGAAAGCCTGCGCTTCCTTGAGGAGAACACCTACGTGAAGGCCAAGTTCCCCGGCGTCATCTCTGCCAAAAACTATGAGGACGGCGAGCTCTACAGCGGCCAGGCCATCCTGACGCTGACCCAGATCAATGTGCTCAAGGCCCTGGTCAACGTGCCGGAGTCGTACTTCCCGCTTGTCCACAAGGGTATGAGCGTAGATGTGCTCTGCGACATTTATCCCGGCGAGACTTTCAAGGGTTCCATTGACATCGTATATCCTACCATAGACCCTGCTTCACATACCTTTCAGGTGAGGATACGCATCCCCAACGGCGGAGAGCGTCTGCGCCCCGGAATGTATGCTTATGCCAAGCTTGCCCTCGGCAAGGTTGAGGCTATGGTCCTTCCTTATCAGAGTGTCCAGAAGCTCACCGGTTCCAACGAAAGGTATATCTACGTCAACGACAACGGCGTTGCAAGGCGTGTCTTCGTCAAACTGGGCGAGAGGTATGACGACAAGATTGAAATAGAGAGCGACGAGCTCAATCCCGGTGAGGAGATTGTCGTTACAGGTGCAGAGAAGCTGGTGGACGGCGTGAAACTTAAGATCAACAGGTAATGAGTATCTACAAGACAGCTATAGACAAGCCGGTAACGACTCTGCTGATATTCGTTGCCATCATCGTCCTGGGCGTGTATGCGTTCCGCCTTCTGCCCATCGACCAGTTCCCGGAGATGGATCCGCCGTACATCACGGTGATGACAACCTATCCGGGCGCCAGTGCTTCCGAGATAGAGACTAATGTGACAAGGCTGGTGGAGAACAGCCTCAACTCTGTCGACCACCTCAAGGAGATGACTTCTACCTCAAGGGACAATACGTCTGTCGTGATGCTGGAGCTCGAATGGGGCACCGACATCGACGAGGTTATGAATGACGTGCGGTCGTACGTCGATATGCTGAAAGATGCGCTGCCGAGCGGATGTACCAATCCCTATCTTTTCAAGTTCAGCTCGAGCGCGATGCCTATCATCCAGTTCGCGGTAACGGCCAAGGAGAGCTACTCTGGTCTGGAGAAAATTATGAACGACGACCTGATCCCGCAGCTGAACCGCGTGGACGGCATCGGAAACATATCGGTGACCGGAGCTCCCGACAGGTATGTATATGTGGATATCGACCAGAACAAGCTGGATGCTTTCGGAATTCCGCTGGAAAGTGTCAGCTCTGCGATTACTTCCAACAACCTGAACCTTTCTTCTGGTCTTGTCAAGATGGAGAGGGAGCAGTATCAGCTCGAGGTGCGCAGTGAGTATGTCGAGAGCAGCGAGATCGCGAATGTGGTCGTGACTACGACTCCCGCCGGAGCGAAAGTCTTCGTGAAAGATATCGCTTCGGTCCGCGATACCATCAAGGACCTGTCGCTCGACTCGAAAGTCAACGGTCAGGAAGCCGTCACCCTTCTGATCACCAAGCAGACCGGCGCCAACACCGTGCAGATCTGCCGCGACGTGAACAAGGCGATGGCAAGGCTCAAGAAGAATCTGCCGGCCGACATCAACATCGAAGTGGTCTACGATTCTTCCGAAGAAATCCAGAATTCCATCAATTCGCTCGAGGAGTCTATCCTCTATGCGCTGCTGTTCGTGGTGCTGGTGGTGTTCATCTTCCTCGGCAAATGGAGGGCTACGTTCATCATCGGCCTGACCATCCCCATAGCCTTGATTGTGGCGTTCATCTATCTGGCGCTTTCGGGCAGTTCGCTGAACATCATTTCGCTCTGCTCGCTGACGGTTGCCATCGGTATGGTGGTGGATGATGCCATCGTCGTGCTGGAGAATATCTCCAAACATATCGACAGGGGCTCGAGTCCGCGCGAGGCGGCCATCTATGCTACGAACGAGGTATGGGTGTCAGTTATTGCGACTACGCTCGTGATCGTGGCCGTGTTCGTGCCTCTGACTATGCTCACCGGTATGGCCGGCATCCTCTTCAAGGAGCTTGGATGGATCGTGACGATCGTGGTCTGCACTTCTACCGTGGTGGCTATCTCCCTGACTCCTATGCTCTGCTCTCAGTTGCTGAAGGCCAAGAAGGTCGAGATCGACGAGACCGGACATATCGTTGAGGTGTCGGAGAAGAAGACTTTCTACGAAAGGACGGTAGGCCGGGTGCTCGACGCCATCGACAACTGGTATGCCAGGGCTCTGCGCGTCTGCCTGCGCCACAAGGCTCTGACACTGCTTGCATTCACAGCCCTGTTCGTGGCTTCCCTGATTCCTGCCTGCACCGGCCAGATCGGTACTGACTTTATGCAGCCTTCCGACAACGGCCGTGTGCGTGTGACTATCGAACTGCAGAACGGCACGCGCATCGAGCAGACTCTTAAGACTGCCCGTGCCATCGAGGCCCGCATCAACGAGCTGGTGCCTGAGGTTAGGATGATTTCGACTTCTGCAGGTAGCAGCGATGCTTCCGGCACAAGCGCGATTTTCTCGTCTACGACTAACAATTCCATCCAGATGACTGTCGTCTGCGTCAAGAAATATGAGCGTACACGCACTATCGACGAGATCGGCGAGGTCATCCGCCAGGAGTTGCTGAACTATCCTGAGATTGTAAGATATCAGGTCAATTCGCAAGGCGGTATGGGCGGTGGCGGTACTTCTACCGTGGACGTGGAGATTTACGGCTACGACTTCGACGAGACCAACGTTCTTGCCGAGCAGGTCCGCAATACTATCATCGAGAAGATTCCTGACGCCAGGAACGTCACTATAAGCCGCGAGAAGGACCGTCCCGAGCTGAACCTCGTCATCGACAAGGAGAAGGCTTCGTCGTTCGGCCTGAACGCTGCGACTATTTCTACTTATGTGCGCAACCGCGTCGGCGGTCTGGCTTCGGGCTTCCTCAAGGAGGACGGAGAGGAGTATAATATCGTGGTGCGTCTGCGCGAGGATGACCGCAATTCTATCAATGATATCTACAACCTGTCGATTCCGACTGCTACCGGCAAGATTGTCAAGCTCAGCGAGGTTGCTACCCTTGAGGAGTATTTCGCTCCGCCGACCATCGACCGCAAGAGCCGTCAGCGCTACCTGACGGTGAGCGTGATGCCCTACAACACTTCTCTGGGCGAGATGGCGATGGCGGTGCAGGGTGTCATCGACCAGGTCACTGTTCCCGAGGGCATCACAATGTCGATCGGCGGTGACTTCGAGGACCAGCAGGAAATGTTCGGCAATATCATCGCGCTTGCGCTGCTGATCATCCTTCTGGTGTATGTGGTGATGGCTTCACAGTTCGAGTCGTTCTCGAAGCCGGCCATCATCCTGCTGGCGATTCCTTTCGCCATCACGGGTGTGATCCTGGCTCTCTGGGCTACGGGCACCACTCTCGATATGATTGCGGCGCTCGGTGTCGTGATGCTTATCGGTATCGTGGTCAAGAACGGTATTGTGCTGGTGGACTACATCAATCTGATGCGCGACCGCGGGCACGAGCTCAGCGAGGCTATCGCGCTGTCCGGCCGTTCCCGTCTGCGTCCTGTGATGATGACGGCTATGACGACTGTCCTCGGTATGCTTCCTATGGCGCTCAGCCGTGGTGAAGGTTCCGAGATGTGGCATCCGCTGGGTATCGTCGTCATCGGCGGTCTGCTCGTGTCGACGTTCGTGACGCTTATCGTCGTACCTGTCTTCTATGCTGTGCTCAGCAAGGACAGCGACCGCAACAAGAAAGAGCGCAACCGTCGCAATTTCATCTTTATGCAGCTGTCACCTGACGCGAAGGAGGAGGAATAAGTTATGAAGAGTGTTTTTATAGTTTTCAACCAGGCTAACACTGAGCGCGTGGAGTATATGCTCGACGAGCTCAAGATTTCGGGTTTCACTTTCTTCGAGCAGGTGCAGGGCCGCGGCTCCAGGACCGGCGAACCACATCGTGGCACGCATACCTGGCCGGAGATGAATTCGGCGGTGATGGTTGTCATCGATGACGACCGCGTTCCCGAGCTCCTCGACACCGTCCGCAAGCTCGACAACCGCAACAAGGCCGTCGGCGTACGCGCCTTCGTCTGGAACATCGAGCAGGTGGTCTAGCGAAGCCCCAGCCGAAAACCGATTTTTCCGTCCGTCGGTCACTTTTTAGCTCTTTTCCGTGGCTGGAACTGCGCGCATGCCGCTGGAAGGGAAGTAAGGCCTTCGGGGGGTTCCGTTCGCCTTCGGCTCACTCCAATCCCTCCCAACGCCTGCTTCGTCCTGCTTCGCAGAACTCGCATTCGTCGGGTTCCTCCCGCTCTGCCGCCGCGGGTGGCCAGCCCCCCGAAGGCCTTACTTCCCTTCCAGCGGCATAAACCCGACATCCGCATTGGAACTACAACCCCGCCACAGACACCTGTAGCGGCTCATCTCTCACAACGCTGCACTAAAAGGCCATGCATTGAGATAACACCCTGCTACCAATCGCATACAGAGCCGGTTCCAACTAAATGCAAAAGTTGGGTTTGACCATACTATGACTTGATCAGATTTCAAATAAATAACTGGTGACAAGTACAAAACTATTACTGTTGGCTGGCTTGATAATACAAACTATAACTTGCCTATAGAGTATTGCTCGTCATCTTTATCGTATAGATATTCATTTAACTTCCCTTTACCGACAAAGTGCAAATAGAGATCAATATAATTTAACTCCTTCCACTTTTCCAAAAAACGCTATAAATCAAGGCCAAAGAAAGTTAAGCGGATATAAATGCTTAAAAGCGGGTAGGGCAATAGATTATTGCTACTATTGCAGTCGGATTGGAGAAGGTATTTGCCTCCCCAGATTAGTTATTGAGAATTAATAACTCAGGTTGCGAAAAAATGATTACCTTAGCGATACATTATTAAGCCTTTGGTTACGCTTGAACCTTCCTGTATAACGTTCAAGCCCAACCCAAAGGCCATTTTTATTTATAGTCTTATTATGCCTCACAACAAGTATACTTCAACTCCTATTCGCGTGGCTGTCATGGTTGATGGTGGGTATTTTATGAAGCGCTATAAAACCCTTTACAATAAGGATAGGAGCAAGACACCAGAAACAATAGTAAAAGATTTGTATACTATCGCGCATTCTCATGTTGGGGATAATAACTATTTATACCGTATCTTCTATTATGACTGTATTCCGTTCGACAAAAAGGTACACAATCCAATCTCAAAAAGGTGCATCGATTTTGCGAAGACCCCGGAATCTTCAATGATGAAGGCGGTTTTTGAAGAATTAAAACGCCAAAGAAAGGTTGCCCTCCGGCTTGGAACCATTAAAGATGGTAGACGTTGGATTCTGTATGATAGGGTATCAACTAGTCTTCTTCGAAAGGAAATCACTATTGATGATATAAAGGAGGAGGATGTATACTACGATATGCATCAAAAAGGTATTGATATGAAGATCGGGGTAGACATCGCCTCTCTTGCTTTGAAACGGTTTGTAGATAAAATTGTCCTGATTTCAGGGGACTCGGATTTTGTGCCAGCAGCTAAGCTTGCCAGACGGGAAGTCACATGTAGAGAATAACCTATTCGAACATATTGATGGCCTTAGAAGTATTCCTTTGTACTATCAAAGGAAAAGGCATACAGAGAAACTTAAGGAAGAGGCGGAATAGTATCTCTGCTTGAAATCACTGTCGTTACTTTTTCACTAACTTAGTGGAGTTAAACGATAGCACTATGCGAACCAGTTCATTTTTTGTGGCCGTGGCGATTGCCGTGGCGCTTGTCGGGTGTAAGCCGGCAAATCCCGTTCTCGACATTGAGGGAGGCAAGATCCAAGGTGTTGAATCATCTGTCAAAGGGGTGTATATCTATAAGGGCATTCCTTTCGCGGCGCCGCCTGTCGGGGACCTGCGCTGGAAGGAGCCTCAGCCTGTCGTTCCCTGGGAGGGTGTCCGTATGGCCGATACCTTCGGGCCCGGTGCGATGCAGGCCAAGCACGACTCCAGCAATCCCTGGACCAGCGAATTCTACTGGGAGGACCCGGAATTCAGCGAGGACTGCCTCTATCTGAATGTGTGGACGCCGGCTCCGGGCAAGCCTGAAAAGAAACTGCCGGTGGCTATGTGGATCCACGGCGGCGCCTACACCGGAGGCTGGGGCTATGAGCCTGAGTTCGACGGTAAGGTATGGGCCGAGAAAGGCGTAGTGCTGGTGACCATCAACTACCGCCTCGGAGTCTTCGGCTTTATGTGCCATCCGCTGCTGACCGAAGAGAGCCCTCATCACGTGTCAGGCAACTACGGCATCCTTGACCAGATAGCCGCACTCAAGTGGATTCACGCCAATATCGCAGCGTTCGGCGGGGACCCCGACAACATAACTGTCTTCGGCCAGAGTGCCGGAGCAGGCAGCGTCAAGACTCTCGTTGCTTCACCGCTGACCGGCAATCTCATAAAGAAGGCGATCATCCAGAGCGGCGGCGGAGTCAACGTGCGCCCGGCCGGAGCGCCTGCCCCCACCCAGCCGTCGATAAATCAGATGACTATGATCGGCGAGGCCTATAAACACGGTCTCGACTGGGCAGGCTATGACACCCTGGAGAAGATGCGCGCTGCATCCACCGAAGAGATATTCACGCTGGCGGCCAGATATTCGGCAGCAAACGGCGTCACTGTCCGTCTTTCCACCTCGCCCATCATCGACGGCTATGTATCCACCGAAAGTTTCGACAGCGCAGCCCTGGAAGGCCGCATCAAGGATATACCGTATATGATAGGCTACACGAAGGATGATATGGGCAATCCGGAAGAGGGCGTCCGCCGCTTCTGCGAGCTTCGTGCCGCTGCCGGCAAGCCTGTCTTCGCCTATCAGTTCGCTCACGAGCTGCCTGATGATGCCGCGGGCTCGCACGATATGAAGGGCGCCTTCCACTCCTCAGAGCTCTGGTATATGTTCAAGTCGCTGGACCGCGGCGACAGGCCCTTCACCAAGGCCGACTGGGACCTCGCCGAGCACGTCATCAGCTGCTGGACCAATTTCGCAAAGACCGGCGACCCCGGCTTGGGCTGGAAACAGTACACCGCTGCCGCCCCGGATTTTATGGTCTTCGACCTGACCGCCGACGGCACGGCCGACGCCTCCACGATGCGCGCCCCGCTGAAGCGTCAATGATGACTTGTTTCATTTTTCTTATCTTTGTCAAAATCAATATAACGATCCAATGAAAAAAGTACTGAATCTTATTGTAATGATGACCTTGGCGCTTGTCGCGCTGGAGTCCTGCGGCCCTGCACGCTATACGCAGAGTGGAACTAACCTGGCGTCTGTCCAGGAGTTTGCATTCATTGAGCCCTACTCTTATATGATTGTGTATGGTGATGACGGTAAGGGTTATTACAACGAGGATAATTCGCGTAAAGCGACTCAACTGATAACCAGCATCGTAGAATCGGAGCGCTATCCGTTCACAGACGTGATTTCCGCAGACTACGACGACGACAATGCCGATATCCGGAAATGGGTGACCAACTTCGACGAGAATACACCCTCAAGAGCTGACCGCCTCCGCGTGCCCAAGTCACTCAAGACTCTGGTCAAGAACAGCGGCAACCGCTACGGCATCGTCATCTATTCATTCGGCTATACCCAGACAGTCGCCGGTTACCAGCGTGAGAAGCTCGAGAAAGCTGCCAGCAGGGTTGTCGACAAGGCAATCGAGAGCCTGACAGGCATCAGCGGCCTGACCAATCCCTCAAGGAACTACTACGTGAGCGACCCTTACGGCAACATTATGTATTGCGCAGTAGTCGATGTTGAAGAAGACCGCGTAGTGAATTTCGTGCGCGAAGTGCCCACCTTCGGTTCCCATCCTCTGGAGAGCCAGTACGTGAGCGAGCTGCTGCACAAGCTGCTGAAAGATTTCGCCCGTTAGAGTCTGAATGCGAGATAGGTGATGGGCTTGCCTTCGGCGAGCCACATCTGCTCGTAGTAGGTCTTGACGCAGAGAATGTCGTCAGGATCGGCGGCGCGGCCGCTGCCATAGATGTCAGAGTTGCACTCGAGGATTTCGAGGTTTTGCTCCTGAGCTATTTCAATCGAATATTCGTGAAGAAGGACGCTGTCAGTCTTGAGATGGACGATGGCGCCCTTTTTCGTAAATGCACGGTAGCGGTCGAGGAAAAGGGGAGAAGTGAGGCGTTTGCCGGGCTTCTTAGGCTGCGGGTCCGAGAAAGTCAGCCAGATCTCGCTGACCTCGTCAGGTCCGAACGCAGACTTGATGAAATCGATGCGGGTGCGCAGGAACGCCACGTTCGACAAACCGTGCTCGGTGGCATATTTCGCGCCCTTCCAAAGCCTTGCACCCTTGATGTCGATGCCGATGTAATTCACCTGCGGATTGCGTTCCGCAAGGGCTACAGTATATTCGCCGCGTCCGCAGCCGAGCTCCAGCACTATCGGATTGTCGTTGTGGAAAACCTCCTCGTGCCAGTGGCCCTTCACCGGGAAATTACCGGCAAGCATATCGTCGGACGACGGTTGCAGCAGGCAGCTGAAGGTCTCGTTCTCGCGGAACTTTGCAAGTTTGTTCTTCCCGCTCATCACTTGTTCCTCACAGGATTATAACCGAAGCCAAGCGAATGCAGTCCCGTGTAGCGCTCCGGTCTGGCACTGATGGTCCAGACTCCGGCCTGGGCGCTGCTGACGTTCGTGCGCCAGGTCCATTCGATATTGGCGTTCCAGTTCTGTTCAATGTTGAATTTTGTATAACGGTCGCCCTTTGCCTGCGCCTTGGAACGGTACAAAGGAAAGTCGACGGTGTCGCGATAGGTAAAGCCTGCCGGAGAGACGGCCTTGATGAAGAGCCTGACGTGTTCCCTGTCGATCTGCCCAAGGTCGTAGCGGCAGCAGAAAAATGTGTCGTAGGTCAGAGTCGAGTCCATATCGAACTCGAACACTGCTTCCTTGATGCCGTAGGAGTCGAGAACAGCATACTGATAGCCCTCCTGAGGCTTATTGCAAGCAGTCAGGGCCAGGCAGGCAAGCAGGATGGCAAAGCTATTTCTCCTCCTTCTGCCCATTGTTCCTGCGACCTTTGCGTCTGCGGTTGTTCTTGTGCTTGCTTTCGTCGAAACGGGTGATGCTCTCGTCGCCGGCCGCGCTGACAAAGGCAGTCTCGGTCTCCTTTTCTTCAGCAGCGGAGTTGATGCTCTGCAGGGAATCAGGCTTGCCGCCCTTGCGGTTGATGGCCTGCACCTTGCGGACCTGGTCGATATTGAGAGGGAAGATGTTGGTCAGACTGTTCTTCTCGTAAGAGAACCACATAATGCCGCCCAGGATGTCGGTCTTGACGAGCCAGGCGCTGCCGTCCTTGAATTCGAGGGGATCCTTGACGATGGGGAACTTGCTGCGGGCGTCGAGATATGTGGATGCTTCGTAGTTGATGCAGCATTTCAGCTTGCTGCACTGTCCGGCCAGCTTCTGCGGGTTGAGGGAAAGCTCCTGGCAGCGGGCTGCCTGGGTGTTGATGGAGCTGAAGTCAGCCATATAGCAAGAGCAGCACAGCGGCCTTCCGCAGACTCCGATGCCTCCGATGAGGCCGGCCTCCTGACGGGCGCCGATCTGCTTCATCTCGATGCGGATGCCGAATTCAGCGGCGAAATCCTTGATCAGCTGGCGGAAATCCACCCTTTCGTCGGCTATGTAATAGAAGATAGCCTTGGTGCCGTCGCCCTGGAACTCCACGTCGCCGATTTTCATACTCAGCCCGAGCTTCTCGGCAATCTGGCGGGAGCGGATCATAGTCTTGTGCTCCCTGGCGATGGCCTCCTGCCACCTTTCGATGTCGAGGATCTTGGCCTTGCGGTATATTTTCTTGAATTCGTATGTGGCCGGGTCGATATGGTGACGGACCATCTGCCGCGCGACGATGGGGCCTTCGAGGGTGATGATGCCTACGTCGTGACCGTAGGTAGCCTCAACCACGACGATGTCGCCGATTTTGAGGATGAGCCCGGAGGTGTTGCGGTATATGCCTTTGTGAGTGTTCTTGAAGCGCACTTCGAAAAGGTCCTTGCACGACGCGGAATTGATGCCGGTAAGCCAGTTGTAGGCAGCCAGCTTCGAGCAGCCCAGACTGTAGTTTATCAGCAGCTCGTTGTCTTCAGTCCTTTCGACGGTGCAGGCTCTGGAACAATCATATATCTTTTTGTCTTCCATTGTCAGATGTAGATGTAAAACCTGTTGCAAAGGTCAACGAAAATCAGCTTCGCGTTGACATTGCTCTCTATTGCGGATATTGCGGTGTCCAGGCTTGCAAGCGCCTTGCTGTAGAAATCCTTTTTGATCTGAGCGGCATACCGTCCGAGGTCCTGGTATTCGCCCTGCAAAGCGAATGATATCTGCGGGACACCGTTTGCAAACATAAATATTTTCCGGATATAATTCTCCGCATAGACGCAGAAATCTCTCTGTTTCTCGCGTCCGGGGGTGGTCAGAGCCTCCGCGATGGCCAGCAGCTTGGTGAGATTGTGCTCCAGGGCCGCGTCCAGCAGACTGCGGATGTCCGAAGCATATTCGTCGGAGAGCTCCTCTTCCCGCAGCACTTTCAGGGCGCTGCCATAGCTTCCTCGCGAAATGCGGGCGGCAACCATTGCGTGGTCGGCGTCGGCCTGCTCCTCCCGGCAGAGGATTTCGCAGATGGCTTCGGGAGAGTCCGGCTGCAGACGTATTATCTGGCAGCGCGAAAGGATCGTGGGCAGCAGCTTGTCGGGCTTGTGGCACACCAGGAAGAAGTACGTCCCCTCGGGGGGCTCTTCCAGCAGCTTGAGCAGCTTGTTGGAAGCCTCTGCGTTCATCTTCTCGGCCAGATAGATGATCATCACCTTGAACTCCGACTCGTAGGGCTTGAGGGAGAGCTTCGAGATGATGTCCCTGGCTTCGTGGACCGAGATGTTCCCAGCCTTGTTCTCAAGGCCGAGCGCATCGAAAAGGTCCTGCTCGTCGAAGTACGGGTTGGAGAGCATCAGAGTCCTGAAGCCGTCCAGGAAGTAATCCGAGATGGGATGCTTCTTCTCAGACTCGCCGAGCGACGAGACTGCCGCGACGGGGAACACGAAATGCACGTCTGGATGGATCAGCTTGCCGTGCTTGTGGCAGCTGTTGCACACTCCGCAGCTGTCACCGCCGCTGCGGTCCTTGCAGTTGATGTATTGGCTGAGCGCCAGCGCATAAGCAATCGCGCCCATCCCTTGTTCCTCGACAAACAGGAGGGCGTGACCCATCTTGCCGCTGTCGACCATTCCGGCCAGGCTGGCTTTCAGGGCTTCATTGCAATGCAGCTGAGCGAACTGCATTATACGGTCATTATTTCCTTTTCCTTGGCTGCGAGCAGCTCGTCAACTTTCTTGGTGAAGTTGTCGGTGTCTTTCTGAACAGTCTCTTCGCTGTCCTTCTCGACATCCTCGGGCAGGCCTTCTTTCTGCAGCTTCTTGAGAGTGTTGATGGTGTCGCGGCGCACGTTGCGGATGCTCACCTTGGCGGTCTCGCCTTCGTTCTTGGCCTTCTTGACCAGCTCGCGGCGACGGTCCTCGGTGAGGGCGGGAACGTTTATGCGGATGACTTCACCGTTGTTCTGAGGGGTGAAACCGATGTTCGCGTCCATAATGGCCTTCTCGATGGGGGCGATCATATTCCTCTCCCAGGGCTGGATGAACATAGTCTTGGCGTCAGGCACTGAAATGCTGGCTACCTGGGGGATGGGAGTCATATTGCCGTAGTAGTTCACCATAACGTTGGCGAAAACAGCGGGGTTGGCTTTGCCGGCGCGGTAGGTCTTGAGTTCCTCGTCGAGGTGATGGACCGCGTCCTGCATCTTTTTCTTGCTGTCTTCGAGGACAGCTTTAGCTTTCTCGATCATAATTATTTCGTTTTTATTATTTGTTGCTTACTATGGTTCCGACATCCTTGCCTTCGACCACGAGGGCCTCGAGGGTGCCGGGTTTGGTCATATTGAAAACGATGATGGGCATATCGTTCTCGCGGCAGAGCGTGAACGCCGTGCTGTCCATCACCTTGAGTCCGTCGGCAAGGGCCTTGTCGAAGGTCAGGGCGGTGTATTTCCTGGCGTCCGGGTTTTTGGCCGGGTCGCAGTCGTAGACACCGTCCACCTTTGTGCCTTTCAGCAGGGCGTCAGCCTTGATTTCGCAGGCACGCAGGGCAGAAGCAGAGTCGGTGGTGAAGAAGGGGTTGCCGGTGCCGCCGGCGATTATGGCGACTCCGCCTTTCTCCATAAACTCCACGGCTTCGTCGCGCCTGTAGTATTTCGCCATCGGCTCCATCGGGGTCGAGGTGAACACTTCGGCAGGGACGCCGGCCTTCTTGATGAAGATGGACAGCCCTATGCTGTTGATGACTGTCGCGAGCATTCCCATCTGGTCGCCGCGCACGCGGTCGAAACCCTGCTGGGTGCCGGCAAGGCCGCGGAAGATGTTGCCGCCGCCGATGACTATCGCTACCTGCACGCCGCTGCGCACTACTGAAGCGATCTGGGATGCATAAGATGTCAGGATGGGTTCGTCAAGACCCTGTCCGTCCGGCCCGCCTATGGCTTCGCCGCTGAGTTTCAAGAGTATTCTGTTGTACTTCATAGTCCTGTTGTTGCAAACAAACAAAATTAATGAAAAAACTTCTAATTCAACACCTTCATTTCGCAGGCTTTGCAGTCGAAGGCCAGCTGCAGGCGGCGGCCGTTGTTAACGAGGAAGAGCGGTTCCTCGAAGTCCTGGCGCAGAAGCCTGCTGTCGGCCCTTTTCCCGAATTTGGGACAGAGGCCGAGTTCGTAGCGGATGCAGTAGCGGCTGCGCATCAGCACACCGTCTTCAGCCTTCCTTTTCTGCGGCGGCAGCGCAGCCCCGGTGGGCTTGAATGCACGGCGGCCGGCAGCCATTATCTCTGCCATCCTTTCGTCCAGCATTGCGGCCAGCTCCCTGCGGAAGCCGTTCAGCACCGACAGCGGATAGAAGCGCACGTCCGTGTCGTCGACCGACATTACGTGGAAGGAGTAGGCTCCCGAGCGCTTGCCCAGCTGCCGGCGGATGTTGTCAACCGCGCTGGCGATGTTGCGGGCGGGCGGGTAGTCGCCGCTGATGTCGAGGGTGACGGAAGCTCCGGCAGCACTGACTGCAGTGATGGAGTCGGCTGAGAAGTCGACTGCCACGTCAATGAGACGCTCCGCTCTGTCGCTGCGCAGCTGTTTTTCGAAAGCGATGTTGTAGTTGCGCCAGATTTCCTGTCCGACCCTGAGCCCTTCGCTGCTTTTGATCTCTATCCTGCGGCCGGTGCAGCGGTCGGCACGGAAGCCTGTCTGCTCTCCGTTGGCGGACACTGTGCACAGCCCGTCGCCGTTGCTGATGGCAAGGGTGCCGTCGAGTTCTATCCAGCCTTCGCCGACGGCGGTAATCTTTCCGGCATATTCACCCTTCGACTTGGTGCTGTCGCCGGACAGCCAGCGGCCTCTCGTGCCGTCGATGTACAGTTCGGTGAAGCCCCTGTTGAAGGTGGCCGGCAGGTCGGGGGTGAAGCCGCCTTCGATGCGGCCGGCAGATGCGCGGCGGAACTGCGGATTGGCAGCTATGAACTTGTTGAGGGCGAGGCTGTAGTGCCGCACGACGTTGCGCACGTAGCTTTCGCTCTTGAGCCGGCCTTCTATCTTGAAGGAACAGATGCCGGCCTGCGCCAGTTCTGCGATGCGGCCGTCGAGCCGGTAGTCCTGCAGTGACAGCAGGGGATAGTTCCGCACAAGCGTCCTGCCGGATGCGTCCTGAAGGTCGTAGAGCGAGCGGCAGGCCTGTATGCAGGCTCCGCGGTTGGCGCTGCGGTCAGTGAGGTATTCGCTCAGGAAGCACTCGCCGCTGTAACATACGCACAGGGCGCCGGCCACGAAGAATTCAAGTTCGCAGGAAACGGCTTCGCGGATAGCTCGGATCTGCTCCAGCGACAGCTGCCTTTCGAGCACTAGCCTGCTGAAGCCGAGGGCCTCGAGGGCGACGGCCTGGGCGGGGGTGCGGCACACTGCCTGGGTGGATGCGTGCAGCTCGATGGGCGGAAGCTCCTGCTCCAGCAGCCGGTAGTCCTGCACCAGGACGGCGTCCACTCCGACCTTGTAAAGCTCCCGGACCAGGTCTGCGGCCCGCTTCAGCTCGTCGTCGTGCAGCAGCGTGTTGACGGTAGCATAGACTCTCGCGCCGAAGCGGTGGGCATACTGTGCGAGGACGGCAATGTCCTCCACGGGGTTCCCTGCGGCCTCGCGTGCTCCGAAAGAAGGTCCTGCGATATATACGGCATCGGCACCGCAGTCTATTGCTGCAATGCCGATGTCCTTATTTCTGGCAGGAGCTAGTAGCTCGAGCGGTGTTAATTGCATTTGAGGGTTGTGATGTAGTAAGTTGCAGCCTCGCCCCATTTGGCGTCACCTTTGATCTGTTTGAAGTAGCTGCAAGCCTTGCCGTTGTTGCCGGCGCCCATATATGCAGTACCGATCTGGTAGATGGTCTGGGCCTTGTCGGCAGCCTCAGGATTGAGGGCGAGATAAGCCTCGAAAGCTTCGGCGGCTACCTGGTTCTGCTTGAGACTGAGGGCGGCGGTACCGATGAGCTTCTGGGCGTTGGCGCTGTCGTTGTTCTCAGCTGAGAGCTGGGCGTTCTCGAGCATACCTTTCATATCTTTCTCTTTCTGGCAAGCTACGGCTTTCTTCAGGTAGATGTTGGCAAGCTGCTTCTTGGCATTGGCTTCCTGGCCGTTCTCGGCAGCCTTTGTGAAAGCTTCTACAGCCTCGTCAGCCTTGTCGTCTGCTGCGAGAGCCTGACCCATCCTGAACCAGGCGGCACCGTTGGCGGCATCTTTCTCGACGATAGCCTTGTAAACTGCAACTGCAGCTGCGTAGTCCTTTGCGTTCAGCAGGGCGCCTGCCTTGGCATTGAGCATCTGAGGAACGAGCTTCTGAGCCTCTGCAACTACTGCGTCGTTGTTGGCGAAGTCCAGAGCTTTGTCGCTAGCCTTGTTGAAGAAGTCAACGGCTGCGTCGAAATCTTTAGCTTCGGCTTTTTCCTTGCCGAGCTGGAGAAGCACTTTCGGAATAGACTCCTTGCAGTTGTTGGCAACCTGCTCGCCTTCCTCTCCGAGAGCGGTGGCTTGTTCCAGTGCCGTATTGAATTGAGAGAGGGCACTCTCATAATTTTTTTCATTAAGAGCCGTTGCTGCAGCGTTGAAAGTTTCTACTACTGCTGCGAGATCCTGCGCCATAGCAAAACCGGTTGCAACGAGAGCCACACATAGTGTCAAGAAAAATTTCTTCATAGCAATTTATGTCTTTTTATGGGTTTCGAGTGGTGGGTTATTAAAATAACGTGCCAAAACGACACAAAGATATTAAAAAATGGAAAAACGGCAAGGCGGCCGGGAGCCTCAGTTGAGGTCGTCGTTAGCTGCAAGTATCTCTTTGGCGCGGTCGTAATCTTCTTCGCGGACGACGATGCGCACGTCGAAACCGGCTACTCCCATACCGAGGAAAGGAAGGTTTTCATTGACGATTTCACACTCAATGCCTTCGTTTTCGAGCAGGCCCTGGACGATGTGGGCCTTGTATATGTCCGGATATTTGGCTACAACTTTCATTGCTGTCAGTGATTAATATTCGTTTTTGGGATGGCTCTGACGATAATTATAGTATACGTTGCTGATGAGGCGGGTGGTGTCCCTGATGGGGCCGTCCACGAATACTTTCTCTTCTCCTTTGAAAAATGTGACGGCATCTTCCCACATCCTGGTGAAGCGCAGGTAGCCTTTCTTCTGGCGGAACACCATCTTCTCGTCGTCCTCGCTCTCAAGGACGAAGTCGGCATCTTCCATAGTCTTCATTATGACGTCGTGGTAGTCGCTGAACGGGCCGTCGAGGGTGATGTGGTTCTTGCGGAAGCCCAGAGAGGGATACACGGCAGAAATGACGGCGAAGAGGACTGCTATCTGCCACATGGCACCTTCTTTGAAGAGAGTTGCGAAGCTGCTGAGCGGGTGATGCATCACGACGCAGAGGATGGCCACGATGATGAGGAACAGCACTGCGAAGTATACCAGATATTTGACTGCTCGGATGAAGTATTTCATAGTTTACACAGTTTTCTACAAATTTAGTTAAATTTGCCTTACCAAGGCAACAAATATCATTCAATATGGAAAGGGAAGATAAATTGAGAAAAATAGTCGTGGCGCTCGCAATCGCCGCGGTGCTGCTTGGCGGTGTGCTGGCTTACGTATGGGTGAGCAAGAACAAAATCGTCAATGACCTTAATATAGAGAAGGCCGACCTGACCCAGGAGATGGTCGAACTCCGCCAGGAATACGCCGAACTGCAGACAGCCAACGACACTCTCAACGCAAACCTGCAGATAGAGAGGGAGAAGGTCGACCAGCTCATCGAGCGCTTCCAGAAGACTGAGGCTACCAACAGGGCCCAGATCCGCCAGTATGAGAAAGAGCTCGGCACCCTGCGCAGCATAATGAAGCATTACATCGTCCAGATAGATTCGCTCAACAACCTCAATATGGCTCTGCGCGAGGAGGCTTCGGACGCCCGTCGCGAAGCTGCAGAGAACAGGCGCCAGTACGAAGACCTGCGCTCTACCACCGACGAGTATGCCCGTCAGGTCGCCGAAGGTTCAGTGGTCAAGGGTCGCGGGGTGTCTCTGCACGCCATCAACTCCTCTGCCAAGGAGACCGACCGCAGCAGCCGCACCGAGAAGCTCCGTGCCGATATGTTCCTTATCGAGAACGCCATCGCCAAGAAGGGCCCGAGGAGGGTGTACATCCGCGTCAAGGGTCCGGACGGCATACTGCTGACAGCTGACGACAAGCAGCTCTTCACCTGCGACGGAGAGCAGATGATCTACTCCGAGTCCCGCGAGGTTGACTACCAGGGCGAGGAGGTTGAGGTCAGCGTATACTTCGCAAGTCCCCAGCCGTTCACCAAGGGTGTCTACACCGTCGACGCCTACACCACCGAAGGCAAGATCGGTTCTGCCGACCTGCTCCTGAGATAATTGGCAGGGATTTACATACACGTCCCCTTTTGTGCTTCCTTCTGCACTTATTGCGGATTCTATTCCGAGGTCCTGAGAGACGGAGCCTTGCGCGGGCGGTATGTCGCCGCGCTGCGCAGGGAGGCCGCCGCCTGCCGTGACTTTTTCCCCGAAGGTTCTGTGATCAAGACCGTCTATTTCGGCGGAGGGACGCCGTCGCTGCTGTCCCCGGCTGAATTTTCGGACATCTGTTCTGCTCTCTGCGACAATTTCGACCTCGGGGCGGTGGAGGAATTCACCGTCGAGGCCAATCCTGACGATGTGTGCAGAGGCGGGGAGGAGTTGCTGCGCTGCTGGAGGGACTGCGGGGTGAACCGCGTCAGCATCGGGGTGCAGTCTTTCGACAACGCGCATCTTAGATGGATGAACCGGCGGCACGACGCTGCCCAGGCCTGCAGGGCGGTGGAGCTGCTCACCAGCCGCTTCGGCAATGTGTCGCTCGACCTCATATTCGGCTATGCGGCCCTTGAAAATGCGCAGTGGGAGAGGGACATCCGCAAGGCCGTCAGCCTCGGGGTGCAGCACATCTCCGCCTACCAGATGAGTCTGGACGCGGGCAGTATGCTCAGCAAGCTTGCCGACGCAGGACGCTACACAGAGCCCGACGAGGAGGTCTGCCGCAGCCAGTATTTTATGCTGCAGGATATCCTCGATGAGGCCGGTTACCTTCAGTACGAGATTTCGAATTTCTGCCGCCCGGGATTCCATTCCCGCCACAACAGTGCATATTGGCGGCGCGAGCCTTACCTGGGTCTCGGGCCCGGGGCCCATTCGTTCGACGGAGACCGCCGCCGCAGCTGGAACGTGGATGACCTGGGCCGCTGGCTGGAGGGTGCCCCGAAAGACGGGGAGACGCTCACGGATGTGGATATATACAACGAAAAGGTTATGTTGGGGCTGAGGACCTCCGCGGGCGTTGAAGCCTCGTTGCTCGGAGAGTCAGCTGAACACAACCTTTCGTTCGATGCCTCCACCGGCCGTTATTCCATCGGCCGCAGGGACAGATTCGTCTCGGACGCTATAATCCGCGATTACTTAAAGTAGGCCGTTGGCTTTGCAGCAGGCCACGATGGCGGTGATTGCAAAACCTGCCATAAGGATGGTGACGTATACGATGCCGATCACTTTAAGTCTCTTGAGCCATTTGTCGTTGTTCCATCCGATGGTCTGCAGTGCGCTCCAGAAACCGTGGCTGAGGTGCAGCCAGATGGCTACGAACCATACGAGGTAGAGGATGGTGATCCAGACGTTTCCGAAGGTCTGGTTGAGGAGCATATTGGGGTCTTCGGCTTCTCCGCCGGTGAACTCCTGCAGCTGCATATCAGCCCAGAAGTGGGTAAGGTGGATGGCCAGGCCGAGCAGCACGATGGCACCGAGGTAGATCATGTTCTTTGAAGCCCACGAGTCAGCCTGGGTCTTGGTGGCTACTTCATACCTCTTGAGGCCGCCGCGTGACTTGAGGTTGCTGGCGGTAAGGATGAAAGCATAGATGATGTGGATCACAAAGCCGAAAGCCAGGACGGGAACCATTATGCTGATTACGGGAGTGCCCATAAAGTCGCAAACTTTCTGGAAAGCTTCAGCGCTGAAGACAGAGGTGAAGTTCAGGACCATGTGCAAAGTGAGAAAAAGCACGAGGAATATGCCGGAGATACTCATAATAAGCTTTTTCCCGATCGAAGATGAAAATATGCTCATACTGCTTGTATTGTTTGTTTCGTTATAGATTTACAAATATAGGAAATAATTTGTTTAATCGCTCTGTCCGCGGTCCCTTTCCCTGCGCATATCTTTGTCTTTGATGCTCTGACGTTTGTCGAACTCGCGTTTTCCGCGTGCCAGCGCTATGTCGAGCTTGGCGTAGCCGTTGTCGGCGATGAACAGTTTCACCGGAACCACTGTCAGTCCTTTCTCCTTGATGGAGCGGGCGAGCTTGCGAAGTTCTTTTTTGGTGAGCAGCAGCTTGCGGTCGCGGCGCGGGTCGTGGCGGTTGTAGCTGCCCCACCAGTATTCGGCCACGTTCATATTCTTCACGTAGAGCTCGGTGCCCGAGAAATAGCAGTAGCTGTCGACCAGCGAAGCCTTGCCGGCGCGGATCGACTTGATCTCGGTGCCGGACAGCACTATGCCGGCCACGAAGCGTTCTATGAATTCGTATTCGAAGGACGCTTTCTTGTTCTTGATCTCTATTCTGCTTTTTGCTTTAGGCATAACAAGGCAAATATAATAGTTTTTTAAATTTGTAATATGGATTACGACCTGACTTGCGTGCTGGGCCCCACGGCCTGCGGGAAGACGAAATATGCTGTGGCTCTGGCCAAGGAGACCGGAGCGGAGATTCTGTCGGCGGATTCGCGGCAGGTCTACCGCGGTATGGACATCGGCACTGGCAAGGACCTGGCCGATTACGACGGTGTGCCTTACCACCTGATCGACATAGTCCCGGCCGGCGAGAAATACGACATCTACCGCTACCAGCGCGACTTCCACAATGCCTATCGCGATGTTATCTCACGCGGCAGGCCTGCAATCCTCTGCGGCGGGTCCGGCCTTTACATCGAGGCTGCGACGAGGGGCTACCATCTGCCCGACGTGCCGCAGAACCCCGAGCTGCGCGCCGAGCTCGAAAAGGAGAGCGACGAGACACTTATCGCCAGGCTCTCATCCCTCAAGACGCTCCACAACTCCACGGACTACGATACCCGCAAGCGGCTCATCCGTGCGCTGGAGATTGCAATCTACGAGCAGGAGCATCCGGTGGACCGCTCCGTCTTCCCCCCTCTGAAGACCCGCTACATAGGCCTGGACGTCAGCCGCGAAGAGCGGAATGCCCGCATCGACGCCCGTCTGGACGCCCGTCTTGCCTCCGGAATGGTAGATGAAGTCCGCGGCCTGCTGGACTCCGGCATCGCCCCCGAAGATCTCATCTATTACGGCTTGGAATACAAATTCATCACCCTCTACCTGACCGGCCAGCTGTCATACGACGAAATGCACGACCGCCTGGCCACCGCTATCCACCAGTTCGCCAAGCGTCAGATGACCTGGTTCCGCGGAATGGAACGCCGCGGCATCACCATCGAGTGGGTGAAAGTATAAAATCAGCATTAAGTCCATTGGGTAGAAACGCTCGCACGGATGCAGCCTGAAGGGGAGCAGGCCTTCGGGGGGCTGGCCACCCGCGGCGGCAGAGCGGGAGGGACCCGACGAATGCGAGTTCTGCGAAGCAGGACGAAGCAGGCGTTGGGAGGGATTGGAGTGAGCCGAAGGCGAACGGAACCCCCCGAAGGCCTGCTCCCCCTCAGGCTGCATCCCTACTGGATTCCCATAGCACGGCGCTTGGAGGCGCTCATACGCTGATCTTTCGAGAGGTTTGCGCGGTGGTCGTTGTCCTTGGGGGCCTTGGGCTCTTCATCCCAGCCTTCCCTGAGGAACGGCAGCTTCTTGCGGAAGCTCCATACCAGGATGATGACACCCGCGATGATGAAGGGTATGCTCAGCAGCTGGCCCATATTGAACTGCATCGAAGCCTCGAATTCCACCTGGTCGTTCTTGATGAATTCGATCAGGAAGCGCATAGTGAACAGGACTATGAAGAAAATGCCGAAGAGGGTGCCCCTGTAGAGCTTGTCGGATTTCTTCCAGTAGAGCCACAGCAGCACGAGGCCGAGGATGAGGTAGCTCAGGGCTTCATAGATCTGCGTGGGGTGGCAGGCAACGCCGTCCGGAGGATATACGCTCGGGCCGTAGAGCGTAGTCCATTCGATGGAGCGGGGGAACTTGAAGCCCCAGGGCAGGTCGGTCGGGCCGCCGAAGATCTCGGAATTGAAAAGGTTGCCGCAGCGGATGAAACAGCCTGCGATACTGCCTGCGATGGCCAGGCGGTCGAACATCCACATCGCGTCGAAGCCGTTCTTGCGGCCATACTTGTGGGCATAATAGATGACGCAGAACACGATGGCAAGGATTCCTCCGTGGCTTGCAAGTCCGCCCTGCCATACCTTGAGAATCTCGATGGGATGAGTCAGGTAGAATTTCGGCTCATAGAAGAGGCAGTGGCCCAGGCGGGCGCCCACTATGGTGCCGATGAGCAGGATGTACAGCAGCGGCTCGAGCAGCTGGACGTCGACGTTCTCCCTTTTGTAGAATTTATAGAACAACCAGTAGCCCAGCGGGAAGCCGGCTACGAAGAGCAGCGAATAGAAACGCAGCGAATAGTTGCCGATCGTGAAGATGGCAGGATCGACGTTCCAAACTACCGAGAGAAAATCTGCCATAGGCTATACGTTTTGACAAAAGTAACACATATTTCTTAAATTTGTCACTATGAACATCGAACAGCCATCTGCACACTGGAAGGACTACGAGCTGATCGACTCCGGCGATTTCAGCAAGCTGGAGCGCTTCGGCAAGTTCGTGGCGATACGCCCCGAGCCCAAGGCCCTGTGGAACAAAAGCCTTCCCGACTCCGAATGGAAACGCCTCGCCCACACGGAATTCAAGCCCGGCGCCGGCTTCGGCAAGGCCGGCAAGGAAGACAGCGGCACCTGGAATATGCTCGGCGAGATGCCCGAGCAGTGGGTCATCCGCTATGACGGTTCCGCGCAGGGACCGAAATTCAGCCTTCGCCTCGGCCTTACTTCCTTCAAGCACGTCGGCGTATTCCCTGAGCAGGCCCCGAACTGGGAATTCATCTATTCCAATACTTCGCGCCTTGTGAAGGAAGCCGCCGCAGCGGGCAAGCCTGTCCCCAAAGTGCTGAACCTTTTTGCATACACCGGAGCCGCGTCCCTGGCAGCAAAGGTAGCCGGGGCCGACGTGACGCACCTGGATTCCGTCCGCCAGGTAGTGACCTGGGCCAAGGGCAATATGGAGCTGAGCCGCTGCAGCGACATCCGCTGGGTGGTGGAAGATGCCTTGAAGTTCGTCAAGCGTGAGGCCCGCCGCGGCAATACCTACCAGGGCCTGATTCTGGACCCTCCGGCGTACGGCCACGGTCCCAACGGGGAGAAGTGGAAGCTCGACGAGTGCCTGTTCGAGATGCTACGCGAATGCTCCGCGATCCTTGCTCCCAAGGACAGCTTTATGGTGCTGAACCTCTATTCAAACGGCTACTCGGCAGTTCTGGCCGACACTGTGGTGCGCAGCGCCTTCGGAAGCCTGCTCGCCGCCGGCAGCAAACTCTCCTACGGAGAACTGGTGCTCCGCGACCGCTTCGACAAAGCCCTGCCGCTGAGCGTCTTCTCCCGCCTGTTGCTTTAGATTGACAGGGGGCGGGGAACTCTAGCGCAGGTATTTCCGGCTGTAGAGGCTGTCGTGGTCGTCGTGGCCGATGACGTCGGCCTCGGTGGACGCGTCGATAAGCGACTGGATGTAGCCGTTGATGGCGTCGACGCCGGCACGGAGTTTCTCAGGCGGCCAGGCATTGGTGCCGCCCGAAGAGATGGAGTTCTTCTCGAAGCAGATGTTGGCGTGCCACATAATGCCGTCCAGCACTCGCATCCGGGGATAATAGGAGTTCTTCAACTTGTAGAGGCGGAACTCCGCTATGATAGCGTCCACCCGCTCGAAGAAATCCTCCGGCCCGCGGATGATCGTGATATCCGGTTCGTTATGCCGCGACCAGGCGATGCGGACCGTTCCGTCGTTGCCGCGCGTCACTTCGTACCACAGATTTGGGTAGCGCATCGTGTTGCTGTAATTGAACTCATAGGATACCGCCGCCCCTTCGGGCCTGGGGTTGGACCCCGTGGCTTTCGTGCCGAAACGCAGGCCGCCGAAAAAGATTGCCATAATCGAAAGGATAAGAACCCCAGTCTTCATTCCACTATTTCATTACTCCGCCCTGAAATATGCGCTGTCAGGAATGTTCCTGAAGGAGGCGTCGCCTTTGGCGCGGAGGGCGATGGCTGCACTGTCCCAGTTGGACGGAACTCCGCCGAGGATGTGACCCAGGAAGACAATCTTCACCTGATGGAGTCCGGCTTCGAGCACGAGGCAGTTGTCGCGGCGGCTGTAGCGCTTGACTTCATTGTTGTTGTCGATGACAAGGCGGCCGTCGATCCACACCTCGTTGTTGTTCGATGAGATGTAATAGACGTCGGTGGCGTCAATCCTGACATAGCCCTCGGCAATCGCGGCATATTGCTCCACGCCGCGCATATGGGCGTCGGTGACGGACTGCGCGCTGATCTCGCGGAGCTTCGTGATGTTCTGCACCGTCCATACCCTGTCGGCAGCGAAAAGCTCATCCGAGTTGAAGAACTCGCCGGGAGTGGTGGACATCTCCAGGCCCTGGAGCAGGGGCTTGGTGGGTTTGACCGCGGGCAGCGGGTCCATCTTGACGATGGAGATGGTGCGTACGGGGCTCATCTCGCCTGTAGGCAGCACGGAGCGTATCTTGAGAGTGGCGTTGTCAGTGAATTGAAGCGGAGCGGTGTACTCGCGGCTGCGGGCAGTCGGCTCCTTGCCGTTGAGGGTGTAGACCATTTTGACGGGTCTGGTGGTCTTGAAGGTGACAGTGGTGCTGTCGCTGAACGCCACTGTGTTGCAGGAGCCGCCGGGCTGCTCGGGCTGAGGGATGTGATAGTAGATGTGGTGCATATCCAGCCTCAGGTGAGCGCCATCGAGCCTGCGCAGGAAATCTTCCCAGTCCTTGTTTTCGGGCTGGCTCCAGGCGATTTCGCTGACAGCCACGGCACGCGGCCAGGTGCGGTATTCTGCCACAGAATCGGTGTAGAAATATTCCGACCAGTTGTTGCACTGCACGCCGAGGATGTAGCTCTCAAGGCCGAGGGATGCGACTTCTTCGGGGATGGGGTCGTATTCATAGACCCTTTCCATAGTGAAGTAGTTGCCGATGCCCACCGGCTCGATCTTGCGGTCGCCCTGGTAGTAGTCGAGGTACATACCGTTGCTCGAGGGAGTCATAACCACCTGGTGGCCGTGTTCAGCACCTGTGATGCCGCCCTGCAGGCCCCTCCACGACATTATGATGGCAGATGGGTCGATGTCGCCTTCGAGGATCTCGTCCCAGCCCATAATGCGCCTGCCCTTGCCGTTGAGGTATTTCTCGATGCGGCGCACTACATAACTCTGGAGGCGGTCTTCGTTGCTGAACTTGCTCTCGTCGCCCGCCAGGTGCTCGTCGCGGATGCGTTTCTGGCAGAGAGGGCATTTCTCCCACATCTCCCTCGGACTTTCATCGCCGCCGATGTGGAAGATTTCGTAGGGGAAGATCTGCACCATCTCGTCGATGACGTCCTCGAGGAATTCGAAGGTACTTTCCTTGCCGGGGCACATCACGATGTTCTCCACACCCCAGATCTTGCGCGGTTCGTACTCGCCCTCCTCGCAGCACAGCCAGGGATATGCAGCTATGGCGACCATCTCGTGGCCGGGGATTTCAAGCTCCGGAATCACGTCGATGTGCCGCTCGGCGGCATAGGCCACGATGTCGCGCAGCTCTTCCTGCGTATAGTAGGGACCGAAGCTGGTCAGCTTGGGATATTTCTTGATCTCGATGCGCCAGCCCTGGTCTTCGGTGAGGTGGAAGTGGAGCTTGTTGTACTTGAACATAGCCATCACGTCAAGCTGCTTCTTCACCCAGTCGGCGTCGCGCCAGTGACGGCAGGGGTCGATGTGCATACCGCGGTAGTGGAAGCGGGGCGCATCGGAGATGCTTACGGCGGGGATAGAGAGGTCGAGGCCGCGGACGACGCTCTCGCTCTGGGTCTGGGGCGGCAGCAGCTGCAGAAGCGTCTGCATACCGTAGAACAGACCGTCGCTGTCGCCGGCCGTAATGCAGACGGCATCACCGCCTGCCTCTAAAGTATACCCTTCCTCCGGAATGCCGGCGGAAGGGTCGATTGAAAAGATGATGGCGTCAGACGCCGCTGCTTCCGATGATACGGTAAGGGTCTTGCCGGTGGAAGCCGCAATCTTGGCAGCGAAGAATCCGGCGGTGGCGCGCTCGTCGTCCGTGCGGGCCACCAGCACTGTCGAAGACGTTATCTTGAAGGGAGCGTCTTCCTTGACCTCAAGCCTGGTAGGGACCGGGATTATACTTATTTCACCAGTGCCGCTGCTTTTGCAGGCGCACAGGAGTGCAGCAGCACAGATCACCAGTGCCGCCGCCGTCGGATTCTGCCGGAAGATTCTCATCGCCTGACTTTATTTGAAGCTTACCCAGTCGATCTGGATGCAGCTGCCGTCTGTCATTACTACGAAGAGGTCGTGGATGCCGGGTTTGAAGTCGGACATCGGAATCTTGTTCTCAACCCAGCCGGTATTTCCAGCCACATTGAAGCTGGCGATGGTCGGGCCGTCAATAGCGTCGAGCCTTACGTCCACCTTGCCGCCGGCGAGGGAGAGGACTTTCATCGTCGCTGTGGTGAGCTTGTCCTTGCCGAAATCCACCTTGTTGTACCTTACCCAGATGGGCTCCTTCTCCTGGATGGTGTTGTTGAGGATCACCTTCCAGCCGTCGAAAGTACGGTCGGCATTGACGAACTGGATGTCGGTGCAGGTATCTTTGATGTCAGAGTAGCGGTCGACCTGGATCTGGCTGGTGGCCTTGGTGATGCCGACGCCGCGCTTGGTCGGCTTGACGGGCTGGATGGTGCCGTCTGCGTTGAAGAAGAGGCTGTCCACGCATACAGAGCGGTTCTTGTCGAAGTAAGGTGAGTAGTCGTTGTGATGATAGAACAGATACCACTGTCCGTCAACTTCAACTACTGAGTGGTGGTTGGTCCAGCAGACGTCAGCGTGCTGTTCCATAATCTTGCCCACGAATTTGTAGGGACCCATCGGGTTGTCGGCCATACAGTAGGCGAGGCACTCGCGCTCAGCCTCTACCCAGGGGAAGCTGAAGTAGTATTTGCCGTTGGCCTTGAAGAGGTACGGGCCCTCGCTCATTCCTTTCGGAATGGCGTCGATCCTTACGGGGGTTCCGTCCAGCTCAAGCATATTGTCTTTCAGCTTGCAGATCGTAAGTCCGCCGCCTGCCCATACGAGATAGGCCTGGCCGTCATCGTCGATGAAGCAGCAGGGGTCGATGCCGAAGGTCCCCTTGATGGCTGTCTCCTGCGGGACGAACGGGCCGTAAGGAGTGTCGGAGATTGCGACTCCGATGCTGCCGTCAGGCCTCTGGCCGTTTACGCGCTTACCTGTGGCGGGGAAGTAGAAGTAATACTTGCCGTTCTTGTAGTTGCAGTCAGGAGCCCACATCTGGAAGGAGTTGGGCTGTACCCACGGAACCTCATTCTGGGTGATGATCCTGCCGTGGTCTACCCAGTCGACGAGATTGTCAGAAGAAAAGACGTGGTAGTCTTCCATACAGAACCAGTCTTTGCGGGCGTAATCGACCGGTGCGGGAATGTCGTGTGAAGGATAGACATACACCCTGCCCTCGAAGTAGTGGGCGCTGGGGTCAGCCGTGAACTGGTCGCGGATGATGGGATTCTGAGCATTGACAATCACTGCTGAGAACAGTGCGATTGCAAGCGTGAAGATCAGTTTTTTGTTCATAACGGAAGTTTATTTAGTTGTATTGATTATTCATCTTCGGCATCTTCCACTGTCCATCCGGTAGGGATTCCGGAGGGGCCTGCGCCCCATTTGGTCATCTCTTTAGCTTTTGTGAAGGTGCCTTCGGCGGCGGTATAGAACAGCCAGTCTGTGGTGCAATCCTTCGCTGATATGTCAGTGGCCAGGCAGGTCACTTCATTCAGGTTGCGGCAGTTGTAGAACATCTTCTCGTAGCATTTTTCGGCCAGCTTCGGGGCAGGCAGCGCAGGAGCGGCTGTCAGGGCGATGCAAGTGGAGAACATCATATCGTAGCAGCTGGCGGCAAGCTTCTGGGCAGGCAGCTCGGGAGCCTTGGCGAGGGCGAGGCAGCCGGAGAACATACCGTAGTAGCACGAATGGGCCAGCGACTTGGCAGGGAGCTCGGGAGCCTCCTCGAGAGCTGAGCAGCCTTGGAACATTCCCATATAACAGCCTGCAGACATCACGATGGCGGGGAGCTCGGGGGCTTTCTTGAGAGCGGAGCAGCCGTTGAACATCTGGGAGTAACACATCATCGCCAGCGCAGTGGCGTTGAGGGCGGGAGCCTTGGCCAGTGCGGTGCAACCCTGGAACATCGACTGGTAGCAGTAATTGGCGAGCTTCTCCGCCGGCAGGGCGGGAGCTTCGGCCAGTGCGGTGCAATCCTGGAACATAGATTCATAGCACCTCAGGGCCAGCGTCGTGGCGGGCAGTTTGCCGCCCTTCTTCAATGAAGTGCAGCCTTTGAACATCGACAGGTAGCAATAGTCTGCCTTGGTCAGGTCCGTTACGGGGAGCGAAGGAACCTCTTCGAGTGCGGTGCATTTTTCGAACATCGATTCGCAGCTGCGCGCATCCATCGTTTTGGCCTGGATCGCCGGCGCCTTCTTCAGAGCGGTGCAGCCCTGGAACATAGAGCGGTAGCAGCTCGGAGAGAGCTTTTTCGCGGTCAGCTTGAGGCCTTCCGCAGATTCAAGGTTGACGTCTGAATAGAACAGCCTGTAGAACTGGTAGTCGCTCGTCATATCCGTGGCGTAGCCGCACAGGCTCATAATATCTCCAGATAGATTGTGGGGCACGTTGACCCTGATGGACCAGAAACCTATGCTCGAGCTGGAGTTCCTGCCGTAGTACGGGTTCTCGCCGTAGAGACGTACCGAGCCTCCGGCGGGCAGCAGGATGGTGCCGCTCTCCATAGCCTTGAGGGTGATTTCCTTCCACTCCTTGCCGTCGCTTGAATAGCTCAGGGCGATGGTGGGTGCGCCTGTGCCGTTGCTCTTGATGGTTATGTCGCCGGTGGACTTGCTGTTGTTGACAATAGTCAGGTAGTTGGTGTTGTTCACCGTCACTTCGCAGGTGGCCGTCAGGTCGCCGGCCTTGGCAGTGATGGTTGTCTTGCCCGGATTGTTGGCTGTCACTTTGCCGTAGCTGTTCACTTCGGCGACAGACTCGTCGCCGGACAGCCAGATGACGGTCTTGTCGGTGGCGTTTTCGGGGTGGAATTTGACTTCGAGGTATTCGGTCTGGCCGGGGTCCAGGTTAAGCTCGGTCTTGTCGAGGGAGATGGCCTGCAGCGGCACTGTCTTGACAGTGACTGTGCAGCTTGCGGATTTCTCCCCGGCAGTGGCGGTTATGGTGGCGGTGCCTTCGGCGACGCCCTTGACAGTTCCCCCGCGGACAGTGGCGACATCTTCGTCAGATGAAGTCCAGATGATGGTCTTGTCAGTGGCGTTCTCGGGCAGGACAGTGGCGGTCAGGGTCTCAGTCTGGCCCACGTCCAGCGTGAGTTTCTTGATGTCCAGGATGACTTCGGCGACCGCTATCCTCGCGCTGACCTGCACTTCGCAGGTGGCGGACACCTTGCCGGCGGTGGCAGTGACCGTGGCGGTGCCGGGACCGACGGCTTTCACGGTGCCTCCGTATACTGTGACTACTTTTTCATCGGAAGAAGTCCAGGTCACAGTCTTGTCGCTGGCGTCGTCCGGCTTGACGGTGGCCTTGAGGGTGAAGCTCTCGCCTTCCAGCAGGGAGTAGCTGGTCTTGTCGAGAGTCACCGAAGTCACGTCGATGTACGCCTCCTTGACGGTTATGGTGCAGCTGGCGTTCTTTCCGCCCGCGGTTGCGGTGATGGAAGCCGTGCCGACCTTGACCGCAGTCACGACTCCGTCGGCGACAGTCGCCACGGCAGTGTTGTTGGAAGTCCACGTAACGGCCTTGTCAGTCGCGTTTTCAGGCAGGACTGTGGCCGCGAGCTTCAGCGTCTGGCCGACAGTCAGCGTCGCTTCTTTTTCGTTCAGGGTGACGGATTCAACTTCCACCACGGCAGAAGTGACCGTCACTTCGCAGGAAGCCTTCGCTCCGCCGTCCCTGCTGGCAACGGTGATGGTGGCTGAACCCTCCTTGACGGCAGTGACCACTCCCTGGTCGACGCTGGCGATGCTGGCGTTCGAAGAACTCCACAGCACAGTCTTGTCAGTGGCGTTGTCGGGGCTGACAGTGGCTGTAAGATTGAAACTTTCCCCTTCGGTCAGGGACAGCGCGGCGGAGTTGAGGGTGATGCTTTTCACCTGTACTTCCGGCTCCTGGCAGGAATACAGGGAGAGTATGAGGGTCAGCAGAAAGCTGATGGCATAAAGTCGTTTCATAGGATGAAAATTATTCAACCTATAAAGGTACTAAAATATTACAGAACCGTCAACCGCCCGGCGGATAAAACAAAACCCCGCAGGCCTGCGCCTGCGGGGTTTGAAGTATGTCCTGGCGAAGGATTACTCCCTGATGGCAGCGATGCCGGGGAGGACTTTGCCCTCGAGGTACTCGAGCATTGCGCCGCCGCCGGTAGATACGTAGCTTACCTTGTCGGCATAGCCCATCTGAGTGACTGCAGCCACTGAGTCGCCGCCGCCCACGAGGGTGAACGCGCCGTTGTCGGTGGCCTCTTTGAGAGCCTGGGCGATGGCGTTGGTGCCGATTGCGAAATTGGGCATCTCGAACACGCCTACAGGACCGTTCCAGAGGATGGTCTTGGACTTCATAATGATGGCCTTGGCAGCCTCGATTGACTCGGGAGCTGCGTCCATACCTTCGAATCCGTCAGGAATGTTGTCAGAGTCGCATACGATGGTCTTGGCGTCGTTTGCAAATGCGTCTGCAGCAACGACTTTGTCTGAGAGGACGATGTTCACGCCTTTCTCCTTAGCCTTGGCGAGGATGTTCAGAGCCACTTCCTGCTGGTCGTCTTCGCAGAGGGAGTTGCCGATCTTGCC
The DNA here is from genome assembly GCA_947169015.1 of uncultured Bacteroidales bacterium. GTDB lineage: Bacteria > Bacteroidota > Bacteroidia > Bacteroidales > UBA932 > Equibacterium. The sequence goes on along the minus strand of CAMVOD010000002.1, from coordinate 82,786 downwards.
GCCCTGGGCTTTCTTGAAGGTGTAAACCATACCGCCGCCGATGATCAGGTTGTCGACGAGGTCGAGCAGATGCTCGATGATGCCGATCTTAGATGAGACCTTGGCGCCGCCGATGATGGCAGTGAGGGGACGTGCGGGGTTGCCGAGCACTTTGTCAATGGCTGTGATCTCGCCTTCCATCACGTAGCCGAACATCTTGTCGTTCGGGAAGTATGAAGCGATGAGGGCGGTTGAACCGTGGGCGCGGTGGGCAGTTCCGAAAGCGTCGTTGATGTAGCAGTCAGCGTAGCTTGCGAGAGTCTTGACGAACTCTTTCTGGCTGGCTTTGACAGCGGCTTTGGCAGCCTTCTTCTCCTCGTCGGTAGCGTCGTCTTTCAGACCTCTGGGCTTGCCTTCCTCTTCTGCGTAGAAGCGGAGGTTTTCGAGCAGCAGGACTTCACCCGGCTTGAGGGCGGCAGCCTGTGCGCCGGCCTTCATACAGTCGTCAGCGAACTGGACCTTGACTCCGAGCAGCTCCTCTACACGGTAGATGATGTGTTTCAGAGAGAACTTGTTGTCAACACCCTTCGGACGTCCGAGGTGGGACATAATGATGAGGGAACCGCCTTTCTCGAGCACTTTCTTCAAAGTGGGGATGGCAGCCCTGATGCGGGTGTCGTCGGTAATTTTGAAATTTTCATCCAGAGGAACGTTGAAGTCCACCCTGACAATGGCTCTTTTGCCTGTGAAATCGTAGCTGGAGATGTTTTGCATAATATTGTATGTTTGTTTATTGTCGAGACGGCAAAGTTACAAATATTTATTGATTAGCGTCAAATCTTCGGGTTGAGGTTGCGGTCGCCCCATCCGTTGTCGATGCGGGCGCTGAACGGCCAGAACTTGTTGTCGCGTATCCACTCGAGAGGATATGCTGCCTGTTCCCTTGAGTAGGGGTGGGTCCAGTTGTCGGCGCATACCTCGGCGGCAGTGTGCGGAGCCATCCTGACAGGGTTGTCTTCTGCGTCAAGCTTGCCGGCCTTGATGTCCTTGCATTCTGCGACGATGGTCTTGAGGGCCTCGATGAAGCGGTCGAGCTCTTCGAGAGATTCGCTCTCGGTGGGTTCCACCATCAGGGTCTCGTGTACGGGGAAGCTGAGGGTGGGGGCGTGGAAGCCGAAGTCCATCAGCCTCTTGGCGACGTCGGTGGCGTCGACTCCGTATTCAGCCTTGAAATGGCGCAGGTCGATGATGCATTCGTGGGCCACACGGCCGGTGGTGCCGGTGTAGAGGGTGTCCAGTTCGGGTCTCAGCTTGGCGGAGATGTAGTTGGCGTTGAGTATGGCGATCTCGCTGGCCTTGCGCAGTCCCTCTGCACCCAGCATCTTGATGTATGCGTGGGTTATGGGAAGCAGCAGGGCGGAGCCGAAAGGTGCAGCCGAAACTGCCGTCATACCTTTGCCGCCGCACTGCGGAACTACGGGATGGCCGGGCAGATATGGCTTGAGGGCCTCCGTGCAGCAGATAGGGCCGACTCCGGGACCGCCGCCGCCGTGAGGCATCGCGAAGGTCTTGTGCAGGTTGAGGTGGCATACGTCAGCCCCTATGGTGCCGGGGTTGGTAAGGCCGACCTGGGCGTTCATATTGGCTCCGTCCATATATACGAGGCCTCCGCCGTCGTGGACTGCAGCCACGATCTCGCGGATGCGGGCTTCGAACACTCCGTGGGTCGAAGGATAGGTGATCATTATGCCTGCAAGCCTGTCGCCAGCCTGGCTGACCTTCTCCTTGAGCTCCTCGACATTGATATTGCCGTTGTCGTCGCAGCTCACCAGCGAGATGTTGAAACCGGCCATAGCTGCAGATGCAGGGTTGGTGCCGTGTGCGGAGGTCGGGAGCAGCATAATGTCGCGGCCGTCCTGCCCGTTGGCGTGGAGGTAGCCGCGGATAGTCATAAGGCCTGCATATTCGCCTGCGGCGCCGCTGTTCGGCTGGAGGGAGCAGGCGTCGAAGCCGGTGATCACGGCCAGGTCTCTCTCGAGGTCGGTGATCAGGGTCATAGTGCCCTTGGCCTGGGCCAGAGGTGCGAAAGGATGGACGTTCCCGAACTCAGACCAGCTCAGAGGCAGCATCTCGGTGGCGGCATTGAGCTTCATCGTGCAGGATCCGAGCGGGATCATACTGTGGGTGAGGGAGATGTCTCGGCGTTCGAGCTTCTTGATGTAACGCATCATCTCTGTCTCGCAGTGATATGAGTTGAAGACTGGCTCGGTGAGAATCGGGGTTTCGCGGGCCATAAATTCCGGACAGGCGGGCTCGGCGTGGACAGCCGACACGCTGCTGAAGATCTCGCGCAGCTTGGCGGCCTCCTGCTCTGAAGACAGCTCGTCGAAGCTGATGCGGATGTGTCCGTCTTCGGTGTAGCAGAAGTTGTATCCAGACTCCAACGCGCGGGCGCTGATGGCCTCGAAGTTCGGGGCGATCACCTCGATGGTGTCGAAGAAGCGGTCCGTCACGATGCGGTAGCCGCTCTTGACGAGTTTGGCGGCGAAGTCGCGGGCGAAGCCGTGGACTTTCATCGCGATCTCGCGGAGACCTTTCGGACCGTGCCATACTGCATACATACCGGTCATAATTGCCATCAGGGCTGTGGCGGTGCAGATGTTCGAGGTGGCCTTGTCGCGCTTGATGTGCTGTTCGCGGGTCTGGAGGGCGAGGCGGTAGCCTTTGTTGCCGAGACGGTCCACGGACGCGCCGATGATGCGGCCGGGGAGACTGCGCTTGAATTCGTCGCGGGTGGACATAAAGCCTGCTGTGGGGCCGCCGAAGCCCATCGGCAAGCCGAAGCGCTGGGCGGAACCGACAGCTACGTCAGCTCCCCAGGCGGCCGGCTCCTTGATGAGGGTCAGCGCGAGCAGGTCGCAGTATGCAGTTACAAGCACATCGTTGGAGTGGGCTGATGCGCAGAATTCGCTGTAGTCGCGGATTTCTCCGTCGGCTGCGGGATACTGGACGATGGCGCCGAAGAAACGGTCGCTGAGGTTCACCTTGCGGAAATCTCCGGTGACCACGTGGATGCCGAGCGGATTGGCGCGGGTCTGCAGCACCGAGAGTACCTGCGGGAAGATGTTCTCGTCGACGAACAGCTTGTCATACCCCGACTGCACCATACTGCGGCTGCGCAGGTTGAACATCATCCTCATAGCCTCGGCGGCTGCCGTGGCGTCGTCCAGCATCGAACAGTTGGAGAGAGGGAAGCCGGTCAGGGAGGAGATCATTGTCTGGAAGACGATGAGCGCCTCGAGCCTTCCCTGCGAAATCTCGGACTGATAAGGGGTGTATGACGTGTACCAGCTGGGATTCTCAAAAATGTTGCGGATGATCACGGAGGGTGAAGCAGTTCCGTAGAACCCCATTCCTATCATCGAGCGGAAGGGCTTGTTCTTCGCGGCGATCTCTTTCAGCGATGTCAGATATTCAGCTTCACTGACGGCAGGGGCCAGGTTCAGAGGCTTGTCGAGCCTGATGTCCGCAGGCACGGTCTGGCTGATAAGTTCATCGAGCGATTCCACTCCTATGGCGTCGAGCATCTCCTTTGTCTGGAAATCCCGGGGGCCGTTGTGTCTGTATGCAAAATCCTGATACATATATGTTGTTTATTTAATGTTTAAGATATCTCCACTGGTCAAGGTCAAGCCTTATGAAAATGAATAGCAGTATGGTGAATGCCAGCAGCGAGGATCCTCCGTAGCTCAGGAAGGGCAGGGGGATGCCTATCACCGGCATAAGTCCGATAGTCATACAGATGTTGATGAGAATGTGCATCAGCAGGCAGCACGCGACGCAGTAGCCGTAGATGCGGGTGAAATTGTCGGCGTTCTGCTCGGCCTTGTTGATGATGCGCATCAGCAGCAGGAAGTACAGGACCAGGACGGCCATCGAGCCGACGAAGCCCCACTCTTCCCCGATGGTGCAGAAGATGAAGTCGGTGGTCTGCTCGGGGACGAAGTCGAAGCGGGTCTGCGTCCCCTGCATATATCCTTTGCCGAACAGGCCGCCGGAGCCGATGGCGATGAGCGACTGATGGACGTTGTAGCCTACGCCTTTGGGGTCGTCCTTCATACCCAGCAGCACTTCGATGCGGGCTCTCTGGTGGTCCTGGAGCACATTGTTGAAAATGAACTGGACGGAGAAGATGAAGCCCGTGAACAGGATGTAGAAGATGAGCAGGTTGCGCATAAATTTGTCCTTGGTGCGCAGCAGCAGGCCTCTCACAAGCACGAAGACCGATGCGGCGCAGCAGACGATGGCAATCCATATCTCAGCCGGGAAAGGGTTCTTCGCCGCAATGGATTCGACGGCGAGGAGCTTCGGCAGGAAGGCCAGCAGCGTAATTACGACTGCGGTGATGATGATGCCAGGGAGGACATTCCTGTTCCTTATGAAATAGATCAGCAGGAAGGTGCCCGTCAGCACCAGCATAGCCACGAAGGGCGAGAAGACCAGCCCCAGTATGAATTCGAGGACGGCGAACAGACCCGCCAGCAGGAACCAGCCGCTCATACCTTCCCGGTAGAACACCAGGAAGAAGCCGATGTAGACCAGCATCGAGCCGGTCTCCTTTTCCATCAGGATCAGCAGCATAGGAATGCCGATGGTGGCCAGGGCCTTGATCCAGCAGTCGGTGCGCTTGAACACGTATCCGTATTTGCCCATCAGCGCCGAAAGGGCGAGGGCGGTCGTGATCTTGGAGAATTCTGCAGGCTGGAACTGGATGCCTCCCAGTGAAATCCACGACCGGGAGCCCTTGACTTCCACTCCGATGACCAGGGTCACCAGCAGCAGCCCTATCATAAGGATGTACATCCACCACGCAAGGCCGTTATAGATCTTGGAAGGTATGACGAAGACGATGGCGACCGCCAGGGCTATCGAGATGCACATCCAGATGAAGTGCATTCCGTACCGCTGACTGAAGTCGAACAGCATCGAATCCTCCGCGTGGACGGAAGAGAATATGTTGAGCCAGCCGAAGACGACGAGTATCAGGTAGTAGATAATCAGTCTCCAGTCCAGCTTGCTGTATATTGATGCGTTGCCTGTCATCTTGTCTTGACCTTATACAACAGATTGGCGTCGAACATTCGTTGTTCGAGGTATTTTCTTTCGGGGCTTATCTCCCCGTTGAGGTATCTTTCCACGAGCAGCGAGGCTATGGGGGCCGCCCAGGTCGCGCCGAAGCCGGCGTTCTCCACGTATGCCACCACCGCTATCTTGGGGTCGTCCTTCGGGGCGAAGCACATAAACACCGAGTGGTCGCTGCCGTGCGGGTTCTGGGCCGTGCCGGTCTTGCCGCACATCACTATGCCCGGGATGGCCACGGACCTGGCGGTTGCGCCGGGACCGCCCTGCACGGCCATCTCCATACCCTTGACGACTTCAGGGAAGTAGGTCGTGTCGACCATCGTATAGTGACGGGTGGTGTAGAGGTTGTAGGTGCTGTCCACCGCCTCTCCCGGCTTGTATTTCACATAATGGGGGATGTAATAGTAGCCCCTGTTGGCCACGGTGGCGCACATATTGGCAAGGTGCAGCGGCGTGCAGCCGAGCTCTCCCTGGCCGATGGACAGCGAGATGATGGAAAGGGACCTCCAGCGGTCCTTGCCGTGAAGCCTGTCGTAGGTCGCTCGGCTGGGGACGTTTCCGGCCAGTTCGTAGGGGATGTCGCTTCCCAGCTTGGTGCCGAAGCCGAACGAAGTCACGTATTCCCTCCACTTGTCGAAGGCCTCGCCCACGCTGCCGTATTTGGGATTGTCGATGATGTTGCGGAACACATAGCAGTAATATGCGTTGCAGGACATCATCAGGGACTGGTACATATCGATGGGCGAGACGTGGTTGTGGCAGCCCAGCTTGACCCTTCCGACCTGGTATCCGGCGTGGCAGGGATATTTCGTGTCGGGAGTCAGCACTCCTTCCTGCAGGCCGATGAGGCCGTTGACCACCTTGAACACGGAGCCGGGCGGCTGTGCGGACTGGACAGCCCTGTTGAACATCGGCTTGTAGGGGTCGTTTATCAGTTCAGAGTAGTATTTGTTGATTTCGGCCAGCTGGGATACGTCGATGCCGGGGCTGGACACCATCGCCAGGATCTCTCCGGTCGAGGGCTCGATGGCCACTACCGAACCCACCTTGTTCTGCATCAGCTGCTGGCCGTAGGCCTGCAGGTGCAGGTCGATGGTGGTCGTGACGTCTGCCCCGCCGATGGCTTCCTTGTCGTAGGCTCCGTCCTCATAGTGCTCCTGGATGCGGTTGTGAGCGTCGCGCAGGAAGATCTCGAAGCCTTTCTCGCCTTTGAGACGGTCTTCGAAGGCCATCTCCATTCCGGTTTTGCCTGCGAAATCACCCATCACATAGCCTTCGTGGTTCTTCAGGAAATTCTGGTCAACCTCGCTGATGTAGCCCAGCAGGTTTCCGCCGGAATTGACGGGGTAGTCGCGGGCGGTCCTTATGACTGCGTCGAAGCCGGGGAACATATAGCTCTTCTCGGCGAATTTGTCGTACATCTCGCCCGGAATCTGCTTGAGGAAGGAAACGGATCCGTAGCCTATGCGGCTGCGGTAGCGGCGGTAATAGTCGAAGCGCTCCTTGACGAACTCCTCGTCGAGGTCGAATATCCGGCAGAAGGCTAGGGTGTCGAAGGGCTGTACGTCGATGGGTGTCACTTCGAGGTCATAGATGATCTTGTTGTCGACCATTATCTCCCCGTTGCGGTCGAGGATGCGTCCGCGGGCGGGATAGTTCACCTTGTATTTCAGAGCGTTGTTCTCGGCGTTGATGCGGTATTTGTCTTCAATTATCTGCACGTAGAACAGCCTGCCTATGACTGCAAGGAAGGCAATCGCTATCGAAGCGAGGAGGATGTTCTTTCTGCTGATGGATAGTGCCATTGCTTATTTCCGTGCGTTGAACATAAAATAGTCGATGGCCAGGATGATGGCGAGGTTCGCCGCGCAGCTCAGCACAAGCCTGAGCAGCGTGGTCTGGAAGCTCTCCATACCTACAGAATCGAGGCAGATGTAGACGATGAAGTAGACCAGCAGTGAGCAGAGGATGAAATTGATGTGCCGCATAACGCCGGTGTCGCGTATGGTCGGGAATATGGCCCTCTCCACGTTGTCCTTCGTGAAGAAAGCGGCGAAGAGAGGCTTGCGGACGGCTGCCAGGGCCACGGCTGCTGCCGCATTCAGACCCATTATGCCGTCGCCGAGGCTGTCAACGAGCAGGCCGCAGCCGAAGGCGATGAGCATCGACAGGCTGGTCTCCTGGTAGAGCGGGAGGTAGATGACGATGAGGGGCAGGCAGCACAGGTAGATGTACGGGCCGACATTCACATAGCCCGAAAGGACTATCTGGATTATCAGCAGAGTTGCATAGAATATGAAGCGTCCCCAGTTGTCTTTCATTGCCGTTCCTCCTGCTCGAGTTCTTCGATCTCCTTACGGTCCTTGTTGGCGACCACATATACGTGGCGCAGCCTGCTGTAGTCCTGGAACAGGTCTACTTCCAGGCTCAGGTAGAGGCCGCTGACAGGCTTTATCTTGCTGATGACGCCGATAGGGATGTCGGCGGGGAAGATGCTGGAGTGTCCGCTGGTCGCCACGCTGTCGCCGACGGCGGCTCCGCAGTTGAGGGAGATCTCAGTCAGAGTGGCTTTGTGGGGATTGACGCCTTCCCAGCGCAGCAGGCCGAAGTGGTCGCTCTTTGTCAGCCGTGCGCTCACGGACTGCTCCGTGTTCAGGAAGGAGATCACGTATGAGTAATTGTCGCTCACTGCATCTATCACGCCTACCACTCCGTTCGCAGTGACTACGCCCATACCTTCAGATACTCCGGCCCGGGAGCCCTTGTCGATGAGCATATAGTTGTGCTGCTTGCCGCGGGTGCTCTTGACGATGTCGGCCGCCATATAGGAGTAAAGGCCAGAAGGATGCAAGTCCGTCGAGTCCTGCATCACGGCCAGGGCCTTATAGGCGTTCAGCTGGCGCTGCAGGTCGACATTCTCCTGCACCAGCAGCCGGTTGTCTTTCTTGAGAGAAAAATAGGAACCTATCTCGCTCGTCCTCTGCCACAGGGCAGCCTGGGCTTCACGTATGGCCCCGAGGATCTTGTAGCGCTGCACGACGCTGTTGCCTGCAATCATTATAAGGCACAGCACCTCCAGTGCAATGAATACCACGATATTTATTGCGATGCGTACAAGGGCGGGGCGACCTGTCATTACCTGAACAGGAATTTATATGTTGAAGTGTTCTTGAGAGCCTGGCAGGTGCCGCGGGCCACTGCGCGCAGCGGGTCTTCCGACACGTGGAACGGGATGTTGATCTTTCTGGCAAGCCTTTGGTCGAGACCCTTGAGCAGGGCGCCGCCGCCGGTCAGGAAGATTCCCTTGTGGACGATGTCGGCGTAAAGCTCGGGCGGAGTCTTTTCAAGCACTGTGAGGATGGCTGTCTCCAGTCTCACGAGCGACTTGTCGAGGCAGTGGGCGATCTCCTGGGAGGTGACCTCAGCCTCCACGGGGTGGGCCGTCATCAGGTTGGGACCGTTCACGATGTAGGGATCCGGAGTCTCGTCGAGTTCCGATATGGCTGCGCCGATCTTGATCTTGATGTCCTCGGCAGTGATCTCGCCGACACGGATGTTGTGCTGCTGGCGCATATACTGCTGGATGTCGCTGGTGAAGACGTCACCTGCGGTACGGATGCTCTCGCTGGCTACGATGCCGCCAAGGGAGATGACTGCAACTTCGGTGGTGCCGCCTCCGATGTCGACCACCATATTGCCGGAAGGAGCGGTTACGTCCAGTCCGATACCAAGCGCTGCGGCCATAGGCTCGAACATCATATAGACGTCACGGCCTCCGGCGTGTTCGCAGGAGTCGCGCACGGCTCTGATCTCCACTTCCGTGCTGCCTTTGGGGATGCTGACGACAATCTTGAGGTTGGGGGCGAAGAGAGTGCGTTTGCGGTTGATCATCTTGATGAACTCTCGCAGCATCAGCTCTGCGGCTTCGAAGTCTGCGATTACGCCGTCCCTGAGGGGCCTGACGGTACGGATGGTCGGGTTTGTGCGTTCGTGCATCAGCTTGGCCTGGGTTCCGACGGCGATAGGTTTATTGGTGGGGATGTCTATCGCAACGATGGAAGGCTCGTCTATCACCTTCTTGTCGTTCATAAAAATGACGATGTTGGCGGTACCGAGGTCGATTGCAAGTTCTTGGGTTAGAAACGAGAATGCCATATCGATTAATAATAGTGATTTCTAGTGTTTGAAGTGTCTGAATCCTGTGATTACCATAGCCAGGTTATGTTTGTCGCAGTAGTCGACGCTTTCCTGGTCGCGGATGCTGCCGCCCGGATGGATGACAGCGGTGATGCCTGCCTGGTCTGCGATTTCGACGCAGTCGGGGAAGGGGAAGAAGGCGTCAGAGGCCATTACGGCGCCCTTGAGGTCGAAGCCGAAGCTGAGGGCCTTGGCGATGGCCTGCTTGAGGGCGTCAACCCTTGAAGTCTGGCCTACGCCGCTGGCGAGCAGCATACCGTCTTTGGCAAGCACGATCGAATTGGACTTCGAGTGCTTGACGAGTTTGTTGGCGAAAAGCAGGTCGGCAACCTGGGCGTCAGTGGGAACGGCCTTGGTGACGGGCTTGAGGTCGGCCGGGGTCTCGGTCTTGGTGTCCCTCTGCTGCACGAGGGCTCCGCCCAGCATAGAACGGAACTTGACGGCAGACGGGGCAGCGTTGCGGCTGACCATTATTATGCGGTTTTTCTTCTGCTTGAGAATCTCGAGCGCCTCGGGAGCATAGTCCGGAGCGATGATGACCTCGAAGAAGATTTTGTTGATCTCCTCGGCAGCTGAGCTGTCGACAGGCACGTTGGAGATGATGATGCCTCCGAATGCTGAAACAGGGTCGCCGGCAAGGGCGTCTTTCCAGGCTTCGAGGACTGTCGCCCTGGTGGCGCAGCCGCAGGCGTTGTTGTGCTTGATGATGGCTACGGTGGGCTCGCTGAAGTCCGAGATGAGTTCGATGGCGGCCTCGATGTCAAGCAGGTTGTTGTATGAGATCTCCTTGCCGTGCAGCTGCTCGGGGAGAGTGGATGCATCGCCGTAGAAGGCTGCGCTCTGGTGAGGGTTCTCGCCGTAGCGCAGAGGGGTTGAGGTGTTGTAGCTGCGGGCGAACATATCCACCTCGCCGTCGCGGTTGAGGTAGTTGAAGATTGCGGTGTCGTAAGAACTGCTCACCGAGAAAGCGTATTTGGCGAATGAGAGCCTGTCTTCCTCGCTCGTGCAGCCGTCTTTCTCCTTGAGGAGGCTGGCAAGCTTGCCGTAGCAGTCCTTGCAGGGCACGATGACTACGTCTTTGTAGTTCTTGGCGGCGGCGCGGATGAGGCTGATGCCGCCGATATCGATTTTTTCGATGATTTCCTGATGGGAAGCGCCCTTTGCGACGTATTCCTCGAAGGGATAGAGGTCGACGATGACGAGGTCGAGCGCAGGTATTTCATATTGCTGCATCTGCTCCAGGTCGGAGGGGTTTTCGCGTCTTGCGAGGATGCCGCCGAAAATTTTGGGATGGAGGGTCTTGACCCTTCCGCCGAGGATTGAAGGGTAGCCGGTGACGTCCTCTACTTTTGTCACTTCATAGCCCTTGGAGGCCAGAAAATCGTAGGTTCCTCCGGTGGAATACAAGGTTACGCCTTTGCTGGCGAGGATGTCGGCAATCTCTTCGATGCCGTCCTTGTAAAACACGGAAATAAGTGCAGATGAGATTTTTTTCAATTCTGGTGTCATGGTTTTAGCTTAATCACACAAAAGTAGTGAATAATGGCTAATTAAAAGTTAACTTTGTATACAAGTTATTGACAATATGGACAGAAAAAGATACGCCGTTATCGTAGCTGCAGGATCGGGTGCGAGGATGAATTCAAAAATACCCAAGCAATTTATTGAAATCGCCGGGAAACCGATATTGCGCCATACCATCGAGAGGTTCCTTGCGATGAGCCCGGCGGTAGAGATAATCGTGGTTCTGTCAGACGAATACAAAGATTATTGGAAGAACTATTGCCGCAGCACCGCCTTTCTGGAAAGATACACTCTGCCCAGTGGAGGCTTCACCCGTTTCCATTCAGTCAAGAACGCCCTTGAGTATGTCCCCGACGGGGCCCTCGTCGCCGTCCACGACGGGGTGCGGCCCTTCGTGACGACGGAATTCCTGGAAGGCCTGTTCGAAGAGGCTGAAAGATGCGGCGCGGTGGCGCCCGTGGTGCCTCTGGTGGAGAGTATACGTGAGAAAACAGAGGACGGGACGGTGCCTGCCGACAGGTCCCGCTTCGTGGCTGTCCAGACACCTCAGGTCTTCCGTTCGGAGATACTCCGCAAAGCTTACGGGCAGTCTTACGACACTTCCTTCACCGACGACCTGACCGTGGTGCAGAAGGCCGGCTTCCCCGTGAAGACGGTGGCAGGTCTGCGTTACAATATCAAGATTACAACTCCGGACGACCTCAGGATCGCGGAAGCGTTACTTTGAAGCTTTCTTGCGGCTCTCTTTCTTCGCAGAGGCGCTCTTTGTCCTTGAGTATGACGAAGTGTCATCGATAGAAACCTGCCTCTCGATGGTTTCTTCGAGGGATATCCAGGTCTCGGTGCGCTCGACGCCATCGATGTTCTGGATGGTGTCGATCAGCACGTGCATCAGGTGGTCGTTGTCCTTGCAGTAGATTTTGAGCATCAGGGCGTGGTTGCCGGTGATGAAATGGCACTCGACGATCTCAGGGATGTTCTTGAGGGTGTCGATGACCTGCGAGTATGCGTTTGCCCGGGAGAGGCTCACGCCGATGAAGGCGCATACGTTCAGTCCCAGGGCCTGCGGCTTGACGAGAAGTCTGGAGCCGGTGATTATGCCCATCTGCTCCATCTTGTGTACGCGCTGGTGGATGGCTGCGCCGGAAATGCCGCATTCGCGGGCGATTTCGAGGTAGGGAAGTCTGGCGTTCTTGATCAGGAATGAAAGAATCCTTCTGTCTGTCAGGTCAAGCTGGTGAGAGATCATATTATGACGTATGTTTATTTGGCGGATTTGTTGGCTTTTTCGATAATGGCCCTGCAGGCTGCTTCGTCAAGCGATTCGGGAGCTGTGCCTTTCGGAATCTTGTAATTGTTCCTACCCTGCTTGATGTAGGGGCCGAAACGTCCGTTGAGCACCTCGATGTCCCCGAAGCTGGCGATGTGCTTCTTGAGTTCTTTCTGCCTGTGGTCTTCGATCAGGGCGGCGGCTTCTGCCTCGGTTATCAGCATCGGGTCGTAGTTCTTGCCGATAGACACGAACTCCGAGCCGAATTTGATGTATGGGCCGAAACGTCCCACAGCGACGGTGACGGGCTTGCCTTCATAAGTGCCGACAGTGCGGGGCAAGTCGAACAGCTTGGCAGCCTCTTCAATGGTGATGTTCTCGATCAGCTGGCCTTTCTTGAGGCTTGCGAACTGCTTGTCGGGGTCGTCGTTCTCGCCTTTCTGAACCAGCGGGCCGAAGCGTCCCATACGGGCGATGAGCATCTTGCCGCTTGACGGGTCGACGCCGAGACGGCGCTCTGCGTGTGTGTGGGTGCGGTCGTTGAGCTTCTCTTCGACGGTGTTGTGGAAGTCAGAGTAGAAATCGGCGATGACTTCGTTCCACACCCTCTTGCCGTTGGCTATGTCGTCGAAATCCTGCTCTACCTGGGCTGTGAAGCCATAGTCCATAATGGACTGGAAGTTGGCGTCGAGGTAGTCGGTCACCACTATTCCGATGTTCTCGGCGAACAGCTTGCCTTTCTCCTTGCCGACGGTCTCAGATTTGGTCTGGCTGGTGATGCTGTCGCCCTTCAGCGCGTAGATGTTGTAATTGCGGGCTTCTCCCTTGCTGTCGCCCTTGGCCACATAGCCGCGCTTCATAATGGTCGAAATGGTCGGGGCGTAGGTTGACGGGCGGCCGATTCCCAGCTCTTCGAGCTTCTTGACCAGGCTGGCCTCGGTGTAGCGTGAGGGCTTCGGAGTGAAGCGCTCCACTGCGTCGATCTCCTTGCGGTCCATCTTCTGGCCTTTGGAGATTGAAGGCATAAGGGTGAGTTCCTCAGTGGTCTCTTCGTCGTCGGTGCCTTCGATGTAGACTTTCAGGAATCCGTCGAAGACTACTTTCTCGGCTTCGGCCACGAAAGGCTCGCTGACGCCGTCAGCCTTGATGTCGACTGTTGTCTTCTCGACTACCGCATCGGCCATCTGGCTGGCGATGGTGCGTTTCCAGATGAGGTTGTAGAGCTTCTTCTCGTTGGTGTTGCCTTCGATGGTGACGTTCTGTATATAAGTGGGGCGGATGGCCTCGTGAGCCTCCTGGGCGCCCTTGGTGCGGGTCTTGTATTTGCGGGGCTTTGAGTATGACTCGCCGTATTCGCCGACGATGAATGCCTTGGCGGCATTGATGGCGAGCGAAGACAGGTTGACGGAGTCGGTACGCATATAGGTGATCAGACCGGCTTCGTAGAGCCTCTGGGCGATCGTCATCGTCTGGCTTACAGAGAAGCCGAGCTTGCGGGAAGCCTCCTGCTGGAGGAGTGAAGTCGTGAAAGGAGCGGCCGGGGTGCGGGTGAGTTCCTTCTTCTCGATGGATGCTACTGAGAAATCAGCGTTCCTGCAACTCTCGAGGAATGCGACAGCTTCTTTCTCATTTTCGAACTTCTTGTCGACGCTGCCTTTGATCTTGTTCTTGAGGCCGGCGGGGACGAATGTGCCCTCGACCTTGTAGAACGATGCTGCCTTGAAGGCGGAGATCTCCCTCTCCTTGTCCACGATCAGCCTTACTGCGACTGACTGCACACGGCCGGCGGAAAGCTTGGGCTGCACCTTTTTCCAGAGGATGGGGGAGAGCTCGAATCCTACCAGGCGGTCGAGGATGCGGCGGGCCTGCTGGGCGTTGACGAGGTTCATATCTATGCCGCGGGGAGCCTCGATAGCTTCCAGGATGGCGTTCTTCGTGATTTCGTGGAATGCGATGCGGCGGGTCTTGGCGTTGTCAAGCTCCAGGGTCTCGAAAAGGTGCCAGGCGATGGCTTCCCCTTCGCGGTCCTCATCGGATGCGAGCCATACCATTGAGGCGTCCGAGGCTGCTTTCCTGAGGTCTGCAACCAGCTTTTTCTTGTCGGGGGCAATTTCGTAATGCGGTATGAAACCGTGCTCCGTGTCGACTCCGAGTTTCTGCTTTGAGAGGTCGCGGATATGACCGAAGCTGGATTTTACGGTATAACCCTTGCCAAGGAATTTCTCGATTGTCTTGGCTTTGGCGGGTGACTCGACGATGACAAGATTCTCTCCCATAATAACGATTTTTTAGGAAGCGCAAAGTAAAATATAAATAGAGGTATAATCCAAATTTAATTGCTAAATTCGCGTTTCAAACCTATTCCGAAATGAAGCTTGAGACCAAGAAAAAAATAGTCAGATGCTGGTGGATCCTGCTCACAGCCCCCTTCTTGCTGTTGCTGCTCTGCCTACTTTTCGTAGCAGCTTTCGCAGACCTGCCTTCGTTTGAAGAACTGGAGAATCCAAAGAGCAATCTCGCCACCCAGCTCATCAGCTGTGACGGGGAAGTGTTCAATACCTACCATATAGAAAACCGCTCGTACGTTTCGTTCGAGGAGCTGCCGAAGTCCCTCGTCGACGCCGCGATAGCCACCGAAGATGCGCGTTTCCGCAAGCACTCCGGCATCGACTTCCGCTCCCTGGGCCGCGTCGCCGTCAAGACCATCCTGATGCGCAATACCAGCCAGGGCGGCGGCAGTACCATCACCCAGCAGCTTGCCAAGACCCTCTTCCCCCGCGAGACGTCGGAATCCCGCTTCCCCGGTGCGAAATACCTCAAACTGATAAAGAACAAGCTCAAAGAGTGGATCACCGCAGTCAAGCTTGAGCGCAACTACACCAAGGACGAGATAATTACGATGTATCTCAACGCCGTGTTCTTCGGCAGCGAGGCCTACGGTATCAACACCGCGGCCCGCACCTACTTCGACAAGAAGACCGGCGACCTGCTGCTCGAAGAGAGCGCCTGCCTGGTGGGCATCGTCAACAAGCCGACCCGGTACAATCCTGCAGTCAATCCCGAGCAGTCGATGGAGCGCCGCAACCACGTCCTGCGCCAGATGCAGAAATACGGATATATCAGCAAGGCTGAGTGTGACTCCGTCAGCGCCCTGCCCATAGTCCTTTCTTACCAGAGGCAGGACCACAACGCCGGCCTGGGCTCATATTTCAGGGATATGCTGCGCAAGACAATGAATGCCGAGAAGCCCAAACGCTCTTCATACACCCAGATAGAGGATTACCGCAGGGATTCGACCCGCTGGGTCGAAGACCCTCTCTACGGCTGGCTCAACAAGAACACCAAGCCCGACGGAAGCCGCTACAACCTCGACAAGGACGGTCTGCGCATCTACACCACCATTGATTCGCGTATGCAGAAATATGCCGAGGACGCCATCAAGGAGCATCTCGGAAGCGACCTGCAGCCGCTGCTGTTCACCGACCTCAAGTCGAAGCGCAACAAACCGTTCTCCAACAGCGTCGACCAGGCCACCGTGGAGCGCCTGATGCAGCAGGGCCGCCGCTGGAGCGACCGCTATACCAGCCTGAAGAAGGCCGGAATGTCCGACAGCGACATTATGAAGACCTTCGACGAGCCCACGAAGATGAGGGTGTTCTCCTGGAACAAGAACGGCTATGTGGACACCGTGATGACGCCCAACGACTCAATCAAGTATTACAAGTCGTTCCTTAGGGCCGCCTTCGTGGCTGTCGAGCCGAACACCGGCAAGGTCAAGGCTTATGTCGGAGGTCCGGACTACAGATATTTCAAATATGACAACGCCGGCCAGGGTTACCGCCAGGTAGGTTCCACCATCAAGCCTTTCCTCTACACGCTTGCGATGCAGGAGGGCTACACCCCCTGCGACAAGGTGGTGAACATCCCCTACAGCTTCGTGCTCGCCGACGGTACAGTCTGGACTCCGAAGAGCACCGACAAGAACGAATACATAGGCAATACGGTGACCCTCAAATGGGGACTTACCCACAGCTCCAACAATATCTCCGCCTACCTTATGAAGCAGTTCGGCCCCGAGGCTATGGTCGATATGTGCCGCAAGCTCGGCATCAGCAGTTTCATCGATCCTGTCTATTCGCTCTGCGTGGGCAGCTGCGATATGTCGGTGATGGAGATGGTTTCGGCCTACAATACCTACCCTTCACGAGGTGTGTTCATCAACTCGTATTTCGTGGAGCGCATCGAGGATAATTCCGGCAACCTGCTGGCCAACTTCACCACCCGCAAGCGCGAGGCTATCAGCGACCCTACGGCATATCTGATGGTCAACCTGATGCAGGGTGTCGTCAACGAAGGTACGGCCAGCCGCCTGCGCTGGAAATACGGCATCGAGGGTGCTGCCGGCAAGACCGGAACCACCAATGACCAGAGCGACGGATGGTTCATCGGATATATCCCGAAGCTTACCGCAGGAGTGTGGGTCGGAGCCGAGGACCGTCAGGTTCACTTCGAGAGTCTTGCGTACGGCGGAGGTTCCTATATGGCCCTGCCCATCTGGGGCATCTTTATGAACAAGGTGCTCGCGGACCCGACCATCGGCATCCGCAACGGCGAGAGCTTCGTGCCGCCTGTCGGCTGGAATATGAGCCTTGCCTGCACCGGCGGTGACGACGACCTGACGGCCGGCGGAGGGGAAACTAACGCAGAGGATGATTTCTTTAATTAGACAATGAAAAAAAGAGTAGCGGTTATTTACGGAGGAACTTCTTCCGAAAGAGATATTTCAATACTGAGCGGCCGTTATGCCGCAGCTTCGATTGACAAGGATAAATACGAGGTCTACCAGATACTGTTCAATTCCGACAATTGGCTCCTCATAGAGTGGGAGAGCGAGGACAGCGACCAGATGAGGGTGCTCGGCGCCGTGGACAAAGGCACTTTCTCGTGCAACGGCATCCGCTTCGACGTGGCCTGCATAATGATTCACGGCATCCCTGGCGAGAACGGCCTGCTGCAGGGCTATTTCGAGATGATGGGCGTGCCCGTGACCACCTGCTCGTCGTTCGTGTGCACCGTGGCGTTCAACAAGTATTCCTGCAAGACCTTCCTGCGCGATACAGGCGTGAAGATGGCCGATGATGTCTTCCTGCACAAGGGAGAGGCCTATGACGTTGATACCATCGTGGGCAAGCTTTCGCTTCCGGTTTTCGTGAAGCCTTCTGACGGCGGCAGCAGTTTCGGCGTCACCAAGGTCAAGAAGGTGTCCGAGATGCCGGCTGCCATAGAGGCTGCATTCAAGGAGAGCGACACGCTGCTGATCGAGAAGGCTGTCACCGGCCGTGAGGTCACCCAGGCCGCCTATACTTCCGGCGGCAAGGTCACCGTCCTGCCCGTCACCGAGATCATAACCGAGAACGAATATTTCGACTATGAGGCCAAGTACCTCGGCAAGAGCGAAGAGGTGTGCCCGGCAGAGATTACCGACGCCCAGAAAGCTGACATCAGCTACTGGACCGAAAGGATCTACCGCCATCTCGGATGCACCGGCCTTGTCAGGATGGACTACATTATGGCCGAAGACGGGGTGTATTTCCTCGAGATCAACGCTACTCCCGGTATGACCCGTATGAGCCTCGTGCCCAAGATGGTCAGGGTAGCCGGAATCGATATGGGTGATTTCTTCACCGAACTTATAGAGAGTGCCAGATAATGACTGTAGGTGCCTACATAAAAGCTCTTGCAGGGAGACTTGCGGCTCTGTATCCGGAGGCGGAAGCGAAAGCCGTGGCCCAGGCCGTGGTCTGCAATGTGCTTGGCATCGAGAAGTACAAGATACTCAGCGAGCCTGACAGGGAGATTCCCCAGGAGGCGATGCTGCGCCTGATGGCTATGGAAGACGAGCTGCTGGCCGCCAAGCCGCTGCAGTATGTGCTAGGCAGCTGCACGTTCGCCGGGCTGCGCATCCGCGTGCGGGAGGGCGTGCTGATACCCCGTCCCGAGACTGAGCAGCTTTTCTCCCTTGCCGCCGAAGATGCGGAGGCAGTGATGGAAGGCAGCGAAGACGACAATTTCAACGTGCTGGACATCTGCACCGGTTCGGGCTGTCTGGCATACGCCTTTGCCTCGGAGTTCCCCGACGCCCAGGTGTACGGCTGCGACATCAGCAACGACGCTCTGGCGGTCGCCTGCAAGCAGAGGGTGAAGTGCATCCGTCCGGTGTTCTTCCTGGCCGACGTGCTCCAGGCTCCTCCTGCCGGCCTGCCCCAGTTCGACGTCATAGTCAGCAATCCCCCTTACATCCGTGAAAGCGAGAAGGCGGCTATGCGCGACAATGTGCTCAAGTGGGAGCCTGCGCTGGCGCTGTTCGTGCCCGACGAGGATCCTCTCGTCTTCTACCGCGCTCTTGCTGTGTGGGCTGCAGCTCTGCTCAAGCCTCACGGCGTGATGTGGATGGAGGTCAACGAGGCGCTCGCACACGAGACTGCCGCGCTTTTCCAGGGCGCAGAGGTAGTGAAGGATTTCAATGACAAGGATAGATTCGTAAGGGTAAGGAGGGGATAGGCTATGGCTAAGGCGAAGACTGTATGGTACTGCACGCAGTGCGGCAACGAATATCCCAAATGGATGGGGCAGTGCCCTGCCTGCGGGGAGTGGAACACTATGGTCGAAGAGCCCAAGGCCGCTTCTTCCGCCAAGGCGGCGGCTCCTTCGCGCACAAGGGCTTATGTCTCCACCGAAAAAGACGCACGTCCTCAGCCTCTTTCTGAAATCAGTATGTCCGAGGAGAGCCGTTTCTCCATCGGCATTGAGGAGGTGGACAGGATTCTGGGCGGCGGTATGGTCCGCGGCTCTATGATTCTGATAGGCGGCGAGCCCGGCATCGGCAAGTCGACGCTGGCCCTGCAGATTCCGATGAACTGCCCGCTCATAAAGACTCTTTACGTGTCCGGCGAGGAGAGCCTGCGTCAGCTGAAGCTGCGTGCGCAGAGGCTGGGCAGCGACGACTGCGACTGTCTGGTGCTCAGCGAGACGCTGCTGGAGAACATTATCGACAGGGCCCGCGAGGTCAATCCCGACCTTCTCATAATCGATTCCATACAGACTATCTTCAGCGAAGCGATAGAGTCTTCGGCTGGAAGCGTGTCGCAGGTGCGTGAGTGCGCCGCGGCGCTGCTGCGCTACGCCAAGGAGAGCAATACGTCGGTGATTCTCATCGGCCACATCACCAAGGACGGCGCGATTGCCGGACCCAAGATCCTGGAGCATATCGTCGACGTGGTGCTGCAGTTCGAAGGTGATACCCGCGGCGCGTACAGGATCCTGCGCAGCATCAAGAACCGCTTCGGCTCGACTGCCGAGCTGTCGGTCTTCGAGATGACCGGCAAGGGCCTTCGCGAAGTCAGCAATCCCAGCGAGATGCTCATCCCGATGCATCAGGAGAACCTCAGCGGCATCGCCGTCGCCGCGATGATGGACGGCACCAGGCCCCTGCTCATCGAGATACAGTCCCTGGTGAGCTCCGCCGCCTACGGAATGCCGCAGCGCAGCGCCACCGGTTTCGATGTCCGCAAGATGAATATGCTGCTCGCAGTGCTGGAAAAGAGGGCCGGATTCAGGCTCAGCGCCAAGGATGTGTTCCTGAATGTCGCCGGAGGTATGCGCATCAGCGACCCCGCCTGCGACCTGGCGGTCATCGCAGCCATCCTGTCTTCCAATTTCGACATCTGCGTGTCCGCCGACAGCTGCTTCAGCGCCGAAGTCGGCCTGAGCGGCGAGATAAGGCCCGTCAGCCAGGTCGAAAGACGCATCAGCGAAGCTGCCAAGCTCGGCTTCCGGAAAATCTACATCTCTTCGTTCAACAAGAAGGATTCCTTCGCCCGCAACGACAACATCGAGGTCGTTGCAGTCTCCGACGTCGCCGAGCTCTGCCGGAAACTCTTTAAGGCGTGATTTGTAACCGCCGGATACTCAAGTGATTACGTAATCGTCTTCCCTCGATTTTGATGGGTAGGTCTTTGCTTTAATCGTTGATAATCAGGAGAATACAAAGCACGCGCTGTGTGCCGTCCTGAAAAAAGAAATCCCGCCAACTCGGACAGGGCCGGCGGGATATTCTTTTTAAGCCAATGGATCTACTCCCGGACAGGGCGGATGGCATAGCCTTCGGCCTGTGACCAGTTGTTGAGGTTCCTCCCGTCGTTGCAGAAGGCATAAGCGTTTCCCGGAAGATTTGAATCATCACTGATGGTGCTGGTCCAATAATAGCCTTTATCAGAATTGCCAAAATGGCGAAGATTATTGCTATTGGAACTACTGTTATAAAGGCCGGTGTCGGGCAGTCCTGTTATGCCGTCTATCTCCTTTTTTGTGGGAACTTTCCATCCCGGAGGACAGGGATCGTAGATGGTTTTGACATCTTCCCGCCAGGGACGAAGGCTGTACTCTGACTCCGGCATCCAGGAATGGATCGCCTCTGTCTTGCAGACGATCCTGGCTGTCGGATGCGCAATTGTGTATGCCATAGACTTGACTTCGGTAGGATATTCCGTAAACACGTTTTCAGCCCGCGGGGTATAATAATACACGCTGTAATTGTCAGTACCGGCGCAAGCCGTGAATGCATCTTTGCGACCCCACTGGAAGAGGAAACCCCTTGCATAGTTTTCACCCAGACCATACAAAGAAGCACCGAGATTACGGTCCATGAAGAGCTTGCCGTTATGTTCCATAGTACCCGGCTCAGGAGAAGACCAGATCAGCCAGCTCCAGAGGATTTCATCATAGTCCTTGTCATATTGTCCTGCGATACCGCCTGAACCGTCCTTGAAAATAGCTACGCATGCGGTATTCCGCACTTCTGTATTGGGCTTGATGAAAGATACATAACCAGCAGAGTAGTTGATTTCATAGCTGCCGGAGGTCTGTTGGATGGCGTAACCTGAATTTTTTCCCTGCTCCCAAAGAACAGTGACTCCGGATATGTCGTCCGGGTTGATGGTCGTCGCCGTCGTGCCAGTAAGCGGATCGAGGCCGCCGTTACCTTTCACGGTAGCTTTGAATTTATAACTGCCTGCAGAGGTTACGATATAGGTGTTTGCCGACTCTGTGGCGCTGAGGTCCGTGTACAGTTCTCTGTTATCTACGCAGATGGCGCGGACAGAAAGACCGTGAGGCTGGTTGGCAGAAACATAGTCGTGAGCTGTTGCAGTTAAATTGATGAAATAAGCTTCGGAGCCTCCTGCGTCGGCAGACCAATAACAGCCTCTGGTGCCTACGGTCTCACGTGCGTTGTTGTTCTGGTCGCGTATTCCGGAGAGAGGCAGGAAAATGGAATTCTCCGTGTATCCTGCTTCCTTGCCCTCTACCTTCCAGCCAGCCAGCGTGCAGCCGGGGACATATTGTACTGTTAATCCGTCACAGTAAGTCCAGTTGCAATTGTCTAAAAGTGCCTGCTCCATTTCCCCGGTAGGAGTTGCCCAGTTGGAGCCCCAGATATATTTGGCTGTGTTATCCGTTCCGTTGGCGTCTGCTTGAGAGTCATATCTGCCGCGGTAAGAATAATAACCGCCTATCGTGGCTGTGGTATACTCAGTCACTCCGGCATAGCTGGTAATGGTGGAGCCGATGTTGAACTTAGCCCATTTGGGGCCGCCGGGCCAGAGCTGCACCCATTCCTGACTGCCTCCGCCGGTGATTTCTGCGCTGCCGGTAGTGGCAGATATGGCGTTGAAGCCCAGAGTGATATTTGTAATTTGGCTGCGTCCGACTTCTATGCCCTTGTTGGACGTACGGGTCTGCACTTTTCCATCTGTTGTGGTTACCGTTATCTTTAATGAACTGTAAGTCCCCGCCGGAACGGCGATGTAGAACGGCTTCGAGGTGCTGCTGAGCGCGACGCCGGCGCCGCAGTTGAGGGTTACGCCCGCTGTGCCTGAGACGGTCGCTGCCACAGGGGTCTCGGAACTAAGATCCTCAACATTGGTGATGGGACCGCTCATCGGCTGGGTTGCGCTCAATGAGATGCTGGCCACAGAGATATCAGGCAGGCTTGTCGACAGATTCAGGCAGATGATACCGCCTAGGTTCTTAAAATTCAGGCTGGTGGTGCTGCTGCCCGCAAACATCGGCGCGCCGCTGATGTTGCCTTCGGCATAGTCCTGGGTGGCAGGCAGAGCCGGGGCTCCGTTGTTATATATGCATGCAGGATACCAGGCGTTGAAAGGCTGTTCAGCAGCCGCATTGCCAGACTGTAATGTGAATGTGGCAGTGGTAGTGGTGCTTTCCGTGCTGTATACACCCACGTTCGGGGTTGTCGCACCATCCACTATCGTAATCGGGTCACCGTTCTGCCATACGACATTGAAATTCTCTCCATCCGGGGAGAGGGTTGTCTTGGTCGCAGCACTTTCAGTGGTTGCAGTGAACACCAAACCGGTGGATTCCGAGCTGCCGGGGGTCGGTATTTCTGCAGGGATGTCTATCTTCTGTTCGCAAGAAGTCAGTGCGAAGGCGGCAAGGGCCGCAAAAACGAAAAATCTCTTCATAACCATTCTTTCCTCCTATTCTTCGAAATCATCGTTTCCGTAGCTCGCGCCGACAATGTACCTTTCGGTAGTTCCTCTCTCGCTGCCGCAGATTACATTCTGAATCTCGACATCAAACACCTGCGTTTGCGGTGTCTCGTAACATTGTTTATTCATATTGAAATAATATTTAGACAAATATGGCCAGCGTGCCCCGAAAACCGGGTTGCATCTTATCTATATAGTTGTCCTATTTTTACAAATATAAAGATATTGATCATAAAAAACCCCATCCGTCCGCGGAAACACCCTTCAGCCGAAACCGACGGTTCTTTTTGTAAGTCGCAGCTGGAAAGACGGGCGAACAAAAGTCATCCGTCCATGGAAACGCCCCTCTCCCTGGACGAATAGGCTCGACGGACTCCGGATAGTTGGCTTTGCTGTGTCAATAAATCTTCGTGGGGTAAGTCTCCGGCATTTCTGGGGTAGGTCCCGGGCACAAATGGGGTAGGTCCAACAAAAGGCCTGGGACCTACCCCGCGAATCTGCCCTGCAGTAACTCTAGCGGTGTAGGTCTGGCCCATTCCATCGGACCTACCCCAAAACGCGCCGCCACCTACCCCAAGAATCTTGGCTACCTACCCCAAAGCCCGCCGCCACCTACCCCAAGATGCTTGGTCACCAACGCCAAGGTCCGCCGCCACCAATGCCAAAATGAGTCGTCCGTAATCCACGAGAGGGATACTCTCCAAGGTGGGTGGTGACTTATCTCAACGCACCGTCACGATTTCCACGGCATAGTTCGGGTATGTTCCCGGTATATCTGGGGTAGGTCCCGGGCACAAATGGTGTAGGTCCAGCAAAAGGTCTGGGACCTACCCCGTGAATCGGCCCTTCAGCAACTCTAGCGGTGTAGGTCTAGCATATTTCATCGGACCTACCCCAAAACGCGCCGCCACCTACCCCAAGTTTATCTATTGTTATGGATAATATCCGCTACCTTCTCGCGTTCGAGACCAAATCCGCGGGCCAGTTGGGGGATGCTGGTGTTGGATGTGCGCCAGACATACGGGATCAGTCTCATTTTCTCTGTCAGGGACAACTGCGATATCGGCTTTGAGAACCATCGCTCGCTCGTGGCTGAAATCATCTTGAAAAATTCTCCATCAAGCATTCTTTTTCTTGGCCCATCCACAAGCTCTTGCTGCATCTGAGAAACATTGACTTCTCCTATTGTTTTCAGGAGGAAAGCTTGAGAATTATCAAAAGCATCTTCTATGTATTTCCAGTCGCACGCACTTACGGGGTCCAGAAAACAATGGGAATCGATCATCCATCCAGTAGAAGAACAATCATCATTAGTGTGAAAGATAGTCTCCCTCTCACGTTTTGTCAGAGTTGATACCGGTCTTGTGGATTCCTTGCTGTGGCCGTTGCAAAAAACAGCGCTGTATCCGGACCAGGGATATGACTCTATTCTCTGTCCGTTGTCGAGAGCATTTCTGAAAACGTAAGCAATTGCATTACGTACATACCAATATGTATCCAGCAAGCGCACATCGACGCAATTGGTATGGTACATAATGCGTTCGCTATACTTGCGACTGAACCACATAGCATACCTCCGGCGTATTTCTTTGCCATATTCTTTCGCGATGATGTCATCTTCAGACAGAAGAACGACGTGAAGGTGATTGGATACGACCACATACGTTGCCACGACTACGTTCTTGCTGAGAGCGCACAAAAAGACGTACTTGACAAGAATGTCGTAATCTTCCTCGTCGCGACAGATTATCGCTTTTTCGAGCCCCTCCAGACTGAGATGGAAGGGGAATACACGGCGGGCAGACCCATCTGGCATCTCCCGCACAATCGCTTTCACAATTGCCATTTCTACCCATTTGTTTTTCCCAAAGTTATCTTTTATCTCGGTAGAAACAAATAGCAAAAACTGATTTTTTACAACAAAATACACCTCGTAATAGCAGAGAATTATGTTGTTGCGGGGTAGGTCCCTGGCATATCTGGGGTAGGTCCAACAAAAGGTCTGGGACCTACCCCGTGAATCTGCCCTGCAGCAACTCTAGCGGTGTAGGTCTGGCCCATTCCATCGGACCTACCCCAAAACGCGCTGACACCTACCCCAAGGATCTTGGCTACCTACACAAAGGCTCGCTGCCACCAACGCCAAAACGCGCCGTCCGTAATCCACGAGATGAATCTCTCCACAATACGTGGTGTCTTGTCCCAAGCGGGCCGTCTCCAGCACTTAGTTAACGCGCTGCGACCTGTCTTATGATATGGTTTTTACCCGTAAGCCGGGTTGCTACTTGTCTCGGATTTGATAAAAGAAATGACCGCCGGTTCCACCTGGGACCGACGGTCTTTTTGTGCGCTGCCGCGGGACGGGTGAGCGTGCTGCGGCCGGCGGGATTATGAGCGCCAGATCTTCTGGGGATACTCGCCGGCGGCGATGAGGGCGTTGATCTTCTCGACGGTGAAGGGGCGGTCTTCCTTGTAGGTGACGCCGAACCACTTTGCGTCGCAGTCGAGGACTTTGACTGAGGCGAGGTTCTCGCGGATCAGTTTGTCGGCGATGTAGGGGATGAAGTACTCTGCCTTGAGGTTGTGCATATTCTCGTCGAGGAACTGCTTGAAGATGCGCTCGGAGTGCTTGAAATAGTCAGGGGTGAAGCCCCAGAAGTTCATTGACACGTAGCTGGCGGGATTGAGCTCGTGTTTGGTGTCGTCTTCGATGTAATACACCACGCCGCCGCTGCGGGCGATTGCGGTGCGCTCCGTCACGGTGGTGAGCTTGTTGTCCTTGTCGACGCCGCAGATGCCGCGTGACACGGTGCCGAACTCTGAGAGGGTGTTCTCAAGGTGATATCCCACCATTGCGTACTGACCTTCGGTGCCTTCTACCGAACGCAGGTAGGCAGCCATTGTCTCGTAGCTTGAGCGGCCGTAGAAGTCGTCGGAGTTGATGACGGCAAAAGGTTCGTTGATGACTCCGGCAGCCATCATAACTGCGTGGTTGGTGCCCCAGGGTTTCTGGCGTCCTTCAGGAACGGTGTAGCCTTCGGGCAGGCAGTCGAGCTCCTGGTATACGAACTCGAACTTGACGTCGTCGCTGAATTTCTCGGCGCGGAAATGCTCCTTGAAGGTGTCTGCGAAAGAATGGCGGATCACGAAGACAACCTTGCCGAAGCCGGCGCGGATGGCGTCGAAGATTGAGTAGTCGATAATGGCTTCACCGTTGGGGCCGAGGCCGTCCATCTGTTTCAATGAGCCGTATCTTGAGCCCATTCCTGCAGCTAATATCAATAATGTAGGTTTCATATAGTTTGTGTTTTGTTTTGTCTTTTCTTCTTGAGGGACAGAGCCAGCGCGAGGGCTGCGAAGCCGACTACTATCATCTGGACTATCTGGGCCTCGTGGGAGATGGTGGCGAACACGAGAGCTGTGCTCTGGTCGATGCCGTAGATCGGAACGAGGGCCATCGACACGATGACGTGATATGCACCGAAGCCACCCTGGACAGGGACTGCCCAGCCGATGAGGGCCAGTGACATTATGAACATTGCATCCATTCCGCTGAGGTGCGACACTGCCGGGAAGGCCTTTATCACAAAGACTATCTCAAGCCAGTAAAGCACCTGGACAATGATGGTAAACGCTATGAACAGAAAGCCGTGCTTCATCTTGAAGGCGGCCTTGATGCCATTGAATATGCCGCGGCAGAAAGAGATGACCTTCTGTCCCAGACGGCTGCTCTTGATTTTCTCCTTGAAATGGACGATGAGCCACACGCCGGCAGACAGGAGGACGATGCCGGCAAGCAGCAGTCTCAATGAATTGAACGACAGGGAGTCCAGAAAAGGCTTCCAGACAATCTCGTTGAGATAGCCGCCGAAGCGCGTGAACAGCACCATCCAGAGAATGATGGCCGCCGACACGGCTACGTCCCAGGCACGCTCCACCATCACGCTGCCGAGGCTGTCCTTGAAGGGCACCTTGCTGCTGCTCGCTATCATACCGCAGCGCACCAGTTCTCCGCTCCGGAGAACGGCGATGTTCGAAAGGTAGCACACCGCATAGGCGTTGAAGCAGTCAACCCTGCGTACCGACGGGTCGATGGGAAGCAGCAGCAGACGCCACCTCAGTCCGCGCATCACCGTGCCCAGCACGCCCGCGGCCATAGCGGCGAATATCCACCAGTAGTTGCAGCTACGCAGACCGTCGACAAAGGCGTCCCAGTCCAGGCCCCTGAAGGCAAAATAGAGCAGGAACACCGTCAGTGCGAACGCTGCCGTATATTTCAGGATATCCTTGAGCTTCTGCTTCATAAGATTAGTTGCGTTACAACCCTCAAAGGTAGCATTTTTTATTAACTTTGTAAGAAAGCACATCTGCACACAAAACAGCGATGACATCGAAAAGCGTTAAATCCATCCTCGGAATAGGCAATGCCCTCACCGACATCCTGGCCATCCTGCCGGACGACTCGATACTCCAACAGTTCAACCTTCCCAAGGGCAGTATGCAGCACGTAGATGCTGAAGCCGGCAACAAGATATGGGAGGCCATCAAAGATATGGGCATCAAATATGTCGCAGGCGGCAGCGCAGCCAACACCCTTTCCGCCGCCGCTATCTTCGGTATGAAGGCTGGCTTCATCGGCAAGGTCGGCAAGGATGACATCGGCTCGCTCTTCAAGTCGGAGCAGCGCAGGGACGGTATCGACTCTATGGTGCTGCGCGGCAAGGCGCCCAGCGGCCGAGCGATCGTCATCATCACCGAGCCGAACTACGAGCGGACCTTCGCCACATATCTCGGCGCCGCCCTTGAGTTGGAGCCGGAAGACCTCGACCCCGCCAACTTCGACGGCTATGACTACCTCCATCTGGAAGGATATCTGGTGCAGAACCAGAGGCTCTTCCGCAGGGCGGTGGAGATCGGCCGTGAGAAAAATATGATTATATCGGTGGACCTGGCCAGCTACAACATCGTCGAGTCCAACAGCGCATTCCTGCACGACATCGTGGAGAATTACGTGGACATCGTTTTCGCTAACGAGCACGAGGCCCGCGCCTTCACCGGCAAGGAACCCGCCGGGGCGCTGACCGAAATAGCGAAGATGTGCGACATAGCGGTCGTCAAGGTGGGCGAGAAAGGCTCGATGGTGCGCTCGGGCAGCGAGTATCACAAGATCCGCCCCCGCAAGGCCGTCGCAACTGACGCCACCGGCGCCGGAGACCTCTATGCCGCCGGCTTCCTCTACGCCCATTCCCTCGGCCAGCCTCTGGACATCTGCGGCAAGGTCGCCTCGATAATATCCTCCAAGGTGGTCGAAGTCATCGGCACGAAACTCGACGTCCCCCGCTGGAAACAAGCCAAGAAAGACATCCGCAAGGTCATGGGGATTAAGGAATAGACCGTTGCTTCCGCAGTATGCGAGTCAGGGGTCTTAGACGCATATTGCGGAGCGGTTTTCCGGGTTCAGAGCCTGTTTTGGCTCCGCAGTATGCGAGCTATGGGTCTGAGACGCATATTGCGGAGCGGTTTTCGGGTTTCTGTCAGATTTGCACATGACCTACCCCAAGCCCCAAAAATAGTGTATGTAAGGAGGTTGCCATCAGGCCTTTTTTCCTTACCTTTGAAAGGTGGCCTGAGAGGCTTATTTGGATATGGCAAAGCGCACAATAAGGAAGCAATTACTATACGTTCAAGTGCTGCTGAGTACTTGTCTTATGTCGCGTCTGTGGGGAACCAGCCGCTAAGTGTAGAACTGCGGTATGAGGACGAGATTATCTGGCTCACTCAGCGCATGATGGCGGAATTGTATGGGGTAAGTGTCTCTGCTATCAATCAGCATCTGAGAACCATTTTTGACGATAACGAATTAACTCGAGAGTCAACTATTAAGAAATTCTTAATAGTTCTATCATGTTGCTTCCATAGTATGCAAGCTAAGAGTCTGAGTCCCATATTGAGGAATGACTGATTTAGCGCCGCAATACTCCCTGTCAATACGAACTATACTCCAACCTGAAATTCACAAAGCAGATTACACCCCGCCAGAGGCCTCTGTCGAAGGGTTTGAGTTGCTTTCTGCGGCAAAATTGTCGCACAAAGCAGGAGCATGCCCTCCCCATGCAACTACAGAAGGGTCTCGCCTGCTTTGTGAATTTCGGGTTGGCACACTATGCTACTTCTTGCCCTATTCTTTTTACTCAGAGTGTTTATCTCGGCTATTAGTAGTTGTAATTAAAAAAAACAATTATTATTTTTGTGATGCTCCGGGCAAACCCGAGCAGACATTTTAGCGAAAGTGTTTTCGCGCTATTCTGCCTGAAATCTGGAAAATTTCTTCGATAGAGATAGCGGGAGGATGCTCCGCTCGACAATATGCTATTATCTGTGCTTAGTTGCACAATTTTCATATTGGTCGAGTGTGGAGTTCAGTTGTCTCCATTCTATCAACGGTATTTTCCAGAACCTCAGGCAGGTGGATGCGAATTGGCTCCACACTTTTTTTATTGTATCCCCTTCATATGGAGCTATTGAAGGATAGTTTCATGTGAATACAGACAATGAAAAAAGCACTTGTCATCTTTTCTATGATTGCCGTCCTGCTTTTGGCAACCGACATGCAGGCCAATGCCGCAACAAAAGCCGAAAGAGCCCTTAACAAAGAAGTCAAGACCAGAGTTAAATCGCTTCAGAAAGACGGTTGGGAAGTAATAGGAATGCGTCCTCTGGATGCATCTATCCGCGAACACATCAAGAAAATCATGGCGCCTGGCACTGACGAGCTGGTTTCTATCGTGGAGAATGTCACATCCCCCAACGTGGCTATGCAGCAAGCTCACAACAATGCAATGGTCCGCTATGCTTCAAATGCGAAAAGCCATGTGATGGGACGTGTCGCTTCAGAAGTAGGAAATATTGAAGGTCAGGAAATTGACAATTTCTATGCAGCCTATGAAAGACTGGTTTCTGCAGAGATTAAGGGTGAACTTAAAGAATCTGTTGTCATTAGAAAGAAAGCCAAAGGAGGGAAATATGATTACAGAGTGTACTATCTGATTAATGAAGACGAAGCTTCCAAAGCCAGATTGAGAGCAATGCAGAATGCGCTCAACGAGTCTAAACTTGCCCAAACCATAGCAGAACAAATCTCAGACTTCGTCCGCGAAGGATTCACGATTTACGAATAAGATGTTGAAGCTCTTCTATACGGCAGTCCTGCTGTTCAGTCTTTCTTCCTTTTGCCTCGGCCAGGGCTTCGTCCGGAATGTCAGGGCAGAGGGAAGATGGATTGTGCATCGTGAGATAACGGAGCAGCAGGCTGAAGAGCGAGCCCTGATGGAAGCCAAGAAGGCAGCTATCGAAAAGAGTGTCGGCTTTGAGGTCAACAGCATAATCTTTTCAAATATCTCCGGCGGGCAGGAAGGGTATCAGGAATTCTATTCCCAGATCAACACTTTGGCCATCAACGGCCTGGTTGTCGTCAAAGAAACGAAGTTTCATTCTGATATTAATCCGTTAACTTACGAGAAAACCGTTGTTGCGCAGATTGTAGCCGATGTGGCAAAACCAGAAAAAACCGATCCCTCCTTTTACATAACGTTTGACGGCTTGAACAACTACTACAAAGCGGGCTCGGAAATATCATTCTCCGTATTTTTCAGTCAAGATTCTTATTTACATGTTTTCTGGTTCAACAATACTGTCGACGGCAAAGGTTCTTTACTGTTCCCGAATATAAATGAACAGCAACGTCTTTTCCATAAAGATGAAACTGTCGGTTTCCCTTTGTCACCAGATACTTATTATGAGGCATTACTGAACCATCGTTCTCCCCGTTGCATCCTTGCAGCCGTGGCTACTCGTGATGAGTTTCCCTTCCCAAATGAAGAAGTGACTTTTGCTTCCTTTATCCAATGGTTATATTCCATTCCGCCCATGGACCGCACCATCCCTTTCTGGGCAAACTGTACTATTTATTAATAATCATCAAATGAAGACAAGATACTATGTATTACTGTTGTTTGTGCTGATTTGTTGTGATTCGTTATCTGCACAATCTGTCGTTACATCACCAATGAAATATGTTCGCCAGACAGCGCAGACAGGGGGAATCATAATGCCGCCCGATCTGTATGTGAACATTGATTTTGTGGATGACAACGGCAACAAGATACTTGAGGCTCTGGAATCAGGACAGATCAAGGTCACTCTGACAAACAAAGGCGGAAAAGCCGACAATGTCCAGTTGAAGGTGACACCAAACAAATATTATCAAGGTCTGCATTTAGGTCAGTCAGAATTCACAACATTAGTCGATTCTGATCAACCCACGGAACTAATTGTGCCAATTACTGCCGACATAAATGTCCCTACCGACTCGGTCCGCATGACCATTGATGTGACAGAGCCGCTCGGATACGACATTTCTGCTGTCATGCTTCTTTCCACCTTCGAGTTCCAGAAGGCCAAACTGAAGATGCAGGGTGTATCTGTCGTCGATGCAGGTGTGGGACTAAGGGCTCTCAACAACAATCCTGACGGCAGGCTCCAGCTGGGGGAAGTGGTCAAGTGCTATGTTGTCGTCCAGAATATCGGTGACGGCCTTGCCGAAGATTTGGAATATACAATCAGAACCGAAGACCCCAACATCTATCTGCTTAGTGATTCAGGGTTTGAGAAGCAGATTTCCGGCACAATGAAAGATCTCCAGGTAGGAGAATCCGCAACTATCGATTTCCGCCTCAGCCCGAATAATAAATATGAACACAAGGGCGACTGGCTTCCGGTGTACGTATCTATAACCGAGCACTACGGGAAAGGCAACATCGTCGCTGAAAACATTCCGCTACCATTGGATCAGGCCCCTGCAGAACCGACCTTGTTTACTATTGAGGCTAATTATGACAAATTGCTGGCCGCCCGCAAAACTGAGATTTATTCAAATTCTGACAGGATATCATCGAACGTCAAGATTCGAGACATCAGCGTTGCGCCAGTTGGCGAAGCTCTCTACACAGATGCCGTGGCAATTGTACTTGGTGTAGAGGAGAACGGTTATGATATCGCACCGGCCCCTTATGCCGCCCGCGACGCCCAAGTCATGTCAAGGTATTTCTCCACTTCGATGGGAATCCGTGACGTCAGGCTATTCACAGACAAAGACGTTACCCGTTCTAAGCTGAGCGACATCTTTGATTCAAATGGTGAGTTGCAGCGCTCTGTCAAGAGCGGAGAAACTGACGTTTTCGTCTATTATTCAGGACATGGTATGCCTGATTACGGCGAAGACGGCAAGGTAGATATCTTCCTCTTCCCTTACGACGGACGCAAAGATATGCTGCAAGAGCGAGGGTATAGCCTCAGCAAACTCTACAGCAACCTGGCCGCCTTGAATGCCCGTTCGGTTACTGTGATCCTGGATGCATGTTTCTCCGGTTCTTCACGTCAGAGCAATGTGTTTGCAACTGTGCCGATTGCCAACGAAAAGGGTATCGCCATAAGGACCCGTAACGTATCTGTCAAACCCTGGGAGACAAATCCCAACTTCAGGGTATTCACTTCGTCGAGCGGAGACCAGACCTCGCTCGGCTTCGACCAGTCCCAGTCCGGTTTGTTTACATACTATCTGGCTACAGGCTTGCAGGGCGATGCCGATGAAGACGGCGACGGACAGATAACCCTAAAGGAACTATACAAGTACGTATCTGAAAACGTATCCAGCACGGCTAAGCAAATCCGTAATGGCGACCAGACTCCGCAACTGTTCGGCAACTCAGATTTTGTAATGGAAAAGTTCCGTTAATGAAGAAATTTGTTTTGCTCATATCCTTTCTTCTTACAGGATTTGGTGTCTGGGCGCAGTCTTCAAAGCCTGTGCTGGGCGCCCCATCATCCAGACAATCCGGCATCGACATCGTTGTGGACTATTCCATCCAGATGGAGCCTGGTGTCAGCTGCGACATCGCTCTGTACCTGAGTTGTGACGGCGGACGTCATTTTTCGAGAACGCCATTGAAGCAGGTCACCGGTGATGTGGGCCGTATAGAGCAATCCGGCCAGAAGAGCATCATATGGCATGTTCTCGATGAGGAGGATGCTTTGACGGGCGACAACCTCGCGTTCAAGGTGAATGTTGAATGGGTTGGTTACAGGCCGGATTCAATTCAGTACGGCAGTGTAATGGTTTCCAGCTCGCCAACAGATGCGACTATCTGGATTGATGGGATAAATACAAAGAAGACCACTCCGGAAGTATTTGATGACCTTGAACCCGGGAAACATACTGTAAAACTGGTAAAGGAAGGTTATTATGATAGATCTGTAGTATTGGCCATTAAATCAGGGAGCCAGTCAGATCTGTCTCTGACACTTTGGGAAAAAGTTTCTCGCGCCCCGATAGCGAAACGTGACTCCGTTGAAAAACCTGACCGAGCCAAGAAGGTTTTTCAAGTTAATGAAAAACCAACGGCCGTTGTGTCAACGGCAACCGGTTCAACCAGCGGACACGGATGGGTTGATTTAGGCTTGAGCGTCAAGTGGGCGACGTGCAATGTCGGAGCGTCAGAGCCGAGCGATTACGGCTTCTATTTCGCATGGGCAGAGACTTCGGAAAAGGGTGTATATGGTTTTCACAATCTTCGTTATTATACTGCAGGAACTGGCAATACGCCAGCAACCATTTCGAAGTATAATCCTGACTCCAGATATGGAGAAGTCGACAACAAGCCACAATTGGATGCGTCTGATGATGCTGCAAATGCAAATTGGGGCGGTAGCTGGAGAATGCCGTCAAATTCAGAGATAATGGAGTTGATAGAGAAATGCACGTGGACATGGACGACGCTGGATGGCAAGAAGGGATATGAAGTAAAAAGCAAGACAAACGGAAACAGCATATTCCTTCCCGCTGCAGGATATCGGGATGAAGGAGACTTTATCACTGTGGGTTTACATGGTTATTACTGGTCTGCCTCTTTGTATACGTATATACCTGACTATTCGTGGCTCATGTACTTCTCTATGTCCGATTATGACGGGTATTACAGCAACCGTCGATACGGGTTTTCTGTCCGTCCTGTCATAGATTAAAAATGCTGCGAGATTTCTGAATTAATATCAATCCGCTGATGAAAAGATTCCTTCTGCTGTTGTCATTTTTATTATCCAGTACCGCGATCTGGGCACAGAAGCCTGTGCTGAGCACTCCCGTAGCCAAGCAGTCTGATACTGACATCATCGTGGAGTATACTCTCCAGATGGAGCCGGGAGTCAGCTGCGACATCGCTCTGTACCTGAGTTGCGACGGAGGGCGCAGCTATTCAAAAAAGGCATTGAAGCAAGTTTCCGGTGATGTCGGCACTGTTGGACAATCAGGGCCCAAGAGCATTGTATGGCATGTCGTGGACGAGGAAGATGCCCTGACCGGAAACAACTTGGTGTTCAAGGTAAACGTTGAGCGGTATTGGAATACAGGAGCGTCAGCATCCCGAGTTGAAGAAGGTTCTGAGCAGAAGAAAACAGCTCCCGCCGTAAAACCTGAAAAGAAGGCGAAATTATCTGGTCAGAAGCCTGCCGCGCAGAAGAAGTCCTCGATAATGATTGCGCCGGTCGCCGGCGTTTATCCCGACATCTCTTATGGCATCATGGCAGGATGGATTGGCGGCAAGACTGGCGTCTATGGCAAATTCCGCAGCAACTTCATAAACACAGGATCGAATTACGACTGCACAAGCGACGGCATGGCTGGTTCCGGCTATATCTGGACAACGGGAGAATCCAAGGTCGCATTTATGTCGTTTACAGCTGGCGCCATCTTTCCTTTAGGACGGACTATTTATCCTTATTTCGGTTTTGGCTATGCCAATAGGGAACTTGCGTGGCAAGATACCTCTAAAAACTGGGCTCGCGTAAGCGATGCCTCCATTTCTGGCATCGGTCTAGAGGCAGGACTAATACTAAGGTTCGGCAACTTCGGAATCCATAGCAGTGTCAATCTGGCTGGATTCAAGAAACTTGACGCCGATGCAGGCCTTGCATTGTTTTTTTAGGAGGTGGTAATATGAAAAAGCTCTTTCCCACAAGAACATTTGCGTATATGGCTTTGTTTGTCATTGCTATGTGCAACTGCACAAAAGATCCTATACCAGTACCCCTCTATGAAGATGGACTAGAGGCCGTAGACTTAGGACTATCGGTAAAATGGGCGCCATGTAATGTTGGCGCAAAAAAACCGAGTGATTACGGCTATTACTTTGCATGGGGAGAAATCTCACCAAAGTCGGATTATTCATGGTCAACATATAAGTGGGGAAACGGAAGAATCAAAACCCTATCGAAATACAACAATAGTGACAATATGACAATTCTTGATATGTCAGATGATGTTGCAAGGGCTAACTGGGGTTCTGGTTGGAGAATGCCTACACGGAGTGAGTTCCAGGAGCTGATAGATAACTGCACATGGACATGGACGTTATTGGATGGGAAGAACGGTTACAAGGTAACCGGACAGAACGGCAACAGCATCTTCTTGCCTGCTGGAGGTTATAATGGCACATCCGGCTCTTATTGGTCTTCATCTCTCATGACGAACTACCATAACAACGCGTGGTACTTGTATATCTATCCTTCGGGTAGAATCATGTATAGCGAATGCCTTGAACGATGTTACGGGTTATCGATTCGTCCCATCACTGAACAATGACTAACACCGATGAAGAGATATATACTTAGAATAGTTATTCTCCTGACTGTTTTAACTTTAGGGATGCTTGGTTGTACGAAAGACCCTCTTCCGGGCAATTTGTCCAAGCCGACACTTAATGCCCAGTATAAAGATGTTTCATTTAACTCGGTAAGGTTAACCTGCAACATTTCAAAAACCAACTATACGGAATTCGGTTTCTGGATAGGAACAAAAACAAATTTATCGGATAAACGGACAATAACGGCGGCTGTTTTATCAGATGGTAAGAAGTTCGCTGAGGCATTCCTATCGGATCTTGAACCTGGCATAACTTACTATTTCCAGGCTTATGTAAAAAGCGGTAAAGGAATGTTTTCAACTTCCAGTATACAATCTTTTACCACTAATGTTCCCGTATCGGGCATTAGTTTGAACGAGACATCCATTTCCCTTGCCGTTGGTAGCAGCGTTACATTGACGGCGACAGTAAGCCCTTCAAATGCTACCTATAAAAATGTAACCTGGTCTTCT
This sequence comes from uncultured Bacteroidales bacterium, assembly GCA_947169015.1. GTDB lineage: Bacteria > Bacteroidota > Bacteroidia > Bacteroidales > UBA932 > Equibacterium. The sequence goes on along the minus strand of CAMVOD010000002.1, from coordinate 46,896 downwards.
TCTAATACATCTGTAGCAACAGTAACAAATGGGACTGTTACAGCAAATGCAGCAGGAAAGGCCACCATCACTGCTCTGGCAAGTGGAAAGACTGCAACATGTTCTGTTACTGTGTACGTCCCAGTTTCAGGAGTAAGCTTAAATCAGTCATCCCTTATTCTTAACGTGGGAGACAGTTACACATTGACAGCAACAGTAACTCCTTTTTACGCCACTAATAAGGATGTGACTTGGTCTTCATCCAATACATCTGTTGCTACTGTTTCAAAGGGAACTGTCAAGGCTATTGCTGAAGGTACGGCGACCATCACAGCAAAGGCAGGAGACAAATCTGCCACGTGCATGGTTACTGTAGAAAAGAAGTTCGAACCTGAAGCCGTGGATCTCGGGCTTTCGGTAAAATGGGCGACTTGCAATGTGGGAGCCAAAAAGCCGGAAGAGTATGGCGATTTCTTTGCGTGGGGAGAGACAGAACCGAAGAATGATTATTCATGGTCAACATACAAGTGGCATAATGGCGATTACAATTTACTGACGAAATACAACACTGACAGTTCATATGGTACTGTTGACAATAAGACGATTCTGGATTTGTCAGATGATGCTGCGAGCGCGAACTGGGGTGCTAGTTGGAGAATACCTACACGAAGTGAGTTCCAAGAGTTGATAGATAACTGCACATGGACATGGACTTCATTGGAAGGGAGGAACGGATATAGGGTGACAAGCAACAAAAACGGCAATAGCATCTTCTTGCCAGCCGCAGGTTGTTACTACGATACTTCTCTCCAAGCAGTTGGCTCGCGCGGCAATTATTGGTCATCATACCTCGATCCGGACTATCCCGTTAGCGCATGGGAATTGCTCTTCTATTCGTCGAGTCTCATCATGGACAGCTCCCACTACTACGGCGACCGCCGCTTCTTCGGGCAACCTGTCCGACCTGTCTATGGAGATTTTAAATCTGTCTCAAGAGTAAGCCTTGACCGCACATCTCTTACTCTCGCAGTTGGGAGCAGCGCGATACTGACGGCGACAGTAAACCCTTCAAATGCTTCAGAAAAGACAATCACCTGGTCATCATCAAATATATCGGTTGCAACAGTGACCGATGGGACCGTTAAGGCAGTGGCGGCAGGTACAGCAACCATTACAGCCATGGCAGGCAATAAAACTGCGACTTGTAAAGTCACAGTTGAGGTTCCAGTCTCAAGCGTGAGCCTCAATTATACATCCCTTACCCTCACAGAAGGAGAAAGTTTCACTCTGACCGCAACAGTATCTCCTTCTAATGCGACAAACAAGGCCGTTTCATGGTCATCTTCAAACACATCTGTCGCCACGGTATCCAATGGATCCGTGAGAGCAGTGGCTGCAGGAACAGTCACAATTACAGCCAAGGCAGGGGACAAAACGGCCACTTGTAAGGTTACGGTTCAGGTTCCGGCTACGGGCGTAAGTCTCAACTATACATCTCTTACTCTCAATGTAAATCAAAGTTTTACTTTAACCGCTACAGTATCCCCTTCGAATACGACGGATAAGACTGTGACTTGGACATCGTCAGATACATCGGTGGCAACGGTGTCCAATGGAACGGTGACAGGCAAGGCTGGAGGCACAGCTACTATAACTGCTAAGGCAGGGGACAAGACCGCCACTTGTAAGGTTACAGTTCAGGTTCCGGCTACGGGCGTAAGTCTCAACTATACATCTCTTACTCTCAATGTAAATCAAAGTTTTACTTTAACCGCTACAGTATCCCCTTCGAATACGACGGATAAGACTGTGACTTGGACATCGTCAGATACATCGGTGGCAACGGTGTCCAATGGAACGATAATGGCAAGGTCGGCAGGTACATCAGTAATTTCGGCTAAAGCCGGAAATATAACAGCACTTTGTACGGTATCAGTTATGGGTAAGCAGACAGAGCCTATAGCGGTGGATCTTGGCCTTTCCGTGAAATGGGCAAATATTAATATTGGAGCAAATTCTCCGGAAGAGTATGGTGACTACTTCGCTTGGGGCGAGACATCGCCGAAAACTGATTATTCATGGGTGACTTACAAGTGGTGTAAGGGGAATTTGAAAAGCTTTACAAAGTACAATAATAATCCAGAATATGGTATTTTAGACAACAGGGGCTATCTTGAATTATCGGACGATGCGGCACGAGTAAATTGGGGCGAAAAATGGAGAATGCCAACGGACGCTGAAATGACGGAGTTAATACTACAGTGCACTTGGACAAATGAGACTCGAAATGGAAAAATAGGATGTTTGGTAACAAGTAAGAAGAATGGGAATAGCATCTTTCTGCCTTGTGCAGGTTATTTAAGCGGAGTGGGTCTATACGATTCAGGTTATCAGGGTTATTACTGGTCTTCGTCTCTTGAAACGCGTAATGAGTACCAAAACTGGGCCTTTTGCATACAGTTTTATTATATGCCAAGCGGATTTGCGAGAGATCATACCCGTTCTGATGGGCTTTTAATCCGACCAGTCTATGGGGATCCCGTTCGGGTTTCCAGTATAAAATTGATTAGGACCCAACTTTCTCTTAATGTAGGAGACAAGAGCGAGCGTTTAGCTGTCTCTATTACGCCCGATAATGCTTCTGAAAAAGGAATTCGATGGACGTCGAGTGCGCCGTCTGTTGCGTCTGTGGACAATTATGGGGAGGTCACAGCGGCTTCCCCGGGAACGGCGATAATCATGGCTACCACAGTAGATGGTTATTATTCAGCAAGTTGTACGGTAACTGTGAATAGTAATAATACTTCCGGTAGTGAAAACGGTCATGTTTATGTAGACTTGGGCCTTCCATCCGGCGTGAAGTGGGCTACTTGCAACGTTGGAGCCAATAGTCCAGAAGAATACGGCGATTACTATGCCTGGGGCGAGATTTCTACTAAGAGTGACTATTCATGGAATACATATAAGTGGTGCAATGGAACTTATAACAGTCTGACCAAATACAATACAAACTCTTCTTTGGGGACAGTAGATAACAAGACGATTCTTGACCTTTCTGACGATGTCGCTCGGTCGAAGTGGGGTGGGAAATGGCGTATGCCGACGAAGGCAGAGTGCGACGAGTTGAGGACAAAGTGCACATGGACATGGACAAGCCAGGGTGGAAAGAATGGATATAGAGTAACGGGGAAGAACGGGAATAGCATATTCATGCCTGCAGCCGGTGACCGTGAGAATACTTCTGTCTACTCTGTCGGGAACGGCGGCTTCTACTTGTCGTCGTCGCTCAGCGTGGGTCTCCCAGACTACGAATGGAGCATCTTCTTCAATTCGTCGGGTATCAACACGAACGGCTATAACCGTTGTGACGGGTTCTCTGTTCGTCCGGTCACAGAATAAAAGGTACGGCCAGGGCTGAAAGCCCAGTCGGGTCCCCAGCCCTCGGCCCCAGCAACGTCATCCGCATCTTTATCCATGCCAACGTCGCCGGCCAGCAGCGCATCGTCATCCTTCACTTCGACGGCATCTGCCGATACCTGGCCACTGCCGCATAGCCATCTCCCTCGAGGAAAAACGCGCGACTTCGGGCCAAATCGATGAAATTATTACCGTTTTGGCCCGGAGTTGGGCTATTTGTGTCGACAGCGTTGACACAATCGCCTTGCCGTACTCGGCCCGCTTGCCGTGAAGGGGATTCTTCTGGTGCGCTGAGCTATCTCTCTGAATTCTTTCCTTCTGAGATAATCGAAAAGTTGGAATCGGTCAAACCCTGTATATGGCGCACATTAAAGACAGACGGAATTGACTTTTCAAGGGATTTTTATTGGCTGGAAGATTGCCCGTTCGAAGCAGAAAAGGCAGTATTAACCCGACACAACTGTATTGATAAATTATTAACCGTGAATCTGAGCCATAACAACGAGTTGCCGAGAATACTGAAAGAATTAAAAGCGATTTGATAATTTCGAGAGCAGGGCTTTTGGTGGATGCGAAGGGTGCCACGGTAGCGGGAAGGAAGTTTCCTCCCGCCAAGGCTGCGGGGGCCCATCCAGAGCCCCCGCAGCCAAGATGAGGAAAACTTCCGCACCGGAGTTCTGCCCTGCCATGAAACAGATAGCGGAGAAGGACCCGCATCGAAGTTTCCTCCCGGCTGGCGCCGAGGAAAACTTCGAAAAAGGTTCGTGGTGAGGGTGGCGGTCCAGTTCTGAACGTCTCCGGCACTTGAACTCAAACTTTACCTTGAAACAGCAGGTGCAGAGGAAAGAAAGCCTGTAGGAAGGCTGGTCACCCGTGACTTGCAAAACGGGAGGGGCCCGACGAATGCGAGTTCTGCGCAGCAGGACGAAGCAGGCGATGGGAGGGTTGGAGTGAGCCGAAGGCGAACGGAACTTCCCTAAGGCTTCCTTTCCTCTGCACCTGCTATCCATCGAAGAAGTTCTCCTTCCGGTCCAACCGTTGGATCGTTAGGCGCAAAAAACCTAAGTCTGTCCACCGAAACATGGGTTTGGATGGACAGAAGTGAGGGTAACAGACGTTTAGACTGCGAAATTCCGTGGCGAGTGCTGCTTCCGGTCCAATGGATAGGCCCGTCGGGCGCGAAAGGCACGGTGCCGGACCTACCCCAAAAGATGGCATATTGCATCAAGACAAAAGAACCGTCGGTCCCGATTGGAACCGACGGCCTTTATTTTACTCTTGTTAGTAAGAAATTTCGAAATTATTTAGCATTCGTATTCTGCTCGATGTAAGCGATTGCATCACCAACAGTAGTGATCTTTTCAGCAGCTTCATCAGAAATAGAAATACCGAATACCTTTTCGAATTCCATAATCAGTTCTACTGTATCCAGAGAATCTGCGCCGAGGTCATTGGTAAAACTTGCACTCTCCTGAACTTCGCTTTCTTCAACACCAAGCTTGTCGACAATGATGGCTTTTACTTTTGCAGTAACGTCTTCCATTTTTAATTAGTTTTTAGTAACGAGTTGCAAAGTAAGTAATATTTCTTCATTTTACCAAATTTGTCTACCTTCGCGCCAAACTTCAAGACTATGAGGAATCTGGCTATATTCGCCTCAGGTAGTGGAACTAACGCTGAGAACCTTATACAGTATTTTTCAGGCCGCGAAGACTACCGCGTGGCAGTGGTCCTCTGCAACAAGCCCGACGCCTTCGTACTCCAGCGCGCGCAGCGGCTCGGAGTTCCTTCAGTAGTGTTCGACAAGAGCCAGCTGCTGTGCAGCGAAGACACAACGCCGGAAGGGAAGCCTTCGGTCGTGTCCATTCTGAAAGAGTACGACGCGTTCGCTCTCATTCTGGCCGGGTTTTTGATGAAGATACCCTCGCATCTGATAGACGCCTGGCCCCGGAGGATCATAAACATTCACCCGGCGCTGCTTCCCAAGTACGGCGGCAAGGGGATGCACGGAATGCACGTGCACGAAGCTGTCGTCGCAGCGAAAGAAGTTGAAAGCGGCATAACGATACATCTTGTCGATGAGCAGTACGACCACGGCAAGACGCTGTTCCAGGCCAAGTGCGAAGTGCTGCCCTGCGACACCGCCCACGATGTCGCCGCCAAGATCCATCTTCTTGAGCAGGCACACTTCCCAGAGGTGGTCGACGACTATCTGAGCGCCAATTTTTAGACGGATGAAAGCAACAAGACTGATAATGCTGGCGGTTTTGGCCGCTCTCTCAGCGTCCCCCCTTCAGGCCCAGACACAGAGGCAGAAAGGGTCGCTGATGGAGTATGTCATAATCGGAACAGACACAGTCTATGTCGATGTGCTTCCTCCGGCCCGCGTGCATCCTAGGGAGTATATGAACCGCGCCCAGTGGATCCAGTACTACCAGCGGGTGCATAATTTCAGCAAGGCCTATCCCTACGCCCTCTTCGTGGCCAAGACCATCCGGGAGACCGACAGCATCTTCGTGGTCAGAGGCTATACCAAGCGCGAGCAGGACAGATATCTGGACACGATGAAGGAAGAACTTTTGAAGAGCTTCGATCCAATATTCAGGCAGCTTACCCTCAAGCAGGGTATGATGATGATCAGGCTGATCGACCGCGAGGTCGGTATGACGCCCTACGAAATCATTCAGAAATATCTGGGCAACGTCAACGCCGGCTTCTGGCAGGGCGTAGCCAAGGTCCTCAAAGGCGACATCAAGCGTCAGTACGAGCCGCAAGGGGAGGACAAGGACCTGGAAGAGCTGGTCAAATACTGGCACGACGGAGAGTTCGACGACCTCTATGATTTCATCTTCGGCAAGGCAAAGCCGACTATCTATATCCCCAAGAAATTCCAGCAGCCGTTCTATCTGACTGTGGATACCAAGCAGAACAAGAAGGACGCCCGCAGGGCGGCCAAGGAAGAGAGGAAAAAGAAAAAATAGCCTCTCTCAAGGCTATTTGTCCAGCACTACGTAAGTGAGATTCAGTTTGGGATGGCGCTTGGCGCCGTTGCCGTTGATCTGGCCTATCGCGTAGTTCATATAGTCTACGTAGTAATAGGTGGTCGATGTGGTGTTGGCCATATTGTACAACGACTGGTAATAATACATATTGTTGTAGTAATTATTGTAGCTGTTGTAGCCGTAGTAGCCATATCCGCCGTAATATGAGTACGGGTTGTAGTACGAGTTGTACATATACGGATTGTAGTACGAATCGCTCATCGACGAACTGCTTTTCTCCACATATTCGAACGGGGCGATGAGCCAGATGTTGTCCTCTTCCACGATCTCGTCCTTGGTGATGATCGAATGGATGTAGTAGGTCACGTCAGGGCGGTAGCACAGCAGCGAGCGGTTGATGTCGCCCTTGTTGTAGGTGTCGTCGTAAATCGATCCGAGCAGGGTGTATCGCTTGATGTCGTCGGTACTGTCCGCGCTGTATACGGCCGGGTAGAGGCCCTGAGGATAGTAATTGTCGACTGTGCGGTAATCATCGGGGAACTCGAACGGGAGCTCGAAGGTGGCCCTGGTGATGATGATCTTGTCCATATCGATGTCATTCTCATCAGCCCAGTCTTCGATGGAATTGCGGAGCACTCCGGCGTCGATAAAAGGCTTGATACCAGCAAGACCTTCATAGTACAGCACTTCTGCGTTGTTGTCGGGACCGATTTCCAGAGCCTTGGAACTGTGCTTGAACACCTGGGTGGAAACTCCGTTGTAGATGCTGCCGATATTGAAAGTTATGGTGGTATCCCTTCGCAGGTTCTGCTTGTTGACAGAATTGACTTTCAGGATGACATTTGCGGTCACGAAGTTGTTGAGCCTGCCGCCGATGGTGCCTTCGATGGGGGTGTCGGTGGTCAGGTACACTCCGTAGTGGTTCTTGATGAACAGCGGCATACTGTCCAGCTCAGCCTTGGTGGAAGACATCAGCTTGCGGGCCCAGTCCATATCCAACGGGACTATGACAGTGTCCCTGGAGGTCAGCAGCGCCTTGCCGATGGGCTCGTGGATATAGTCTTTGTCGGACACGCTTGAGCAGGTCACCATAGTAGAATCCATAGCGCGGGCCATAGGGTATACGTACAGGTTCTGGGTGATGTTTTCCTGGCCGGGTGTGAATGTATCGGTGTCGTCGAGTTCGAGGAATATGTATGCGTCGACCAGACGGGGGTCGGTGCCGAACTTGATGCCGGTGTCGCTGGGAGTGACGGTGGCTGCGAGGTCTACGGTCGTCAGGCCGAACTGCTCGCTGGCAACGCTTCCGACGACGTAAAAGTAAGAAGACGACTGGATGTCGGCCGAAGACTTCATTCCGATCTTAAGGTCGATGGAGGCCGTCTCGACGTAAAGGTTGTTGGACGTAGGAACCAGCGCGTCACCTAACGTGTAATTAGTATCTATACAGGAAGGAAAAACGAAAACGGACAGCAGCAAAACCAGGAACCCCAGCGCCGACTCAATCTTACTCAGTGACATTTGCCTGCAGTATTTGTTCGTAAAAATCATTGTATTCTTGTATGTACCCGGTGTCTTCGAGACTTATGGCGGGACTCTGCAGGACAGGCAGCTTGCGCTCAGCGATATATTGCTTCAACTCCCCGTCGACATCCTCCGAACCGAAAATCACACCGTCGGCATAACGGATGGCGAGCCGTGCAAGATTTATGCCATCGGGGGCCTTGACTACGTCCACGTCCCCGGCGCTGATGCCTGCGAAAGGAATCTTCGCCGCAAGGTCGGTCTTGAAGGTGTAGTTCGGCTCGTCATACAGCGACAGGACGATTTTGCTGTCGGTGAAAATGGGGTCGTTGTCGTATGCTTTCTTGAGGTAGAGCGGCAGGATGTGGGATATCCATCCCTGGCAATGGACGATGTCGGGTTTCCAGCGGAGCTTCTTGACAGTCTCGAGGACTCCCCTGGCGAAAAATATGGCCCTTTCGTCGTTGTCTTCGAAGAAGTTGCCGTCCGCATCGCAGAAAACAGCCTTGCGGTGGAAGAAATCTTCGTTGTCGATGAAATAAACCTGCATCCTGGCTGAGGAAATGGAGGCGACCTTGATGATCAGCGGCCTGTCGACGTCATTGACGATGATGTTCATACCGGAAAGGCGGATGACTTCGTGGAGCTGATGACGGCGCTCGTTGACCGTGCCGTAGCGGGGCATAAACGAGCGGATTTCGCGGCCTCTTTCCTGGACGCCCTGCGGGAGGAACCTGCCCACTAATGATATAGAGGACTCAGGAGAGTATGGATATATCTCTGAACTGACATATAAAACTCTTACTGGATCGCTCATTTTTAATATAAAATATTAAGGGCAAATTCTCTACAAAGGTAATAATATTTTTTTGATTATCTTTGACGCTGAAAAAAATGTCATGGCTTCCAGGGAAAAAAACATTATAGCCAAGCGACTGGTTCAGTCCTACTTATCGTCTGTGGTCAGCATCAGTCTGGTGCTTCTGCTGATAGCGATCGCGTCTTTCCTGGTCATCAACGCCACCAAAGTTTCCGACTATTTCAAAGAAAATGCAGTCATTTCGGTGATAATGCATCAGAACGCCACCGAGGCCGACGCGCTGGCCCTTCAGGAGAAACTCGACGGGATGGACTTCGTGCTCCAGACCAAATATATCTCCAAGGAAGAAGGCACACGTCAGATGCAGGAGCTCCTAGGCGAGGATTTCCTGAGGGTTTTCGAGGTCAACCCGATTCCCTTCTCGGTCGATGTAAATGTCCGCAGCGAGTATTTCAGCAAGGATTCCCTACAGAAAGTGTCTGCGATGCTCCAGCAGCTGCCCAAGGTCCGCGAGGTGACGTATCAGGAGTCCCTGATAGAGAGCCTCAACGAAAACCTGCGCAAGATTGCGATAGTTATGGGAGTGGCCATCCTCCTGCTGATGTTCATCTCCTTTGCGCTTATCTGCACGACGGTGCGGCTGAACATATATGCCAAGCGTTTCACGATCCACACGATGATGCTGGTCGGCGCCAACAGGGGCTTCATCCGCAAGCCGTTCGTATGGCAGGCTTTCTGGCAGGGCGCGGCATCGGCCGCAATTGCGTGTGCGATGTTCTCCGGCCTGCTGATTTACGCCAAGGGGAAAATAGGGCCTGTGTTGCAGTCAATTTATGAAGGTACCATTCCGATAGTGTTCGCCATAGTATTCGTCGTGGGCATCGCGCTCTGCATCGCAGCAGCGTGGTATGTCGTCGGCCGCCTGGCCTATACGACCAAAGATGATCTATATTATTAGTTATGAAAGATAATTTCTCAGTATCACCCGCAGGGGTGAAAACGATTCTCATAGGATTGGTCCTGATGGTGTCGGGATATATCCTTATGCTGGGCGGCGGCTCGAACGACCCCGCAGTGTTCAACGATGCAATGTTTGACTTCCGCCGTATGGTGGCTTCTCCCGTCCTTGTGGTGCTCGGCATCGTCATAGTCATCGTTGCAATTATGAGCCGTCCCTCTGACAAGGGCGACAAACAATAGCAGCCTATGAGTTGGTTTGAAGCATTGATACTCGGCCTGGTACAGGGCCTGACCGAGTTCCTGCCAGTCAGCAGCAGCGGCCACCTCGCCATCGGCAAGGCTCTTTTCGGCATCGAGACCGCAGACCTCAGCTTCGAGGTTGTAGTGCACGCCGCCACTGTTCTGGCGACTATCGTGGTGTTCTGGAAGGATATCCTCAAGCTGTTGCAGGACCTTTTCAAGTTCAAGATGAACGACGGCACGAAATATATCCTTATGATCCTTGTGTCTATGATTCCTGTCTTCATCGTCGGAATGTTCTTCAAGGATTATGTCGAGGACATCTTCGGCAGCGGGCTTCTGGTTGTCGGTTGCTGCCTCGTCGTCACTGCCGCCCTGCTCTACCTGTCGGAGACTCTGTCTGCACGCCGTGCGGCCAGGGAGGCTGAGACGGGTGCTGCCGCCGGCAAGGATATGAGCTACAAGTCCGCCCTGTGGATGGGTCTTGCCCAGTCTGTCGCTGTGCTTCCCGGCCTGTCCCGCAGCGGCTCGACCATCGCCACCGGTCTGCTCTGCGGAGTCAAGCGCGAGGAGGTTACCCGTTTCTCTTTCCTTATGGTGCTGGTTCCGATCCTCGGCGAGGCGTTCCTCGATGTCGTGGGCGGCGATTTCGCAGCCAGCAGCGTCGGCGGCCTGCAGCTCGCGGTCGGTTTCATCGCTGCATTCATTTCGGGCCTGTTCGCCTGCAAGGTGATGATCGCTATGGTGAAGAAGGCGCGCCTTCGCTGGTTCGCCCTCTACTGCGTGCTTGTAGGCCTGGCCTGCATCATCTCAACTCTCGTATAATTCTCCGGGATGGACATAGCGAAAGGAAGATATTATTTCACGGCTGATGTCCATCTGGGTATGTCGGAAGATCCGCAGGGGCTGCGGCAGCAGTCTTTTGTGGATTTCCTGCATTCTCTGCCAGCGGAGGCCCGGGAACTCCACCTGCTTGGCGACATTTTCGATTTCTGGATTGACTATAAGGATGTGGCGCCCCGCGGATATGTGAGGGTCCTGGCCGCACTGGCCGACCTGGTGGAGCGTGGAGTCAAGGTTTTCTTCTATCCCGGCAACCACGACTGGTGGGTGACGGATTATTTCGAGAAGGAACTGGGCGTCAAGATTGTCCGCAGCTGCTGGTCAGTGATGGAGCTTGACGGCCGCCGGATATGCGTCGGACACGGGGATATGCCCGGGGCTGCGGATTTCCGTTCGCGCTTCTTTTTCCGTCTTTTCCGCAACCGCTTCCTTATAGGGGGGCTGAAGACGCTGCATCCCCGCTTTGTCTTCTGGCTTGCAAGGAAGTGGACGGCAAGCAGTCGCTCAAAGCATTCCAAATATGTGAAGAGGTTCGGGAATGACATTGTCAAGACAGGACTTTTCCGCTTCGCCGACGATTTCGGCCGCAGGCGCGCTGCTGCTTCGCAGCCGGCCATTGACCTCTATATTTTCGGGCATATCCACACTCCCTCCCGCGTGAGCGTCCCCAGCGGAGGCGAACTGGTCGTGCTGGGCGACTGGTCGCAGGGACCGCAGTATCTTAGTCTGTAACCACGTCAAATATGAGAAAACGTATTTTCGAGATAATAGAACTGAGCGACAACAAGGACATCGCGAGCCTTGTGTATGACATATTTATGTTCATCGTAATCCTTGCCAGCATCGTCCCGCTTATGTTTATGAAGGGAAAACCGGTTTTCGATATCATAGAAACGGTTACGGTCTGCATTTTCATCGTTGATTATGCCCTGCGCTGGATGACTGCCGATTACAAGCTCGGAAAGAAAGGCCTTTCGTTCGCTCTCTATCCTCTCACCGGATGGGCGATCATCGACCTGCTGTCCATCCTTCCAGGCCTTCATCTGCTCGGCAACGGATTCAAGATTTTCAGGATTACGAGGTTGATGAGGATAGTCCGGGTGCTGAAACTCGCCCGCTATTCCAACCAGTTCCAGCTGCTCGGTAAAGTTATCTATAAGGAGAGAAGGGTCCTGTGGGCAGTCTTCCTGTTAGCTGTGTTCTACGTTTTCCTGACTGCGCTGATAATGTATAATGTGGAGCCGCGCATCAACCCCAACACCGGTGAATACACTTTCGACGGATTTCTCGACGCGCTGTACTGGGCCACTGTCACGCTGACGACTGTCGGCTACGGCGATATGGTTCCGGTCACCGACCTGGGCCATCTTGTGAGTATGGTCTCATCGTTGTTCGGTGTTGCAATCATCGCCCTTCCTTCAGGTGTCATTACCGCAAGTTACCTCGACGAGCTGCGCAATATCAGGAGAGAACGGGCGGAAAAGCAGAAACAGGCCGGGACGGAATAGACACTACCACGCTTCCTGCTTTTTTTTCATAAGCAGCATAGCGAGCGCCACGGCACATCCTGCTATCGGCAGGAGCAGGTACTGTCTGTACTCGTGGAGGGTGGATGCAGCCTTTTCGAGAGCCGACAGGTCGTCGACGATTGCAGACGGGACGGGATAGAAAGTAGCGAACAGCGAGACGGCGCAACTTATGGCAAGACCGGCGGCAAAGGCGATTATAAGAGCGCGCCGGTAGCGGCGGTGCTCCGCATCAACTGTCTTCTTGATGCCTTCCACTTTGCTCAGGCGGGCATTGGTTTCGATGAGGAATGCTCCTTCGTCCGGAAGCTGAGGCTTGTTGTCTCGCAGGAATTGTTCTATGTCTTTCATAAGTTGATGTGTTCTTTGAGGTGGTTGCGTCCCACTGACAGATAATATTTGACCGTTCCGGCGGGGGCTCCCATTATGGTGGAGATTTCCTTTATCGGAAGGTCTTCGAAATAAAACAGCACGATGGCCGTGCGTTCCTTTTCAGGAATGAGGGTAAGGGCCCGCCGCAGTTCCTCGTGTTCGAACGAGGCGTCCGATGCAGCGCCGCCGCCCAGGCGCATAGCTTCTCTGGAATCAATGTCGACAGCCCCGTCGGGACTCCTTCTGAGATTGTCGATGAAGCAGTTGTAGGCGATGCGGAAGAGCCAGGCCTTGAAGTTGCCGATGAAGCGTTCAGAAGTGACATAGGCTCTGGTCAAGGCTTCCTGGGCTATGTCGTCGGCGAGGGCCGCATCGCCGCACAGCGATGCCAGGAACCGTCGCAACTGTCCCTGGCAAGCTCTGACTTCGGAGATGAACTTCTCGCGCGTCATCTTCTGGTCGTCTTCTATTTAATCTTGTTTAATCTCTTTCTGTTCCTCTTCGGCCTGGATCTCCTTCTCAAGCATCTTCTTTCCTGTGAAGAAAAGCACGAGATTGGATATGCCGATGGCGATAAGGACTCCGGCAATCAGTATGAAGAGTTTGTCTCCGTCGTCCCATCCGCCCAGATTGCCTTTCCAGATGCCGTAGCCGAGGGCAGCAGCGCCGATAAGGCCGGTGACGCAGGCTCCGGTGAGGCGGTCAAGCAGCCTCTCTTTGATAGTCCTTTGTTTCTTTTGTTTAGTAGTGCTTTTGAAGAATTCCGGATCGATAGACGCTCCGTTCTCAATAGCTTTCAGCATGACTTCAGCTTTGCGGTTTGTCTCATTTTTTTTGACAATACCGACTAATAAAACTACCATTACAGGGAGTACAACACAGATAAAAACCGGAAGTACAAATGATACCCAAAATTCTGATTCCATTTTTGCAATTATTTATATTGTTAAACTTATTCCTTTTCGAGGACGTTGACAATACTATAACGCAAAAACGAACCGAAAGGTTGGGAAAATCTTCAAAAATTTTCTGTTACCTGCCGCTGGCCTTGACCAGGTCGCGCACGGCGTAGGTGAAGGCGTCTTCGGTGGCGAGCCGGCGCAGGTCGAAGTGGATGCGGAAACGCCAGTGGTGGTGGCTGTCTGCAGGCTCGTTGATGCGCTCCTCGTTGCGTTCTGCTCTGCGCAGGCCGGTGTCTATTGACAGCCAGTCCTGCAGCGGGAAGATGGCGAGCATCGAAGGCGAATGCAGGAACTCCAGCAGCGCGTCGCGGCACTCGTCGACCGACGGATCGGCAGGGCTCTGCATACGGAGAGTCTCCATATCGTGGCTGGATGTTGCGCAGACGCTCAGCACTTTCCAGGGGCCTTTCTGCTCCATTCCGCGCATCTTGAGAGAGAGGATGCGCCAATGGTCCATCACGCCCGGCACGCAGTCGGGCACCATTCCGAGGTCTTCACCGCAGGCCAGCATACCTGTGGCTCCCAGCAGTTCGGGAAGCTTGTGCTCGGCGTTGCGGCGCCAGAATTCGTCGTGGCGATGGTAGAAAAAGTCGTTGTAGAGGGCACCGAAGCGTTCCTGCTGCCACTGCGGAAGATTTGCAGACGCGGGAGCGATCAGAGGCTGGAACATACCCGGATGGCGGGGATCCGGATGGAACAGGCCGTCGAGGGGCAGACCCATATCCTGGATCTCGCGGAGCGAGTAAGGCAGGGCGGGGTTGAAGTGGCCCATCATTCCGCTGGTAAACTCTGTCGGGATTTCCCAGATGCGGAAGAAGCCGAGGATATGGTCGATGCGGAATGCGTCGAAATACTGGCTCATCTTGCGCAGGCGGGCCTTCCACCAGGCATAGTCGTCCTTGGCCATCTCTTCCCAGTTGTAGGTAGGGAAGCCCCAGTTCTGTCCGTCTGTAGAGAAATAATCCGGGGGAGCACCGGTGGATGAGTCAAGATTGAAGAGTTCGGGATGCCAGTAGGCCTCGGCGCTGTCGGCGCTTACGCCGATGGGCAGGTCACCCTTGAAGTGGACGTCCTTGCTGCGGGCGTAGGCCACTTCTTCCGAGAACTGGCGGTCCAGATGGTACTGCATCCAGACATAATACTCAGGCTCGAGATTGTCCCTCTTGGCGCAGAATTCGGCATATTCGGGCAGCCAGCCGGCGTTTTCCTTGATGAATTTCTTGCAGGCGGGCTTGGCGAGGTCGGCTGCACCGTGGGCTACGAAGGCCGCGCGGATGCGTTTCATCTTGGCCTTGAACACTCTCGGATAATCCAGCTCGGGCAGGGCGTTGAGAGCAGCCTGCTCCTTCAGGAAGGCCTTGTCGACAGGCACCCCGATCTCCTGCAGACGCATATACAGCGGATGCAGCGCGAAGGTGGATATGGGGCTGTAAGGATAGGAATCCTGCCAGCCGCCTTTGCGGGTAGTGTCGTTGACAGGGAGCAGCTGTATGATGCACTGGCCGGTGGCGGCAGCCCAGTCCACGAGCGGACGCAGGTCGCGGAACTCACCTATTCCGAAATCGTCGGCTGTGCGCAGCGAGAATACGGGGATGGCAGTGCCGGCGCCGCGGAAGCCGGGCTGGTCGAACCTTGCCGCCTGGTGTTCCATAATGAAAGGACAGCCGGGGATGGGGCAGTCGATCCATTTGTCGGCGATTTCAAGAGTCCTGGCACCCTTGGGAGCCTTGGAGTGGTGATGAGACCATTCGGGGCGGGTTACGAGGCCGTCGCGCATCACTACATAAGTATAGTCATTGAGGGCTGCGGCAGGGCAGTCGACGGTGGCACTCCAAACTGCGCCTTCACCCCAGCTCAGGGGATGCTTGCGGTCCTGGAGCACGAGGGCGAGACTCTCACCCCACTCTGTGCGGTATTCTATCTTGAATGTTACTTTCATTGCGGATTATTTCTTTTTGAAACTTATTGCGAATCCTCCGCCGGGGGCCATCGTGACTTCGATGATGCTGGCAGCTGAAACGTCAAGTTTGGTTATGTTATATGCTTGGGGATTGTCTCTGAAATGTGCGTCGGGGGCGTCTGTATATATAGTCGCCTCGTAGCGGCCGTCCTCCAGGAAGTCCAGCGGCACTTTGAAAGTGCGCTTGACGCCGTCGGTGACACCTCCGCAGAACCACTGGCCGTCAGCCTTGGCCTTGCGGGCGATTACCAGATAGTGCATAGGCTCGGCGAACAGGTAGCGGCTCTGCTGCCAGTCGACGGCCACATCCTTGATGAACTGGAAGGCGTCGGGGAAGCGGCTGTAGTGCTCGGGAGTGTCGGCTGCCATCTGGAGCGGCGAATACATAGTGACATAGAGCGCCAGCTGGCCGCAGATGGTGGAGTTGACCCAGGAGTCGTTGCCGCACCATTCCTTGAGGTTCGGCTCGAAGATGCCGGGAGTATAGTCCATCGGGCCGCCGTTGAGACGGGTGAAAGGCAGGATGGCGGTATGGCCCGGAGTGATGCCGCCGAAGGCCTGGTATTCGGTGCCCATCGCAGACTCGTTGCCGATGAGGTTCGGCCAGGTGCGGCTGAGACCGGTCGGACGCACAGCCTCGTGGGCGTTCACCATTATGTGATGGCGGGCGGCCTCGGTCACGCAGTAGAGATAGTGGTTGACCATCCACTGGTTGTAGTGGTACATTCCCTGCGGCAGGATGTCTCCCACATAGCCGGACTTGACGGCGTCGTAGCCGTAACGGTTCATAAGGCTGTATGCGGCCTCGAGATGTCTCTCGTAGTTGCGGGGGCTGGACGAAGTCTCGTGGTGCATCACGAGACGGATGCCCTTGGAGTGAGCGTAGTTGTTGAGAGCCTCGATGTCGAAGTCGGGATAGGGAGTCAGGAAGTCGAACACATAGTCCTTGTCGCAGTTGGCCCAGTCTTCCCAGCCGATGTTCCAGCCTTCGACGAGCACGGCGTCAAAGCCGTTGGCGGCTGCGAAATCGATGTAGCTGCGCACCTTCTCGTTGTTGGCTCCGTGGCGGCCGTTGGGCTTGGCTGAGGAGTAATCGGTGATGCCGAGCTTGACTGACTGGAAGTCGTCGGTGTAGTTCCAGCTTGAGGCGCCGGCGATCATCTCCCACCATACGCCCATATACTTGACAGGATGGATCCAGCTGACGTCTTCGATAGCGCAGGGCTCGTTGAGGTTGAGCACCAGACGGCTGGCGAGCTGGTCGGTGGCACTGCGGGCCACCTGCACGGTCCTCCACGGCGAAACGGCCGGAGTCTGCACGTTGCCCTTGTACCCTTGGGCATCGGGGGTCAGCCAGGCGCGGAACGAATGCCGTGCGCAGTCGGCTTCGAGATGCATACAGGGGAAGTCCACCAGGGCGGCTTCGTGGATGTTGACCCAAAGGCCGTTCTGCATATGCATCTGGACGGAGGTCTGGATGCCGCTGTGGCTGAAGAGGGTCTGGGACGAGTTGCCGCGCATCTTGTCGCGCAGATGGTCGGCTATTTCGGAGATGCGGCACTCGTTATACTCGTATTCCTGGGTGTCGTAGTCGCCGGGAATCCACCAGCAGGTGGCGTCGTCGGCCACTGCGAACTCGGTGAGTTCCTCCTTGATGCAGAGGTATGAGTCCTTCTGGCCGCCGGGGAATTCATAGCGCAGTCCGAGTCCGTCGTCGAACAGGCGGAAGCGGATGTCGAGCAGCCTGTCTCCGCCGTCTTTCGAGAGGTGGACGAGCAGCTCGTTGTAGTGGTTGCGGATCTGGGATTCTTCGCCCCATACCGGCTCCCATACCTCATCGAAGCTGTCTCTTTCAACTCCGGTGACAGTGAATCCGTCGTGGAGCGAATAAGGCGGGCGGTTGTCGACCTTGCCGGGACGGGCGCCGTCGTAGGTGATTTCCTCGGCCTTGACGGTCCCCCTCATCTCGAAACCGAGCTGTGAGGGCGTAAGCACGGCGGTGCCGTCGCAATCAAGCGCATAGCGGGGCGTGCCTTTGGCGTCGATGGTGAAAGTCATTGAGAGTTTTCCGTCGGGAGACGAGAGAGTCTCGGTTGCGACGGGAGCAGTGCCGTTAGAGCAGGCAGCTGAAGCCATACAGGCCGCTAAGTATAAATAATGACGTTTGCGCATAATCAGAACAGTTTCCAGCCCCAGGGCTCGAGGGTTACTTTTTCTTTGCCGATGGTCACTTCAGCAGGAGCGGAAGTGAGGTTGGCGTATACAGTAACAGAGTCTTTGCCGTCCTTGCGGGTGAAGGCAAGCACGCCGTCCGGCACGTCGTCGATCATCTCGGCAGGGGCTCCCTTCTCGCCGGCTGCAAGGCAGGGGTGGGCGTGGCGGAAGGCCACGAGGTCGCGGATGAACGAGGTATATTCATTGGAAGACCAGTCCATAATGGGGTCTTTCTCGAAGAATTCCAGGCGGCGCGTCAGGCCGATCTCCTGTCCGGTGTAGACCAGCGGCTGGCCTTTGGGAAGGGTGAAGCAGAGCACCTCCATCACTTTGGCGGCGTCGCCCATACGCTCGAATTCGCTGCCTGCCCAGGAGTTCTCGTCGTGGTTCGATGTGAACATCAGGCGGAAGTTGGCTGCACCCATCCAGGCGTCGTCCTTGGCCAGATATGTCTTTATGTCCTTGACAGTCTTGGTGCCCTGGGCCACATCGTTCATAATGTGGTGGAGCTCCCAGGCGTATGAGGCGTCGAAGGTCTCCCTGGGATCGGTCAGGGCGTCGTTCTCAGCCTCGGCAAGGAGATAGATGTCGGGGTAGTCCCTCTTGATGCCGGGAAGGATCGCTTTCCAGAACTTGGCGGGCACTTCGGCAGCTGCGTCGCAGCGGAAGCCGTCCACACCGCGGTTCAGCCAGTAGCGCATACATTCGTCCTGAGCCGTCCATACGGCTTCGTTCTCGTAGTTGAGGCTGCGGGTGTCGGTCCAGTCGTATTCCCATATAGCATTGCCGTCCTTGTCCCTCTCGTAGAAATCGGCGGGTTTGCTGTCCATCCACACATTGTCCGGAGCGGTCTGGTTGGCCACCCAGTCGAGAATCACCTTGAACCCGGCCTCGTGGGCTGCGGCTATAAGGCTGTCGAAGTCCTCCAGGGTGCCGAACTCAGGATTGACGGCAGTGTAGTCGGAAATCGCATAATAAGAGCCGAGGGTTCCCTTGCGTTCAACTTCGCCTATCTGGTACATAGGCATAAGCCAGAGGATGTCCACGCCGAGGTCCTTGAGCCTGGGCAGCTGGGCTTCCACGCCTTTGAACGTCCCTTCGGGGGAGAACTGGCGGATATTGACCTCATACACCACTGTGTTGTAGGTCCATTCGGGGTGAAGTGGGGCAGGTGTGCTCTTCTTGCACGCAGTCAGCGCAAGGATCAGGGCAAGAGCAGTAAGGATCCGTTTCATATCTATTCAATGTTTATCGTTCCAGTATATTTCTTGAGGCCGCGGGAGCTGACGGTGAAGGTCGCGCTGCCGGGTGCGTCGCCGCTGCGGACGATGAAGCACAGCGCTCCGCTGAAAAGGTGCATTGCCGGCTGCCGGAAGCTTTCCAGGCAGGTCGGGTCGCCGTTCGCCACAGCTTCGAAGGCGGCTGAGCCGCTGACGCTGATGTTCACAAGGTTCGCCGCCGTCGGCACGGGATTGCCGGCCTTGTCGACCACAGTCACCGTGACGAAGGCCATATCGTCGCCGTCAGCCGTCAGGACGCTGCGGTCGACGCTGCATTGCAGGGCATAGGGCTTGCCGGCGGTGCGGACGGTCTTCTCTTCAGCCACTTTCCCGGCCTTGTCATAAGCCACGACTTTCAGCTCGCCCGGCTGATAGGCCACGTCGTTCCACATCAGGCGGTAGCGGGTCAGGTTGCTCTCGTTGCTGAACTCCCTGCGGCCCTGGCTGACTCCGTTGATGAAAAGCTCGGCCGAAGGGTATGATGTGTACACGAACACTGGAGTGGTCTGCCCTTCGCGGCCTGGCCAGGTCCAGTGCGGCAGCACGTGCAGGGTGTTCTCTGTCTCGTTCCAGACGCTGCGGTAGAGCCAGTAACGGTCCTTGGGCAGGCCGGCGAGGTCTACGATGCCGAACATAGAAGAGTGGTTCGGCCAGTCGTTGGTGTCGTAGGGGGTAGGTTCGCCAAGATAGTCGAAGCCGGTCCATACGAACTGCCCCAGCATCCACGGCCAGTCTTCGTCTGCTGCGAAATCGTCGTCGGGGACATTCGACCAGATGCAGTATTCCAGGTCGTAGGAGTCGCTCTGGTGGTCAGGATGCCTGACATTCATTCCGCTCGACAGGGGGAAATTGTAAACGCCTCGGCTGGACACCGTAGAAGCAGTCTCGCTGCCGAGGATGAAGCCCTGAGGCAGCAGCTCCCGGGCCTGGAGGTAGCGGTAGGGCTTGTAGTTGAAGCCGGGGATGTCGACTGCAGCTATGAAGCCGCTGTCGAACACTCCGTCGAACTGGTCCATTCCGCAGGTAGTGGGGCGTGTGGGGTCCTCGCGGTGGCATATCGAGCTGAGCCAGCTTGCTACCGCAGCGCCGTGGGCGTCGCCCTGTCCGGGCACTTCGTTGCCGATGCTCCACATCACCACTGAAGGATTGTTGCGGAAGTGCCGGATCATATTGACCATATCTTTCTCGGCCCAGCCATCCCAGATGGTATGGTAGCCGTTGCGGCATTTAGCCGCATCCCATTCGTCGAACGGCTCCACCATCAGCATAAAGCCCATCTCGTCACAGAGCTCCACCAGCTCTTCGGCAGGCATATTGTGGGAGGTGCGGATGGCGTTGCAGCCCATATCCTTGAGTATTTCAAGCTGGCGGCGCAGGGCGGAGCGGTTGACGGCTGCTCCGAGGGGGCCGAGGTCGTGGTGGTTGCAGACACCCTTGAACATCGTGCGCTCTCCGTTCAGGAAGAAGCCTTTCTCGGGACGGAACTCTATCGAGCGGATGCCGAAGCGGGTCTCGACGACGTCGGCGACATCACTTCCGCCGGTAATTTCGTAGCGGTTGCGCCAGGTGCCGATGTTGGTGGTTGTCATCTGGGCACCTGTCATCACGGTGGTGCGGGCTGTGTAGAGGACCGGGCTGTCCGGACTCCAGAGTGACGGATTCTTGATCGTGAAGCGCTGAGTGGCCGGCACGCCCTTCCAGAGCTTGCGGCTGTAAGTGTCACGGGCCACCTCGCGGCCTGAGGCGTCGAAAATGACGGTTTCGAAGGTCACGAGGGCGTTCTCTTCAAGACCGTCGACCTCGGTGCTGACGCTGACGACAGCTTCGTCGCGGCTCACATAGGGCGTGGTGACGAATACTCCCCAGACAGGGACGTGTACCTTGGGCGTCTCGATGAGACGGACCTTGCGGTAAAGTCCGGCGCCGGGATACCAGCGGGAGCTCTCGGGATAGTTTTCAAGCTCGACGCGGATGACGTTGGCACCGTCGTTGAGCAGCTCTGTTATGTCGAAATGGAATGCATTGTAGCCGTAGGGCCATTCGCCGGCGAAAGCGTCGTTGACATAGACTTTGGCGTGCGACATCGCTCCGTCGAAGAGGAGGGTCCAGTCGCTGCCGGCCTTGCCGTCGATGTTTACGGAACATTCATAGACTCCTTTGCCCATCCAGGGAAGGCCTCCGGTGCGTCCGGTCTTCTCGGAAGCTTCAGTCTCCCCGTTCTGGACGACTGCCACGTTCTGCAGGTCGAAGCTGCTGGCGAAGGGGCCGGCGATTGCCCAGTCGTGGGGTATGCGTACCTTCTGGGTTCCGTTGAAAGTCCAGTCCCGAAGGAGTGTCTCATTCCTCTGGGCAAACGCGCCCGTAGAGATGAGGACGATGGCAAGTATGGCGGATAATCTTTTCATCAGCGTTTGAATTCTACTACGAGGGCGCTCTTGGGAGCGATGGTGAGGCCGTCCTTGAGGGTTATGTTCTCTCCTGTCAGCACGTCACGGCCGTTGACGGGGCCTTCGACGAATTCACGATAATGGTTCCAGTCGAGGGCGTGAGGCTCGAAGCTGTTGTTGATGTATACGAACACAGCGTCTGTGTCCGTGTAGCGGAAATACGCGTAGGTATTGTCGGTTATGTTGCTGGCTCCGATGTTGGCTCGTGACAAAAAGTGCAGGGTCTTGCCGTCCTGGACAGCCTTGCAGCCCTTGCGCCAGTTGAAGAGTTTCGCAGTGTAGTCGTGAAGGTCGTCGGCGTACTCGTAGATGCGCGGCGCCAGCTGGCGGCCTTCCTCGTCGAAGAGGTTTATCGTGTCATCTTCCCAGCCTCCCGGGAAGTCGATGCGCTTGGCTCCGTCGTGGCTCGGCACGTCCTTGCGCTCGAGGAACATCATCTCGTCGCCGTAGTAGAGCTGCGGGATGCCGCGCAGGGTCGCAAGCAGGGTGATGGCCAGCTTCATCCGGGCGGGGTCTTCGCGGAGCACGTCACCGGTGCGGGCGTGGTCGTGGTTGGCGAAGAAGGTCATCATATGGCTGAGATCCTTGTATGCAAAGTCCTGTGCGATGACGGTGTAGATGCGGGTCATACCTTCGTCCCAGTTGACATAGTCCTCGTTGAGGGCCTGCTTGATGGCGCTCTCGAGGGGGAAGTCCATAATCGAAGGCAGGTTGGAGTTGAAGCCGTCGACATTGGGGTTGTCCTTCTGCCAGTAGGCAAGCTGGGGAATCTTGGTATCCCAGCACTCGCCGACAATGTTCATATTGGGATATTCGTCGGTCACGGCCTTGCACCACTTCGACATAGGTTCAGGCTCATTGTAGGGGTAGGTGTCGACGCGCAGGCCGTCCAGCCCTGCATATTCTATCCACCACACCGCCCACTGCTGGAAATACTTCAGCACATAGGGGTTGTCGAGGTTCATATCGGGCATCGAAGGCACGAACCAGCCGCTTTCCTGGCGTTCGCGGTCGCGGACTGAGGCGTTGGGATCCATATATACCGAGAACAGCGCGTTCATCTGCATATAAGGCTCGGAATTGTGGTACCAGTCCTTGAAGGGAGCGTCCTGCATCCACCAGTGGGCAGTGCCGCAGTGGTTCGTCACGATGTCCATAATGATCTTGATGCCCTTGGAGTGAGCGGCCTCTACGAAGGCCTTGTAGTGCTCGTTGTCGCCGAAGCGGGGGTCGATGTGGTAGTAGTCGGCGCAGGCATAGCCGTGGTATGACTCCCTTTCCTGGTTGTCGAGGAGCAGAGGGGTGCACCAGATGGCGGTGGCTCCGAGGCCGGCGATATAGTCCAGATGGTTCATCATACCCTGGATGTCACCTCCGTGGCGGGCGACGGCGTCGGCGCGGTTCACTTCGTCAGGAGTGGCGGGCACCGTCCAGGGACGGGCGGAACCGTCGAAATATTCTCCGCCCTGCCACTGCTCGTCATTGTCGCTGAATGCTGATGAGAAGCGGTCAGGCATTATGAGGTATATCATATCGGCCGTCGTGAAGCTGCCGCGCTCACGGCTGCCTTTGCTGCGCTCGCGTATTATATAAGGGTATTTGAAACTCTCTTCGCCGCGGGTGAACACGATGTTGAAGGTACCTGCCGTCTTGACAGACAGGTCGATGAATACGAAGTTGGGACTGTCGGCCTTGTGGACGGCCTTGACTGCCAGGCCTTTGCCTTCGATTGCTACATCATATTCAGAGATGGCCGGACCTTGAACCATCAGCTGCAGGTCGGTCGTCATTCCGGTCCACCAGCTGAGGGGTTCCACCCTCTGGACCTGGTCGTAGGATGCTTCAGGAACTCCTGAGTAATCAACCTGGCTGCAGGAAGCCAGCAGAGCTGCAATACCTGCGAGAAGAAAGAATCTTTTCATTATTGTAATCACTATCTTAATTCAAACACTACAGAAGAGTAGGCGCCGAGGGTGAGGGCGTGTCCTTTGAGAGTGGCCGTGCCCAGCAGGGCTACGGGTTTGTCCAAATTAAACGATTCGGCAATATTTACGGTCTTTTCGGAAGCGGAGCAGTTGTGGATTATCAGCATCTGTTCCCAGTCAAGGGTCATGGTCCAGGCAGCGATGGAATTGCCACCTCCGGTGACGGCTTTAGTGGTTCCCATACTCCCTTCATAAAACTCCGGATAAGTATTTCTGAGGCGGCTCCAAGTCCTGTAAACGTTCAGCAGGCTTTCTGCATCGGTATCCTGGGCCTCGACTGATATGGCTGCCGTAAGCATGTTGTTGTCAACTTTGTTGTTTACGCCCTTCTTTGCGCAGTCCTTTCCGGCCTTGTCCCACATCATAGGGGTGCGGACATATTCGTCGCCGTTAGCTTTCGTACCCCAGTAGCCGAGTTCTTCTCCCTGATAGATGAAAGGCTTGCCGCCAGTGGTAAGCAGCATGGCAGCGGCCTGCTTTTCCTTGGCCAGATTCTTGCCCAGGTCGCTCGCTGCGCGGTCCTGGTCGTGGTTAGTCAGATGCAGGGAAGTGACTTTATATCCTTGTGCCTGGGTAGCGTGGTCAAAGAGGAAACTATTAACAGTTGAAGCATAGTTGGCGGCATTGCCATTCAAGGCGTTCTTGAGCACTCCCCAATAGTCGAATTCGAAGCAGGAAGGAAGGCTTTGATAATAGAGTTTTTCCTTGCTGTGGCTTTCCCATGCTTCTGCTACCATGAAAAGCTCGTCTGCGGCATGGCCGGCAGCATGGTAGGTCGCGTTACAGTGGTCGTACCATTGCTTCAGAAAACGCAAGTTGGCGTCAGTCTGGTTCTGGTATATCCATAGCACGGCGTCAAGTCTGAAACCGTCAACTCCGAATTCTTTGATCCATCGGTCAGCTGTTGCAGCGATTGCCTTGAAGGCAGGAGAGTTCTCGCAGTCGGTGTATTTGCCGTAGTTGAGGTCAGGCATACTGCTTGAGAAACTTGCAAAATAGTATGTAGTCTCGCCAAAGACTATGTCTGCAGCAGTAGAATTGTCCAGTGCGAAAGGTACACCGAATTTGATGACGTTCTGCCCTTCCTTTCCTCCGTATTTTGTGCCTGCCGGCCAACTGTCGTCATTGGAAGTGCGTACGAGGAAGCCCCAGTCGGTGTCGACATCCAGCGTCAGCTCAAAAATGTTTGCAGAGGTTTCATGCATTCCGAGACTACCCTTGCTTCCGATATGTATCCAGCGCTTGGCTCCGCTTGTGAGCGGGGCAGTAACAGGGTCTTTAGTCTCAGTGACGGTGACATACTTTGTGTTGCCGGTCCAATCCACCTTAAAATGAAGGCGTCCCTTGTAACCGATATTACCATCTCCCAGAGAATGCCATGATCCCATGCCTGGCTGCTTGGCTCCGGCATAGTTGTCGATGGCTCCGGAGGCCACATCAGCCGTCGGATTCTTGCTGAGGACGTAATAGTCCCTGTATGGACTGTTGACAGGGTCTGCTTTTACGCTCTTGAACCATTCGTTGCCGCTGCCGCTGTGATTCAGGACATAATCCATGTATATCGAGATTCCCTTTGCGTGAGCGGCGTCAACGAGAGCCTTGAAGTCATCCTCAGTGCCGTAGAGAGGATTCACGGTAGAGTAATCATTTACGTCGTAGGCGTGATAGCTGCCCGTGGGATGTGCCGGAGACAGCCAGAGAGCCGACACTCCGAGAGCGTCGAGGTAGTCCAGCTTGCTCTGTATGCCCTTGAAATCGCCTATGCCGTCTCCGTCGCTGTCAGCAAAACTGTATATCAGCAGCTGGTAGGTCGTCGAAGCGCGCTTGGTTCCGTCGAAAGCGGCAGGCTGGGGAGTAATCCAGTTGACGCCGGAACTCTCTTGGGTTATCGATACAGTCTTGTTGCTTTTGCTGTCGGCAATTGTGATGGAACCGGACCTCTCTGATCCGGTGTTTTCAGTGACACTGACAGTAACCGAACCCTTGCCGTTGCCGCTTGCAGGGGATACATGTATCCAGTCTGCGGATGCCTTGGCAGTCCATGCTCCGTCTGCAGTGACAGAGACTATCTTGTTGGCTTTATCAGCCGAATCGAATGACAGGGTCTCAGGGCTGACAGAGAGTTGAACTTCCTGTTGTTTTTCAGGCTCGTTCTTCTCTCCACAGGAGAAAATGCATAAACATATCAGGGCCGCAAGGGCGAAGTGGAGATACCTTTTCATGTGTCCCGTTAGTTAATTATTATTAGTAACCGGGAGTCCGGTCAGGGGCTCCCGGTCAAAATATCCGAATATTACTTCACAGTAATAGTTTCGTTTTCCGGATCATAGATTACATCGAAGCCGGCGAGTTCACCGACATTGATGTTGTCACCACCGGGAACTGCCTCAAATGCAGTACCCTGCTCGGCGAATGTACCGCCGCGGTTGATATCCCAGCCTGCACCCTGACGAATCTTCCATCCGCCTGCGAGGGTGAGGCCGTATGCCTCCCAGCTGCTGCCGGTGTACATCATGAAGACGTCTGCACCCCAGCTGTTGAAGTCACCGATCAGACCCCAGAATGCGGTGCTGAGGGTGATGGTTTCAGCTTCAGGGTCGTAGACAAGCATATATGTGCCGTCTTCGGGAGCCTTGATGTTATTGCCGCCGTTGGTCACTTCGAAAGCTTCATTCGCGCTTACGCAGTCACCGCCACGGTTGTTGTCCCAACCGGCATACTGACGGATCTTGATCTCGTCGGAGGTGGTGAGTTTCACGGGGATGCTGTACCACTTGCCGTCAGAAGCGAGGTTCATCGGGACATCGTTGTTCCAGCTGAATCCGGGGATTGAAGCAATGCTGCCGACTACGCCCCATACAATGGTGCCGATGGTTTCGTTGTTGGCGTTGTAGACAACCTTGAAGGTTCCGGTCTGGCCGATGTTGCTGCCACCGGGCACGGCCTTCACGAACTCACCCTCTGCTGAAGGTGTGTCACCGCCGCGGTTGATTTCCCAGTCGTGGTTGAAACGGATCTTCCAGTCGGTATCTGTGGTGATAGTTGCACTCATCCAGACTCCGGGCATAACTTCGGTCATATCGATGTCTGTGTTCCAGTCGCCGTTGGCGCCGATGACGCTCCAGCCGTAAGATGAAGCAGAGACGGTGATGGTCTCGTTGGCAGGGTCGTATACAACGTTGAACATACCTGTGCCGCAGTCAATGTTGTCACCGCCTGCAACAGCCTCGAAGGGCTCGCCGAAGCTGACGAATGTGCCGCCGCGGTTCTCTGTCCAGTCGTGGTTCTTGCGGATCTTCCAGCCGGGAGTGAGGTCGACGGATTCTGCAACCCAGACGCCGTCTTTTTCAACCATATCCACGTCGCCGCCCCATTCGTTGAAATTGCCGATAAGGCTCCAGACAGTGCCTTCGTTGATGGTGATGGCCTCCTGTTCAGGATCGTAGATAACGGTGAACTTGCCGGTGCCGCAGTCAATGTTGTCACCGCCTGCGACAGCTGCGAAAGGTTCGCCGAAGTTGACAAATGTACCGCCACGGTTTTCATCCCAGCCGTGGTTCTTGCGGATCTTCCAGCCAGGAGTCAGTTCAACGTCCTCAACTATCCAGAGTCCGTCGACGAGGGTCATATCCACGTCGCCGCCCCAGCCGTTGAAGTCGCCGATAAGGCTCCATACTTCAAAGTCGTCATAAACGGTGATGGTAGGGTTGGCTTCATCGCTGAGATCGAGCACAACTTTGTAGAAGCCGGCTCCGACAGCGATATTGTCACCACCTGCAACAGCTGCGAAAGGAGTTCCAAGGCTGACGAGCGTGCCGCCGTAGTTCTCATCCCAGGCGCCATCCTTGCGCCACTTGAACTCAGTAGCTTCGTTGGCGGTTATGTAAGCTGTCCATACACCTGAATCCTCGGTAGCGAGAACATCGTTCTCCCAGTCACCGTTGAGGCCGATGATATTCCAGCCTTTAACAACTACGGGTTCCGGTTCGGGTTCGGGTTCGTCACCGCCTACTACAGAGCTGACTTTGGCGCCGCTTGCGGTTGCAACCCTGGCAGTGCCGGCATCCGGATTGACGAACAGGTCGAAGACGCCTGCCGAACCAACCTTGATGTTGGGACCATCCTGTGTGACGGAGAAATCTGCATCGAGGCCGCCGAATTCTCCACCGAGATTGACAGCCCAGCCCTTGTCCTGACGGAACTTGAATTCGTCGTCAGCAGCGAGGGCCACTCCGAGAGCGACGTGGTTAGAACCGTCGGATATCATTGCGATATCGCCGTCCCAGTTGATGCCTTGCTCTGCAAGAGCACCGATGACGCTCCAGTTGCTTGCTTCGGTATATTCAGGATAAGGATCGTATGCTTCAGCCACGAGTGCGGTCTGAGAGCCTTCAAAGAGGAAGAGATCGTAAATACCGTCGACTGCGATCTTGATGTTCGGACCATCCTGGCTTACGCTGAATTCGCTGCCGACAGAGCCGAAATCACCGCCGTAGTTGTCGGTCCAGCCGAGATTCTTGCGGAATTTCACCTCATCACCAGCCTTGAGGGTGACGTGTGCTGCAACGTGGTTGCCGTCACCGTCGGTCCACATATTCAGATCGCCGTCCCAGTTGATTTCGTAGGCGGCCATAGCACCGATGAGGGTCCATTCGCTGTCATCGTCATATCCTTCGTAAGGACTTCCCTGCTGATCTTCGGGAACGGTCCAGTTGATGGCGATTATCTCTTTGGAATCAACAAATCCGTTGGTGATGCCGCGGGCGGGGTCCTGGATTGAACCACGGACAACAAGTTCGACAGCTACCTCGTCAAAGGGCTGATAGCCGCGGTTCTTGAGGAGGTTTGACAAAGATTTGCCTGAAAGAGTCAGTTTGGAACCGTCGTCCTTTGCAGACAGGGTCATATCGGCAGAGTTTCCGTCTATAGAAACGACGGCGAATGTGTGGTATGTCTTCATTTTCTGGTTGAAACCCATCTTGAAGACAGCAGGGTTGTACTGAGCAACGATATCGTTACCCACCTCATAACTTACGAGGGTAGGAGGTGTGGCGTTGGAAAAGTCAACAACCGCCATATCCTCTTGCTTGACACAGGAGATGGCCGTAAGGGCTATCAATCCTGCAGCTATGATAGATAGTAATTTCTTCATGGTCGGTCATTATTTCTTGTATCCGTCATTCTGTACCAGATTGGGGTTGACCATCATATCTGAAACAGGGATAGGATAGAGGTTCTTGTAATCTTCAACAGCCTGGCCGTCGTGAACGCCACCCTTCCACTGCCATACGTAGTCGGCGGTAGTGAAGCGGTTGTAGCGGATGAGGTCCTGGCGACGCCACAACTCAAGGTAAAGCTCGCGTGCGCGCTCGTCGAGAATAAGGTCTACGTTGAGAGCGGTTGCAGGTAACAGACCGGCACGTTCCCTGACCTCATTGAGGTAGCCGAGGCCTTCGGTTTGAGAAATCGAAGAAGCACCGTTCATAGCACATTCGGCAGCCATAAGCAGGACGTCGGCATAACGGAACATAGGGAAGTCTGTGTCGGGGCAGCCGTCAGCCTTGCCGCGGTCATTTGTAGAAGTGAGGTTCTTGTACTTCTGGAAAGCGATGCCGTTTGAGAAGTCACCCATATCTGCAACATCCACGGTCTGGCCGTCTGTCCAGAAGATGGCGCGGTCATCGTTTGAAGAGAACTTGGCGTAGAACTCAGGAGTCATACGGCAGCCAGACCAGCCTGAAGAAGTTCCAAGGTCTGTGGCTGTGTCCATAGTTCCGCCTGCGAAAGCGAAGATGAGGTAGTCGGTGACGCCGTAAGACATAGTCTCGATACCGTCCTGCTCGATGGCAAAGATAATCTCATCGGTACGCTTGTCGTTGTCGGCGAGGAAAAGCTCCTGATAGGGGCTGTATACGCCGCCCACTGAAGTGGTGTGAAGGCTGTAACCGTCGTCCATAATGTCTTTGAGGACGTTTGCGCACTTGTCCCACTGGGCAGTGCCGGTGTAAACCTTGGCATTGAGGTAGAGCTTGGCAAGGATCATCTTGGCAGCGGTCTTGTTGATGCGGCCGTACTCGGTTGCAGAGCGGTCTGCAAGGGCGCTGTTGTCGATGATGTCGAGAAGTTCAGTCTCCAGCCAGTTGTAAAGCTCGATGCGGGTTATGCGCTGGGGAATCTGGCCGACCACGGAAGTCTCATCCGAGAACGGGACATTGCCGAAGTTGTCGATGGCGTGGTAGTAGCTCAGGGCACGCAGCGTGCGGGCTTCGGCTATCCACTCGTCCTTCTTGGGCATAGCGAGGTTGGATGAACGTGCCTGACGTATGAACTCGTTGCACTGTGCAATCTGGAAGAACATACGTGAGTAGATGGAATAGATAAGACCTGTCGAAGCATCCCACTGCATCTTGCAGACATCGGGAACTCCTTCGTCGTTCCATCCGCAGACATATACGTCAGTAGAAAGTTCGCAGAGGTGGAAAAGTCCACGTATATACTGGCTCATACCGCCGTCAAGGCCTGAGATTGAAGGATCGTCGTCACGGCCCTTGTAGCCTGAAGTAGCATAGCCCGTATAGATTCCTGCAAGGAAGGCGTCGAAATCCGCAGCGGAATTGAAGGCCTTGTCCGCAGTGTTTATGTTCGGGTCGATCGGCGTTACATTGAGGTCGTTTACGCAAGAAGCGAGGGATGCAACGACGATGAGGGAAGCAAGGATATATTTAAATGATTTCATATTCGTTTCCTCCTTGTTTTAGAAGTTGAACTTGAGACCGAGAACATAGGTACGAGGGCGCGGATATACCGTACCGTCGATGCCGGGAGCTCCGGGATTGTTGACTTCCGGGTCAATGCCTGAGTACTTGGTAAGAGTGCAGATATTCTGAACGGTTCCGAAAATGTTGAGCGTAGCGTTACGTCCGGGCACCATTTCGAAAAGCCTCGGGAATGTATATCCAAGGGTGAAGTTGTCCAACTTGAGGAAAGATCCGTTCTCAATATAGTAGTCAGAGATGTACATTGCATCGTCGAAATTCGAATAGAGCGCCGAAACGTTTCGGTTAGAGACGAAGTTGTTGACCCAGAGGTCTTTGAACATTTCGTTGTTTGAGGCAACGTTGTTGTATACGTAGTTGCCTACAGAAGCGTGGCCGCTGAGGGCGGCTGTCCAGTTCTTGTACATGAAGCTGGTGTTGAAACCAAACGTGAAGTCAGGAGCGGGCTTGTGGAAGAAGTGACGGTCGCTCTCGTTGATGACTCCGTCATTGTTCTGGTCTACATACTGTCCGAAAACGGGTTTACCATTCTGGTCATAAACCTGCTGATATACATAGAATGCGTTCATCGGATGGCCGATGTCGTGCTTCTGTATCCAGTTGTCTGTACCACCTGAGATGCTGCCGGTGCGGACACCTTCCTTATTCTCAGATGAAGCGTTGAGCTTGGTGATTTCGTTGTAGTTGTAAGCCATGTTGAAGCCTGCTGTCCAGCTCATATCCTTCGTGTCAATGAGTATGCCTCTCAAATCCAGTTCGACACCCTTGTTGGTAAGGGAAGCGATGTTGGTGTAGAGGTAGTTGGTCAGGTTGGACAGGGCGGCTACCTGGACCCATGACAGAAGGTCCTTGGTGTCGCGCTGGTATACATCGACGGTAGCAGTGAGACGATCATTCCAGAAACCCAGGTCGAGACCTACATTATAAGTTGTTGTAGTCTCCCATTTGAGGTCTGCATTGTATCCGAGTGCTGTGATAGGGACAATTGTATTGCCTGCGAACTGGTAGTATGAACCGATCTGGTTGGTGTAGAACTTGGCGAAGGTGTCATAGTAGCCACCTACATCCTGCTGTCCGGTCTGGCCCCAAGATGCACGGAGCTTAAGAGTTGACACTGCACTTACACCCTTCATGAAATCTTCATTCTTGACATTCCAACCCAAAGCGACTGAGGGGAACAGACCCCACTTGTTGTTCTGGAAACGGGATGTACCGTCACGGCGGACAGTCGCAGTGATGAGGTATTTGTCGCCGAAGCTGTAGTTGGCGCGGCCGAAGAACGAAATCAGGAAATATTCACCCTTGTAGATGGATTCCTTGATGGTGGTTCCGTTGTTGAGGCGGGTTTCCTTTGAATCGCTGTCAGTGTAGAATCTCTGCCAAGAATAACCGGCCATAAGGTCTACATTGTGCTTGCCGAAGGTTTTGTTGTAGTCGGCGTAGAACTCGAGGGTGGTGTTCTGGCGGCCGTAGTGGTAGTCGGTATGTGAACCGCTTGCCAGCTGTCTTCCTTCAGCGTCGCTGTATTGATGCGAAGTGTTGTGATAAGACAACTCTGAGTTCTGAGCGACTTCAGTCACGCCTGAACTCTTCGCCCAGTCGATACCGAGGTTGAGGTTGAGGCGGAGATCCTCGAAGCCGTGGATCTTATAGTCGAACTGTGCATTTCCGATGAATCGGTTGGCGGTCGCATAATCCTGCTTGTCGTTGAGCTGGGCTACAGGATTGAGGGTTGCCATACCGTTGGGGTTGCCGTCAGTTCCTCTCCAGATCCTGTAACCTCTCAAGCCGCCTTCTGCATCTGTTGCGTAGATAGGCTGGGTCGGGTCATAGCGGAGGGCAGCTCCGATAGCGCCCTGGTCAGCATACCAGTTCTTGGCATAGGTATACTTGCCATTGAGGTTGACTGTAAGGTGGTTGTTGAGGAAAGAAGGTGAAAGGTTGATGCCTGCGGTTCCGCGGTCCATCTTGGAGCCTTTGAGGGTACCGTTTTGGTTGATGTAGCCGCCTGATACGCGATAAGGCAGGTTGACGTCGCCCATAGAGGCATAGCCGTTGAGGCTCAGGTTGGCATCGATGGTAGGAGCCATATGGTAAATCTGCTTCTGCCAGTCAGTGTTTTCTTTGCCGAGGGCGCCCAGGGCGGCAGCAGAGGTCTTGCCGCTGGCAACGCGTTTGGCGATGAGGTCACGCAGCTGGTCTCCGGTCAGCACGTCCTGATACTTGGCGAGAGTGTTGAGCGAAGAAGTCACGTCGATTGAGATCTGAGGCACTGCGCTTCCGTTCTTGGTACCTTTCTTGGTGGTGATGACGATGACGCCGTTAGATGCGCGAGAACCGTAGATTGCGGTTGCGGAAGCATCCTTCAGGACGGTGAAGCTCTCGATATCCTCAGGGTTGATTGACGACAGAGGATCCGACATACCTGAAATGCCGTCGTTAGAGACAGGCAGGCCGTCGATGATGTAGAGAGGGTCGTTGGATGCGTTGAGTGATGCACCGCCGCGGATACGGATTGTCGCACCGGAACCAGGCATACCGTTACCTTGAGTAACGACTACACCCGCGGTCTTGCCGCGGAGGAGGTCGGCGGGAGTCGTGATGACACCCTTGTTGATATCGTCGCCTCTTACGGTTGATACTGAACCGGTGAGGTCGCTCTTCTTGACGGTACCGTAACCGATGACTACTACTTCGTCGAGGAACTCAGCGTCCTCAGCGAGAGTAACGGTTGCAGGTACGTCAGAAGCCTTGAAGGTCTGGGTGGCGTAGCCGATCATCCTTATTTCGATGATGGCATCGGCTGAGCTCACCGTCAGGCTGTAATTACCGTCGAGATCGGATACTGCGCCGTTGGTCGTGCCCTGTTCTACTACAGCGGCACCGGCGACGGGACCCAGCTCGTCGACAATCACGCCCTTAACCACGTATCTGCCGTTCTGGGCAAATGCGCTTACGGACATCACTGCAGAGAGCGTGATGGCCGTGAGGATGGTTAGGATTCTTTTCATACGATGTTTATTTGGTTTGTTTTGGTTGTTGTTTATTTGGTTTTAACAAGTTTTACGGCGAGGGCTCCCAGACAGAGAAGGACTCCGGCTGCGAAGAGCATCATGGCCTGGTTGCCTCCGAGGGCCTTCAGCAGAAGTCCTCCGAGCACTGCGGCGATGATCTGCGGCAGGCAGATCGTGCAGTTGAACAGGCCGAGGTATGCGCCCATATGGGTCGTGCCCTGCAGAGCATTGGTGAGCAGGGTGAAGGGCAGTGCAAGCATTGCCGCCCAGGCTGCTCCGACGAGCAGATAGCTTGCGAACAGGGCGTACTGGTTATGCATAAAGGCTGCGCTGGCGAAACCTGCTGCTCCGATGAGCAGGCTCACGACATAGGCGGTCTTGACATTTTTGAACTTGGGTATCATTATGGCCCAGAGGATTGAGCCTACGGCCTGCACGGCGAAGAGCACTCCCACCCAGTTGCCGGCGGCCTGGTAGCCTGCAGAGGCAGTGTCGGTGGTGTTCCAGCAGTTGGCGGCTATGGCTCCGTTGGTGTAGGTCCACATAAAGAGGAAGGCTGCCCAGCAGAAGAACTGCACGAGGCCCACTGTCCAGAAGGTCTTGGGGGCCTTTGCCAGCAGTTTGACGAATCCTTCTTTCTCTTCAGCCTCAGGGGCGGCGGTGCCGTTGTATCTGCGGTATTCCTCAGGGTTGTATTCCTTGACCTTCACGAAGGTATAAAGCACGCAGGCGATGAGGATGGCTGCTCCGGCATAGAAACTCCAGACCACTGAGGGGGGGATAACACCCTTGGGAGCTGTATTGGCTATGCCTATCCAGGTGAAGAAGATGGGGAGGAGGTAGCCCACGAGAGAGCCGGCGTTGCACAGCAGGCTCTGGATGCTGTAGGCGCGGGTTTTCTGCTCCTCATTGACCATATCGCCCACCATCATCTTGAAGGGCTGCATTGCAACGTTGATGGAGGTGTCGAGGAAGATGAGCGAGAAGAGGCCGAACCACATTGCTCCGTTGAGGCCAAGCAGCAGGCGGGTCGAGAAGTTCAGGCTGCCTGCGTTGGGCAGGAAGGCCATCACCAGCACTGCGATTATGGCTCCCACAAGGAGGTAGGGTTTGCGGCGGCCGAGGCGGCACCAGGTGCGGTCGGACCATTTGCCGATGAGGGGTTGCACTATCATTCCCATCAGAGGGGGAAGGACCCAGAAAAAGCTCAGTTGGTGCGGATCTGCACCGAGAGTGGCGAATATGCGCGAAATATTTGCGCTCTGGAGCGCATAGGCGATCTGTACGCCGAAGAATCCGAAGCTCAGATTCCAAAGTTGCGCCGTTGATAATGAAGGTTTGGTGGCCATCGGTTTTAGATGTTATAACGAATTCTAAATTAAAAATGATAATCGGCATTCCCTCGCGCGCACGACGGAATTCGGAGATTATTAGGATGAAATTGGCGTTTTTGAGGATGAATTTTTATCTTTGGGGGACAGAATTAAAGAAATGGGAGGACTTTCAAGAAAAACTGCATTCTGGCTGGTGATTGTTTTTACAGCTCTGCACGCCCTGACCTGCGTCGCGTGCCGTGCGATGGGGACTGAGGACACCCAGGCGCTGACTTTGCTGACGCTGGCGATGGTCTTTATCCTTTGCTACCAGTTCGGACTCAATATCTTTTTCATCCTGGTGGCACTTGTCCTGGTCAATGTGCTAGCCTATCTGATTGGTAATGCCCTCCCGGCGGTGCTGATTCCGCTTGTGGGGGAGAGTATGTGGGTGAATGCGATTTCAACAGCCCTGACTACGCTGGTCCTCGGCTTTGCCTTGCTCATAGCCCTGCGTTTCCTTTCGAAGAACAGACATTTCAGCAATATGATGCGCCGCCCCGAGTTGTCGGCAGCGCCCCCAAAAGAGTACCGCCAGCGCTGGATCGTAAGGCTTGGAGACCGCATCGTCCCCGTCCAGACATCACAGATCGCCTGTTTCTACTCCAAGGACAAATGCAACTACCTGATGACGTCAGACGGCCAGAAGTATATTGTTGACTCGACGATGGACGATATAATGAAGGGTCTCGATCCGGGCCGGTTCTTCCGCATCAACCGCAGCTGCATCCCTGCCCTGTCGGCAATAGAAAGCGCTGTCGTGAGCGCGGGCCGCTACAAGGTCGAAATCAATCCCCAACCCGAGGATGTTTCTACGCTTGTCACCCGTTCCCGCGAAGACGAATTCATCGGCTGGCTGGAAAAGCAGTAGATTATCGCATATCGTGTAGTATCACGATTTTTGTGCCCCTGCACACCATGGTAAAACTATAGGCCTCAAGCTGGACACAAGTAGATGAAGACGCTTCATAGCAGGCGAATTGTATTTCTCCGATTCTACCAGAGCAAGTCTGGTATTCAGCGTCAGCTCTTGCAGAAAGTGCTATGCAAATCACCATGACAAGCATTAAGGCTGCACATATAATGGGTTTTGTCCTTCTCATGGTATCAGTGGCCTTGCAATGCATCAAGAAACAAACGCTTTTCATCCGCATTTCCGAGTGTTTCAAACCGGTCGATTAATCTGCTTTTCTTTACCCTGATGGTTCCTTCCTTGACACCGGTGATGAGACTTATGGTCGCAGGGCTCATCCCAGCAAATAGACCAGCCAGGATTAGATAGTCATTCTCAGTTATCGTGTCTCCAAATATGTCCCGGACGCGGGCCATTATATTTGATTTTCCGGCATTGAGGGCTTGTTCCAGCTTGGAGAGGAAAGACCAGTCGCCATTGAAGACTTCCAAAGTTTTCCTGTAATTTTTGTTAACTTCCTTTAATTGCTCTACCTGATCTATCAAATGCAATTTTTTATCTGGAAGTCTGTCCGTTGCTTTATATTGTGACATTAGAGACTGCATCAGCTGCACCCTTTCTTCAATCAGGACTGCTATTGCTTCGCAGGTTCTACGATTGCTCTGAACAAGATGCTGCATCTCCTGCATCATTGCCTGTCCCCTCTGCTCTTGCCGCTTCAACGTGCGGAGCGCCATGATAAAGAGAACAGCAAGTATGGCTATAATGACTATTGCAGCAACCACCCAGATAAAAGATACACTTCCGGCTGGTTGTACATATATCAGATGGGCGTCTTCCCCATATAGAGTATCTACAGCGGACTGAGACAGAATCGAGTCAAGTTCAAGATCTTCATAATTCGCAGGTGGTCTTGAATGTATGACATAAGCAGTGTCTACCTGAATCTCTACTCGAATGGATTTAAAAAGGCTCATCTTTGATATTTGATAACAGTAAAGATAATCATTCTATTTCGAGTTGTTCCACCCAGCTCAAATCTGGGTAAACATAAGTAGGATCAGGAAGCACTTCAATCGCAGGGTTGCTGCTGGAATGAGCGATATAAGCCGTCAAGAAATTATGTAGCAACTGATCCAGCATTTTATCATACTGATTACGGTTGACTTTTATGTAGGGATACTTTTGCCACAGGATTGGCGCACGCGCATACGGGTCAACCAGAGTTGCATGGAAAATGAACTTTCCGTCATCAACGTCTGCATGCAGTATCAATCCTGGCAGACCGCTCAGTTTCCATGGCCCGGCAGAAATCGGGATGTCTTCGGTGTAGAATACATAGTATGTCCTTCCACGGAAAAATGCTCTTGCGCCTCGGCACAGATGGCCGCAGATACTAGTGACAGAATCTTGTAGCTCCCAAGCCATTTCTGGAAGGGTCTCTTCATACATGATGTCGTCCATTCCGAGTCTGCATGTAAAGCGGCATTTGTTATTAGATATGGAATATGAATCATAATAATGAAAAATGTCCCCGTTAGTAATATAATTGGACATACGTGTACTCGGTCTGCCTATTACTTGCATAATGGAATCGGCTTTGTATCTGCGCTCGTCAAGGAAACGAGCGGTTTTGGATCCAACCTGCAGAAGCCATGTTCCGTCTATTTTATTCTTGCCATTGTAAGTGTAATCATAATAAACACGAGTCAGTTCAGAATCCAACGAATCTGTCGGGATTGGTTTGCTATCTGCGAATATTGTACTTCTAAATCCATAGTCTTCATTGCTGGGAAGCATGAAGTTGGGTTGACATAGTGCCGAACATGACAAGCATAGGCAAAAGGATATCGTCAGTAATTTCTTCATCTTTTTTCTTATTTATAGTTGCCAGCGGAGTTTAGCAATGACAGAAAGCGGACGGACGCGGTATGATATTGTCTCGACAAGAAGGGGCGAAAGAGTGCTGTAGCTTATCTCTCGCAGATTCAACAGATTGTCAGCAGACAACGAGAGGGAAAAACGGTCGCTGAATTTCCACTCGGCATTCACTGACGGTATGAACACCCATATATTCATAGCGGAATTGTAGCCAGCATCGGTTGTGGCCGTAATTATCAGCTTCCGTACCGGTATGAAATGATTCTTCCACTCTAAGGAGGCGGAAGTAATCCTGTCAGATACTGAATATCCGTCCTGCTGAAGAAAAGACACATTCCAGGCAGCATTCATATCTGTACTCCACCAGTTGACAGGAGATATGGATAATTCAATACCCGGCGTATACAAAGAGGTATTATATGACACTACTTTGCTATTCTGCTGGAAAGATGACATGCTCCATGCCCCGGACATCGTCAGCTTTATCTTACCATTGATGGCGAAAAGCCCTTTGTTGAATTCGAACCTTCCGGTAAAAGAATGGCTGTCTATGTGTTCATCTGACCTGTAATTCAAAATATAAGTCCCGTAGATATTCCTCGCATTCAGGTAACTTTTAGAATGACTCCAGGTAGCATCTGCGCTAATATGCCAGCCGGTAACGGGCTCCCTGAACAGAATTGACATAGACGCGTTCTCTGTGGGACGGTATGTCGGAGCGTCGATGCCCCTCCAGAGATAGTTATAGCTTGTGTTAATTACGGAAGATCCGATAGCCTGCAGGTCAGGACTCCTTGAAGCAATACTGAAAGATGAACGCCACTCCCAGCGACCGGTTACATAATCAAGATTAAGACTGATATCTCCCAACACCTTTTTGTACAAGTCTCTGTTCCACCAAACCATACTGTAGCTGACCTTAGCATCTAAAGATGCGACGAAGGGCGATACGCCATATTGCAAACCTCCAGTAAAACCGAATTCCGCCTTTCTTGAATTGTCTGTGCCTTCCCTTTGCCCGGGAGCTACATCCTCCGGAAGTCCTTCCAACAGGCTGTTTCTTTGGAACGAGTCAAAACTTGCTGACGGGCGGACAGAAAACTGCCACTGTCCCTTGCTTCTTTTTATTCCCGACATAGCGAGTTGCTGTCTGAACAGAGTCGAACCGATGGTCTGCCTCACTCCATAGTCTTCGAGCTGCATATCCTCGCCCGCGGATGAGAACTGAGTAAAAGAATCTATCATTATCGAACGGCTGGCAGTCCTGAACCCGACAGTCGCCTCATTCTCTACATAGAATCTGTTCCTCTGGACGTATTGTTTGCCGGACACATCACCCACTGTTTCAGAGTATCCGTCATTCATATCCCTGTTGAACAACAACTTGTCGTTGAAGTAAATACCGCTGGAGTTCTTCGTATATGACAAGGAACCGGTCATATTCATCGGAGATGTAGTACGCTGGCCTCCTGTGAAGATTTCCTTATCGGCGCCTTCGCTTTTATAAATTGACCTGGTCTGCTGAGATGTCGTTGTCTGTGCTGATGATATTTTGAAAGAACCGCCGAATGAGCCGTCTTTTCCCAATGAAAACCTTTCTACTGATGAGCCTCCGATGGTACGCTCAGACTCTGCGCTTAGACCGGAGAAAGGAAGGGATACTCCGGGGAAAGAGGCCATGTACCGCAGGTTTTCGTGATAATAGCTCATGGTCATATCGGCGAGGACAGCCTGCTGCTCCTTGTAGCCACTCTCATAGTCAGCTGTCAGGTTATTGACAGATGACATATTGTCTTTGAGGACAAAAAGGTCAGCAACGCCGCGTCCGGCCGGGTAGGGCTTCTCCAGCTTGCCTCCGGCCCCGGCATTGATGGCTCCGAGAAGTCTTGCCGCGGCCGAGTCGTCCAACTGGATGTTGACTGCGGCGCGGTCAGAATCCTTGATCCCTTGAAGCATTTTGATAGGCTGATGGTTCGTCAGGACTTCGACAGTCTTGACGTAGTCCACCGGAAGGCCTTTGGACACCTGTTTGTAATCCGTCTGGAGCACGTCTTTGCCATTGACATAAAAGCGGTTGATTGTCTTTCCGTTATAAGTGACCGCTCCGGAAGAGGTTACGTCCAGGCCCGGAATCCTTTTCAGTACGTCAGATAGCACCCTATCCTGAGGATTTGTCAGAGCCTTGACGTTATAACTGATGGTATCGCCCGCAATCTGTACCTTGTTTGCGACGACAGTTGAAGCTTCTATCCTGTCTTTCTTCTGCTCCATAAGCACTTCTACGCTCTGGGGAAGCGGCTTTGCCAATAGTACATCATGATACCCCAGAAAAGATACTTTCAGGCTATCTGCAACTTTGTCTGAAGAAATGCTGAAATTGCCGGATTTGTCCGAAAAGGAGTAGGAAAGAGTCTTCCCGGCACTGTCTTCCAACCTGACGATAGCGCCTGTAACGGCTTTCCCGTCTGAGGCGTCCTTCACGGTCCCGCGTATCTGTGTCTGTCCCCATACTTGGCAGCAAGCGAGCGCCAGCAACAGCACTATCGATGTCAACTTTATTCCCATGGCGAATATGCAATCAGTTGTCCCTGCATAACGGTGTATATCCCTATCGGAAGATCAAAGTCAGCATAGAAATGACAATTGGATTCCTTGTCACTAAAACTTTTCTTAAAATAGTAATCGAATATATCTACATCTTTGGTTGTGGAAATGAAATCGAATGAGCAAGACTCGTCATCAGAAAACAGTGTGTCATACGCGTTGTAACAATCAAGCGCATTTGCTATACAGACTGAGCATGATGCATCCAAGATGTAAATGTAATGGGTCTCAGTTTCCGACGGCAACAGCACCTGGACTATCTTGAAAGCCGAATTTATCTGAGGCTTTATATTTCCTGAATATACCTGAGAAGTAGCTTGGAGAAAACGCTCTGTCTTGTTTCCCTTATTATTATTATTGATACAGCTGCTCAAAAATACAGACACGAAAGCTATCAATATTATTTTTATAGTTGTATTCATTGTCTTAATGAATTGAGTTGAATATCTTGCATATCGTATCGGACTAACTTGTCCTGCTCTTCACCTTTTTCCCAGCAATAGAGATAATCATTGCATATTGAAACTGACCAGACTTCACTTTCAGAGATAAAACCTCCTTGGATATTGCCTTCCCAGTCCAATATAAGGACATGAAAGTGCTCCTGCTCATCACAATACACGGCAGCGATACGTTCAGAATCAGATGAGCCAGCCACAAAGCAAAGCGGAACATGGTTCACGAATAGAAATTTCGCCGTTTCATCCCCGTTATATTCAATAA
This sequence comes from uncultured Bacteroidales bacterium, assembly GCA_947169015.1. Classification (GTDB taxonomy): domain Bacteria; phylum Bacteroidota; class Bacteroidia; order Bacteroidales; family UBA932; genus Equibacterium. The sequence goes on along the minus strand of CAMVOD010000002.1, from coordinate 6,081 downwards.
TCTGGGCATCATCTTCCCGTTCAATTCTGCTTTTGCTCAAAAGAGTTTGATTGTGGAAGGAATAATACTCAATCTCAGGAGCATACATGTGAAGAAAGGCAAGCCTGTCTCTGCTGGGTTCATACAAGAAAAACCCATCCAGAACATTCAAAGATTTCCGGCCGTTGCGAGAAAGCTTGCGTGGCTGTTCGTCCTGTCTGATTACATAATACCGTTTTTCTGTACTTTTGAAAGACCCTTGATTCAAGTAAACTATGTTCTTGTTTTCAATAGGTATCATCTCCTGCGTCAACAATGAGTATGGCTGCAGGTCAATAGTCTGGGGTGGATTATCCAGCACTTTGTGAATATCTACAATTGCATAATTATGCTGAACGATATCCCTGACAAGAATCTTTGTTCCTGAAATCGAGTAATCCACCAATAGCATTTTATCTGCACCCATCCCGTACGGAATTAGATTGACAATATGCGTTGTGTCGTCAAGCGGACGTATCTCCAAGACAAATTCACTCATACCGCGTTCGTTGATAGAACAAATATAGCCATCTATGATATAGACATTTTCTCTTTGGCCGGGCGAGATTTCAAGAATAGTTTTACCCTTAGCAACATCATTTGGAAGAGACGAAAAATAATTATCGACAACCTTAACATTACACGCTGTAAGCATTATCGAAACAAATATGATTGATAAGTAAATCCGTTTCATCTCTTGTTAAGTTTCAGAGTTTTTAATTCGTCCCAATTATAGTGTTGATGTACAATATGGAGGTGAGGAAAATAGGAAAAAGGCGTCTCCAATAATGGGGACACCCTTTCTGCATTTTACATGTCAAATGTTAGTTCGGATCGTCTGGATGGAATATTACAACTTCAGTCCCTTTACATTCATGGGTTCCGTTGTCATACACAGTAAAACAAATAGATACTTGAGGGCCATAGCATTCCAACGTGATATTTCCCACAGTAGAAGTACAATTTGGTTTTCTTGCAGATGCTTTCGTTGACAAGAGAGTTCCCAAAGTAATGGCGAAGGTAATCGCCACGATAGCATAAATGATGGTTTTTGTTCGTTTCATCACTTTAAAAATTTGGCTAAACTATAGATAAAAATGTTCAAGGATAGATTCATTCGGTTTCAAGGAATTCGATCCAGCTTAAATCTGGTTGAACATAGTTCGGATCAGGAGTGAAACTAACATAAGGATTACGGGCAAGATGCGACACCCAAGCAACACTGAAATTTTGTTGCATCTGGGTAAGCATCCGCGTATATTGATTGCGGTTGACTTTGATATACGGATACTTTGGCCAAAGAATAGGTGCGCCAGTAAATGGTCCCACCTGCTTGGCATGGAATACAAACTTACCGTTATCAACGTCTGCATGTAGGATCAAGCCGGGAAGGCCGGACAATTTCCATGGGCCGGAAGATACCGGGATGTCTTCGGCATAGAACACGTTGTAGGTCCTTCCCCGGAACGTTCCACTTGCACTTCGGCACAAGTGGCCACATATATTGGCGACAGAATCATTCAACTCCCATATTATGGACGGAATGGTCTCTTCATACATGATGTCATCAGCTCCGAATCTGCAGATGAAACGGCACTTGTTATCCGAAATGAAGTATGAATCAAAAAAGTGAAAAGGGTCTCCATTTACGTTAAAGCTGTGTATAAGAGTTGTCTTTCGAGGGCTGACTCTCTGAATGGAATCTGCTTTATACCTGCGCTCGTGGATATAGCGCGTAGTATTGGCTCCAACTTGAAGCAGCCACACTCCGGTAATCTCTTTTTCCCCCTTGTATGTGTAATCATAATAAACCCGTATAAGTTCGCAATCCAATGAATCTGTCGGGACAGGTTCATAATCACCAAGATAGATTGTTCTGAATCCATAGTCGTCATTGGTACGAATAAAGTCACTGGGGACCTGGCATAGCGTCGATAAAGACAGGTTCAGACAAATAATTATCGGCAGAATCTTTTTCATCTTTTTTTGTTCAAAAATAAGCCACGGTTATCTGTCTTTCAAATTCCTGGTGTTACAGAAGCAATCGCAACGTATTGATAATCAGGACTCCAAAAATATTGTTTGTTACAAGCCCAATATTTGGCGCATAATTACAACTGCCAACGGAGTTTGGCTATTATTGAAAGCGGCCGAGCGGGAGTGTGTAATGGCTAGTTGGCAAGTTTCCAGGAATCGATGCGGCTATTCTCTGTTGAGAAGCGGACGCCGATTTTGAAGAGCTGGCGCTTGTCGTCGGCGAAGCGGCGGGCGTAGCCTTTTTCTTCTATCTGCTGAAGGGCGGTCTCGATCCGGGCCGGTTCTTCCGCATCAACCGCAGCTGCATCCCTGCCCTGTCGGCAATAGAAAGCGCTGTCGTGAGCGCGGGCCGCTACAAGGTCGAAATCAATCCCCAACCCGAGGATGTTTCTACGCTTGTCACCCGTTCCCGCGAAGACGAATTCATCGACTGGCTGGAAAAAGTATGATATCACTTTTTGAAAATGATAGCAATCATATTATCTTTGCCAAAAAAGAAGTTATGGAGTCGGCACGCATTCAAACAGTCCTGAGGCTGCAGCCCGAGCTGATGAACCGTCTGCGGCGTAATGCACGCAAACAAAAATGCTCTTTCAACAGCTATGTGGAGCAGATTCTGGATCAGGCTACAAAGCCCAGTTTCCCCACCATACCAGATGGTTACCAAGCCGCAAATGAAATCATAGGCTTGAGCAAGTTCAAGTATTCAGACCCGTCAGCAGAAGAGTTGGCTGCCGACGCGAAGCTGGCTTATCTGTGGAATAAATATGGGCAAGGTCAGATATAAGGTTTTATTGGACACTAATGTCCTTCTTGATGTGCTCTGTGTACCTGCAAGGCCTTCGGCTGGTGCATCGCAGGTCATTTTCCAAGCTGTGATTGACGGTATCATTGAAGGTGTAATCACAACGCAAAGTATTATGGATGCTGCTTATATTCTGTCCCGGACAGGTGTGCATTTCGATAGGGAAGCGTATGGCCAGTGCGTGCTGTCCTTGATGAATTTTCTGACCATAGATTCTATCCACATATTTGATATACGGGATGCTATCCGTAATCCTGGGCCTGATTTTGAAGACGATGCCCAATTCGAGCATGCGCTGTCTGAAGGTTGTGACGCTGTAATAACTTCAGACCGCGCTTTTCTGAGCAGGGAGACGGACGGCGGAATGCTTATTATTTCTCCAGACGAGTTTGTGGGGAGGATGCGCAGCTAATTTTTTCAATGCGAGGTTCTGGGAATGCATCTGCGCGATGCTGACGCTGGAGATGCCCTGTCGGCAATTGAAAATGTAATTGTTACAGTCCAGTATTATTGTGAGAAATTTTAGGCAAACCCGCGACGTATTTCCTAAGTTTGTGTGTTTATAATATAAACAGTTTATTGTGATATGAAGAAAGCTAGTATAATAAAACACCTTGTGCTTGTGTCCGTGGCATTTTGTGTTTTGTCCAGTTGTGGCGAAGATGTAATAGCACCTGCCGATAAGGAAGTACGATCAAATGCCAATGATCCTTGTGATGCTTACGAACTGAACATTATTATTAAGGATAAATCCGGAAACGATCTGGTTTATCTGTTGAAAGATGCTTGGTCAGATAAACATACGGGAGTGATTAACCCTGACTTGTACAGTCTGGATCTTAAAAAGACCAGTCCGAATGAGTGGTTGCACAGGACTTTTTACAAATGGGGCCTAATAGTAAGTGAGGATTATTATCCAGCATTTGTAATACGTAAATTCAGCCCAGAAGATGAATACTTTTCTTTGTATAACATAATGACGCTTTTCAGTGCCGACGGCTGGCAAGATTCTTTAACATACAGGATAACGTGTCCGACTATATTTAAAGATTCGTTGAGTCATGATATAGTGGCTTTTTTTGGTGAAGACCCTTATGCTTACCGTCGGATTAATTTTACGTGGCCGGGATGCACAAAAGTGCTGTTTGACGGAAAGGAAGTACCCGTCAAAAGTGTATTGTACGACGAAAAGAACGAATTAGCCACAAATATTGCAGAAATAGTTCTCGACAGATAATGAAAGCAAAAGTCAGACATATTTACGAAATGATTGCGGGCGCGATTCTCTCGCTGCTCGGGCTATCGTCGTGTGGTAAGTTTGAGAACATTGCCGAACCGGCTGGAGCGTATGGCTCGCCTCATGCGACTTTCAAAGTAACAGGAGAAGTCAAAGCAGCAGACAGCAGCAAGCCGATAGAAGGCATTGTTGTACAGTTCAGTAGAGAAGATGACGGCGGTGGCACATGGGAGACTGCAGAATTCAAATCTGACAAAGAAGGAAAGGTGGACGGATTGACTCATGCCTGGCCGAGCGATAAAGACATTATGTTGACCTTCGAAGATATCGATGGAGAGGAAAACGGCGGCCAGTTCGCTCCCGATACCCTACGCGCCAAAGACCTCCAGATTAAATTCGTAGAGAACCCCGAAAAGGGCTGGAACAAAGGAGTGTATTATATCACCTTCGAAAAAAAGCTGAAGAAAGCTGGGAAGTAAGTCGCATCAATCCTATCCACCGAACAGCCCATTTCCCCAAAATCCTCAAAATGTTGATGGGGCGATGCAATGTGTTGAAGAAATTTAGTACGAAATATGTGACGTATTTTCTAATTTCGGGCGTTTATATGATGTTAATGAAAACATCAGACAAGACAAGATGAAAGCAAAAGTCAGACATTTATTTGATATGATCTCCGGGGCGATTCTGTCGCTGTTGGGGTTCACATCTTGTGCGGGGCTTGGACCGGTGGAATACGGAATGCCTCACGCCACTTTCAAGGTGATGGGCGATGTAAAGGCAGCCGACAACGGCAAGCCGATAGAAGGGATTGTCGTAAAGTTCAGCCGCGAATCAGAGAATGATCGCATATGGGAGACTGCAGAATTGAAATCTGACAAGGATGGCAAGGTGGACGGATCGACTCAGGCTTGGCCGAGTGAGGAAGGCATTATCCTTACCTTCGAAGATGTCGACGGCGAGGAAAACGGCGGTCTGTACGCTCCGGATACGCTTCGGGCAAAGGACCTGCAAATAAATTTCGTGGAAGACAAGAAGTCGACCTGGCATAAAGGGGACTACGATATTACCTTCCATTCGAAGTTGAAAAAAGCGGATAAGCAATAATATATGCTTCCTTTACGGCAATTTATAGGGCTGGAGCTGACAAAGCCGATGATTGACAAAGTGCGGCGGGAGCATCCGCTCACCACTCTGTTTTGGGAGTGTACGCTCCGCTGTAACCTTCACTGCCGGCACTGCGGCAGTGACTGCAAGGTGACTTCAGAGCTGAAGGATATGCCGTTGGAAGATTTCCTGCCCGTTCTTGACAGTGTGGCGAGAAAGACGGCCCCCCACAATGTGACGATCAATGTCACAGGAGGCGAGCCTCTGGTGCGAAAGGATCTGGAGGTCTGTGGCCGGGCTTTCTACGATCGCGGCTTCCCCTGGGGAATCGTCACCAACGCTCTGGCGCTCACTCCGGCTCGATACCAGAGCCTGCTGCAAAGCGGCCTTCGCTCAATGACCATAAGTCTCGACGGCATCGGCGCTACTCACGACTGGATGCGCGGGCTGCCGGGAGTCTATGAAAAGGCCATTTCCGCAATCAATATGGTCGCCAATTCCGGGCAAATCGAGTTCGACGTAGTGACCTGCGTGAACAAGCGCAGCTACAAGGAGCTGGACCGCATCAAGGAGCTGCTCATTGAAAATGGCCTCAAGGAGTGGCGGCTGTTTACGGTATTCCCCGTCGGCCGTGCAGCCAGTGATCCCGAACTGCGGCTTTCCGGCGAAGAGTTCCGCGGAACGATGGAATTCATAAAGCGTACCCGCAAAGAGGGCCGCATCAAAGCCAGCTACGGCTGCGAAGGCTTCCTCGGGAAATATGAGGGCGATGTCCGCGACCACTTCTTCCTGTGCAACGCAGGCCTCACCGTGGGCTCCGTTATGGCCGACGGCTCCATCGCCGCCTGCCCCAGCATCCGGGCCGACTACAGCCAGG
>CAMVOD010000001.1:0-519203 GCA_947169015.1 uncultured Bacteroidales bacterium | reverse complement strand
CGTTTGATGTCTGGAGAGCTAGTTATGAATTGCTAAATTCTCATTTATGGAAGAGTTCAAAACATACTTGATGGAAGATCTCATAGAGGAAATCGCTATGGGGCCATTCGGCTCAAATATCAAGGTCGACTGTTTCGTGGACTCTGGAGTGCCTGTTTTAAATGGCGCAAACCTGCAAGGTTTTAAGCTCCGCGAGGATTCGTTTAATTACGTGACAACCGAAAAGGCAGATAGTCTGAACAAGGCAAACGCATATAGAGGAGACATAGTGATTACTCACCGAGGGACTTTAGGCCAAATTGTATACATCCCCCAAGACTCCAAATACGAGCGATATGTTATTTCTCAGAGTCAATTTAGGGTACGGGTTAACCCAAAAGTTGCATTGCCAGAATATGTAGTGTTCTATTTCCACACGCGGATTGGACAGCATCGGCTATTAGCGAATGCGTCTCAAGTAGGCGTTCCCGCTATAGCACGACCCTCCACGACGTTCAAGAAGGTTGAGATAGAACTTCCTTGTCTTAAAGAGCAGAAGCGTATCATTGAAATAATTAAATCTCTGTCCGATAAGATAGAACTCAACAATCGCATAAATCATAATTTGGCGGCATAGAAGAAAACGATAAGACTATATATAATTGATAAATAAGACTTTCCTATATGAGTTTCTTTGACGAAGAAAGTTACGAGAAAGCGGTTCTCTCACTATTAGAGAATCTGGGCTATAACCACGTTTACGGCCCGGATATAGAACGTGACTACCGTGTCCCGTTCTATGAGGCTCAGCTCGCCCACAGTTTAATGCTGGTGAACCCCGTCAAACCGGCTGCGGCCATAGATGAGGCCATCCGAAAGGTGCGCGACATCGACTCCGGCACCCTGGTGCAGAAGAATCAGCAGTTTATGGATTATCTCCAGAATGGCGTAGAGGTGAGCTATACGCACAAGGGAGAGGCGGTTAATGATATTGTTTACCTCATTGACTTCACCCATCCTGACCGGAACTCTTTCCAAGCCATCAACCAGTGGACCTACGTGGAGAAATCTGAGAAGCGGGCAGACATCATAATCTTTGTGAACGGTCTGCCGTTGGTTCTCGTGGAGCTAAAGTCGCCGTCGCGGGAAGAAACCGATGCATCTGCGGCATACCGTCAAATCCGTAACTACATTCAGGAAATACCGTCCTTGTTTATCTACAACGTCTTCTGCGTAATGAGTGATATGGCACTCTCAAAGGCTGGCACCATTACCAGCAAGGAAGACCGCTTCATGGAATGGAAGACCAAGGACGGTATGGAGGAGACCAAGGACTTCATCGACTACGACACCTTCTTTGTGGGAATGTTCAAGCGTGACCGCTTCCTGGATCTCATCAAGAACTTTACCTGCTTCAGCGTGGACGAAGCAGGTTCCGCAAAGATTCTCGCCGGATATCATCAATATTTCGCCGTCAAGAAGGCCGTGGACCGCACCGTCAAGGCCACCAATGGTGACGGTAAGATTGGCGTCTTCTGGCACACCCAGGGCAGTGGAAAGTCACTATCTATGGTGTTCTACGCTCATCTGATTCAGACGGTCCTGAACAAACCCACCATCGTAGTTATCACGGACCGCAACGACTTGGATGACCAGCTTTACACCCAGTTCTCCAAGTGCCAGAGTTTCCTTCGCCAGAAACCTGTTCAGGCCTCCAGCCGAGAGAATCTCCGCGAGCTGCTTGTTGGTCGTGAGGCTAACGGCATCATCTTCACAACAATGCAGAAGTTTGAGGAATCAAACGAACCGCTTTCCGAACGACGGAATATCGTGGTTATGGCAGATGAGGCCCACCGTGGTCACTACGGTTTTGAAGAGAGGGTGGACGCCCAAGGGCGCATCAGTGTTGGCACTGCCCGTATTATTCACGACTCGCTGCCCAATGCTTCATTCATCGGCTTTACCGGTACGCCTATCTCCCTAAAAGACCGCGATACACAAGAAGTTTTCGGTGATTACATTGATATCTACGACATGACGCAATCCGTCAAGGACGGCGCCACCTGCCCGGTATTCTACGAGTCCCGCGTGGTCAATCTCAAATTGGATGAGGAAACAATCCGGAAGATTGATGCTGAGTACGAGAAACTCTCCGACGAAGGTGCCACGCCTCAACAGATTGAGGAAAGTATGCACGAGATGTCCCATCTGGAAGAGATTCTCGGTGCACCTGAAACCATCGATTCTCTAGTACAGGATATCCTCAAGCATTACGAGGAGAACCGCCAGTTTGAGCTCACAGGCAAGGCTATGATCGTGGCCTTCTCCCGTCCTATTGCCATCCGCATCTACAAGCGCATCCTAGAACTCCGGCCCGGCTGGACCGAGAAGGTAAAGGTTGTGATGACCGGTTCCAACAACGATCCGGAGGAATGGCACGACATAGTTGGCAACAAGCAGTATAAGAAGGAACTGGCCAAGAAGTTCAAGGATGACTGTGACCCGATGAAGATTGCCATCGTGGTTGATATGTGGCTTACCGGTTTTGATGTTCCTTCGCTGGCCACTATGTACGTGTACAAGCCTATGTCCGGCCACAATCTGATGCAGGCCATTGCCCGCGTGAACCGCGTGTTCTCCGGTAAGGCCGGTGGCCTGGTCGTGGACTACATCGGTATCGCCAAGGCCCTGAAAGAAGCTATGCGCGACTACACCAAGCAGGACCAGGAAAACTACGGCAATCCGGACATCAAGGAAACCGCCCTGGTCAAGTTTAAGGAGAAACTGGAAGTCTGCCGCGACTTCTTCCACGGCTTCAACTACGCTAAATTCCACGATGGCACCGATGCAGACCGTGCAGAAATCATCAAGGGCGCCGTCAACTTTATGCTGGCACCCTCGATGGAGGAGAAATGCACCAAGTTCCTGAAGGAAGCCCTGCTGCTGAAGAATGCCGTAAGTCTGTGCCGGAGCCTCCTGAACGAAGAGCAGCGCTACGAAGCAGCCTTCTTTGAGACCGTCCGCACAGCCATCAACCGTATCAAAAACATCAAGACAAAGGTCTCTAAACGGGAAATCAACGAGCGCATCGGTGAACTCCTCAAGCAGAGCATCAAGAGCGAGGGAGTCATCAATCTGTTCTCAGATGTCAAGGCAGAATTCTCCCTCTTTGACCCAGCCTTCCTGGAGGAAATCTCCAAGATGAAAGAGAAACACATTGCCATCGAGCTCTTGAAAAAACTGCTCAAGGAACGCATCCACCTTTACCAGCGAACCAACCTAGTTCAGGCTCAGAAGTTCTCCGACCTCATAAACATGGCCCTCTCCAATTATCTCAAAGGTCTCCTCACCAACGAGGAAGTCATCAAAGAGTTACTGGATCTGGCCAAGGAGATTGCCCAGAGCGAGGAAGTCGCTGATAGCCTGGGGCTCAGCGCCGAGGAAAAAGCCTTCTACGATGCCATCACGCGCCCGCAGGCGGTCAAGGACTTCTATACCAACGAGGAACTGGTCAATCTCACTAAGGAACTGACCGAAGAACTCCGGAAAAATCGTACTATCGATTGGCAGAAGAAAGAATCCGCTCGTGCAGGAATGCGTTCCAAGGTTAAGCGACTCCTCAAGAAATACCACTATCCGCCCGAGGAAGAGCAATCTGCACTTGAAACAGTTATCCGTCAGTGTGAGCAGTGGGCAGATGTGGATTCCAGCGAATACGACTATGGCTATGGCCCCTCCGCTTACGTGGATGGTTACAAGCCCAAGGCATACGAACTTCATCCCGAATACCGTATAGCTGCCGAACCAGAAGGGCCAAAATATGGAAGTAAGAATAACAAAGAATAATACTAAGCAGCACCAATATGGAAGATAGACACGCACTGTACTTGCAGTTTATCTCACGATTCCCCTTGAAATCGTTGGAGAATATGACACTAGAACAGTATACTGACCTTCACAGGTCAAACTCTTTCTGCTACTGGATAGAGGTCAAGACAAGATATCTGGGTAGTATTGCAGGGGGGTCATCCTTCAAGTTCGGTATCTATCGCTATGCGAATAAGCCAAAGAGCCAAAAGATCCAATTTGACGGAAAGTATGCTTGGTACAAATGGCTGAAAGCAGATACTGCGGAAGGTGCTTTCAAGATTATTCGTAGCGCAATTGTTGAGATAGCTGGAGCTGCGGCAAAGGGAGATTTTTCCACAGTAGAGAAGAACAATGTTTTCGGCGATGCCGTAAAGTGGAAACTCGCTTTTCTCTATTCCGGCCAACAGATTCTTCCGATTTATGCAAAACGTATTTTGGCACCAATTGCAGAGAAAAGCGGTTATACCGATGCAAATAAAGCGTCTGTATATGAGTTAAATAAATATCTCTATGACCTAAAAAGTCCCTCAGAGGACATTTTCGCATACAGCGATAAGATAGGTGGATGGGGTGATGACAACAATACCGACCCTGACACCCAAGACAACAGTTTTATGGATTCCAATTACTACGACGAAATCACAGCAGCTCTTCGTGATAAAAAAAGTATCATTCTTCAAGGCGCTCCTGGAACAGGTAAAACTTACGCTGTTCCGGAAATCGTGGCTCGCTTGTACGAATCAGACATCGACTTGTCAGATCGCAGACAGGTAATGGAGGCCTTTGGTCGTTTGGTAGCAGAAAAAAGAGTAGTTTTTACTACCTTCCATCAGTCAATGGATTATGAAGACTTCGTTGAGGGGCTCAGCCCGCTCGTAGATGACAATAAGAATGTATACTATGATGTCGTAGATGGCATTTTCAAGACTATATGCAAGGATGCAGCAAAGCCCATCATTCAGAACAATAGTATTGATTTGAGCCCCAATGCTACCATCTGGAAAGTCTCGCTTCAGGGAACTTACGAAAACGAGGTTCGCACAGAGTGTCTTGAAAATGGTCACATACGCATTGGATGGGATGATTATGGTGAGAATTACGAAGAGCAGTCCTCCTATAAATTCGGTGGAAGGATAGTTTTAGACGCCTTCTACAAGAAGATGGCAGAAGGAGATATCGTCCTTTCATGCTACACCCATAAGCTCATTGATGCTATTGGTATTGTAGCTGGCGAACCAGAATGGCACGACGAGTATGACGGATATAAACGGCTTCGCAAAGTTCGCTGGCTGATCAAAAATATTCGGGAAGATATCTCCGCCATCATGGGCAAAATCATGACACTCAGCACCATTTATAAACTGAACGACATCTCAATTGAGTCTGTTCGTGAGATTTTGAAAAAGCATTCGGCTGCTGGATCGGCAACATCCGAAAAGAACACTAAACCATATATCATCGTCATCGACGAAATTAACCGCGGTAATGTGTCCAAGATATTTGGTGAACTCATCACCTTGCTTGAGGCAGATAAACGTAGCGATGGGACTATGCCTCTGACTGTGCGCCTGCCTTATTCCAAGTCTGACTTCACCATTCCTTCCAACCTATATTTGATTGGCACGATGAACACGGCAGACAGGAGCCTGAGCCAGTTTGATTACGCTATGCGACGCCGCTTCCGTTTCATTTCAATGGCTTATGGCCTCGTTGAAATAAAACCGATGCCAGGCAAAATATTTAAAGAAGATTTATTTGCTATGGTCAGCAAACTGTTTATCGCCAATTATGATCAGTATCTGGAGGATGTGCATATACCGGTGGTACCTGCCGAATGTTTCTCCCTGGAGTTCAAACCCATCGATCTTTGGATTGGTCCCAGTTACTTCATCACGGACGAAAATAATCCAGATAGCCTTTACAACAACATCTTCTTTGAGATTATCCCTACTTTGGAGCATTATCTTGAAGATGGAGTCTTTGTGGACGAAACGCCTGTTAACGCGGTCATCCAGAAACTCAAACAAATTGCCCTCAACGCTTAATGCGACTTATCAATGTCATAGAGCAGTGTAACTGGAGTCTGGATAATATCTATACTCCGTTGCTTGAGCATACTGACTCGTATGCCCGCAAGATGCCGGGCAGGGAAGATTCTGATGCTTTCTGCTACTGCATTGATAAACAACCTGATGGCTACTTGATAAAAACCAGCTATTTCGTCGGTATCGATTGGGTGACAGATGACCTTGCCGTGCAAGTCAGGCCCAAAGTTGAAGGAGAGAGTGAACACATTGACTATCTCCGGATGCTCACCGAAGCGCTCAAGGAGCCAGAGAATACAGAGCACTTGGACGGGCTGCTGCATATCGACTTCAACGCCAAGCCAATTCCGCTAGAAGAGAAGGAAGATATGCTGTCTCCCTTTATTGTCTCCCAGTTCCTGATGGTGCTGAAGAAAGCCGTTAGGAAAGGCCTCCGGATGTCGTACTATCTGGTTTCTGCAAACCTCAACTCAAAGTTAAAAGGAAAAATTCTGGTCGGCCAGAATGTATGCAAGAACCTGAGCACTGGCAATAAGATTGACCAATTCTGCCAATATCAGGAATATGGCGTCAACTCGGAGGAGAACAAGATCCTTAAAAAGGCCCTGTTCCTCTCCAGTCATATTCTCTCTTCCTACCGTGGTGGCCTCGACATCAGCTCTCTCAAGAAAACCATAGCTTATATTTATCCATACTTCCGTGGGGTAGGTGATGATTGTGACCTCTCTAAGGTTGACTCCTTCAAGGCAAATCCCATCTTCAAAGATTACTACAAGGCCCTGGAATATGGAATCCTTATCTTGAAGCGCTCAGCCTATGGTTTCAATCGAACCTCAAAGCATATTGACTCCACACCGCCGTATTGGATTGACATGAGCAAGCTTTTCGAACTATATGTTTACCGCGAGCTCCGCAAGCTTTATCCCATACCCGGAGATGTACATTATCACATGCATCTGCGCTGGCGCGAGCTGGATTTCCTGATCAATCCCCAGAATGGCACCCCTATTGTTGTCGATGCAAAGTACAAACCCCGGTACCATTACTCGGAGCCGGACATCGAAGACATCCGACAAATAGTTGCTTATGCTCGTATGACGGGCGTCTATAAGAAGCTTCAGCTGCCAGAAGACAAAATTATTGACTGCCTGATTATTTATGCCAACCAAGCGTGTCCTCCGACCCTTCCGAATAAATTAGATAGCATGGAGATGGCCAGTGTCTCTGGCTACTCAAAATTCCATAAAATTGGTATCAGCCTCCCCGTAAGAAGTTTTTGTTAATTGTGTTGCTCATAAACCGGACCATATCAATCCAGTTACTTAGCATGATGCAGTTCTCACCGCAATGTGATTAGAATTATCGACAAGAAAGCCAATTACAAACAATGATTCCCGTCGAGTTTTTTAAGTTCTTTGACTATGCCGCAAGATAGAGTTTCCATAAATCACAATAGATAATCTTTTGTTCGGCGAGGATAAAGAAAAGTATGAGGCTATAATGATTGCTATTGGGGAAATGACATTTGCGAAAAGAAGGAATGTGAGCTAAAGCAGAACTTTTTATTTATAATACACGAACAATATGCCTGTTGACTGGAAAGCTGTAAATGAAAAGCGGATCAGCGAGAAATCGCAGGAGATCCAACTTTATTGTAGCCAGAAGAGGCAAAATATGACTCCAAGGGCTTTTGAACTTGCCAGGTTGTTATTGGAAAGGCTTCTGGACAATATTGGGGATAGGACTCCCAATGTTAATTATGCTCTCAAAGCTGTCAGACAAAGTATGTCTACACAAGATATTTTCGTAGCTGAATGCGACGGGCAGCAAGCTGAAGCTTTAGCTCGTGGCGTTGTATATAATTATATCGGGGATGACCTCAACCTCTATCCTATTACCGCTGAAAAGAAACTGAGTGTTTCAAAAGCGAGAAAGCAGATGGTCTGCGATATTCCAATTGAGGAAATGACAACTAACGATATCATTTATGTTGCTGCTGCCATTGCGAAAGGTGAGAATTTTTCCAAGCAGACTATGCTTGCTGTTTACGGATGGTTTAAGGAAATTGACCTTGATCCTACTGAAGCGCGAATTTTCTCGATTCTATTTACTCAAGGAAAGCCAATATCGCTCTCTACATTACCCCAATACAACTTATTCTCATCAAAGTATCGCAGTGCAGCAAAGGCATTGACTGAAAAAGGTTATATATGCGAATTACCGGGAGACTTACTCTGTGTCACAGAGACAACTATTGCATAGCGCCTTCTACCCCATCTCATTATTAAATCATTAAAGCAATGTCTTCTCAGCCCCTCTGCTCCAAATCAGCGGCGTTAAGGACACTGGAGCGAGGGCGAGAGAGCGGATTAGCGGAGCCCGCTGCCCGGTAGTATAGCCCAGTATTATATTACTGCTCTTGAGACGTAAAAAGGATGACCGAATTGGTCATCCTTATACTTGCCCCTGGAATACGCGCTGGATGTTTACCATTCGGTGAGGCTCGAGGCGGGGGCTTTGCACTTAGCGAAATACCTCATCCATCACGCGGTTTACTTCTTAGCGTAAAAGTAAGATTAATTTTCACATCGTCCAACTTTCCTTTGGCGGAAATATCACAAAACGGACACGAACTGCCCCAGGCGCCAGGCCGGTGCAGTAGAGGGCACTGGCGCGAGGGCGATAAAGCGGATTAGCGGAGTCCGCCGCCCGGGAGCGACGCTGTTTGAGCCACGTTCGGGCCGGACGAAGGCCGGCACGATAAGGGCGAGTTCGTCGCGACAGGCGGACGCAGCGCGAGCCGCCGCTCGAGCGTTTTCGTGCCCTCTGAGCTGCTGGCTGGCGCTGTTTTCTCGTTGTTCGTGGTCTTGATGTCGAAGAATTCGATTAGCAAATTAGAGGGAACTCCCTCAAAATTCCCCCTAATTCCCTCTAATTGTTTGTAAGTTCACTGAGAGCCGCATCAAACTCATCAGAGCGCAAATAGCCGATTTTTCGCTTATTGACAGGGGACTCTTTCATCAAGCCAAGAGCAACCAGATGTTGCAAATCAGTTCTCGCCGTCTTTGGAGAGATATTGAATCTAGTCGTGATCTCTTTAGCAGTAAAAAAAGATGTCGGTTTGTCTTTGAGAATCTTAATTATCTGGGCCTGACGTTCATTTATGCTTGAGAATCCTCTAAAAGTGTAAAAATCTTCCTGTTCTTTAATCTTCTTTTGCAAATAGGCTTTTAAATCTTCATATGCCGTCTTCATCGCAACAAGGTTGTAATTAATGAAATAAGAAAGGTCCAAACCGTCGTTCTCTGTATAGAGGAAAGATTTCTCATATTGGGATTTGCTTTTATAGATTACACGAGATATAGAAAGATACTCGGTTAGCCAATATCCTTTTTTCAAGAGATACCAATAAACGAGTGAACGCGCAGTTCTACCATTACCATCAACAAAAGGATGGAAATAAGCAAGCATAAAATGAATGATTATTCCCTTGACGATAGGATGAACAAATAGATCCTTGTTGTCGGTATTGGCGAAATCACAAAGTCCTGCCAGTAATCCATTCAATTCAGAATAATCCGGAGGAGTATGTGCTATCTCTCCAGTTACTTCATTCATTACATAAATGTCATTATCAGTTCTAATCCTCCCTTCATCATTTGGATTGTCTAGAGTTTTTTGGGAGATTGACTGATGAATGCTTTTCAAGGCCTCAACAGAGAACAGCTCATCTTTATGCTCAACAAGATATCTGATAGTGGAGTAATTATTCAGAATCATTTGTTGACTCTTATTGATTGGCTTAGATTGCTTCCGAAGCATTTCCTTCGCGACCTTCCGAGTTGTTGATGCCCCTTCCATCTGGCTGGAAGCAATAGCCTCTTCCATAATGGAACTGATTAAATAAAGATTACTATCCTTTGCCGGAATGATACTCTTCGTCCCAAGGTTACCGCCAAAATTCATATCGAACTCATGAAGTAAGGCTTGCATCTTACCTGTTATGGTAAAATGAAACAAATACTTCCCAAACCTGATGTTAACTACATTGACTGAACGCCTGAGTTTTGCAGCATGCCATAGAACCTCTGGCTTAACACCAGATGGAGCCATATACTTTATCTTATCCCAATACAAGTAGCCATCATCAATTTTTGTAAAGAGATCCTTATTGTTGGGATCAATCAAAAGCTTGACGGCTGATTGAGTGTTAGAATTATTCAATTTAGGCGCAGATTCAATCATAACTTTTCTTTTTTGCAAATATAATATATTTCCTATAATTAGGGGGAATTTCCTAAAAATTCCCCCTAATCCCCCAAATTAATTGTGTTATCTTTGTTGCTGCTAAGTAACGAATATGACTTTCCTTATTGAATCTATCATAGCCTGCGCGGTTTTCACGTTGTTCGTGTTCCTGATGTCCAGGAATCCGATCAAGACTGTCTTCAACTATCCTCCTGCCATCATTGCGCGTTGCGAGGAGCTCGGTCTGGTGAATTCTGGCAATAGGCCTGGCGGTGCGGCGTGCTGACGGCTTATGCACTCTGGTGCGTGGTGAACTGGTTCGATGCTTTCGTGCTGGACTGCATATGGTTCTGCCACGACAAGCATTTCGTGATTCCGGGCACGGAGGATATGGTGGCCGATTACCACGACTACTGGTTCCACATCAAGGGCGGTCTGATCGGGATGCTGCTGGCCATCCCCGCCGCGCTGATCGCCGGAGTTGTCGTTGTGCTATAGGATATCAGAAGCATTAGATAAAGCGGATTGCAGTCAAATCTCGGGCAAATCGCTCCACGCCGGCCTACATTCCTCGACGAGAGCAAAGTCTCCTACCGCTACGAAATCAACGGCATTACTGTGTGATTATCCGCCGTAGCGTTGCTGTGAGAGTTCTTTTTTTATCTTTGTGGAACAAAGTATCAAAGAATGACTCAAAAGCAACGCATAGTATTTCTGGACTGGCTGCGTGCAGCAGCGTGTCTGATGGTAATGTTGTGCCACGCCAGCGAGTGCATCTATTCGGACGATTATTCCTTTTCGTTCCCGTCTGAACTTGCCCGCTGGAGCGTGATGTTCATACAAGGATTCGTCCGGCCGGTGGCAGTGCCGCTGTTCCTGATGGCCTCGGCCTATCTGCTCGTACCGGTGAAGACAGGCACAGGGGAATTCTTCAAGAAACGTTTCACGCGCGTGGGCATCCCCTTCGTAGTGTTCCTTTTCCTCTACGCCTTCCTGCCCGCAGTATGGGGAGAATTCTCGTGGACCGAAGCCTGGGCGAACGTCAAGCAGGCCGGCATCAACTTCATTCCCCGCGAATCGCACCTGTGGTTCGTCTATATGATGCTCGGATTGTATCTGGTGATGCCCGTGATTTCGCCGTGGCTGGCCAAGGCAGGGAAGAAAGAAGAGCGCTTCTTCCTCGGCCTGTGGGCATTCACCCTGTGCTTCTACTGGCTCAGGGATGTCGCAGGGCCGGTTTTCGGTGAATGCTGGTGGAATCCCTATCCCCTGTTCTACTATGTTTCCGGCTTCATAGGCTACATAATCCTCGGTCATTATATCCGGACACACCTGCAGTGGTCTGCACGGAAGACACTGCTCGTCTGCCTTCCGGTCCTTGCAGTATGCTATGTGTTTGGAATGTGGCAGTTCTACCATCGCAGTTTCCTCGTCGATACGCCTCAGGAGCTGGAGATGCACTGGCAGAACGACACGATTGTCGCCGGACTTATGAGCGCCTGCCTCTTCCTGATCTTCAGACTGATACAGAAGCCCGGCCGGTGCTACGGTCTCGTCCGCAAAATATCCGAAGCGAGCTACGGTATGTACCTGATGCATATGCTGATGCTCCCGGCAATATTCAGACTGCTGAGTCCAATGCTTCCAGCCCCCCTGGCAATCATACTCACGGCAGCAGCGACCTACATCCTGAGCTACTTCATCACACGCCTGATAGGCAAACTCCCCTTCGGTAAGTATATCGTAGGCTAATTATTTTCGGGAAAACAACCGCGTTTTTGTTACTTTGCATAAAACCATAAGAATATGAACTCAGAAAATACATTCAATGAAGTAGCAGGCCGCAAGAACTTCGGCCCGGACCACGCACTTGTAACCACTCCCCAGCCCTGCGTTATGATCGCCACCTGGGATAAAAACCACACCCCGGACGTGATGATGGCAGCCTGGGCAGGACAGTACGACTTCAAGCAGATCGTCGTCAGTCTGTCGAAGCACAAGACCACCAAGAACCTCGAAAGCACCGGCGCATTCACAGTCAGCTTCGCAGACGCCCGCACTGTGGCCGAGTCGGACTACTTCGGCCTCGTGAGCGGCAACAAAGTGGCTGACAAAGTAGCCAAGGTAGGCTTCAGCGTCACCCCCAGCCCCAACGTAGACGCCCCCATCATCGACCAGTATCCCCTCACCCTCGAATGCAAGGTCCTCAGCTGGGCTGACGGCATCCTCGTGGGCGAAGTAGTCAATATGAGCGCAGCCGAGAGCATCCTCACCGACGGCAAGGTCGACCTGGCCAAACTCCAGCCCATAGTCTTCGACGCAGCCGCAATGAGCTACCGCGTCATCGGCGAAGAAGTAGGCAAAGCCTGGGGCGCCGGCAAGAAGTTCACAGAATAAATGTGTACCAATTATGACCGGAAAGTACAAAGTGATCACCTTGTGCGGGAGCACGCGCTTCAAGGAGCAGTTCTTTGAGGCACAGAAACAGCTTACGCTCGCCGGCAACATAGTGATCAGCGTGGGCCTCTTCGGGCACTCGGGCGATGACGAAGTATGGACCGAGGGGACGAAAGAGATGCTCGACGATATGCATAAGCGCAAGATCGATATGGCCGATGCAATCTACGTCATCAATGTCGGCGGCTATATCGGCTCCAGCACCCGGTCAGAGATAGAATACGCACGCGCGACAGGCAAAGAAGTAATGTATCTCGAAGAGCCCGGCGCTGCCGCTGAACTGTCCGAGGCAGACAGGCGGGTCGCCGCGCAGAGCGCAAGGATGAAGGAAGTGCGCCGTGCCCTGCAGCAGGCCCAGGACGGCCTTGCAGCCCTCGAAGCCAGGCAAGCCGATATCCGCGCACTCGAGCAGTACCTCACGACCAGCTGGCAGGACGACTACGAAGCCGACGAACGCGGCGCCATCAGCAAAGCCGTCGACCGCAGCGTCCTCGGCCAGGACAGCCTCTACAACCTCCTCGAAGAAATAGACGAATTAAACAAATAATGACTGGAGTACCAGTAATTTGTTATCATATTTTTGAAATTATGATAACATTTTATATCTTTGCCGAAAATTCAAGACAAGATGCAAACAGTTACGAGGCAGACTATTGTCCGGATGGACGAGAGCCTATACCAGAAAGTCAAGGCAGCAGCAAAAAAACAGCGCAGTTCTGTCAATGGTTATATCAACACTCTGCTTGACGAAGCAGTTGCCAGCACTTTGCCCAAATTGAATCCCAAGGATTATCAACCCTCTCCGGAGTTGTTGGAACTGGGTTTGTTGCTCGAAGGGACAACAGAGGAAATGTACAAGCTTGATCCCAAATCGCAATACATTCTATCGAAATGACATTCCTGGACACCAACGTAATCATTGATATACTCGACAGAAAAAGAGAAGATCATGCAAAAGCTCTTTTGCTGCTCTCTGCTGCGCAGAAAGGTGCCATCAAACTTGCCGCTACGACTCAATCAATCGTGGATGCCGCATACGTCATAACACAAGCCGGTAAAGTTCCTTTGAAGGTTTTCCGCCAGGCGATGTCATTTCTTTGCGACATCATCCAGATTTATCCTGTCTTGAGCTATGACATCGAGAAAGCAAACGGCAGCACAATACCCGACTATGAAGATGCCGTCCAGCTAAGTTGCGCCATGGGAGAAGAATTCGACTGCATCGTAACTCGCGATAAGAAATTCAAAGGATTCACAACAATCCCCACTTATACCGTAGAAGAATACTATCAAGAAGTCTTCGGAGATTTCATCTCGTGAGCGTCACTCACGAGTTCACGACATCTGCAACGAGGACGAACTGGTTAGCGTCACTAACCAGTTCGAGTTCAATTACCGCTTCATTTCGCAACAGGAAAATGAGTTTCGGGGAAAACATCGTATCTTTGGAGTGCGAAAAGTAAAGAGGCTTGGCATCTATCCTTCAGAGAAAGTACCCGTTTGAGTTAAATGACAATCCGGCAAAGGAAGGTTTGCTGGCGGCTGTCATTGTGTTTTTAATCTTGCTGTTTCTGCAACCGTTTGGTATCAGCGAGTATGAGGGGAACAAGTTTATAATGTCTCTGGCATTCGGATTGGTCACTTTCGTATGTAGCGTAGCGATGGATTCGCTGATAGTCGTTCCCCTGCAGAAGCGAGCCAAACCGTGGAGAATCTGGCATCATGCCTTAACCCTTTTCATAGAAATATTGATCATTGGGCTTTGCAATTTTCTACTGTCCTGCATCCTTTTCAAATTCCCTGTAGAATTGAAGTCATGCCTTGAAATCCTTTATTGGACAGCACTCATCGGCATCATCGTTACGGTCCTGTCCACAACAATTTCATACCAGCGATATATGCGTGGACAGTTGAACTCTCTGCTGGACAAAACCACTCAAGAGCAGGAAGGAATTCAAGTAACCATCCACGATAACCGGGTCAGAGGAAATGACGTGCAACTTCCCCTCAACGATCTGCTCTATGCGGAGGCGCAGAAAAACAACGTAGTGGTTTACTATGTTGACGAAGGCAAGCTCAATCAAAAAGAAGTTCAAACCACGCTTTCCACCTTGCTGGAAGAACTCGATAATTATCATAACATCTTCCAGTGCCATCGCTCATTTGTGGTAAATATGAATAACATCACTTCCGCCAAAGGAAACTCAAACGGCTATGTCCTGGGGCTTGGCGGAGGGCTTGCCACAGTACCCGTCTCACGCTCTTTTGTCCCCAAACTCAAGTCGTATATAGCATAGCGACTTATCCTTTTCCCTTGTAATTCGTCCGGGCACATAGTTATTCGTCCGGCATTTTAGCTGTCTGTCCCTGGTATTTGGAAGGGGCAGATTCAGTATTCATATTTGCATCAGCAAACGACAAGGATAATAATCATAAAAATCAAATACCATGAAACGTTTATTCATCATCATTTTCATTTCTTTATCAGCATTTGCAACGGCTAATGCACAATCTGCAAACAGTACCCACTATAGAGATCTTAAGGGTAGTTACAACTTTAAAGAGTATGAAAAGCAAGCAACCGATCCGTATAACGCTGGTTGGTACGAGTGCGCATCATTCTTTGTACCCGGAGTTGGCCAGCTCCTGTCAGGCGAAGTTGGACGAGGCATTGCTTTCATAGCTGGAGAAGTTATCCTGATGTCTATTGTTGCAGAGACCGCATCTACCATCAAAGAGATTGCAATAACTAATGACAAAGGTTTCCTTATCGGTTATACTGACGAAAAAAAAGGAAAGACAAATATGGCAGTAATGCTCAGCGCCCTTGGAGTAGATCTTGGGCTTGCAATTTGGTCAAGCATAGACGCCAGCAGAATAGCGAAAGTAAAGAATATGTATTACCAGGATCTCATTGGCAAAGACAAACCGATTGAACTGGCATTCTCGCCTGCAGTATCATTCGTTCCATCTCAGTCCGGTTCAATGAGACCGAGCGCAGGCCTTGCCGTTCAAGTTAGATTCTAACCTTCTTGCTTATGGCGACGCCGACGAAGGAGTCGGCGCAGCCGTAGTAGAGGTACCAGCGGTTCTTGTAGAAGGTCAGGCCCTCGATGAAGACGGTGCCGTCGACGTATTGGCCGCTCTTTTCAAAGTCTGCTGTCGGAACAAAGAAAGGCTCGTCGAGGCGCTCCAGGACCCGGTAGGGCTGGGTTGCGTCGAAAAGCACCTGCCCGGCTGCGTAGGTGCCGGCGGGGTAGCGGGCATCTCCCCTTTCGTCCTTGCGGTTCTTGCCGTTGTAGAGCAGCAGGATGCCACGGTCAGTCAGCAGCGCCGGCGGGCCGCACTCAGTCAGCGCACTGTCGAAGAAACCGTCGCGCGGGAAGAGGACGCCCTTCAGTTTGCCCTCCGCGTCAACCTGCGGCGTCCAGTGGATCAGGTCCTGCGACTCAGCGATGTTCACCATGTGCTCGCCCCAGTACATCAGATACTTTCCTGCCACTTTCGCAATCACCTGCTTTCCGTCCTTCAAAGTAGTCACAATCGACCCCGATTTGCTCTGAGTGTCAGCAAAGCGGCCGTCCCAGGCATCAGCAAAAGCCGGCCCGTGCTTCGTCCAGTGTACCAGGTCGCGGGAAGTTGCTACGCTCAGCCTCGGCACCTTGCGGTTCCAAGAAGTATACATCATCACATATAATCCATCCTCAGTCACGGCAATGCGCGGATCCTCGCAGCCGCCCGGCCAGTCATAGTCCTTACATTCGTCCTCGGCAGGAAAAAGCACAGGCTCAGGCTGGATGTCCATGTGGATGCCGTCAGTAGTGTAGGCCAGGCCAAGACGGGACGTGCGTTTTCCGATGCCAGTTGCAGAATTGTCCTCCGCCCGGAAAACGACTGCAATCTTGCCGTCAATTACTGTTGCTCCCGGATTGAAAGTGTCGCTCTCCATCCAGCCGACGTTTGCCTGTTGCATCGGACAGAAGAAGTGTGCAGACGTGTCAGGGCTGATCACCGGGCCGACGCCTTGCGGCCTCTCAAAGCCACCCAGCGCCCAGTCAGGAAGATTGTCTGAATTGCGGTCCGCACAGCCGGCAGCCAGCAGGAGCATTATCCCCGCTGTAAGAATAAGCAGTCTTTTCATATCTTAAGCATCGTTACCTAACAAAGCTACGACTTTTTTTTTGTATCTTTACTTCCCCAACACCAAGGTCGGATCGTACATCTACCGTAACGTCAAGGTACACCAGGGCCGTGACGAAGAATCATCGACCATCCGCATTTCAACAGTCGACGGAAAGAACATATTATGGAAGTAATACTCATACGCCACACCTCAGTAGATGTGCCCGCCGGGACCTGCTACGGACAGACCGACGTGCCGCTGAGAGGCAGCTTCGAAGAAGAAGCCGCGGCGACAAAGGCTGCCCTTGAGACCTACGGGCCGGTGGACTACGCGTACACCAGCCCGCTGTCCCGCTGCCTCCGCCTGGCAGAGTACTGCGGCTACGGCGACGCCGAGCGGGATGCCCGCATAATGGAAATCAACTTCGGAGAATGGGAGATGAAACTCTTCGACGAGATTGACGACCCTCACCTGCAGGAATGGTATGCCGACCACATACACGTCCCCGTAACCGGCGGCGAATCATTTATGATGCAATATCAGCGCGTAAGCCAATTCCTCGAAGAACTGCGCCGCAAACCCTACTCGCGGGTAGCAGTCTTCGCCCACGGCGGAGTGCTGGTCTCAGCCCTCATCTACGCCGGCCACGTCAAACCCGAAGACGCCTTCGCCAGCCTCCCCCCTTTCGGCGGAATCATCCGCATCGAACTCTGATCAGGCGTTTTGGAAATTGCCCTTCTCATCCATCAGGAGGATGGTCAGGGTTCCGGCCGAAGGCGGATAGGCGGCAGCGCAGACAGAAGCGCAGCGCGCTGTTATGGCGCTGAAGAAACTGCAGGCGTCTGCGGCTTGCAGACCGTCCCACAGCTCGCGGGCAAGAGTCAGGCGGTCGATGGCATCGCAAGCAGCAGCAGAACATCCGGCTTCCGCAGCCAACTCCTTCAGGAAAGCCTTGTTCATCACCACGCTTTTGCTGTGGGTGTCGAGATGCCCCTCGGCCAGCTTCACCGCCTTGCCGAGCATTATGCCCATCACCACCTTGCGGACCTTCAGCTCAGCCGCAATCTTCAGCGTATCTCCGATGGCGTTGCCATAATGGACGAAAGCCTGCGGCGGCAGGTCAGGATAACGAGCCTTCAGGAAAGCCTCGCTCCTGGCGCCTGAATTGATGACCAGCATCGGAGAGCCGACAGCAATTGCAACTTCCACCTCGCGTCTTATCGATTCAAGAAAAGCCTCGTTAGAGAAAGGCCGCACGATGCCGGAAGTGCCGATTATGGAGATGCCATCCACCACACCCAGCTTGGGGTTGAAAGTACGCTTCGCAAGCTCGCGGCCGGCCGGCACGCTGATAGTAACGTCAAGGCCGCGGTCGCACAAGGCCGAGAGCTCCCTTTCCATCATCTGCCTGGGCACCCTGTTGATGGCAGGACCGCCGATGGGCAGGCCGAGGCCGGGCAGGGTCACACGCCCCACGCCTTCCCCTTGCAAGAAATGGATGCCCGGCTGGTCACTGAAAGCCACAGTGGCCACGATCGCGACGCCGTTCGTCACGTCCGGGTCGTCCCCGGCATCCTTTATCACCGTCGCGCTGCACGTCGGCCACGTCTCGGCCCCTTTTTGTGGCCGGGAGCAGACAGAATCCACAGGAAGAGCCAGGCGCTCGCCGTCCGGGAAGCCTATCTCCACGGAATCCCCCACAGGGCGGCCAAGCAGGCATAGCAGCGCCGCCTTAGCTGCAGCCGTAGCGCAGGCACCGGTCGTAAAGCCGCTCCGAAGCGGGAAGAACCCGGGCACCAGCCGCTCGATGGCCTTTCGCAGTCCAAACTCACCGGTAACAATTTCGAAACCGTCGGGCAGCGCCGGACGACGCACAGCATACACCGCGACACCAGCCGCAAGCGCAGCAGCCACCTTCCCGGAAAAGCCCCCCGACTCGCCGCTCTCCTTGGTAATAATCGCCTGAGGACAGAGACGGGCAATCAGCGAAGCCTCGTCATCCTCTTCATAATAAACAAGCCGCTCGGCAGGGAACCCTTCCCGCGCAGCCTTCTCCAGAGACTCGTCGCGGCGAAGGATGCGGAACCAGCAATCGTGGCGCGACCAGTAGGGCCGCAGCTTTGAGATGGTCTGCACCCCTGTCAGAGCCAGCAGGCTGCCGATGCCGTCAGCCTCAAGACGGGCCACGGCATCATCAAAGTCCTGACACCAGCGTATGGCCGGATCCTCGTCGGGGTAGACGCGCTCCACACGCACTACCGGCAGATCCAGCGACTCGGCGACAGATGCCACCGTGCGGTGCAGCTCCGTCGCAAAAGGATGAGCCGCATCAACCAGCAGCCGGATGCCGTGAGCGGCGCAGAACGCAGCCATCGCAGCCTCGTCCATAGCACCGCTGATATGCTTGCCGTGGAGACACTCGACCTGCTGCAGGTCACTGCGCGTAGAGTACCAGTACGGCGACCCCGCCGCGTCAGCCACCCTGACCGCCAGCCTGCCTTCAGTCGTGCCGCCGAGTATCAGTATCATCGTTACTTGCGGAACAGATGTTTGAATTCGTGCGCGTAGAGACGGGAAAGTCCCTCGCGGTTGTCTATAGCATCACCGACCACCAGAAGCGTGGTCAGGGTAAGGTTGTTGTCCCTCACGATCTTCGCCAGGTCCTTCAGCTGGCCGCGGTAGATGCGTTCCTGAGGCCAGGTCAGTTTGTAGCAGGCAGCCACGGGCGTCTCGGGAGGATAGGCCTGCAGCAGTTCCGCCTGCACCTCCTCGGCAATCGCAGCGCTCAGGTAGATGCACATCGTGCTCTGGGACTGAGCCAGCTTGTGGAGCTGCTCCTTCTCAGGCATCGGAGTGCGGCCTTCGCCGCGGGTCAGGATAATGGTCTGGACCTTCTCGGGGATGGTGAATTGCGAACGCAGAGCCGCAGCTGCCGCCTGGAAGGCCGAAATGCCGGGAGTGATGTGGTAGCGCATACCGTAACGGTCGAAGAAAGCCATCTGCTCCTGGATGGCGCCGTAGATGCAAGGGTCGCCGGTGTGAAGACGCACCACAAGCTGACCGCGGTCGTAAAACTCCTTCATCAGGGCGAACTGCTCCTCAAGATCCATAGAGGCGGAACTGCGGACCGTGCAGCCCGGCTTTGCGTAATGCGTCAGCTCAACGGGAACCAGGCTACCCGCATAAAGGATCAGGTCGGCCTGTTCGAGGAAACGCTTGCCACGCACCGACACGAGCTCGGGGTCGCCCGGACCGGCGCCGACAATCTCGATGTGGCCGGCCAGACAAGAGCCAGCCTGCTGCGCGAGCGCGAACGTAAAGTCGCCTCCTTCAGTCAGCTTACCCTTCTGCTTTTCTATCAGCAGAGGACCGAAGTCTGCGCTTTGCAGAGCTGCAGCCTCAGCCACCCCTGCGCTGCCCGTCGCTTCAAGAGCCTTCTGCGAAGGATTGGGCACGTCGACGGCCGCGAGAGTCTCAGCGGAATATATCTCGGAATGAGCCTGAGGCCAGCGCTCCAGCAGAGCGCCCAGCAAAGGCTCTTCTTTCTTCAGTTCAATGGTGCCGACACTCGCCACGGACAGCGGAGAATACCCGGCCTGCCTTATCTGCCCTTCGATGAACTCCGGGATGCCGGCAGGATCGCACTGCTTGCGGCAGCCGAAGCCCAGATGCAGCACGGCCGGACGGAAGGTCAGCACCGCAAGCCCCTTGGGAAGGTCCGGCAGCAGACGCGGAGTGACGGCCACCAGCAGGTCGAAGCGGCTAAGGTCTACAGCGTCGAGGCTGTGGAACACTTCCACGTGCTCCGGACGGGTCCTCCCGAGGAAAGCTGTGCCCGCGTCCCGCACTTCCAGCAGCAGGGCGGTCGGACGCCTCTCCACGAAGGCGAAGACCGCGCGGTTCATCTGAGCACGACCGGCTTCGGTCTGCCATCCGTACTCCCTGCCCAGGGTGTCGAGGGCCCAGAGACCTTCATTGTCGCTCTGAGTCGTGACCACGGCTTCGGCACCGATGGCCTCAGCTATGCCGCGGGCCAGGTCGTTGGCTCCGCCCACGTGTCCGGACACCACAGGTATGGCGAACTTGCCGGTGCTGTCTACGCACACCACTGCCGGGTCGCTGTATTTGTCTTTCAGCAAAGGAGCGATGCTGCGCACGCAAATGCCGACTGCGCCTATGAACACCACCGCGTCGAGGGCGTCCCAGCGGTCTTTAAGCGCCGCTCTGCGGCATATCTCCACTTCTGCCTGCGAGCCCAGCGCTTCCTGCAGCGTCTGTGCCAGTGGCAGGGCAGATTCAGCAACTGATATTATGACGATCTTCTTCATTCTGCTTTAAGGATGGTGATGGGATTGAAATTGTCGATGGCTGCGCGCATCTGACCTCTTATGCGGCGGCCTACCGCGGCGGCGGCTTCACAGAACAGCGCCTGGCTTTCTTCGCTGACAGCGTTGAATACTATCACGCCGCCGGGCAGCATCACTGAGTCGATGCGGCGTACTATCTCCACCAACTTGCCGCCGTGGCCTCCGATAAAAACTGCATCAGGCGCCGGCAAGGCGCTCAGATCAGCCTCCAGGAAGTCACCTATGACGGCAGTTATGCCCGGAGCGCCGAACTTTCTGGAGTTGTGCTCCATCAGTCCGCGGCCCTGCTCGCGTATCTCGAAAGCCGTCACCTTGAGGTGCGGGAACTGCAGCCGCGCCTCTATCGAAACAGAGCCGGTGCAGAAGCCCACGTCCCAGAACGAACTGCGGCGGGGAAGGTCCAGCTGGCTGAGGGTCAGCAGACGCACGGGCATCTTGGTGATCATATTCACCCTGCCGTCGAGCAGCTCGAACTCGCGCTCGGCAATGCCGAAGGGGTGCGGACGGGCTTCTGTCCGCTCCAGAACCAGGCAGTTCGGGAAAACAAAGCTCGCGGCCGCGGCTTGCGGCAGCGACAAGCCGCGCACACGCTCTTCAGAGCGGTTGCCGAGGCACTCTCCCACCGTCATACGGTAATTGTCGTAGCCGTATTCCAGCATCCGGGCAGCGATGGCCGCCGGAGTCTTCTGCCTGTCGGTAAGGGCGCCGATGAGCCTTTCGCCGCGGATGAGAGCCTCGTCGAAGGCATCCCACGGACGGCCGGTCAGAGACACCGTGCGCATATCGGCGTAGGGCAGCTGCATCCTGTGGCAGAGCAGCTGCAGGGAGTTGAAGGCCGGAAATACCGTCAGCTCAGCATCCGGCAGTTCGCGGCGTATAGTGTTGGCGAAGCCGAAGAATAGCGGGTCGCCGGAGGCGAACACCACAATCTCTTCGTGGCCTTTGTATTGCTCGAATACGGCTTCCAGCGGCACTGTGACGTCTATCCAACGTGCAGCTTGCGGAAGCAGGGGAGCTACTATCCCGTGATGGCGTCTGCCGCCGGAAAAGACGCTGCCGCGGGCGATGGCCTCGCGGACTTCCGGAGGGAACCAGACCTCGCGGTCATCGGTCATACCGATCACTGTGAAATGCTGCCTAGACATCGCGGCCGGGTTTTAACTGGGCTGCATCATTGAAACAGAGTATGGCGTTGACCAGCGTGGCGGCCAGGTTGCTGCCGCCCTTGCGGCCTTCCACTATGATTTTTGGAATCTGACGGAAAGGCTTGACCATATGCTTGCTCTCGCGTACGTGGACGAAGCCGACCGGGGCGGCGATTATGCCTGAGGGACGGGCGGCGCCCCTGCGGATCAGCTCGCAAAGCTCCATAAGCGCGGTGGGCGCATTGCCGAAGGCATAGAGAGCGTCGGGGTGCTCCTCCACCGCCAGCCTTATGCCGGCCTGGGTGCGTGTGATGCCTTTTTCGGCGGCCAGGGCGGCAGTGCGGGGGTCGGAAAGGTAGCATTTCACCTCAACTCCGAGCCGCTGCAGGGCCCCTTTGCGTATGCCGGAGGCAGCCATTGTCACGTCAGTCACTATGGTCTTGATGCGGCCTTCGGCGAAGCCGGCATAGAGGGTTTCGACAGCGCCGTCGTCGACCTTGAGGATGCGTTCCATCTCGAAGTCGGCAGTGGTGTGGATGGCGTGCAGCAGAGCCCACTTGCGGCCGAGCGGGATGTCGGGCTGCCGCAGCTCGCTTTCTATGGTGCGGAAGCTCTCGGTCATTATCTCCTGGCCTATGCCTTTGCTATCATCGTCTTCACGCTCCCGATAGTAGCCGCGCGGGGTGATGATTTTCCCGTCATAGATGTACGACTGGGAGTTGCCTATGAGCACTACCGTAAACATATCCACCTGCTCGGGATCGAATGCGCCGAGGGTGGTGACTGTCAGCTGCTGGTCTTCGCGGCCCGCCTGGCGCACGAAGCCCACCGGAGTCGAGGGGCTGCGGTGCTGCAGGAAGATCTCCTGAAGGCGGTAGAGCTGCCAGTAACGGCCGTGGCTTTTGGGATTGTAGACGGCTGTGATGAAATCCGCCACTGCGGCGGCGCGGATGCGGCGTTCGATCGTCTGCCAGGGAGTCATAAGGTCCGAAAGCGAAATGATGCAGAGGTCGTGGCCTATCGGGGCTCCGAGCAGCGAGGCTGCCTTCTGGAAGGCGCTTATGCCGGGGAGCACTTCGATCTCGACGTCGCTTCCCCGCTCGCGCTTCATCTCCCAGATCAGCGGAGCCATACCGTAGATGCCTGCGTCGCCGGAGCTGATGACGCACACCGTGCAGCCCTGCTCCGCCTGTGCGAAGGCCTCTTCGGCCCTCTCCCGCTCCTTCTTCATCCCGGTATCTATGCAGGGCGTCCCGGGCCTGAGGTACGGCTCTATGAATTGGAAGTAGTATTTATAACCGATGATGACGTCAGACTGCCGGACGGCCTCCAGCACCGCGGGAGTCACCTCTGCCGCACTTCCCGGCCCTATCCCGGCCACAATTATCTTAGATTTGCTCATAGTTACAAATGTAATAAATATTTTTGGTATCCAATTTGGTATCCAAAACTATTATCCCTATATTTGCTATCAAACATATAAAGAAACTAATTATGGTAGTTATCAGCAGCAGAGATTTCCGTTCAAATCAGAGTAAATATCTGGGTATGGCGGCTAATGGCACAGGCGTAGTTCTCAAAACCCGCAGTCTTGGTTCATTCAAGATTGTTCCAGTTACGGAAGATGACACTCTTATGACTAAGGAAGAGTTCTTCAGCAAGATTGACAAGGGTATCAAGGAAATAAAGGAGGGCAAAGGTTATACGATCAATTCGAAAGAAGAACTTGACAGGTTCCTTGAATCATTATGAGTTATATTATCCAATTATCACCAGAAGCAGTCCTCGATTTGTCAAAACTTCGTAAAAACGAGCCTAAGGCATTTCAAAAAGCTGGTCTTTTGCTGTCAGAATTACGGGAGCATCCACGAACTGGAACAGGCAAACCAGAGCCTTTATCTGGCAACAGAGCCGGTCAATGGTCAAGGCGTATCAGTCAAAAGCATCGTATGGTTTACACTATCGAGGATAATATAGTAGAGGTATATGTAGTCTCTTCTTATGGCCATTATGGAGATAAATGACGCACTATGAACAGAATCTATACAAGGACCGGGGATAAGGGGACGACGGGGATCCACGGCGGAAAGCGGGTGGCGAAGGACGACATCCGCATCGAGGCCAACGGCGACCTCGACGAGCTGAACTGCCAGATAGGCGTGGTGCGCAGCACTCTCGCCTCCGGCGTGCAGGTGTGGGATGAAATCCTGCACGAGATACAGAAAAACCTGATGACGGTGATGAGCCTGGTGGCGACACCTTCCGCAGAACGGGACGGCAATCCCAACGAACTGCCGGAGAGCCTCGTGGCACGCTGCGAAGCCACGATGGACGTCCTCACGGAAGAGTCCGGACCGGGCCTGCATTTCCTGCTGCCCGGAGGCACCCCTCTCGCAGCACAGCTCCAGATGGCGAGAGCCATCTGCCGACGTGCGGAACGCCGCCTGTGGACCCTCAACCGCCAGGACCCCGTCCCGGAAGAGATATTGAAATACATCAACAGGCTCTCGGACCTGTTCTTCGTGATGGCCCGCTGCGACCTCGCCCGCCAGAACTGGCCGGAAGAACGCTGGAAAGCATTTACATACAAGAACAAGCGATGAAAGGAAAGCTTCATCCCGTGATGCTCGCCGGCACCGGCAGCGACGTGGGCAAGAGCGTCCTCGCCACGGCGCTGTGCCGCATCTTCCTCCAGGACGGCTACAGCCCCGCCCCTTTCAAGGCCCAGAATATGGCCTTGAACTCCTTCGCAACTCCAGAGGGACTGGAGATAGGCCGTGCCCAGGCCGTCCAGGCAGAAGCAGCCGGACTCCCCTGCCACACCGATATGAACCCGCTGCTGCTCAAGCCCCAGAGCGACCACACTTCGCAGGTTGTGCTGAACGGCCGCCCCATCGGCAACCGCGATGCCTACGATTACTTCCGCAAGGAAGGCCGGCAGGAGCTGCGTGACGCAGTTTACGCCGCATACGACCGGCTTGCAGCCCGCTACAACCCCATCGTGATGGAAGGAGCCGGTTCGCTGGCCGAAATAAACCTGCGCGACTCGGACCTCGTCAACGTGCCTATGGCTATGCACGCCGGGGCCGACATCATCCTCGTCGGCGACATCGACCGCGGCGGTGTGTTCGCCAGCGTCTACGGCTCGGTGATGCTGCTTCCGCCCGAGGAGCGCCGCTATGTAAAGGGCATAATCATCAACAAGTTCCGCGGCGATCTGCGCCTCTTCGAAAACGGCCGCAAGATGCTCGAAGAGCTCTGCGGCATCCCCGTGCTCGGCGTGGTGCCCTATTTCACCGACATCCACATCGAGGAGGAAGACTCGGTGGCCCTCGCCGCCAAATCCGCAGCCGCGCAGCGAGGCAGGATAAACATCGCGGTGGTGCTGCTGCGCCACATCAGCAACTTCACGGATTTCGACTCGCTGGAGCGTGACCCGCGCGTCCACCTGTTCTACACCAACAACGTCGACGAGCTGGCCAAGGCCGACATCATCATCCTGCCCGGCAGCAAAAGCACCCTCGACGACCTCTACGAACTGCGCCGCAACGGTGCGGCGGCAGCCATCCTGAGGGCGCGACGGGAAGGGGCCACAGTCCTCGGCATCTGCGGCGGCTACCAGATGATGGGAGTGCAGATACGCGACCCCCGTCACGTCGAAGGCGACATCGAAGCTATGCCCGGCCTTGGGCTGCTGCCCGTAGTCACCGAAATGCTCGGGGACAAGGTCACCAGGCAGGTGCGTTTCACAGCCGCCGACGGCAAAGGCGGGACTATGGAGGGTTACGAGATACATATGGGGAAGACTTCTCCGGCCGAAGGCAGCACCGCGGTTCCTCTCAACATCCTCGAAAACGGCCAGAGCGACGGCTGCATCGTCGACGGCAAGTGTATGGGCACGTATATCCACGGCATCCTCGACAATCCGGCCTTCGTCGACACCCTGCTCGCCCCCCACGGCGACAAGCTGACTGCCGCCTCCGGCACGTTCGACTACCACGCTTTCAAGGAAGAGCAATATGACCTTCTGGCCGCACACGTGCGCAAATACGTGGACATAGGCCTGTTATACGATATTATGGAGGGGAAGCGATGATTCTCGGACACGGAGACGATGCATTCCGGTTTGACCGGCCTATCCGGGCCAATTTCAGCTCGAATGTCTACAGCCACGTGGACCTCTCACAGCTGAAGGAGCATCTGGCCGCGCATCTTGACGTAATAGGCCACTATCCGGAGCCGGAACCTTACAGGCTGGAAGCCGCCATTGCCCGCCGGCTCGGTATCGATGCAAGTTCCGTCTGCGTAACCTCCGGCGCCACCGAAGCCATCTACCTCATCGCCCACGCATTCAGCGGAAGCCGCAGCGCCATACTTCAACCTGCGTTCAGCGAATATGAAGATGCCTGCAATCTTTATGGGCACACCATCGAGGAAACGGATTTCTCCCGGGCGGATATTTTCTGGTTCTGCAACCCCAACAATCCTGATGGCTATGTAATGCCGAAGGAAGCCGTGATATCTCTCATCGAGGCTCATCCAGTCACCATATTCGTGACAGACCAGTCCTACGGCTTCTTCACGAGGGAGCCCTTGCTTTCGCCCGCCGAGGCGCTGCGTTACACCAACGTTCTGCAGCTGCACTCTATGACCAAGCGCTATGCGATGCCCGGCCTCAGGCTTGGTTACGTCACCGGCTGCCCGGAGCTTCTCGACAAGTTGAGAGCCGTGCGTATGCCCTGGTCAGTCAATGCGCTTGCCATCGAGGCCGGGCTTTATCTTGCCGGGCACCCGGACACGGCGCCGATAGACCTTGACGCACTTCTTGCAGAGGCTCAAAGATTGCGCGACGCCCTCAATGGCATCCCCGGCATCAGCGTCGACCCTACGCAGACACACTTTATGCTCTGCCGTATGGAGAAAGGACGCGCAGCACTGCTCAAGGACTGGCTGGCAAACGAAAGAGGCCTCCTGATACGCGATGCGTCGAACTTCAAAGAACTCGACGAGGGTTGTTTCCGCATCGCATCACAGACTCCTGAAGAGAACGATATGCTTGTATCCGCCATCCGGGAATGGCTGGAGGCACTGCAATGACAGGGCATCTCATAGCGATGCTGGCCGGCTGGCTGCTCGACCTGCTGGTCGCAGACCCGGCGTGGCTCCCCCACCCTGTCGTAGGTTTCGGCAAGCTCATTGCCGCCGGGGAGAAGCGCTGGAACAAGGGTGACGGCCGCCGCCGCAAGGGAGCCGTCCTTGCCGGAGCGCTGATTGCGGGAGCATTCCTTGCAACCTGCGCCCTGCTGCTCGGCCTCGGCTGGCTGTCCGAAGCCATCGGCTTCGGACGCATCCTGCAATATGCAGCCGAAGCCATACTGGTGTTCTACTGCCTGGCCGGCACGACCCTCATCCGCGAAGTCCGGGAAGTGTTCCGCGCAGTGGACCGCTCCCTCGAAGACGGCCGCAGGCAGGTAGCCCGCATAGTCGGCCGCGACACGGCGAACCTGTCAGCCCAGGAGATACGTACCGCCGCCCTCGAGACCCTGGCCGAGAACCTCAGCGACGGAGTGGTCGCCCCGCTATTCTGGCTCCTGCTGCTCGGTGTGCCCGGAATGGTGGCCTACAAGATGGTCAACACCCTCGATTCGATGGTGGGCTACCGCAACGAGCGATATCTCGAATTCGGACGTTTCGCCGCGAAGGCTGACGATGTGGCGAACTGGATTCCGGCAAGGCTGACAGCGTTTCTAATGCTTCTGGCAGCCGGAAAACTGAAGCTGCTGCCGTTTGTGCGCAAATACGGGCCCCAGCACCTGAGTCCGAACTCAGGCTGGCCGGAGGCCGCTCTCGCCGGCATCCTCGACTGTCGTTTCGGAGGCCCCCACGATTATTTCGGGGAAGAGGTGGTGAAGCCCTACATCGGCAGCAACGACCGCCCGCTGACCACCGCCGATATGCGCCGCGCCACGCGCATCAACCGCGCCGCCGAAATCATAATGGTACTGGTAGTCACCGGCCTGAAAGCCCTGATCCTGATATAGCTGACGCCATAGGCAGAACTGCCCCGTAGCGAACATCTCCACCCCCCCCGGGGGCAGTTCAGCCTCTGGTGTCAGTTACGCCTGACTAATCTTCTTCTACCATCGCGCGGATGATGTCGAAGCAGAAACCCTTGGAGAGTTTCGCGCCGGGTACTACGCGGTCAGTGGCAGAATCGTAGATATAGACCATCGGATTGTCGTCAGGACCGTCGCCTTCGGTAATGCCGATATATGCCTTGCCGTCGACAATCGCGCTGCGCTGGGAATAGCCGCCGCTGCAGTAGCGCAGTGGCGTTCCGTTATAGCTCACGCGCTCCCGCTGTCCATTGGTCAGATTGATGATGCTGTAGAAATGGCTGCGGCTGTCAATCTTGGTGCCGAGCTTCTCATCGCGCGAGTAAACCAGCATACGGCCGTTGCCGACATACTGGACGGTCAGCAGCCTTCCCTCCGGGCTGGGAAAACCGTTCCACGAAGGATCGAACTGACTTTCCAAAGGGAGGATGCGGCGCATAACGCCCATCTTCACACCGTTGTAAGTGCAAAGGCCGGCCACGTACATAGTTCCGAACTCGTCATAGGCGATGATATTGCGCAGCAACTCGCCGTAGGCAGCCGTCACAGGCTCTTCCATAATACCCTCAGAAACAGGGGCGTCAGAGACCACCTTCATAGTCTTCGGATCCAGCACAGCGATGTGGGTCACAGGCTTGCGGTCGGAATTCTCGGTCTTGACGTAATAGATATAGAACAGAGTGCCGTCGGTGGGTCTCACAGTCAGCAGGCCGGAAGTCGAGAACATATCGAAACCCTCGGGCAGGGTCAGAGCCAGCTTCCCTTCCTCGATTATCGCGAGGTTGCTCTCGTTGAGCTTCGTCCATACTACCTGCTTGTGATCGGAGTCGGTACCGACAATAAGAAGAGTGCTGCCGTTGTCAAGCCACGCGTGAGTGTACTTTCGGGCATAGTAAGTATTCTGCTTGAAGGGCACCTCGGCGTCGAGCGGCTCGGGAATCCACTCCTCGCCGGCCTCATTGCGCTCGATATGGAACTTGACGAAACGGTCGGCACCCTCCTGCGGCACCTGATAGTAATACTTGCCGCGGGTGATGCTCTCCATAGTGAATTTCTGGGTGATGTCGATGCCCTTGCCGGTGAATTCTATAAGAGGCTGGTCGGCATCGAGGGACGGCACGCTGCGCACGTAGGTGCCGTTCTTGTTCTGACCCATTCCGCCGTGCTTGACGGCGCAAACATAAAGGTCGAACGAAAGCAGGCTGGGCTCCGGAGTCGGAGGCACAGGCTCAGGCACAAGATTGCACCCGGCAACCCCGAACAATGTAAATAAAACAAATGAAAATAGTGTTGTAAGTCGTGATTTCATAGATGGAATAAATTGCGAGCACAAAAGTATAAAAAGAAGGAAAATTATGCTACCTTCGCGGCGGTTTTGGTAACCGGCGGCACGATGCCGTCAAGGTGCAAGGGAACCCGGTGCAAGACCGGGGCTGTGCCTGCAGCTGTGATCCCGTTCAGGGGTCCGCCTCCAAAACGCCACTGGGCGCAACGATTCATCCGTCTGTCCGGAGTTGCTCGTTGCAAGGCCTGGGAAGGTGAGGCGGACCGGGGAAAGCCAGAAGACCTGCCAAGACGTTAAAATTAGATGCCCGTTCAGGAACAGACGGGACTGACTATGAGGAAGATAATAAAGTATTTGCTCATCGGGGCGGCGTTGTGCCTGCTCCAGCCGCTGGCAGCGCAGGATTTCCTGCAGGATTCCATTCCGGAGACCGTCATCACGGCCACCGGCACCCTGCATCTGCTCAAGGACGCCCCCGTGCAGACTGAAGTCATCTCGCGCCAGATGCTGCAGAACTACTCGGGACGCTCGCTCGAAGACATCCTGAGCGGTCTCGCCCCCTCATTCGCCTTCAACGAAGACGATATGGGCTCGCATATGCAGCTCAACGGTCTCGGCAACAACTACATCCTGATACTCATCGACGGCAAGCGCATCCACGGCGACGTGGGTGGCGAGAACGACCTGTCGCTCATCGACCCGCGCAACATCGAGAAAATAGAGATAGTCAAGGGCGCATCATCTGCCCTTTACGGCAGCGACGCCATCGCCGGCGTGATCAACATCATCACCCGCAAGCATCGTGAAGAAGGCCTGCTGCTCGAAAACAGCAGCCGCTACGGGTCCTACAACGACATCCGCCAGCACAACGCCATCGGCCTTAAATTCGGCCGCTTCAGCTCGCTGACCAACTTCCAGTTCCAGCACTCCGACGGCTGGCAGAACACGTCCGTGGAACGCACCGTCGGCACGGAGACGCCCATCACCGACTCCCAGAACAAGACAGTGAACCGCCACTCCAACGGGCAGATAGGCGAGCAGCTGACCTTCACGGTGAACGACCGTCTGGAACTGTACGCCGGAGGAACCCTCTATGCCAAGCGCATCTACCGTCCGAGCGGCAAATATGCCCAGTACGACGTCCACACCTACGACCTGCAGTACCACAACGCATCCGCATCGGCAGGCGGCACCTGGAAACCCAACGACACCGACGTGGTGACCTTCGACCTGGACTGGAACCGCCACGCCTATATGTATTACTTCACGGCCACAACCCTTGTGGAAGACTATGAGAAGAGCAAGGGAACGATCTACTATCCCTATTTCCCCTATCTCCCCGACCAGATCGAGATGCAGAGCGACCAGCGCCGCACGATGGCGAGCCTCAAGGGCGTCTTCACGCTGCCGGCAGGCAACCTGCTCAACACCGGCGCAGAATACCGCTACGACTGGCTGTCAGCCCCCAACCGCGTGGTGGGCGGCAAGGCGACGGACTGGACGGCTGCCGTATACGCGCAGGACGAGTTCAAATATGAGTTCGGCCGCAACAGCCTGCTTCACCTTGCAGGCGGCCTGAGGCTGACCTGGAACGGAAGCTTCGGTATGAAGCTCACTCCCAAGTTCTCGGCAATGCTGGGTCTCGGACTGCCGTGGAGGATCAGGGCCACGTGGAGCCAGGGATTCAAGACCCCCACCCCCAAGGAACTTGAATACCGCTACGTAAAGCAGATGTCCGGCACTTATCTCTACCTTGGCAACACGGCGCTGCGTCCCCAGACCAGCAACTACTTCTCCCTCGGCGGAGAATACACCCACGCCGGACTGAGCATCAACGTCACCGGCTACTACAACAGCGTCAGGGATATGATCACGCTGGTGACCATTCCCAATTACCAGGCTCCAGCCGAATACGTAATCCAGTACGACCCCGTCAAGACACGACAGTACCAGAACGTCGACGACGCCCGCACGATAGGCGTCGATGTCAGCGTGCGCTATAGTTACCGCGAATGGGCCTTCGGCCTGGGATACAGCTGGCTCGACACTGACGCCAATCAATATGACTCCAGCCACGACCG
The DNA here is from genome assembly GCA_947169015.1 of uncultured Bacteroidales bacterium. Classification (GTDB taxonomy): domain Bacteria; phylum Bacteroidota; class Bacteroidia; order Bacteroidales; family UBA932; genus Equibacterium. Next base: position 487,487 of record CAMVOD010000001.1, on the reverse strand, counting down.
TATGCACAACGTGATCATCGACGGCACCGCCCACCACAAGGGCAACTTCTTCACCACCTGGAACCACCGCTTCGGCCCTGCCTACAAAATCAGCGCAGGCCTCTACGGCCGGATGTCGTCGACGCGCTTCTACCAGGATGATGGCAACGGCAAGGGATACCAGATATGGCGCATCTCCACCACCCACGACCTGGGCGACTTCGAGCGCACTGTCTGGCGCATCGAAGCCGGAGTGGACAACATCCTCAATTATGTGGACCGTACCCCGCACGGACTCCACCTCGGCACCACCACTCCCGGAAGGACCTTCTACATAGGTCTCACCGTCAACTTCAACAGCGGACGCAAAGTCAGGAACACATTCAACACAACCATAAGTAACAATTATAATTCAAGTACAAACGATGAAAACTAGATTTTTCTCACTCGCATTGCTGGCTGCCCTCGCCTTCAGTTTCGTTTCCTGCGAAAAGAACGGCGGCGAGCAGTACAACTACACAGCCTACCAAAGGGCTGTCAACGAAGCCGTAAAATCTCAGAAGAAGAACAACAAAGCCATCCTGCTGGTAGCCTTCGGCTCAACCTGGCAGCAGGCTTTCGACGCTTTCGACGAGACTGTTGAAGCCTACAAGAAGGCTTTCACCGGCTATGACGTCTATCTGTCATTCTCTTCAGCTATCTGCATCAACCGCGCTGCTGCCGGCGAAAACGTAGCTGACGGAGCAGAGATCCGCAACTACTACGCTCCCCCCTTCTGGCTCACCGCTTTCGCCCAGACCGGCGTGAAGTACAGCGAAATCGTAGTCCAGTCACTGCAGGTAATCCCCGGTGAGGAGTACACCCGCGTGATCAACTACATCAAGGACTTCGCCAACAACGCCAACGGCGACATCGACGATGACTATCTGGCAGGCGTAGTCCTCAAGCTCGGCGTTCCCCTGCTCCAGGATGAAGACAAGGATGTCAACGCTGTAGCCAAGGCTCTCAACAATCTCTACAAGAACCAGGCAGCCAACGACATCGTAGCCTTTATGGGCCACGGCAACCCCGACTCATATGACACCTACAAGGCCAACGTCCGCTACACCCAGCTCGAGGAAGCTCTCCAGGAGCTCAACCCTCACTACTTCGTAGGAACAGTTGATATGATGGAAAACTTTAAAACCCACGTATACGAGCGTATGGCTGAGGCCGGCCTCAACACTGCCAACCGCAAGGTATACCTCCACCCGCTGATGTCCATCGACGGTGACCACGGTCACAACGATATGGCCGGCGACGACCTGCCCGAGCAGTTCGAAGGCAAGAGCTATACTATCGACGACCTTTTGGATGAAGCCAATGACGAGGGTGAGGTTGAAGACTGCAGCTGGAAGGTATTCTTCGGTGCCAAAGGTTCTGGCTTCACCTGCGACAACAGCACTATGATCGAGAAAGGTCTTCTGGAACTTCCGACTATCCGCCAGATCTGGATGGACCACACAAGGGATGCTATCAACGGCGAGCCTCTCGACTACTATCACTCTAAGAATCCGGAATAGCAGTCCGATTCCATAAGCATTCTTTAAAGTGGCGGCCGGCATCGATTTGCCGGTCGCTTTTTTTTATTCGAAATGGAAACGGCCGGTGTCGGGGTTGACGATGAGTTTTTCGGGAGAGCCGGTCTTCACTCCACCTTGCTTTGTCATAAGCCAGACGCGGTCTGCCACGCGCAGCGCCAGTTCAAGGTCGTGGGTGGAAAGGAAGATGGTCTTGCCCTCCTCACTTGAAAGCCGGTGCAGCAGATTGAGTATCTCCACCTTGCTGGGGTAGTCCAGGAAGGCTGTCGGCTCGTCCAGGAAGATTATTGGAGTTTCCTGGGCCAACGCCTTTGCTATCATCACTTTCTGCCGCTCGCCGTCGCTCAGGGTCTGGACCATACGGGCGCTGAGGGCTTCGATGCCGACCAGGCCGATGGCCTGTGCAACCTTGGCCTTGTCCTCCGCCCTGAGTCTTCCCCAGAACCCGGTGTAAGGGCTTCGGCCCATACCCACGAGTTCTTCCACAGTCATATTCTGCAGGTTGTTCTTCTCGGTAAGCACGACACCGATGACCTTGGCGAGTTCCGTCTCGCGGTACGACTTCAGTGGCTTGCCCATAATGTTTATCTCACCGGCAAGCGGCGGCAGGAAGCCGGAGAGTGTGCGCAGCAAGGTTGATTTGCCTGCACCGTTCTCTCCTATCAGGCAGGTCAACTCGCCGCTGCAGATAGTGTCGGTGATTCCTTCGGCCACTTTCTTGACCGAATGCTTTCCTGTGTAGCCTATCGTCAGGCCGGCAAGGCGTATGGTTTCTTCGCGTTTCATTCTCCTGTGTCTTCTTTACGATGTTTGAACAGCACGACTGCCACGACCGGCGCGCCGATCAGGGCCGTGACGGAATTGACGGGCAGAGCCCCTTCGAAGCCCGGCAGGCGGGCGATCAGATTGCAGAGCAGGGCCAGCGCAGAGCCTGCCAGCAGCGACGCCGGCATCAGCACACGGTGGTCCGAAGTGCGGAAGATGCCCCGGCACAGATGGGGCACTGCCAGGCCGAGGAACGAAATAGGACCGCAGTAGGCAGTCACTATAGCCACCAGCACTCCTGCGCATACGATGACCCAGATGCGGGCGCGGGCTACGTTCAGGCCGAGGTTACGTGCATATCCGTCTCCGAGCAGCAGAAGGTTGAGGGTCTTGACCAGCAGCATCGACAGCGGCAGCAGCACGGCCATTATGATGGCGAACGTTGCCACCTGGCCGCCGGACACGCGGGCGAAGCTGCCCAGTCCCCAGACCACATAGGCCCTGACATCCTCCTCGGCGCTGAAGAACTTCAGCACTCCGATGATGGCGGTGGCCACATAGCCTATCATCACGCCGATGATCAGCAGGGTGACATTGCCCCTGACCTTGCCCGCCACCCAGACGATGAGCAGCATCACGGCCAGGGCTCCGACTATGGCCGACAGCGTCATTGCTATCTCGCCCATATAGCCGAGGCGGCTCAGGGCCACTCCGCCGAGCCTGCCGGAGAGCAGCACTACGAAGGCCACTCCGAGGCTTGCTCCGGAGCTTACACCGAGCACTGAAGGTCCGGCCAGCGGGTTGCGGAAGACCGTCTGCATCTGCAGACCGGCGACTGCCAGGCCTGCTCCGGCCACAAGCGCAGTGACTGCCTGCGGCAGACGCGACTTGAGCACTATGTTCTGCCAGATTTCATTGCCGGCGTCGGCCCCCCAGACAATCTTCCATACTGCACCGGCAGGAACCGTCACAGAACCCAGTAACAGGTTCAGGAAGAAAAACAGGAGGATCGACACTCCCAGAAGGATCATTCCGACGGCTATGGGACGTTTCATTTCAGCAATTCATAGAAGACCGGCTGATAATCGTCCGGCAGCAGTTCGGGATGAAAGATGTGTATGAGGTCGGACAGCACCACGTCGGGCTGCACCGGCATATTTTCATAAAACGGTTTGCGGCTCATATTGCAATAGATGACACCCTTGTTCTTGAAAGCGCCCAGGTCGGCGTAGCGCGCATCTTCAGCTTTCAGGGCGTCGTAGGAGAAATCACCGTTGAAGCTGTTGACGATGCGCCAGTACTTAGCGCCGGCCGTCTGGCTGTAGACAGTTTCGAAATCGAGGTTCAGGCCTCCGGAGCTCTTGTCTTCCGGCAGGAAGTATTCACCGCCAGCATCGCGGAATATCTGAGCCAGGAAACTGCGGCCGCCGCCTACATACCAGTTGCCGCCGTGCAGCTCGCCGCTGAGCACGACCGGACGGCCCTGCGTTGCCGCCGCCTTGTCCTTCAGCTCATTGTAGCGCCGCTCTATGCCTGCGAAAATCTCATTGGCTTTCTCCTCCTGCCCGGTCAGCAGTCCTATGAACTTGATCCACTCGGCCTGGCCGAGAGGAGTTGTCTCCTGATAGCCGAGATGCGGCACAAGAGGGATATCCATCCCCCTGAGGGCTTCATAGCCTCCGCGCTTGAACGGAGAGATGAGTATCAGGTCAGGGTCGAGGCCGATGATGACCTCGTTGTCGAAATTGCCTTCAATGCCTATCCTCTTGATACGGCCGTCATCAAGACGTCCCTTGACATCGGTGTTGAAGAGATGCCGGGTGCTTGTGATGCCCGCCACACGGTCCAGTTCATCCATACAGATGAAGTTCGACAGCTGGAGCGAAGTCATACAGACCACACGCTTCACGGGCACTTCAATGACCGAATAGCCGTCAGGGACACGGGCGGGTTTGCGTCCGTCTTTCACCAGAAGGTAGTGGAAACTCTGGCTCTCCTCCCTCAGCGGGTCCTGGATATCCACCAGGCAGCCGTCATCGGTGTACGTCACCCTGAAGCCTTCGGCATATACCGGTTTCACGGCGCCTTCCCTGCCCTCGACGGGGCTGGCTGCCTTGCGGTGCGAGCCGCCCCGGCAGGCTGGAGCCAGGATCAGGACGGCAAGCAGTGTGATTATGGAAAAAAGTTTTTTCATATCAGTTCCAAAGATACAAAATATCGGCCTCACCCCAGTATAGATGGGTGTACCCGGCAATTACGTTTTTATAGCGATACAAAGACGTGGGGACCTGTTCTCCCGCCGCATTGTACTGAGTGACGACTGACGGCAGGGCGTCGGGAGCGGTCAGCGACGAATAGTGGAACTCGTGGCCCTTCCACACGCGTTCAGAGGCATCCACCAGTCGGCGGTATCCCATATGCAGCCTGGCTCCTTCCATCGTAGCAGAAAACGGCAGCACTCCGCACATCGGAGCAGGACCGCTTTCCAGGCCTTCGATAGCCTGCGAAAGCCATATCATTCCGCCGCATTCCGCAAGTATGTGTCCTCCGGCATCTGCATATTCACGCACCTGACGTTTCAGGCCTTCCTGTTCTGCAAGTTCTTTTGCATACAGTTCGGGATAGCCTCCCGGGAAATATACCAGGTCCGCTTCGGGAAGAGGGTCACCGGCCAGAGGACTGAAGAAGCTCAGCTGTCCGGCCTGGGCAAGCCGTGAGAGATTCTCACGGTATATGAAATTGAAAGCCGCATCGCGGGCCACGGCGATACGCAACGGGCGTCCGGCGGCAATGGGGGCTGCGGGCTCGGCGGCAGGGAAGGCTGAGTCAGTGCCGGTGAGCCGCAGCAGCTGCGCCAGGTCTACGTAACGCTCCACTATCTCTGCCGCCTTGGCGCAGCGATGCCTCATTTCATTGTCATCAGCCAGCTGCAGGCCGAGGTGGCGGGAAGGTATCTCCAGCTCCGGAAGACGGGGCAACGCGCCGAGGCAAGGCAGCCCCGCATCTTCTGCAGCCTGCCTCAGCAGCCGCTCGTGACGCGACGACCCCACCTGGTTGAACACGACTCCGACGAACTGCAGCCCCGCTCGGAAATGCTTCATCCCCCAGAGCTGTGCCGCCAGAGTATAGGATGTCGAGCGGGCGCCGGCCACCAGCACGACCGGGGTTGCGGTCAGCTGGGCTATGGCTGCGCTGCTGCCCGACGAACGGTCATAGCCGTCGTATAGTCCCATCACCCCTTCGGTCACACACACATCGGCATCTGCACCATAGCGGGCGTACAAGTCTCTCACGTGATTCTCGGACGAAAGCCAGGTGTCGAGGTTGACGGATGTGCTGCCCGTGGCAGCCTCGTGGAAGCGGGTGTCGATGTAGTCAGGCCCGCACTTGAAGGGCTGGACCTTGAGTCCGCGGTCGCTGAGCGCGCGCAGTATGCCCATCGTCAGCGTGGTCTTGCCGCCTCCCGACGAGAGTGCACCTATGAGGAAACGGGATTTCATTGCAGTTTATTCAACATCCATAGCACGGATGATATCGAAGCAGAAGCCCTTGGACAGTTCAACGCCTTTTTCTACCGTGCCGGTCTTGCAATCGTAGATATAGATGGTCGGGTTGGTTTCTTCCGCCTCAGCCTCTACTTCACCACCGACACCGATATATGCCTTGCCATTGACCACAACGCTGCGCTGAGAGAAGCGGCCTCCGCAGTACTGCAGATTCTGTCCGTTGTATTTCACGCGCTCGCGGACACCTGTTGAAAGGTCGATGACAGAATAGAAATGGCTCTTGCTGTCTATCTTTGTGCCGAGCGCTTCGTCACGAGAATAACTGAGAGCCTTGCCGTTGCCAAGGTACTGGATGGTCAGAAGCTTGCCTTCAGGATTCGGGAAACCGTTCCAACTGGCGTCAAAGGTCTTCGAACCTGCAGGGATACGGCGGAGAACACCCATCTCCTTGCCATCTATAGTCTTGAGACCTGCGACATACATATTGTCGTCGTCATCATAAATAATCATACTCTGCATCAGTTCGCCATAGGCACTTCCTGCAGTTTCTTCCATCACGTCGAAGGGGACGGCAGTGTCAGATTCGACCTTCATCGTCTCAGGGTTGATGATTGCAATATGGGTGACGCTTGTGGCTGCGTCGCTGATTCCGGCTTCTGCTTTTGTAAGGTAGAAGTAGTACAGTTTGCCGTCGCTCTTGCGATAAGTAAGCAAGCCTGTGGTTGAGAATGCCGAATATCCTTCGGGGAGGCTGATGTCGAAGGTTCCTTCCGACTGGATTGCGAGATTTGACTCAGAAAGCTTTGACCAGACGATTTTGGTGGCTTTGTCAACCGTACCTATGACAACAAGGGTATTGCCGTCGTTGATCCACGCGTGGGTATACTTGCGGGCGGCATAGACATTGTCCTTGAACGGAACTTCGGCATCCTCTACAATCTTTTCCTCTCCAGCCGCATTGCGCTCTATATGGAACTTTACGAATCCTGCGGTCGCACGCTGGGGCACCTGATAGTAATACTTGCCGCGGGTGATACTTTCAAGCGTATAATCTTCAGTTATATCGATGCCTTTTCCGGTGAATTCAACGAGAGGCTGGTCGGCAGTCAGTGCAGGTACGCTGCGTACATATGTACCATTCTTGTTTTTGGACATACCACCGTGTTTGACTGCACATACAAACAGGTCGAAGTTGTAGTCCTTTGCCACGGGCTCCGGTTCCGGTTCGGGTTGAGGAACAGGATCGCATCCCACAGACATAAATATTGCCATCATTGCCGCGCTGAGCAAGAGAAGCATTTTTTTCATTTCTTTCATAGCTAATTGTTGTTTATTGTTAGAAGTGGAACTATAGGAATAATCTGAATTTCAAAAAGAACGCACGTCCCGGCTTCTGCAGCATATAGTTGTCGAAGGCAAGTGCATCCAGAAGGTTGGAGCATTCGAGGGACACATTGTAACGGCCGCTGTGCCAGGAATAAAGCAGAGAGGCATTTGTGATATGCTGCGTGGGCACCTTGGACTTGGAACTTGCCGATCCGAACGCTTCCCACGTGAGGTAGAACCAGTGCACCCACTGGTAATCGGCGCTCAGGCGCAGACGGTCATCGTCCTGGAACAGATTATGGAACGTATATGACAGTTCTGCATTGCAATATGTCCAGGGACGGTTGGGAGTCCTGTTCCTGTATGTTACCGAGCGCTCCCCCGACTGGGTGAATTCTCGCATATCACGGCTGTCGTCGTAGCTGGCATTCACTGCTGCGTGGAGTTTTCCGGCCCAGTCATAGCGTATCTCACCGTCCAGGCCTTTGATATGGACCGCATCAACGTTGACATATTGCATCATCGACTCGGTTTCCATCAGGCTTGCGCGGATATAATTGTCCACCAGACGGACGAAACCGTTCAGTTCATATGAAATCATATGTCCGTCGCCCAGGTCAAGGTTTCCGAATACTCCGAGGTTGAAGTTTTCGCTGATTTCAGGCTTGAGAGCCACGTTTGGATAAACTGTAGAACCGTTGCCCAGCAGTTCCCTGGCGACAGGAAGACGGACGCTGTGTTCATACGATCCCTTCAGGGCAACAGCATCTGCGAAGATGTAGCGTGTCCCTAGTCCGTAACCGACATAATTCTGCGTATTGCTGCCTTTCACCTTATCGGACCCGGTCGTCGAGGGCAGTTCGTTCTGGTTGATCGTCAGATGGTTGACATAATCCTTCAGGAAGAAGGTATTGTTCATCCTTCCTTCCATCAGAGACTGGTCGTACGAAAGGCCGGCGATGTGCTTGGTGAGTATGTCGTTTGTCGTCACGAAGTCCTTGTCCCAGGAATCTTCCTGCTTGTTGCCGGACCGGTTCAGCATATAGTTGAGAGATATCTCGTGCCCTGCTGCAATATCATAGTTCAGGTTGCCCCTGACCACCGTCAGAGGACGGAGATAGTCACGCAATGACTTGCCTCGCCGGCGGATCTCGCTGTAACCTCCGTTGATATAGCTGCCGTCCCAGTAATAAAGCCGGTAAGTGGTATCGACAGTCTGGGAGTGGTCAAGCGTGTGGGATGCAGAGAGTTGAAATTGCAGGCCTTCTGCCAGGAAATCGGATTTCTCGTAGCGGGCAGAGAAACTGAGCGACTCTGTATGGCGCTCGGCCATACCGATGACGTGGCTCTGGGTAGCACCGGTCTGGATATCCTTGTCGATCTTCGAGTATGAGGCGGAAACAAAGAACGCGTCTGCCCAGCTGCGGTTCTGGACACCTGCCTCAAGCTGTCCGAACAGGGAGAGATAATCGTCGTGGAATCTTGGCAGGTCTTTGACGACGAAAGCGGTATGGTCTTCGTTGCGGACTTTCACATCACGCATCAGATAGTCGTTCTTGGAATAATGTGCACTGATCACCGGCCGTATTATCAGCCCGGTCCGCTTTCCTATGTACTGCGCGCTGAAGTCTGCCTTGTGGGTGTGGAACGAACCGATGCCGTATGAGAAATCCACGAAATTGCGGCTGCTGCGGTTTGTTATGATGTTGACCGCTCCGCCGAGTGCATCGCTGCCGAAACTGGCAGGTATGACACCTTTGTATATTTCCACACGGTCGATGATATTGACCGGCAGATTTGCCAGGGTCATTCCCGTTCCCTTCGCATCGAGCGGCATGCCGTCAAGAAAATAACGTATGGAATTGCCGGACATTCCATTGATGGAAAGGTCGAAGTCGCTGCCCACACCTCCTTCTTCACGGATGCGTATTCCATTGGTGCGGTCGATGGCCTGCGTAAGGGACTGAAGCGTGGCCGCCTGAGTGCGGATACTGACTGCATTGATGGCAAAAGCTCCTTCCCTGAGGTTCTGTTCCTTGGATTTTGCAGTTACAATGGCATTGTCAATCACCACGGTGTCTTGCAGGCTTGACTGTGCAAGAACCGCAGAAACTGCGCACAACTGTGCCAAAAAGATTAATAAGATTCTTCTTATTGCCATCTTGCGTTCGCGCTTGTTCCTGAGCGCACGTAATTAATGCTTCCGGTAGGTCTTCTGGCTTTCTCCAGATCTGTCAAGCCTTCCCGAACAAGGAGTTCAGTGGCGATGGATCTAACAAATCGTTGCCGGAGATTACAGCTGCAGGTACAGCCCCGGTTTCTCACCGTGTTCCCTTTCATCAGTGTGGCTGGGCTCAGCCTCCTGATTGCCGAAATGCGTCGCGAATATAGAATTGTTTGCTTAAAAAAACTAATTTTGGGATGTGAAACGCATAATACTCATAACCGGTGGAGCCCGTTCAGGGAAAAGTTCCAAGGCCGAAGCTCTTGCTCTCAGCCTGGCTGCCGATCCCGTGTATCTTGCCACTGCCCGTATCTGGGACGACGAGTTCCGCGAGCGTGTCCGCCGGCATCAGGAACGCCGCGGTCCGCAGTGGACCAATATCGAAGAAGAGAAGTTCCTCAGCAGGCACAGTGTGGCCGGCCGCGTGGTGCTGGTAGACTGCCTCACCCTGTGGGCCACCAATTTCTTCTATGATATGGAAGGCGACACCGACAGTGCGCTGGAAGCGGTCAAAGCCGAATTCGACCGTTTCACCGCACAGGATGCCACCTTCATCTTCGTTACCAACGAAATCGGCTTGGGCGGAACCTCGCAGAACGAACTGCAGCGCAAGTTCACCGACCTGCAGGGCTGGATGAACCAGTATGTCGCAGCCCGCGCCGACGAAGTCTTCCTGATGGTGAGCGGAATATCCGTTAAAATCAAAGGATAGCAGATGACTGAATTCCATATTGAACATCCCCGCCAGGCCTTGAGGCCTGCGCTGCAGGCAAAGATCGACGACCTCACTAAGCCCAAAGGCTCCCTCGGGCGGCTCGAAGAGCTGGCTCTGCAGGCCGGCTTGATACAGCAGACTCTCTCGCCCGAGCTTCGGCATCCCCAGAACATAGTTTTCGCCGGCGACCACGGCATCGTGGACGAGGGTGTCAGCATAGCCCCGAAGGAAGTTACCTGGCAGCAGGTATGCCACTTCACCCACCCCCAGGGTACGGGCGGAGTCAACTTCCTCTGCCGCCAGCACGGCTTCACCCTCAAGGTGGTGGATGCCGGAGTGGATTACGACCTGCCGCGCGACCGGGGCATCATCGATCTCAAGGTCGGCCGCGGCACCCGCAATTTCCTGCACGGGCCGGCGATGAGCCCGGAGGAGATGGATCAGTGCCTGGCCGGCGGAGCCTCTGTCGTCCGCCAGTGCTTCGCCGAGGGCAGCAACGTCATCAGCTTCGGCGAGATGGGCATCGGCAACACGTCCCCTTCATCGATATGGATGTCCTATTTTACAGGCATCCCGCTGGCCGAGTGTGTAGGCGCAGGCAGCGGCCTCGACGACGAGGGCATACGCCACAAATACGATGTGCTGCGCAGGTCGATGGAAGGCTATGCGGGCGACGGTTCGCCACGCGACATAATCCGCTGGTTCGGCGGCTTCGAGATGGTGATGGCTGTGGGGGCAATGCTGCAGGCTGCCGAGCTGAAGATGATAATCCTGGTGGATGGCTTCATAATGACCGCCTGTATGCTGGCTGCCTCGAAGATGTATCCCGAAGTGCTGGACTACGCTGTCTTCGGCCACTGCGGCGACGAGTCTGGCCACCGAAAGATGCTGGACGCCCTGGGCGCGAAGCCGCTGCTGAACCTCGGTCTCAGGCTGGGCGAAGGCACCGGCGCTATCTGCGCCTATCCCATACTCGAATCTGCCGTGAGGATGATCAACCAGATGGACACGTTCTCCGGCGCCGACATCACTAAATACTTCTAAGCGATGAGACTGCTGGCCGCACTGACTTTCTTCACCCGCCTGCCCTTCTGGCGCATCCGCGAGATTCCCGCCGAGGCTTTCAAGCGCGTGGTTCCGCTCTGGCCGCTGGTCGGCTGGCTGACAGGTTTCGTGACGGCGGCAGTGCTTTGGCTCTGCAGCAACGTGATGCCCCTCACGCTGGCCTGGATTGCAGCCCTCGTGGCACGTCTGCTGCTGACAGGCTGCCTTCACGAGGACGGCCTGGCCGATTTCATCGACGGCTTCGGCGGCGGCAACACCCGTGAGCGGACGCTGGCCATAATGAAAGACTCCCACATCGGGACCTACGGGGTCATCGGTCTGATTGTGTATTTCGCGTTGATGCTCCAGCTTCCGGCTGCCCTGTCCCGCGATACGCTCTGCATCGTCGTGCTCGCCGGCGACTGCTGGGCCAAATGCTGCGCCGCCCAGCTGACCAATCTCCTGCCCTATGCCCGTAATGCAGAGGAAGCCAAGAACAAGACCGTTTATTCACGGATGAAATGGCACGAGCTGCTGCTGTGCTTCGCCTTCGGCATCGCTCCGGCAGCGGTGATGACTTTCTGGCTCGGCTGGATGCCTTTCGCCTTTTTCTGGCAGCTCGGTATCCCGGCCATCGTGATGCTGCTTCTCGCAGGGCTGATGAAACGCCGCATCGCAGGCTACACCGGAGACTGCTGCGGGGCCACCTTCCTTCTCTGCGAACTGTCATACTACATAGCAATCCTTTTAAACGTAACTATATGAAAAAACTTTTTGCCATTATGCTCATCGTGCCGCTGCTGTTCGCCTGCAAGAGCTACGAACAGCCTGAACTCGGCACCAGGAGCGTATCGATAATCAAGAAAGGAGGCCTTGAATTCAAGGACCTCAACAAGAACGGAAAGCTCGACAAGTACGAGGACTGGCGCCTGACTCCGGAGCAGAGGGCGGCTGACCTTCTGTCCAAGATGGACATCGACGAGAAGATCGGCTTTATGATCATCTCCCAGATCAATATGGGGCCGCAGGGCACTGCGGAACTCAACGAGCGCGACCAGGTCACCAACCGCAACAACTTCACCGGCGAGGCGGCTGATGAGTCCATCAATGTCTCCGGCACGACCAAAGGCATTATGGAGAGGCATCTGCGCCATTTCATCCTCCGCGCCAACGCCCCCGCCCGGCTGATGGCCGAGTGGGCCAACAACGTGCAGGAAGTCGCCGAGGGCAGCCGTCTCGGCATACCAGCCATCTTCGCTTCCAACCCCCGCAACCACGTGGCAGTCGACAACTCTCTCGGTCTGAACGTGGGCAACAGCTACTTCACCCAGTGGCCCGGCACCCTCGGTCTGGGAGCCACCGACGACCCCGAGCTGGTTTATCAGTTTGCAAAGAGCGCAGCTGCCGAATGGGCGGCCTGCGGCATCCGGAAGGGCTATATGTATCAGCTCGACCTGTCCACAGAGCCCCGCTGGAGCAGGATAGAAGGCACCTTCGGCGAAGATGCCGACAGAGTGTCAGTAATAGCGGAACAGCTGGTCAAGGGTTTCCAGGGTGAAGAGCTCGGCCCCGGTTCAGTGGCCCTCACTATGAAACACTTCCCCGGCGGCGGTCCTGAGATGAAGGGTTGGGATTCGCACTACAGCTACGGCAAGAACCTCATCTATCCCGGCGGAATGTTCGACTACCACATCAAGCCGTTCAAGGCTGCAGTCGATGCGGGCGTTTCCGGCATTATGCCTTACTATGCCCGTCCTCACGAGACCAAGTACGAAGAAGTCGGCTCGGCATTCAACTACGGCCTGCTCACCGACCTTCTGAGGAATACCCTCGGATTCAAAGGCCTCGTCAACTCCGACACCGGCCCCATCAACAATATGCCCTGGGGCGTCGAGGACCTGAGCTATCAGGAGAGATATGCCAAGGCCGTCGCTGCCGGCACCGACCTTTTCTCCGGCGGAGCTGACATCAAGAACCTCAAGGCCACATATGACGCCGGTATGATCACCGACGAACAGATCGACACAGCTGTGACCAGACTGCTCATCGAAAAGTTCAAGCTCGGTCTCTTCGAGAATCCTTACGTGGATCCCGACAAGGCTGAGGCTACAGCCAACTGCGACGAGTTCCGCGCGATGGCCGAGACCGCCTTCCGTAAATCCATCGTGCTGATGCGCAACGAACGCTCAGTGCTGCCTCTGAAGAAGGGCGCCAAGGTGTATGTCGAAAGGGTCGACGCTTCCGGCCAGCACAATGCCGTCAAGGTTGACAACAATGTCTGGGACGTAGAGTTCGTGGACAAACCCCTCAAGGCTGACGTCGTGATATTCTGGGTATTCCCCGGAACGGCCGGAAGAGGCGGCGGATTCCTCGGCGGCGCCTCAGGCAACACCGACATCAGCAACCTGCTTTCTGCGAACAACATCGACGTGCGCTATATGAACACCATAGCCATCACCAGACCGGTCGTAGTCGCAGTCAACTGCAGCAGGCCGTGGGTGCTCAGCGAGCTCAAGGGCCGCGCCGCCGACACCTGGCTGGCGACCTTCGGAACCACCCTTCCAGCCCTGCTCGACGTCGCAACCGGCAAGTTCAACCCTTGTGGCAAGATGCCGTTCGGACTGCCTGCCTCACAGGAGGCTGTCGAAGCCAACAAGGAAGATGTCCCGAGCTTTATGGAGACAGAGGGTTATGCCCTTATCCCCTGCGGTGCGGGTCTGAGCTACTAAGCCTTTGAGACAACAAAAAAGCCCGGGTTCCTAAGAGCCCGGGCTTTTTGATTTGGACTGCCTCTATTTCATACACATCTTGTAGATTTCGATGACGTCTTTCTGCTTGAGCGGCTTGAAGCCGGGCAGGGTGTCGAAGTTCACTGACTTGCCTGCCATAATCTCGAAGTGGGTCTCGTCGATGCCGACCTCGGGGAGGGTGCTCTTCAGGCCGAGATCCTTGAAGAAGAAGTCTGCAAGAGCGTCGATAGCCTTGCGGGCGATGTCCATCGGCGGCAGGCTCGGGTCGATGCCGAACACGTTGACTCCGAACTGGACGTACTTCGATACGGTTGTCTCGTCGAGGCAGTACTCCAGCCATCTCGGGGTCAGGATAGCCAGGCCGTGGCCGTGGGTGATGTCGTAGAAGGCCGACAGCTCGTGCTCCATCGGGTGGCAGCTCCAGGCGTGTTTCTTGCCGGCTGTCACGAAGCCGTTGATTGCCCACGACGAAGTCCACATCAGGTTGGCGCGGGCCTCATAGTTGTCGGGCTCTTTCATTGCTATGGGAGCGTATTTGATGACGGTCTTCATCATACCCTCCATAAAGGTGTCGAGCATAAAGAGATCCTGGTCGGTGGTGAAATACACCTCGATGATGTGGCTCATAATGTCCGACGAGCCGCAGGCTGTCTGGTAAGGGCTTACGGTGAACGTATTTTCAGGGTCGAGGAAAGACACCTTCGGAAGGATGTGAGGGTCGAGACGGCCTATCTTGTCCTTTGTCTCGGGGTTGCTGATCACCGCTGCGGTGTCCATCTCCGAACCGGTTGCTGACAGAGTCAGGATGTCAACGATTGGAAGGGCTTTCTCCACGGGAGCGCACTTCTTCAGGTCCAGGAAATCCCAGGGGTCGAAGTCTACGCACGCGCCGGCTGCAATCCATTTGGTTGCGTCGATGGTCGAACCGCCGCCGACAGCGAGAAGCACGTCGATCTTGTGGTCCTTGCACATCTGCGCGCCCTTGCGGACGGAGTCGATGCGGGGATTCGGCTCGATGCCGTCGAGTTCGTACAGTTCCAGGCCTGCAGCCTTGATTTCCCTGACTACTTTGTCATAGAGGCCCATACGTTTTATCGAGCCGCCACCGTATGTCATAAGCACACGCGTGCCGAAGCGTTTCAATTCTTCACCAAGATGATGGAGGTGATTACGGCCGAAATACACCTTCACAGGAATGTTGTAGATAAAATCGTGAATCATAGCGTTGTTATATTATGACCGTAAGATAAGGATTATTTCTGACATATCACGCACGCAGCGCCCTCATTGCGTTCAGGACGGCGAGGACGGTGACTCCGACGTCTGCGAAGACGGCCATCCACATTGTGGCGACGCCGAAGGCTGCAAGCAGGAGCACGAGGATCTTGATGCCGATCGAGAACCAGGTGTTCTCACGGGCGATGCGCAGCGTGCGGCGGGCGATGCCGGCGGCAGCGGCGACTTTCGAGGGCTTGTCGTCCATCAGCACTACGTCTGCGGCTTCAATGGCTGCATCCGAGCCGAGGGCTCCCATCGCTATGCCGATGTCGGCACGGGCCAGCACCGGGGCGTCATTGATGCCGTCGCCCACGAAGGCCAGCGTGCTGCCGGAAGGTTTGGCTGCAAGCAGGGCCTCCACGCGGCTCACCTTGTCGGCCGGCATAAGACCTGCGTGCCATTCGTCGATTCCGATTTCTTCCGCCACAGCCTTGCCGACCGCTTCGTGGTCTCCAGTCAGCATCACGGTCTTGGCCACACCCTGCGCTTTGAGGGCTGAGACGGCCTCGGCGGCATCTGCCTTGATGCGGTCTGCAATCACTATATGGCCCAGATAGATGCCGTCCTGGCTTACGTGGATTATGGTGCCTGTTTTTTCGCAATCGTGCCACTCAGCTCCGACCAGTTCCATCATCGACGGATTGCCGACGCACACTTTGTGACCGTTGACCACTGCCTCGATGCCCTTACCGGACAGCTCGTGCACATTTTCTATCACACAGTCGTCGTTTTCTTCGGGATATGCGGCACGCAGCGAAGCCGCTATGGGGTGGGTGCTGAAGCGCTCGACGTGGGCAGCCAGATGGAGCAGCTCCTTCTCTTCGATGATTTCGGGGTGGACTGCCACCACTTCGAAGACTCCTTCGGTCAGCGTGCCGGTCTTGTCGAAGACTACTGTTTCCATCCTCGACAGGGCCTCAAGATAGTTTGAGCCCTTGACCAGGATGCCTTTGCGGGAGGCTCCGCCGATGCCGCCGAAGAATGCCAGGGGCACGCTGAGCACGAGGGCGCAGGGGCAGGACACTACGAGGAACATCAGGGCGCGGTAGAGCCACGTCGAGAAGGCTCCGCCCAGCAGAGTCGGCACTACTGCCAGCAGCACCGCTGCCGCAACTACGATCGGCGTATATACCCTGGCGAAACGGGTGATGAAGTTTTCACTGCGGGACTTGTGCTCGGAAGCGTGCTCCACAAGTTCGAGGATGCGGGATGCAGTGGATTCGCCGAACTCTTTGGCGACCTTTACGCGGAGCACTCCGCTCAGGTTTACGCAGCCGGAGAGGATCTCGTCTCCTGCTTCTATCTTTCTCGGCACGCTTTCACCGGTGAGGGCAACGGTGTCGACAGATGAAGTTCCTTCCTTCACGACCCCGTCCACAGGCACTTTCTCACCCGGCTTGATGACTATCATATCCCCGGCCTTGAGGGCTTCGCAGGGCACGACTTTGATTTCACCGTCCTGCTCCAGGTTGGCCGTGTCGGGGCAGATGTCCATAAGGTGCGCGATGCTCTTGCGGCTGCGGCCTTCGGCTATTCCTTCGAACAGCTCGCCGACCTGGAAGAAGAGCATTACGAAGACTGCCTCGGGGAACTGGGTCGCCGCTTCGGGCAGGAATCCGATTGCAAGGGCACCGATGGTCGCCACGCTCATCAGGAAATTCTCGTCGAGGGCCTCGCCGTGAGCCAGGCTTTCAGCAGCTTCCTTCAGCGTGTCCCATCCGGCCACAAGGTAGGGCACAAGATAGACCAGCAGCAGCTGCCAGGTTGCAAGGTTTGTATTCTTTTCGATTACCACCGCCGCTATCAGCAGCACAGTAGCCACTGCAATCCTGATAAGGTTGCCGCGGGTTTCGTTTTCTTCCTCGTGATGATGGTGATGTTCGTGATTGTGGTTATGTTCGTGTGCCATAGCTTTGCTTTGTTTGTTACGGGGGCAAAGTTATGGAGCCGGACGTGCAACTCAGTTGCAATGTTTGCGGCACTTGGGGCAGATGCCGCTGACCATATAGTTGACGCTGTCGCCTTCATATCCGGCGGGAAGTGCGACTTCGGGGATGGCTATGTCTTCGAGGCAGAAGGTCTTGCGGCAGCTGGTGCAGTAGAAATGCACGTGCGCGTCTTCATCGTGGCTGTCGGAATGGCTGTGGCAGAGTTCGTAGCGCACTCCGTCGCTTCCGTCCTGGATGGTATGGACCAGGTGCTGCTCCCGGAACAGGGCCAGCGTGCGGCTGATGCCGGACTTGTCGATGGTCCCGATGGCATTCTCCAGCTCCGCCATCGACATCGGGCGGCCGGCACTGAGCAGAGTCGCTGCGATGAGGATGCGGTTCGCGGTGGGTTTGACACCGTGGTGCATCATAAGGTCTATGATATCTGTCCGGGTCATTTCGGTTACAAAAATAGGAATTATGTAGTACTTTTGCTTCACCAATAATGATGACGCAATGAAAAGCAATTCGTTCCTTGTCTGTTTCGCGCTCTGCTGCCTTGTCGCCCTGGCCAGCAGTATGACGCCGGACCCTTCGCTCGACAATTCCGACTTTGTGAAGATTACCGATGTCATCCCCGATGCGATGCTCGAAGTCCGTTACTTCAGCACTTACAACTTCGTCGGAGACAGGATCGACGGCTACAACGCTCCCGTGGCCTACCTGGCCAAGGAAGCTGCAGCGGCTCTCAAGAAGGCCAGCGACGTCTTTGTCAAAGACGGCTACCGCATACGTGTCTATGATGCCTACCGGCCCCAGATGGCCGTGGACCATTTCAAGGCGTGGGCAAAGGATGTTGAAGACACCCGGATGAAGGCATATTTCTATCCGGAACTGGACAAGTCGGTGCTTTTCAAACTGGGCTACATTGCTTCCAGGTCAGGACACTCCAGAGGAAGCACCATTGATATGACTATTTTCGATATGGCTGCCGGCCATAATGTAGATATGGGCGGTACCTTCGATTATTTCGGAGAGCTCTCCCATCCGGGCAACCAGCAGGCTGTCACTCCCCAGCAGTATGCCAACCGTATGTACCTGCGCAAAGTAATGGTCGATGCCGGTTTCAAGCCTTATGATGAAGAGTGGTGGCATTTCACGCTTAAGGACGAGCCTTTCCCCGACACTTATTTCAATTTCCCCAACGAGTAGTGTCCAGGAAAGACAACCATAAACTTCTTACGGAAGGGCCCGTTTCCAAAGCTATCCTGTCGCTGGCCCTGCCTTCCTGCATCAGTATGCTGGTCACCAGCATCTACAGCATAGTGTCTACTTTCTACGTCGGGCGCATAAGCACCCAGGCCACTGCCGCAGTAGGCATCAGTTTCTCGGCGATGTCGGTGATCCAGGCCCTGGGATTTATGTTCGGCCAGGGTTCCGGCACCTATATCTCCAGAGAGCTCGGCGCCCGCCATCGGAAGAACTCCGAACAGATGGCTGCGGTCGGGCTGGTTCACACGCTGCTTTCGGGCGTTGTGCTGGGACTGGCGGGCCTGCTGTTCCTCAGGCCTTTGTCCGTACTTCTGGGCTCCACCCCTACCATCCTTCCCGATACGATGGTCTATCTGTCCTGGGTGCTGATGGCCACGCCCTTCATTATGGGCGCCATAGTGCTCAACAACCAGATGCGCTTCCAGGGCAATGCAAGCTATGCGATGTGGGGCATCATCTCCGGCGCCCTGCTCAACGTCATACTCGCTCCCATCCTCATCTTCGTCCTCGATATGGGCATACGCGGAGCGGGCATCTCGACCTTCGTCGGGGAGATGTTCAGCTTCTTTTTCCTGCTGATTATGTACCGCCGCACCGACGACCTGACTCTCGACCTGCGCAATTTCGTATGGGGCAAGGGTTATTTCAAAGAAGTGCTGGCAGGAGGCACCCCCTCCCTTACGAGACAGGGGCTTGCCAGCATCAGCATCGCCCTCCTCAACAATGCGGCGGGAGTGTACGGCGACGAGGCCATAGCTGGAATGTCCATAGTTTCCCGGATAGCATTCATATTCTTGGCTGCGACAATAGGCCTCGGTCACGGTTTCCAGCCGATGTGCGGTTTCTCTTACGGCGCCGGCCTGTACGGCAGGGTCCGTGAAGGCTACAATTACGTCCTGAAAATCGGCACTGTCTTTATGCTGGTTTGCGCAGCCATAGGGCTCCTGTTTCCCGAGACCCTGGTCGGCTTCTTCCGCCACGATCCGAAAGTCATCGAGGTGGGTGCGGCCACCCTTCGCTGGCAGTGCCTGTCGCTGCCCCTCGTGCCGCTGGTGATGTACACCAATATGATTCTGCAGACCACTCGCCATTCCCTGCAGGCGAACATTATGGCGATGTCCCGCAACGGTCTGTTCTTCATCCCGGTAATACTGATACTTCCCCGCATCCTCGGCCTGCGCGGCGTGGAGATGGCCCAGACCGTAGCCGACGTGATGTCCGCCATCCTCGCCGTCATAGTCATCCTCCGCTTCTTCCGCAAACTCCCGAAATAATCAGACTGTCAGAGTTCGGGATCTATGTCCTGGGCGTCGTCTTTGGGGAGCCCTTTGGCGGATTTGTGTCTGCTGCGCCAGATGCCGCGTGCCTTGAGGTTGCGGAACAGTTTTGTCAGGACGCCGTGCTGCCGGTGGAATTCCTCAGTCGCCCCCTTGAAAAAACCCTTGACGCCTGCCAGCACTATCAGCACGGCAAACACCGCAAGTGTAAAGAGGGTGATTATGAGTATAAGCATACGGCAAAGATAGTAAACTTCCGCTAGAAACCCAGCTGGGACAGAAAATGCGCAATAATGCCGGGACGGCAGACCAGAGGGAATATCAGACCGTATACTGCTCCCCAGAAGTGGGCCGAGTGGCCGATGTTGTCGATGTTACGCCTGGCCATATACCAGCAGTAAAGCAGGTACAGCGGAGCAAAGATATATCCGGGAACCGGGATTGGGATGAAGAAGATGTAGATGCCCATCCGCGGTTCGAAGAGGATTGAGGCGAACAGAACAGCCGATACCGCGCCGGACGCTCCCACCGCATTGTAGTCAGGATTGTTCCTGAACTTGAGCAGGTCCGCGACAGTTGATACGGCGATGGCGGTGACATACAGCACCGCATAGAGGACAAGTCCGCGCAGGCTTCCGAAAGCAGCCGCGAAATACTTCTCCACTACACTTCCGAAGAAGTACAGCGTGAGCATATTGAAAATCAGATGCCCCCAGTTTGCGTGCACCAAGCCGTAGCTGAGAGTGCGGTACCACTGCCTGCGGTTCCATACCGCCCAGGCATTGAATTTCAGGGCGTGGTAATTCAGCCTCCCGTTGAAACACAGGATGCTGACTGCGGAAGTGACAAGTATGATAAGGAGTGTTACCAAGCTATGAGAGCAGCTCCTTGACGATGCCGGAGATGGTGCGGCCGTCAGAGAGGCCTGCCAGGGCCTTGTTGGCAGCGCCCATCACCTTGCCCATATCCTTGATGGATGTAGCTCCTACCTGAGCTATTATCTCCTGGATCTTGGCCCTTACTTCTTCGGCTGAAAGCTGCTTGGGAAGATATTTCTCCATCACTGCAGCTTCGGCGAGCTCGTTGTCGGCAAGCTCCTGACGTCCTGCGGCAGCATATTGCTCCGCAGATTCCCGGCGCTGCTTGATGAGCTTCTGTATCATCTTCAGCACGTCGCCGTCGGTGACTTCGCCCACACCTGCTCCGCTGGTCTTGAATAGAAGTATTTCGCCTTTGATGGCGCGGGTGGCTGCCATAGCCACGGCATCCTTGGCCTTCATAGCCGCCTTGATGTCTTCTTGTATCTGTTGTTCGAGTGCCATATCTGTAATGCTTTGTTTATACAAATTTAAGATTTTAGAGTAATTTGATATCTTTGGGGATATGAAAAAGGTATTGATTGTGCTTTGCCTTCTGGTGGCGGCGGCTTGCAGCCGGGTCCAGTTCACGCCGGACGACGGCTGCCCGGAGATTTTCCCCGACTACGTGGGGGTGACTGTGCCAGAGTCTATGGCCGCACTCAGCTTCGAGATGGCTGACGGCAGGGAGATGTCCTGCCGCACGGAGCGTATCGCCGACACCCTTTTCTACTACGTGAAGGCCTGGGAGAAAGGCAGCCGCCAGGGCATCGAATACGCCCCCTTCAAGGTCTTCATCTGCCGCGACGAGATTCCGCCTTATATAGCCTACCGACTGATAGAACCCAATTACGAGGGCTGGAGACAGATGGGCATCTATTCCAGGGAGCTTGCATCCTACAAGGAAACGGCCATCGTGCACAACAGCGCGACAGGCTGGGGCTGCGTCAACTGCCACAATTTTGCCGGTGGAGATCCTTCCAGGATGATGTTCCACGCCCGCGGACCCGGCGGAGGCACGATCTTCCGCGACGGTGACAATCTGCGCCTGCTCAACCTGGCCACCATCGGCCCCAAGCGGCAGGGAACCTACCCGGCCTGGCATCCTTCCGGCAGATACATAGCCTTCTCTTCCAACTCCACCCAGCAGAGTTTCCCCATCACCGGTTCCCAGCCGGTGGAAGTGTACGACCACTTCTCGGACATCATACTGATGGACCTCCAGACAGACT
Organism: uncultured Bacteroidales bacterium; assembly: GCA_947169015.1. Lineage (GTDB taxonomy): Bacteria > Bacteroidota > Bacteroidia > Bacteroidales > UBA932 > Equibacterium. Next base: position 465,754 of record CAMVOD010000001.1, on the reverse strand, counting down.
CAGTAACCACTTACGCACCCCTGTTCAACGAGTTGGAGATGGAGACCTTCCCCGCCTGGTCGCCCGCGGGCGATATCCTCTACTATTGCAGCGCCCCGCAGCCGGAGAATGTTCCTCTGAGCCGTGGCAGCATCCGCTACGCCCTGAAGGCCATCCGCTTCAGCGACGGTGAATTCCGCGGAGAGCCCTGGACCGTGTTTGCCAGCGACACTCTCTCCGTCTCATTCCCGAGAGTATACGGCAAATGGATGCTTTTCACCGCTGCAGCCTACGGCACCTTCCCCATCTGGCACAAGGAAGCCGACCTGTGGCTTCTGGACCTGGAGAGCGGCGAAGTCCGCAGGGCCGACGAACTCGACAGCCCCGACGCGGACAGCTACCACTCGTGGTCGCCCAACGGACGCTGGATTGTCTTCTCCAGCCGCCGGATAGACGGCCGGTACACCCGTCTGTTCTTCTCCCACTTCGACGGGGAAGGCCATTTCACCAAACCGTTCCTGCTCCCCCAGAAGGACCCGCAGCACAACACGCTACGCCTCACTTCATATAACATCCCGGAATTCGTCAATGCAGACCCGGGGTCACTGTCCAAACAAGTCAGCACAATGTTCGCCCGATGAAAAAACTGGTCTCACCTCTGATACTTTTCGCCGGGGCGTTCCTCTCTACGCTCCTCCTCCAGAAGGACAGTTTCGTCCTGCAGGAGTATGAAGGGCTTTTCCTGCTCAGCGGAGACTATTTCTCCACAATGCTGCGGACCCCGTTCCCCCTGTCAGGCATCATAGCAGACTTCCTGACCCAGTTCTTCCGCTTCGGCGTCTACGCTCCGCTTATCGTCGCCGCAGCAGTGACGGCAGCCTTCTTCCTGACCCGCAGCATACTGAGGCGCTTCGCCCTGTACACGGACATCCTGCCCGCCGCCCTCAGCTGCGTCCTGTGGATCGCAATAGCCTTCGCTCCCACGGCAAGACGCGGGGTGGCCGCAGTGCTGATATTGTTCCTGGTCTGGCTCGCGAGCCGGCTGCTGCCCCGCAGACAAGCGCGCAAGACACTTCCATTCTGGACGAACCTGGCCGCGAGCGCCCTTCTGACATCCGGAGCATTCCTGTTTCTGGCCCTGTCCGGCACCATACGTGAGCGCGAGAGGACCGCATCGCTGAAGGTCGCAGCCGTAATGTCCGACTGGGACCGCATACTGGCCATCGCGACGCCTGAGCGGGCTGCCGCCGACCCCGAAATAATGCCCTACGCCTTCCTGGCGATGGGAGAAAAAGGCAGGTTGGGAGATGATCTTTTCAGATATCCCGTCCAAAGCCGCAGTGATTTTGATTTTTGCGAACGGCCGGAAGACGAAGTCCGCTACTTCTTCAACACCGTCCTCTACGAGACGCTGCAATGTCCGAACGAGGCCATCCACAATTACTTCCAGCTGGCCACGTATCAAGACCACGGGCAGAGTTTCCTTGTGCTGAGGCGTCTGCTCTCCGACTATTACTCAATCGGCAACTACGACCTTGCCCGCAAATACGCCGCAGTGCTCTCGAGAAGCACCCTTCACTCCCAGTATGTACGGCATTTCACCGACCGTATGGCCGAAGGCACTCCCCGCGAGGCCGACAGCCTCGCATTCCGGACAGCCGTCCCGCTGATCACCCGCGACCCGCTGGCCAACCTAATCCTTCTGGGAGCAGGCGGCATCAACGCTCCTTCCTCACTAGACAGGGTGCTGTGCTCGCTGCTGCTGCAGAAGAACCTCGACGACTTCCAGGCCGTATTCAATTCGGCCAGGGACAGATATCCTGCTATCCCCCGCTACTATGAGGAGGCGCTCGTGCTGGCAGGCAGGTCTGAAGGCATCAGCGAGAAGACGCTCCAGCGCTACTCCTCGTTCCAGGGCGAAGTCCTTGCCCAGCCCGGCAGCCTTCCGCAGTTCTACAGAGACAGCTACTGGTATTACTATTTCTCAGATGACGAAACCACTGCGCCAAGGAAGGCCGTTCCGCAGCCAGGCAGGCGCCAGAAGAAGTCAGGCCAGGCCGGCCACAGCACAGAGACAAGCTAAGCCCTGCAAGGGCTCTCGGACAATAAAAAAGGATGGCCCGGTGTGAGCCATCCTTTTCCATATCGGAGAATGCCGCACTATGCGGTGTAGGTGCCGGAGATGGTGTCTCCGCCGTGGCCTGTCCAGTTGGTGTGGAAGAATTCTCCGCGCGGACGGTCTGTGCGCTCGTAAGTGTGGGCGCCGAAGTAGTCACGCTGAGCCTGGAGCAGGTTGGCAGGAACGCGGTCGCAGCGATAGCCGTCATAGTAAGTGAGGGCTGCTGTGAGGGCCGGAACGGGAATACCGTTGGTGAGAGCTGTAGCAAGCACTTTGCGCCAGCCTTCCTGAGCCTCCTGCAGTTTCTTGCAGAAGAACGGATCGACCATAAGGTTCTCGAGGGCAGGATTGTTGGTGAATGCATCTTTGATCTTGCCCAGGAAGACTGAGCGGATGATGCAGCCGCCACGCCACATAAGGGCGATTCCGCCGTAGTTAAGATCCCAGCCGTACTCCTTGGCAGCGGCACGCATCAGAGTGTAACCCTGGGCGTAAGAGATGATCTTGGCAGCGAACAGAGCTTTCTGGAGGTCGGCGAGGAACGCTTTCTTGTCACCCTTGAATGCGGGGCGCGGACCTGCAAGAACCTTGGAAGCCTTTACCCTTTCGTCCTTCTGGGCTGACAGGCAGCGTGCGAACACGGCTTCTGAGATAAGAGTCAACGGAACACCCTGGTCGAGAGCTGAGATGGCAGTCCATTTGCCGGTACCCTTCTGGCCTGCGGTGTCGAGGATGAAGTCGACGACTGCTTCGCCTTCCGGAGTCTTGTATGCGAGGATGTCGCGGGTAATCTCGATGAGATAGCTGTCGAGGTCGCCTTTGTTCCACTCCGTGAACACTTCGCTCATCTCTTCGTTGCTCATACCGAGCAGATCCTTCATAATCTGGTAACACTCGCAGATAAGTTGCATATCGCCGTACTCGATACCGTTGTGGACCATCTTTACGAAGTGGCCTGCACCGTTCTCGCCTACCCAGTCGCAGCAAGGGCCGTCAGCGACCTGTGCGCAGATCTTCTGGAAGATGGGAGCTACGATGGGCCAGGCAGCCTTCGAACCGCCGGGCATAAGTGACGGACCCTTGAGGGCACCCTCTTCTCCGCCTGAAACGCCGGTACCGATGTAGAGCAGACCTTTGCTCTCTACATAAGCGGTACGACGGTTGGTGTCGGGATAGTGGGTGTTGCCGCCGTCGATGATGATGTCACCGGGCTCCAGCAGCGGGATGAGCTTCTCGATGAAGTCGTCCACTGCCTGACCTGCCTTGACCATCAGCATCACCTTGCGGGGACGCTCCAGTGAAGCCACGAGGTCTTCGAGAGACATTGCGCCGTAGATGTTCTTACCCTTGGCGCGGGCATTCATAAAATTCTCAACTTTTGATACGGTGCGGTTGAAGACGCTTACGCGGAAACCTTTGCTTTCCATATTCAGCACCAGGTTCTCACCCATCACCGCCAGGCCGATAAGGCCAATGTCTGATTTTTTCTCCATTAGTATTGTTTGTTTTTTATTCTTGAATTGAAGTTAGTCCTTGAATCTGTCGGGATGCGCCCAGAGTCCAAGCGCCGGGTTGGATATGTAGTAGATTTCCTCACCGTCCGGCATTGTGTTCCAGCCGTCCTTGAGGCTCTCGATGGGATAGCGGGCTACCATATCGTTGTAGTGGCAGTAGCCGAAGCCGACTCCTTCGATCTCCTCGCGGGTCATACCGTCGCCGGGGCAGTAGGTGATGTGGAAACGTCCTTCCGAAGAACCGTGGATGAGGTGGGCCGATGCGCCCAGGTTGTCCTGCAGGTCCTGGTTGGCCTCGGTGCACTCGAGAGTGTGGGGAGTGCCCTTATAGCCGTACTTGCGGATGAGGCCGTCGATGGTCTTGTCCTCGCCGAACTCCTTGAGGGCCGGAGCGAGGATGATCAGCTCGGCACCGTCGGCAAGCGCCATACGGGTGCGGTAGACAGCCTTGTTGCCGAGCCAGGTGCTCTTGAACTCCTCGGGATCAAGATAGACGATGCATTTCTTGATGGGCTTGTCGAGCATAATGAAGTTTGTCTCCATCGACAGTTCGCAGGCTTTGCGGAAGCACTCGGCGTCGTCGCCGATGAAAAGGCCCTTGAGCTCCATCTTGCCGGTGTCGTTGTTCTTGGCCAGCACGGTCTGGATATAGACTATCGGAAGATCAGGGATGAAATGCTGACGGGCATACTCGAACACGGCGCGGACGGGACCGCCGGGACGCCCCATCAGGCGTTCCATACCGTATGACGAACCGATGAAGTGGCTCTTGTTGATGCCTTCGCTGCCGCCGACACCCACGAAGAGGTTTTTGGTGTAGTTGGCCATTCCAACCACCTCGTGAGGAACCACCTGGCCTATCGACAGGATAAGTTCGATGTCTTTCTCGAGGAGGAGCTTGTTGACCTGGGCGGGCCAGTCGTAGTGCAGCTTGCCTTCAGAGACCTCCTCCACATAAGAGGCGGGCACGCGGCCTACAGTCACCACGTCGTTGCGCCAGTCGTGCACACGGAAAATGTCGCGGGGAGTGTGTCCGAACATAGTCTTGATCTGCTCCTCGGTCATTGCGGTATGCGTGCCGAGCGCGGGCATCACGTCGGTCAGCTTGTCCTTGTAGTAGTCATATATCATCTCCGTGATGGGGCCTGCATACGAATTGAATCTCGTAAAGTCAGGCGGCAGGGCTATGACCCTGTTCTTGGGACCCATCCCGTCGAACACCTGCTTGAGCGCAGCGCGCACTTCGTCCGGAGTGATGTTGTCGGTTTTAGAACCTCTTGCGTAGTAAAGCATAGCTTCGGTGGATTAACGTTTCACACGTGCGTTGCCTTTCCAGATGCTCCAAACCTGGTCCTCGTCGGCAGGCTGGCCGTAGTCAGTGAGCATTGTGGTTGCAAGAGCGCCGGTAGCCCAGCCGAACTGGATCCATTTCTCGGGCTCCCAGCCTCTGAGCATAGCGTAGAGCAGGCCTCCCACGAAACCGTCACCACCGCCGATGCGGTCGAGTACGTGGATCTCGCGAGGCTCGACAACGTGCCAGTTGCCGTCTTCAAACATAATGGCGCCCCAGTTGTGGCTGTTGGTGTGGTTGACCTGACGCAGGGTGGTAGCGTATACCTGTGCGTTAGGATATTCCTTGCGGACGCGGTTGATCATCTCCTTGAAGCCTTCGATCTTGGCTGCGATGTCCTTACCGCCGGCCTCGGGACCTTCGATGCCGAGGCAGAGCTGGAAGTCTTCCTCGTTGCCGATGAGCACGTCAGCTATCGAGCAGATCTCGCTGAAAGCGTCGTGGAGTTCCTTCTCGCGGCCAATCCAGAAAGAGGCCCTGTAATTGAGGTCGAAGCTGACCTTTGAGCCGTATTTCTTGGCAGCCCTTGCGATTTCGAGGCAGAACTTGGTAGTCTCGGGGCTGAGAGCGGCGATAAGGCCTGAGAGGTGCACGATCTGCACGCCTTCCTGGCCGAAGATGCGGTCGAGGTCGAAATCCTTGGCGTTGAGGGTACGTCCCACTTCACCGGCGCGGTCGTTCCATACGCGGGGTCCGCGTGAGCCGAAACCGCTGTCGGCTACGTTGATCTGGTGACGGTAGCCCCAAGGGCCACCCTGGGGAACTTCGACGCCTTCGAAATCCATTCCGCGGCTGCGGAGATTAGCCTTGATGAATGAAGCGAAGGGACTGCCTTCGACGAAGGTCGTCAGCACTTTCACCGGAAGGCCCAGGTATGAAGACACGCTGGCCACGTTGGTCTCGGCACTTGTTGCATAAAGTTTGAACACGTCACTGCATTGAACGGGCTGACCGTCGCCGGGAGTTATGCGCAGTCCCATACTCGTCGGAACCAGCATAGCATACTTGCACCCCTGCTTGAATTCGAATTTTGTCATAATAAATTATTGATTTACAATTGTTTATAATTATTTGATAAAGGTTGACCGCTAAAAATGAACGCTTTCGGGAAGCTAATCCTTGTAAAGATACAAAAAAAGAATCTGTAATAATAGTGTTATAAAAACAAAATATTACAGATTCTTCTATTCTGAGACAGAGACTTGCGGCCTATGACATACCTCTTGACTTCTTGATTTTTTCGTAGGCTTCCTGGACGTTCTTGAATTTCTCCTCGGCGGCCTTCTGGACATCCTCACCGAGGGTCGACACTTTGTCGGGATGGTATTTCAGGGCCATTCGCTTATAGGCCTTGCGGACTTCGTCGTCGGTGGCCGAAGTAGATATCTCAAGCACCCTGTATGCCGACTCGAGGTCGTTCTTGAACATCGACATTATGGAGTCGGTGTCGGCCGAAGACAGGCCGATGGCTGAGGCGATGGCTCCGAGGACGTCGACTTCTTCTTTCGTCACCCTGTGGTCGCTCTGCGCGAGGGCGACAAGATAATGGAAGAGCTGCAGGCGCTGGGAGTAGTTCATATAAAGGCGGATCTGGGAGCCCACCTCGTAGATGTTGATATCCTTCTCCATCAGGCCCTTGATGATGTCCTTGGCCTGTTCAGCCGCATCTTCGCCGAAATTCTGGCGCAGGAAGGCCTTCACGTACTCTAGTTCGGACTTTACGAAATGCCCGTCTGCTTTGATGACAGCTGCCGACAGGACGAGCAGGCTCATAAGGAAACTGTTGCGCTGCCCGGTGCGCTGCTGCTCGCGGGAATAGCCGCCGCTGCCAGCTCCTGCAGCGGAACCGCCGGTCCCGAAGGGAGATGAGCCGTCGCCAATCTCGGTATATGCAGAGCCTTTTTCGACAAGAGTGCCGAGGAAGAAGCCCACGAGCCCCCCTATCGGGCCGAACATCATCCAGCCCAGGAAACCGGAGATCCACTTGCCGACACCCATATCGAAAGCAGATTATTCTTCGGGAAGGAGGTCGCGCATAATGGCTGCGGCAGCCTTGCGGCCCGCACCCATCGCGAGAATCACAGTCGCCGCGCCGGTGACGACGTCGCCGCCTGCATAGACGTGCTTGCGGCTGGTCTGGTCCTGCTCGTTGAGGACGACGCAGCCGTGGCGGTTGGTCTCGAGGCCGGGAGTCGTAGATGCGATCAGAGGGTTGGGTGAAGTACCCAGCGCCATAATCACCACGTCGCACTCCACGTCGAATTCAGAACCGGGAACGGGGATGGGAGAACGGCGTCCGCTGGCATCGGGCTCGCCAAGTTCCATACGGATGCACCGCACGCCTCTTACCCAGCCTTTCTCGTCGCCGAGGACCTCGACAGGGTTGGAGAGCATACTGAAGACAATGCCTTCCTCCTTGGCGTGATGGACTTCTTCGCGACGGGCCGGAAGCTCGGTCTCCGTACGACGGTAAACTATCGTAACCTCTGCACCCAGGCGAAGGGCGGTGCGGGCGGCATCCATAGCGACGTTACCGCCGCCTACCACTACGCATTTCGCTCCTGCATAGATGGGGGTCTCGTATCCCTCTTCGTAGGCGTGCATAAGGTTGTTGCGGGTCAGGAACTCATTGGCTGAAACTACGCCGTTCAGGTTCTCGCCCGGAATATTCATAAATCTGGGAAGTCCGGCTCCGGTGCCGATGAAGACGGCGTCGTAGCCTTCCTTGTCCATCAGATCGTCGACAGTTACCGTGCGGCCCACGATGACGTCGGTCTCAAACTCAACGCCGAGCTCCTTGAGGGCTTCGACTTCCTTGCTGACGACACGGTCCTTGGGAAGACGGAATTCGGGGATGCCGTACTGCAGCACTCCGCCGACCTTATGCAGCACTTCGAAGACGTGTACCTTGAAGCCGGCTTTCGCAAGGTCGGTGGCGCAGGCGAGGCCTGACGGGCCGCTGCCGACGATGGCTACCTTCTTGCCGTTGGCGGGCTTGCACTCGTTGAACCTCACGCCGTTCTCACGGGACCAGTCGGCCACGAAACGCTCGAGCTTGCCGATGGCTACAGCCTCGCCCTTGTTGCCGAGGATGCATTTGCCTTCGCACTGCGTCTCCTGAGGGCAGACGCGGCCGCAGATGGCGGGAAGCGAGCTGTCGCGGGAGATCACCTCAGCCGCGGCGGCGAAGTCACCGTTCTTCACCTGCTCTATGAAATCGGGAATCTGGATATTTACGGGGCAGGCGCCGACGCACATCGGTTTCTTGCAATGCAGGCAGCGGCTGGCCTCGAGCATAGCCTCATCCTTGTCATATCCCAGACATACTTCTTCAAAGTTGTGAGCCCTTACCTTGGGGTCCTGTTCTCTGACTTTAACTCTGGTAAAACGATCTTGCATTGTTATTCCCTCCCGATTTTGCATTTATGAGTGTGTGAAGTAACTTTCTCCGCATTGTACATTCCCTGACGGCGCATAGCCTCGTCGAAATCCACCTGATAGGCGTCGAACTCGGGACCCTCCACGCAGGCGAAACGGGTCTTGCCTCCGACAGTCACGCGGCAGGCGCCGCACATTCCGGTGGCATCCACCATAAGGGTGTTGAGGCTGACGGTCAAGGGAATGCCCGAAGGCTGCAGGGTCTTCGTCACGAATTTCATCATTATCATAGGGCCGATGGCTACAGCCTGGTCGTAGGTCTTGCCCTTTGCCAGCAGGTCCTCGATCTTCTTGGTCACGAGACCGCCGAAGCCGTAAGAACCGTCGTCGGTGCAGACATAGAGGTTGGTGCAGACCTTGCTCATCGCCTCTTCGAAAATCAGCAGGTCCTTGGTCTTGGCGCCTATGATGACATCCACCATCGCGCCTCTCTCGTGCAGATACTTGGCCTGCGGATATACGGGGGCAGTACCCACACCGCCTGCAACGAACAGATACCTGCGACCCTTGAGCTCCTCATCGCTCATCTTCACGAAATCCGACGGAACTCCGAGGGGACCGAGCACGCTCGAGTAGCACTCGCCGACGTTGCGTGAGCAAAGAAGCCTGGTTGACACGCCGATCTGCTGGATTACCATATCCACCGTGCCGGCCTGTTTGTCATAATCGCTGATTGTGAGAGGAATCCTTTCTCCTTTAGGGTCGTTGATGACTACCAGGAACTGTCCCGGCAGCGCAGACGCCGCAATGCGCGGAGCTTCCACCTTGATGAGGTAGATGTTCTGGGCAAGCAGTTTCTTTTCGATAATTCTGTTCATATTGCAGTTGAATGACTTATAATCGCGTAAAGGTATTAATTTTTTATTGGATTTTTCTTCACCACGGCCACAAACTCCTTGAGGTAGAAGGGCTCGAAATATGCCACGTCCTCGAACCTGCCCGCGTCGAAAGCCCTCTGTGCGGCCGCGGCCATATAAGAGGCCTTGGGCGCCGTCTGAACATACACCCCGTTCGGGTGCGGGAAAGCGTCAGCGTATTTGCCGGCGCCTGTGCCTACGAAAGCGACCTTGCCTTCGGAGAGCAGGCCTTCATAGCTGCCGGCATCCAGGATCTTGGCCGACACCGGCTCGACGCAATTGCCGGCGGAGTCATAGACGGCCTGATAGACTTCCATCCTGCGAGCATCCAGCATCGGGACGTAGTAAGCCGCACCGGCGCACTGTTCCGTCTCCATAGCCTCAGCCAGCAGGACTTCCAGCGTCGGAACTGCGATGAGCGGGCACTTCAGGCCATAGCACAGGCCTTTGGCCGTCGACACGCCGACACGAAGGCCGGTGTATGACCCGGGGCCGCTGCTGACAGCTACCGCGTCGCAGTCGGACATCTGTTTCGAACATTTCCGGAAAAGGGATTCGACGGCCGGCACCAGCATCGACGACTGACGGTTGCTGTCGTCGATGGTGACAGTGGCGACAAGCGAGCCTCCCTGCGACAGCGCAACCGAGCACGCCGCTCCGCTCGTTTCTATCGACAAAATCAGACTATCTTTCATTACAGACCTCAAAAGTAGGATTTTTCTGCCGAATAAAAAAAGCGGCGGGCCCCTGAATCCAGAGGTCCGCCGCAGTTGCGTGCATCAAGCCTTAGAAAGCAGACACCACCGCTTCCTTAGGTCCGAAGATTGCCCTTACCAGCCTTCCGATGAAAAAGGCCACGTTGTACAGCAGCTCCTTCAGGCTCGAGTCCACACCGCCTGATACGAGGACGGCCTCGTCTGCAGTGATTTCCACGAAAAGGTCGTTGTAGTTTTTCATAACGCGTCCTCCTCAATCCTTAGTATCCGTAATTGTAACCGTCCCTGTATCCTTTCAGGATCGATCCCCAGTAGTTTTTGACGAAGGCGCACACCGCCACAGTGATCTCCAGAATCTTCCGGATCATCTCACCGGCACTTCCGCCCCTGATTTCCAGCTCGGAAGAAGATATCTCCTCCAATCCGGTCACTTTCATTCTTTTTTCTTCCATAGTAGTAATAGTTTTAGATTGATTCCTGCCTGCAATTGTCAAGGTCTGCAGGCTTCACCTTCTGAGCTCGCGAGACTCATATCTATCGTCCTGTCTGCCATTGCCAGATTGTCTTTCTTGTGCGTGATCATAATGACTGTCATCCCCTCATCGGCAAGACTGCGGACCGTAGCGAGGATTGCGGCCTCGGCGGCGCTGTCGAGCGAAGAAGTGGCTTCATCCATCACCAGCAGCCGGGGCCTGCGGTACAGCGCCCTGGCAAGCGCAATCCGCTGTCTCTGCCCACCGGAAAGGGTAGCACCCCTCTCGCCCACCCTGGTCAGCAGCCCGAGAGGCAGCGAGTCAAGCATATCCTGCATACCCAGGCTCACCACAAGTGCCGCGATGCGTTCCATATCGGGATCTTTCTCCCCGCCGGTGATGTTGTCCATCACTGTCGCGTTCATCAGCACGCACTCCTGGGGCACAATGGCCGTCCTGCTCCTCCACTGCCTCAGGCCGTAAAGTCCGATGTCTACGCCGGCAAAGGATATGCTGCCTTTGACAGGCTTGTAGCCGCGCATCACCAGAGCTGCGAGCGTGCTCTTGCCGCAACCGCTGCCGCCCGTCACCGCTGTCAGTTTCCCGGCCTCGAACGTCACGTCGAGATGTTCTATGAGAGGCTTGCAGCCGGGATAAGAGAAGCAGACGTCCCTGAAGACAAGGTCACCTCCGGAGTCTGGCACATCGGAGCCGGTCACATCCTCCGGCTCGAAATCCATAATCTCGAACAGCCTCTGCGCAGAGACCTTCGCTTCCGTGTAGCTTCCGTTCAGCCCCACGAGCTGGCCCATCGGTGCAGAAAAGAGCGTGATCATAGAATAGAAGGATACCAGCTCACCGACGCTCAGTTCTCCCGAAAACACGAATATGGATCCGGCGCACAGCAGAGTTATCGTGAGAGCCTTTGACACCACCTCCGTGGATTCCGAGAAAATACCTGCCCAGCGGCCGCCGTAGTACATCCGGTCGCAAAGGCGCGCGTACTGCTTCCCTATCCTTGCCGCCACTGCCTTTTCGGCACACATATATTTAATTGTGCCGATGGCCGAGATGCCCTCCACCGTCTTCTCCTCAAACGCAGCCGTCGACTCTATTATGTCCCGGTTCGCCTTTTTGTTCACCTTGTTGGAAACTGCGTACACAACGGTGTACAACGGTATAAACATCAGCATTAACAAGGCCAGTTTCCAGTAGTAGGTGAACATCAGGGCGAACGAGACAAGGAGGGTACACAGACTGAGCATAAGGGTAGTCATACCAGTCACGATGAAAGAACGTATTTTCATGGCATCGTACACCCTGGAGGCCAGCTCGCCGCTCCCCCGGAGCGTGAAGAAGCCGACCGGCAGGGTGAACAGATGGTTCAGATAGTCGTTTACAAGCGAATAGTCTATTCCTATGGAGGCCTGCAGGGCCGAAGTCACTCTGGTCAGGCCGCAGGCGAACGCCAGAGCGGCCAGCAGCGACATTGCCGCAGTCACGGCGGTGAGGGCCGTCGCCTCTCCTCCCGGAATCACGTCGTCCACTATCCTCTGGAGGAATATCGACGTGCTGAGGGATATAATAATATATAGGATGGAAGCGGCAAGCGTCAGGGCCAGCTGCTTTCCATAGACTTTCGTGATGCGGGCGAGCCTTCGCACCGGATTGACGGTCCTGTCGCCCCTGACGAAGTTTTCCCCGGGTTCGCAAAGGACGATGTATCCGCTCCATTGCCGGCCGAGACGGTCGGCGGACACCGTCTCAAGGGTTCCCCGGGCCGGGTCCATTATCACGAAGCCCTTGTGGCTGACGCCGCTCAGCACCACGAAATGCAGCATACCTTCGTCCGTCTCCAGATGCAGGATCGCAGGCCTCGGCACCTGCCGCAGCGTTTCCACATCCTTCGCCACCGACTTGAACGCCCTTGCGTCAAGGCCCACTGCAGAGCAGCCGTCGAGCACTCCTTTGATAGTAGTGCCCTGCACGGTCGCTCCGCACATCTGCCGCACCGTCACCAGGGGCAGGCTGAGGCCATACCACCTCGCCACCCAGACTATGCAGGCCACCGCACAGTCCGTAGCATCGTGTTGTCTGATTCCCTTTACCTTTTTCATACATCCAAAAGCAAACGGGAGTCTGCCATCTGCAGCAGTACTTGGGCCGTCCCCCTTCGTCAGGCACACGCACAGCTACGCTCCCGCTTGCTCAAGGCAAAGTAGGCGATTAAAAATAGAAAAAAATATAGGCTGTCGACAATTATGCAACTATTGTCGGAACGTCAGAAACTGGCTGTTTTTGGATTATCGACTTCAAAGTCGGAAATATCTTGTCTGACAAATCCAAAAGTGGTTTGAAGAAATTGGAATCAGCCAGATCCTCCTCGCTGATGAAGCCAAGGAGCTCATTGGCGGAGTTCACGAAGTAGGCAAGCAGGCTCAGCAGGACCACCACCTTCAGCATAGAAAAGAGGATGCCCAGCAGACGGTCCAGCCAGCCGAGCATTGTGATCTTGATGACCGCGTTCAGCAACTTTTCGACGAGGGCGAAGACGAGCGCCACCGCGATGAAGACTACTGTGAAGCTTATGACCGATGTCCACACGGGCTGAAGCTCGATGCGGCTGCCCAGCCATTCGGCCACGGGAGCGCTGAACGAGATCGACAGCTTGATGCCGACTATGATGATTACAAGGGATATGACCTGTCTGAGAAAGCCGTTCTTCGCTCCGAAATAAAGACAGGGTAGCAAACAGCAGAGTATGACGATATCTATGATGCCCATTGAAAACTGCTTGAAGCGCCTTGCTCAAAAGCATTGCTCAAAATTAACTATTTATAGTATCTTTGCAAATTCAAAAAATAGGAAGATGAGTTTTACCGAGTACAAACAGCTTGACCTTGTAGAAGTTAACCGCACCATACTGGAAAAATGGCGCAGACAGGACGCATTCAAACATACCCTCGCCCTGCGCGAAGGACAGCCGCGCTTCGTATTCCACGAAGGCCCCCCTTCCGCCAACGGAATGCCCGGAATCCACCACGTAATGGCACGTTCCATCAAGGACGCCGTCTGCAGATACAAGACGCAGACCGGCTACCTTGTAGAGAGAAAGGCCGGCTGGGACACCCACGGCCTGCCAGTTGAGCTTGGCGTGGAGAAGAAGCTCGGCATCACCAAGGAAGATATCGGCAAGACCATATCCGTCGAAGAATACAACCGCACCTGCCGCAAGGAGGTTATGAAGTACACCGACCAGTGGGTCGACCTCACCGAGAAGATCGGCTACTGGGTGGATACTGACAATCCTTACATCACATACGACAACAGCTACATAGAGACCCTGTGGTACCTGCTGAAGGATATCTACAAGAAGGGCTACCTCTACAAGGGCTACTCTATCCAGCCTTATTCACCCGCCGCAGGCACCGGCCTGAGCACACACGAGCTCAACCAGCCCGGCTGCTACCGCGACGTCAAGGACACCACCTGCGTCGTCCAGTTCCAGGTCATCAAGAACAGCCTGTCCCAGCCCCTGTTCGGCGACAGCCCGCTGCCCGTATTCATCCTGGCCTGGACCACCACACCGTGGACCCTGCCTTCGAACACCGCGCTCTGCGTCGGTCCCAACATAGAGTACGTAAGGGTTGAAAGCGTCAATCCCTACACCAAGGAGCCTGCCATCTATGTAGTGGCCAAGGCCCTCGTACCCACCCTTTTCAACGACAAGAACCCCTTCACCGTGCTCGAAGGTTCGTTCAAGGGTTCGCAGCTCAAGGACATCAGCTATGAGCAGCTCATTCCCTGGGTCAAATGCGCCGAAGGCGGCCTGAGGGTCATCTGCGGAGACTTCGTGTCGACTGAGGAAGGTACCGGCATCGTCCACATCGCCCCGACTTTCGGAGCCGACGACAACAAGGTCGCCAAACAGTCCGGCGTTCCCGCTATGCTGCTCACCGACGCGAACGGCGTCCAGCAGCCGATGGTGGACCGCAGCGGAAGGCTCTACCGTCTCGAAGACCTCGACAAGGATTTCATAAAGGAAAGGGTTGACGTCGCCAGCTACGGCCAGTATGCCGGCAGATATGTGAAGAACGCATACGACGACACCCTCGGCCCGGACGACCCCACTCTTGACATAGACCTCTGCGTCGAGCTCAAGCAGCAGGGCAAGGCCTTCAAGATAGAGAAACACGTCCACAGCTATCCCCACTGCTGGAGGACCGACAAGCCCGTGCTCTACTATCCTCTCGACTCCTGGTTCATCCGCACTACTGCAGTGCAGCCCAGGATGATAGAGCTCAACAAGACTATCCGCTGGAAACCCGAGTCCACAGGAACCGGACGCTTCGGCAAATGGCTGGAGAACCTTCAGGACTGGAACCTGTCGAGGAGCCGTTTCTGGGGCACTCCGCTTCCCATCTGGCGCACCGAGGACGGCAAGGAAGAGAAATGCATCGGCTCCCTGGCCGAGCTCTACGATGAGCTGGAGAAGGCCGTGGCCGCCGGCATAATGAAGTCCAACTACCTTAAGGACAAAGGTTTCGTCCCGGGAGATTTCTCCAAGGAGAATTACGACAAGGTGGACCTCCACCGCCCCATCGCCGACGAGTTGTTCCTGGTGTCTGACAGCGGCCGCAAGATGGTCCGCGAGACCGACCTCATCGACGTATGGTTCGACTCGGGAGCAATGCCTTATGCCCAGCAGGGCCTCAAGGACCTCGGCAAGCCCGCCTTCGGACAGACTGCGGACTTCATCGCCGAAGGTGTGGACCAGACCCGCGGATGGTTCTTCACCCTTCACGCCATCAACACGATGGTCAGCGACAAATGCGCTTTCAAGAGCGTCATTTCCAACGGACTCGTCCTCGACAAGAACGGCAACAAGATGAGCAAGCGCCTCGGCAACGCCGTCAATCCGTTCGAGGCCCTCGACAAATACGGAGCGGACGCCCTGCGCTGGTATATGCTCACAAACGCGCAGCCCTGGGACAACCTCCGTTTCGACGAGGAAGGCGTGGATGAGGTCCGCCGCAAATTCTTCGGAACTCTCTACAACACATATTCATTCTTCTCACTCTACGCCAACGTCGACGGATTCAATCCCGGCAGCGACAAAGGCGAGGCAGAGCTCACGGAGATCGACAAATGGCTGGTATCGCTCGAGAACAGCCTCATCAGGGACGTGCGCGCCTGCTACGAAGACTTCGACCTGACGACTGCAGGAAGGCTCATCCAGAGCTTTGTGTGCGACAACCTCAGCAACTGGTATGTACGCCTCAACCGCAAGCGTTTCTGGGGAGGCGGGATGACCGCATCCAAGCTCGGAGCCTACAGGACGCTCTACCACTGCCTCAAGACAGTCGCGCTGCTGTCGGCCCCCATCGCCCCGTTCTTTATGGACAGGCTATGGTGCGACCTTGTGGAAGGAGCTGAAAACGTCCACTACGAGATGATGCCCGAATTCGACGCCGCTCTCATCGACCCCGACCTGGAGTATAGGATGCAGCTTGCCCAGAGATGCTCGTCAATGGTTCTCGCACTGCGCCGCAAGGTGAACATCAAGGTGCGCCAGCCTCTGGCCAAGATTATGGTCCCGGTGCTCGACAGCCGCTTCAAAGAGCAGTTCGAGAAGGTCAGCAACCTCGTTTCAAGCGAGGTCAACGTCAAGGAAGTGGAGTTCATCTATGACACCACAGGACTCATCACCAAGAAGATAAAACCCAACTTCAAGACCCTGGGCAAGAAATACGGCAAGCAGATGAAAGACATCGCCGCCGCCTTCGCGCAGATGGGCCAGCAGCAGATCTCCGACATAGAGAAGAGCGACGCTTACACGCTCAGCCTCGCTTCCGGCGACGTGCTGCTCGACAAGGAAGATTACAGCATAAGTTCAGAGGATATGCCGGGCTGGCTCGTAGCCAGTGACAGCGACCTTACAGTGGCCCTTGACATTACCGTCACCGACCAGCTGCGCCGCGAAGGCATCGCCAGGGAGCTGATCAACCGCATCCAGAACCTGCGCAAGGACAACGGCTTCGAAGTCACCGACCGCATCCGCCTGACGGTGGAAGACCTTCCCGAGGTACGCGACGCCCTGCAGGATTTCCGGCAGTACGTATGCGAGCAGACGCTTGCCGTCAGCCTCGATTTCGGAAAAGGCTTCGGCGGCTCTGAAGTAGAATGGGACGAAGCCACCATAGAGCTCAAGGCTGAAAAGGCGTAATATTCCGAATTATTTATTATCTTTGTTAGAACACCAGCTAAAACTCCGTTAGATATGGCAAAGACGAAAACCACAACCACCCCTGTTGCCGAGAAAGTCAGGTACAGTGACGAAGAGCTTCAGGAATTCAAGGCCCTCATCCTAGAGAAACTTGATGCTGCGAAAAAGGAGTATGAAGTCCTCAAGGGGTCTGTAGACCTGAGTTCTAGCAACGACACGGAAGACACTTCTCCTACCTTCCAGATGGAAGAAGGCGCTTATTCCCTTTCGAAAGAAGAGGTCAGCAGGCTGGCGGCACGCCAGTACAAATTCATCCAGAGCCTCGAAGCGGCCCTGAAACGCATTGAAAACAAAACCTACGGCATCTGCCGCGAAACGGGCAAACTTATCCCGAAAGAGCGTCTGAGACTTGTACCTCACGCCACCTTGAGCGTCGAGGCTAAAAACGACAAGAACAAATAATGGCCCTGACAAAAGGCAAGAAGATTACCATTTTCGTGATTGCCCTGTTGGTTATTGACCAGGTTTCCAAGATCCTGGTCAAGACCAATATGACTCTTGGCCAGAGCATCAATGTCATCGGAGACTGGTTCCAGATTTATTTCGTCGAAAATGCAGGAATGGCTTTCGGTATGTCGTTCGGCGGCGTAGTCGGCAAGTTCCTGCTTTCTTTTTTCAGGATTGTCCTGGGCGTTGCGATGTTCCTGTACATCCGCAAGCTGCTCAAGCGTGACGACGTCCCCACAGGCGTCCTTTACGGCATTGCAGCCATTATGTGCGGAGCCATAGGCAACATCTTCGACTCCCTTTTCTACGGCCTTATCTTCAGCGAGAGCGGTTTCACCCAGGTAGCCACGCTTTTCCCCGAAGGAGGCGGTTATGCAGGCCCGTTTTTCGGCAAGGTGGTGGATATGCTCTACTTCCCCATCATCGACACCACACTCCCGGACTGGTTCCCCATCTGGGGAGGGAAACCGTTCCTGTTTTTCAGCGCCATTTTCAATTTTGCGGACAGCTGCATCACCGTAGGTGCTTTCTATCTGCTGATCTTCCAGTGGCGCTTCTTCGCCGCTAAAGAAAACAATTAATAATCGGGGGTAATTCCGCTGATTTTTATATCTTTGCAGTTTGATTCCAAACTGCATTTTTTGATATACATATACGACACTTATGGCTTATCTGAAATTCAACAAAGCTGAGCTCGTAAACCTCGAGTATTCTCTCAAGAGGGAACTTATTGCCACGAACCGTACGGGCGCCTACGCCAATACGACCATCGTATGCTGCAATACCCGCAAGTACCACTGTCTGCTTGCCGTTCCCATCGAGAAGATGAACTGGCGCAGGCACGCGCTCCTTTCAAGCCTTGATGAGACTCTCATCCAGCACGGCAAGATGTTCAATCTCGGAATTCATTGCTACGGTGAAGTTTTTGAGCCGAGGGGGCACAAGTACATCGTCGACTATGAGAACGACCCCGTGCCCACCATCACTTACAGCGTCGGTGGAATGAAATTCCAGAAACAGATCCTTATGGTCCGCGACCAGGACAGGGTGCTCATCAAGTACACCCTTCTTGACGCCCACTCCGACACCACCCTGCGTCTGACTCCGTATCTCTCTTTCAGGAGCATCCACGAGCTGACCCAGAGCAACATCGGCGCAAACACCCACTATATGGACATTCCGAACGGCAAAGCCTTCAAGATGTACGACGCTCTGCCCACGCTGAACATGCAACTGTCCAAGAAGTCAGAATATGTAGCCAACCCTGACTGGTACTACGGCATCGTATATCCCGAAGAGAGAAGAAGAGGTTACAACTACAAGGAAGACCTCTTCGTCCCCGGTTTCTTTGAGATGCCCATCAAGAAAGGCGAGAGCATCGTGTTCTCGGCATCCACTGAAACTTACGAACCGGCCAGCTTCAAACGCACCTTCAACTCCGAACTTTCAAAGGTCGGAATCTGCGAAGACTTCGAATCCAACCTGCGCAGCGCAGCTTCAAGGCTCTTCTTCGAGCGCGCCGGCAGGCTTGAGATATGCTCCGGCTTCCCGTGGCTCGGCGTAGGCCAGCTGCGCGACACCACGATGACCGCTGCAGGTCTCACTATCTACAACAACGGCGATACCAAGGCATACCTGCGCGTCATCGACGGAATGATCGACAAATGGAAAGAGAATCTGTTCATCTCTTCACAGCAGGTCGACGCTCCTCTGCGTATGGCCCTGCTGATGCAGAACTACATCGACTTCACCGGTGACAGCAAAGGCATCTGGAGCAAATACGGCAAGACGCTCAAACAGATCATCAAGAGCTACATCGCTGGCAGACCCGAGGTGCATATGCACGACAACGGCCTGCTCTGGGCCCAGATGAACGGCGTGGCCCTCACTTGGATGGACACCTACACCAACGGCCATCCCGTTGTCGAGAGAGCCGGCTATCAGGTCGAGACAAATGCTTTGTGGTACAACGCCCTGCGCTTCTGCAGCGATATGTGCTACAAATTCGACTCAGACAAGAAATTCGCAAAGCATCTCGAGGAGATCGCAGCGAAGATAGACATAGTGTTCTTCGATATGTTCTGGGTCAAGGACGGCAAGCACCTCGCCGACTATGTCGACGGCAAAGGCCAGAACGTCTTTATGCGCCCCAATCAGCTATATGCCTGCACCCTCCAGTACAGCCCCATCAGCGACATCGCCCAGAACGAAGTGCTCAAGGCCGTCAAGCGTGAGCTCGTGACTCCCCGCGGAATCAGGACCCTGGCTCCCAAGAACCCGTTCTACAAGGACACCTACGACGGAGACCACCACGCCCGCGACCTCGCTTCCCACAACGGTTCGACCAGACCCTGGCTGCTCGGTCTTTACACAGCAGCCTGCTTCAAGCTCCACGGAGCGGCATTCGTCCACGAAGCCGAGTCTCTGATCAAAGGCTTTGAGGAAGATATGACCATCCACGGCATCGGCGCCGTTGCCGAGCTTTATGACGGCAACCCGCCGTTCATCCCTCACGGAGCCATCAACTCCGCACTCAGCACTGCCGAGATTCTGAATATTATCTATATGATCAAACGATATAAGGAGAATAACTGATGAGAGTTTTGATGTTTGGATGGGAATTTCCCCCTCATATCTCAGGCGGTCTGGGAACTGCCTGCTACGGAATGACCAAAGGTCTGGCTCACAACGATGTCGACGTGCTGTTCGTGATGCCTTCCGCCAGCGGAGACGAAGACCAGAGCGACATTAGCATCATCAATGCCAGCGACGTCGCCACAGCCGACACAGTGCTGAGCATCGACGAATTCCTCGGCAAGGTAGAATTCCTCAGGATTGGCAGCAACATTATGCCTTACGTAGACCCTGAAGATTACTCGAAGCTTACCGCAGAAGAGCGCCTGATGCAGTCGGAAGAGTTCAAATACCACTTCCACAACAAATACAAGTTTTCCGGCAAGTACGGCACCAACCTTATGGAAGAGGTGGTCCGCTACTCTATGGTCGGCGGAACTCTCGCTCTCCAGAACAATTTCGACGTGATCCACGCCCACGACTGGCTCACATACCTGGCCGGCATAGCCGCCAAGAGAGTCAGCGGCAAGCCGCTCGTCATCCACGTGCACGCCACCGAATATGACCGCACCGGCGAGAACGTGAACACCCAGGTCTACGCAATCGAGCAGATGGGTATGCGCGAAGCCGACAAGGTCATCACAGTCAGCGATTGGACCAGGAATATCGTCATCAACAAATACGGCATCGACCCCGAGAAGGTTGTCACTGTCCACAACGCAGTCGACTTCTCAAACAGGGAGACCCTCGTCGCCAAGCGCGGCGTTCCCGAGAAGACCGTCACCTTCCTCGGCCGCATCACCTTCCAGAAAGGTCCCGAGTATTTCATCGAGGCTGCATACAAAGTCCTCCAGAAGACTGACAACGTCCGTTTCGTGATGGCCGGCAGCGGAGACCTGCTGAACCGCTCAATCAGGCGTGTCGCACAGCTCGGGATGGCCGACAAATTCCACTTCACCGGCTTCCTGCGCGGCGCCGACGTGCAGAAGATGTTCGCCCTGAGCGACGTCTATGTTATGCCTTCGGTTTCCGAGCCTTTCGGAATCTCCCCGCTTGAAGCGATGCAGAGCAACGTGCCCACCATCATCTCCAAGCAGAGCGGCGTAGCCGAAGTCCTGAAATATGCCATCAAGGTGGATTTCTGGGACATCGACGCCCTCGCCGATGCGATTTACGGTCTGGTCACCTACCCCGCCATCGCCAAGGTGGCCGGAGAGAAGGGTTATGACGAAGTCAACTCCCTCAAGTGGGACCACGCGGCAGCCAAGATCAAGGACGTATACCAGGCTGCAATGAATTTGAAATAGTAAAAAAATCATATTATGGCAACAACAAAAAGTATCTGCTTATACTTTCAGGTTCATCAACCTGACCGACTGAGACAGTATAGATTCTTCGACATCGGCAACGACAGCAACTACTGCGACGAGTTCACCAACAAGGTCATAATGCGCAGGGTGGCCCAGAAGTGCTATCTTCCCGTCA
Organism: uncultured Bacteroidales bacterium; assembly: GCA_947169015.1. GTDB lineage: Bacteria > Bacteroidota > Bacteroidia > Bacteroidales > UBA932 > Equibacterium. The sequence continues at coordinate 444,515 of CAMVOD010000001.1, read as the reverse complement.
ACGCCCTCCTCGTCGACCTGATCCGCAAGAACGGCAAGAAATTCAAAGTAGCTTTCTCTATTTCAGGAGTGGCTATCGACCAGTTCAAACGTTTCGCCCCGGAAGTGATCGACAGCTTCAAGGCTCTCGCCGACACCGGCTGCGTAGACTTCCTCGCAGAGACCTACGCCCACTCTCTGGCATCTGTAGCTAACGAGGCTGAGTTCAAGCAGCAGGTCAAGGACCACAGCAAGCTCATCGAGGCCACTTTCGGAGTAAAACCCGTGACATTCCGCAACACCGAGCTCATCTACTCTGACGCCATCGGTGCCACCGTAGCTTCAATGGGCTACACCACGATGCTCACAGAGGGTGCCAAGCACATCCTCGGCTGGAAGAGCCCGAACTTCGTATACACCAACGCCATCAACCCCAGGCTCAGGCTCCTGCTCAAGAACAGCGCAATGAGCGACGACATCGCCTTCCGTTTCTCAGACAAGAACTGGAACGGCTGGCCGCTCACAGCCGAGAAATATGCTTCCTGGGTAGAGGCTGCCCTGCAGAACGACGACACCCTCAACCTCTTTATGGACTATGAGACCTTCGGAGAGCACCAGCAGGCAGAAAGCGGCATCTTCGATTTCCTCAAGGCGCTGCCCGCAGCTTTGCTGGCGAAAGGCTTCAGCTTCAACACCCCCGCCGAAGTCGCCAGGATGCACCAGCCGGTAGCTCCGCTCCACGTTCCGGACCCGATTTCGTGGGCCGACGAGGAGAGGGATCTGAGCGCCTGGCTCGGAAACGAACTCCAGAACGAAGCTTTCCACAAAGTCTACGCAATCGGAGCCAAGGTCAAAAGGACCAAGGACGAGGAGCTTATCAAGACCTACAGGATGCTCCAGGAGAGCGACCACTTCTACTATATGTGCACGAAATTCTTCTCAGACGGTGCCGTCCACAGCTACTTCAACCCTTACGACACACCCTACGAGGCTTTCATCAACTATATGAACGTACTCAGTGATTTCGAACTCAGGGTCGACGCTTTCCTGAAAAACAAGAATAATAAGACAAATGCCTGATTATCTATTTGAAGTCAGCTGGGAGGTTTGCAACAAGATAGGCGGCATCCATACCGTCCTTGCGACGAAAGCCCTCCATCTGGCCGGAGAACTGAAAAAACACCATATACACATCGGGCCTGACGTCTGGCGCAATACCGAAAGGAACCCGGAATTCACCGAAGACCCGTCGCTTTATAAATCGTGGCGCCTGGCCGCTGAAGAAGAAGGCCTGCGCGTGCGCGTGGGTCATTGGAACGTGCCGGGCAATCCGGTAGCGTTCCTCGTGGATTTCACGCACCTGATCGCCCGCAAGAACGACATACTCACCAACCTGTGGACCAGCTACGGGGTTGACTCCCTCACCGGAGACTGGGAATATGTCGAGTCCGCACTGTTCGGCTACGCCGCAGGAGAAGTCATCCAGAGTTTCACGAAATTCAGGATCGCATCCGGCAAGAAGGTTGTGGCCCAGTTCCACGAATGGATGACCGGAGCCGGCCTGCTCTACCTAAAATCTGCGAACATCCCGGTCGGAACGATCTTCACGACTCACGCCACCGTCGTCGGACGCTGCCTGAGTTCGAACAACCTGCCGCTCTACGACGAGCTCGGCAAGGCTGACGCCGACAAACTTGCAGTGGAATACGGCATGGCCGCCCGTCACACTCTCGAGAAAGCTTCCGCAGCCCAGGCCGATGTTTTCACGACAGTAAGTGACCTTACTGCCGTCGAGTGCAAGCAGTTCCTCGGCAGGGAGGTGGACATCGTAACTCCCAACGGATTCGAGGACAGCATCGCCCCCACTGTCGAAAAAATGCCCGAAGTCCGCGCCGCAGCCCGCAGGAAACTGCTGGAGGTGGCAGCGCTGATGAGCGGCAAGGAATACGACGACTCTACCCTGCTGCTGTCTACCGGCGGCAGATATGAATACGCCAACAAAGGCCTCGACGTAGTGTTGGACGCCCTCGGCAGGCTGAATGCCGAAGGTGTCAAAGGCCGCAGGGCAGCCGCCTTCATTCTGGTTCCCAGCGGCAACAACGGTCCCGACAAGACCCTGCTCGAGAAGATGCAGAATCCCGCACTGTCCTATACGACCGCTGTCTCCCACTATCTTATGGACGACTATGACATCATAAGCCGCCGGATGAGGGAGCTGCACCTGGACAACGGCAAAGACGCCTGCATAGATGTATTCTTCATTCCCAGCTACCTCAACGGGAACGACGGAATATTCAATATGAGCTACTACGACCTTCTGGCCGGAATGGACCTGACGATATTCCCGTCATACTATGAGCCCTGGGGATACACTCCGCTGGAGTCGCTGGCTTTTATGGTGCCTACGGTGACCACTACGACCGCCGGTTTCGGGCTTTGGGTCAACGACCACTATCCCGCCGACAAGCCGAAAGAAGGTATTTGCGTCGTAAAACGCACCGACGGCAACTATGACGAGGTCGTGGAGAGCGTCTGCAGCCGCATCCTCGAAATAGCGTCGCTCAACAAGAAACAACAAGCCGCATATCGCGACAACGCCAGGGAGATTTCCAAGATAGCTCTCTGGAAAAACAACATTACATATTACAAAGAAGCATACTCCCTGGCTATAGACAAAGTCGTGGCGAAGTATGGGAAAACCCCTGTATACAGGGAAGAAACAGCAAATTCATATACTAAAATGGCAACAAACACCCCCTCTTGGACCAGAATGATCATCACCAGGCAGCTTCCGGAACGTCTCAGACCTCTGGAGGAACTTGCCAAGAACCTTTGGTGGTGCTGGAACCAGGAAGCTATAGAACTCTTCGCATCTATCGACAGCAAACTCTGGAAAGAGTCTAAAGGCAGCCCCCTCGAGCTGCTCGACCGCATCAAGCTGTCCAAATACAAAGAGCTTTGCTCGGATGAAGCATTCCTTGCCCGTCTGGACCGCGTATACGCCGACTTCAAGGCCTATATGAAAGAGAAAGACGACAGACAGGGCCCGTCAATCGCCTATTTCTGTATGGAATACGGCATCGACACTTCACTGAAGATTTATTCCGGAGGCCTCGGAATCCTTGCCGGTGACTACCTCAAGGAAGCCAGCGATATGAAAGTCAATATGACTGCCGTCGGCCTGCTCTACAGATTCGGCTATTTCACCCAGAAGCTTTCAGCCCAGGGTGACCAGGTCAGCTACTACGAGCCCCAGGATTTCGCAAAGGCTCCTGTAACCCCTATCCTGGACAAGGACGGCAAATGGCTTACAGTCAGCATCGCTTTCCCCGGACGTACGATGTTTGCAAGGCTTTGGAAGGCTGAAGTCGGCCGCACCGACCTCATCCTCCTCGACACCGACTTCGAGGACAACCACGACGAAGACCGCCGCGTGACCCATCAGCTCTACGGAGGTGACTGGGAGAACCGCCTCAAACAGGAAATCCTGCTCGGTATGGGCGGCGTCAGGGCGCTCAGGGCTCTCGGCATCAATACCGACGTATATCACTGCAATGAAGGCCACGCCGCCTTTATGGGCATCGAAAGGATGCGCGAATATGTGAACAACGACGGACTGTCCTATATGGAGGCTCTGGAAATGGTGCGCAGCACTTCACTGTTCACCACCCACACCCCCGTCCCTGCAGGCCACGACTCATTCACGGAAGATTTGCTCCGCGTCTATATGTCGCAGGTTACCGACTACCTGAAATCCGACTGGACTGCATTTATGCAGCTCGGCAAGATCAATGCTTCCGACCCGGGCGAGAAATTCTCTATGAGCATCCTGGCAGCCAACCTGTCGCAGGAGGTCAACGGCGTCAGCTGGCTGCACGGCAAGGTAAGCCAGAAGATACTGGCCAATATGTGGCCTGGCTACCTGCCCGAGGAGCTGCACGTAAGCTACGTGACCAACGGTGTCCACTACCCTACCTGGACAGCCCCCGAATGGAAGAAGATACACGCACGCGTGTTCGGCGACGCATTCCAGACTCACCACTACGACAAGTCCTGCTTCGGCGGCATCCGCAGCATCCGGGACGAGGAAATCTGGTGGACACGCAACCTTCTCCGCAAGAGACTTATCGAGGCCGTCAAGAACATCCTGTCCGACACTTCGGCAACCGCACATTACTCTCCCCAGCAGATCGTCAAGATCAAGAAGACCCTCAGGGACGACATCCTCACCATCGGATTCGCACGCCGTTTCGCGACTTACAAACGTGCAACCCTGCTCTTCCGCAACCTTGAGCGTCTGGACCAGATAGTCAACGATCCCAAGCATCCCGTCCAGTTCCTGTTCGCCGGCAAGGCTCACCCTGCCGACGGCGCAGGCCAGGACCTCATCAAGCGCATCGTCGAGATTTCCAAGATGCCTCAGTTCATAGGCAAGATCGTGTTCATCCCGAACTACGACATCTCCATCGCCAAACTGCTCGTGCAGGGCGTGGATGTATGGATGAACAACCCTACCCGTCCTCAGGAAGCATCCGGAACCAGCGGCGAGAAAGCCGTAATGAACGGTGTAATGCACTTCAGCGTCCTTGACGGATGGTGGGTTGAAGGATACAAACCCGGCGCCGGCTGGGCCCTTCAGATGGAACGCACCTACGACAACCAGGATTTCCAGGATGAACTCGACTCGGCTACCATCTACAACATCATCGAGTCTGAGATTGCCGCCCAGTTCTACGACAAGGACAATAACGGAATCTCTTCTGAATGGATCGCCACCATCAAGAACACCATCAGCGAGGTGGCCTGCAACTTCACCACCAACAGGATGATGGAGGACTACCTCAACCAGTACTACATCCCCCTGTCAAAGCGTGGTGCCCAGTTAGGTAAAGACGACTTCAAGGAAGCCCGCGAAATCGCTCTCTGGAAGAAGGATATGCGCCGCGAGTGGAACAGCATCGAAATCATCTCCAACTCAAAGAACGAAGCCACCAACAATCCGCTCGTCCTCGGTCAGGAGAGGATCTCAACGATTGTCGTCAACCTCGGTGAAGTAGATCCTGAGGATATCGGCTTCGAAATCGTGTTTGCAGAGCAGGACGCCAAGGGCGACTATCACGTAAGGGAAATCCACGAGTACCAGCTGACAAGCTGCAAGGACGGCATCGCAACCTACCAGGTCAACATCACTCCTGAGACCACCGGTATGTGCGAAGTCGCTTCCCGTATGTACGCAAAGAACAGCAAGCTCCCTCACCGTCAAGATTTTGAACTCGTAAAATGGTTGTAGCCGCTACAGGTTTCTTCGATGGAGTCCACCTGGGCCACGCCAAGGTGATCGAACTTCTGTGCGCCACGGCGAAAGCCGAGGGCAAGCGGAGCGCCGTCGTCACTTTCTGGCCCCACCCCAGGAGCATCCTGAGACAGGACGCCGGCAAACTGCGTCTGCTCAACTCCCTCGAAGAGAAGGAAGAACGTTTCAAGGCTCTCGGCGTCGACGAAGTCCACGTGGTGGATTTCACCAGGGAGTTCAGCAAGAAGACCGCCGAAGAGTTCATAAATGAATACCTGATTGCCAAGTTCGGAGTCTCAACGCTGATAGTAGGCTATGACCACAGGCTCGGCTGCAAGAAGACAGGCAGCGACGACATCGTCAAGATTGCCGGAAAATGCGGCATCAAGGCCGTGCGCGTCGGGGCCATCAGCGACTCCTACAACACGATAAGCAGCACCTACATCCGGAATCTCATCGAAACCGGAGGCATAGAACGCGCCAATGCACTGCTCGGGTACGAATACACTCTGAAAGGAGTCGTCGTCCCGGGCTGCGGCAAAGGCCGTCAGATAGGTTTCAGGACCGCCAATATGAGCCTCTACGACCCGCTCAAGCTCATCCCCTACAACGGAGTGTATGCGGTGCGCGCATCAGTCGAAGGCAAGACCTACAAGGGCGTATGCAACATAGGCTACCGCCCCACTACCGAAGACGGGCGCGGGCTGACCATCGAAACCCATCTGCTGGATTTCGAAGATGACATCTACGGGCTGGACCTCACCGTCCGTTTCGTGGAATTCATACGCGACGAGCAGCGTTTCGACTCGATGGACCAGTTGCGCGACCAGTTGTTCAGAGATGCTGACGAAGCTGATAAAATTTTGAAATAGAGAGATATGGAACCTTTTTTCATCTTCTTTATGGCATTCATCGCCTTCATCGTCATTTCGATTGCGAAAAGCGAGAAGGAACGCCGCAAACGCGCTGATGCAAGAAGGGCCAGGGTAAAGTCTCAGCAGGAGGCTTTCAATGCGGACGAATTCAAAGTTCCCGAACCCACGACCGTCCCGCAGGACAATACCGCCTACTACGGGGAGGACGTTCCGCGCACTACCGTGGCTGACCTGCACGAAAACGACAAGGATGTCCGCAAGGATCTCGACCTGGACCCCGAGAAGATGATCATTTATTCCGAAATACTTAAACCCAAGTTTTAGAAAACTCAATATTTTTTGTAACTTTGGTATCGATTTAACGAAAGGGTCCCGTTTTACGGGATTCTTTTTAATTTTTGTCAATTCATGTCACAGATTCACTATCTTACACAAAAGGGACTGGACGACCTCAAGGCCGAGCTTGATGAGCTCCTTGCGCAGCGTCCGGTCATTTCAAGGGCCATTGCAGAAGCCAGAGACAAGGGAGACCTGTCTGAAAATGCAGAATATGACGCCGCCCGTGAAGCCCAGGGCATGCTTGAACTCAAGATCACCAAGCTCCAAGACTCCATAGCAAACGCACGCGTAATCGACGAATCACGTCTCAACACCGACAGCGTCCAGATGCTGACCAAAGTCAAGATCAAAAACATCAAGACCGGCGCAGTAGTGGAATATCAGCTCGTAGGTGAGAGCGAAGCCAACTTCAAGGAAGGCAAGCTCGCAGTCGCAACTCCTATCGGCAAGGCTCTGATGGGCCGCAAAAAAGGAGAAATCGTGGATGTCACCGTTCCTTCAGGCGTCCTCCAGTTCGAAATCCTAGACATCACACTGTAAAATGGCAAGTATTTTTTCATTGATAGCCGCAGGGCAGATTCCGTCTTACAAAATAGCAGAAGACGAGAATTATTATGCATTCCTTGACATCAACCCTCTCGCCAAAGGGCACACCCTGGTCATTCCCAAGAAAGAAGTAGACTACATCTTCGACCTTGACGACCAGACCTACGCAGGCCTCTGGGCCTTTGCCAAAAAGGTCGCAGCAGGCATCAAGGCAGCCATCCCCTGCAAGCGCGTCGGCGTCGCCGTGCTCGGTATGGAGGTTCCCCACGCCCACATCCATCTGGTGCCTCTCCAGACTGAGGGAGACCTCAACTTCCGCAACAAGAAGCTCTCGCTTACTCCGGAAGAATTCAATGAAATAGCCCAAAAAATCGCAGCAGCTATATGAAACTGACCCTCAGGAATGCTCTGACACTCGCAGTGGCGCTCGTCGCCGCAGTTTCGTGCACCAAATATTCAGCGACCGTCAAAGGCAACATCGCAGGTCTCGACCGTTCCGGAATCGTATTTGAGAAACTTCATTTCAACAGGCTGACGGTAGTCGATACAGTCACCACCGACCGCGACGGCAACTTCAGCTACAAAGTAGAACTGACAGGCAAGGACCCCGCCTTCTATTACATCTACCGCAACGGAGTCAAGCTGGCCGGTATGGTGCTCAGCAACGGCGAAACAGTCACTGTCAACGCAGACACCCTCGGCTCATATACAGTCGAAGGCTCGCAGGAGAGCAAGAATCTCAAATACGTGGACGATGCCTTTGCCAAGGCTGCCGCTGCGATGGTAGCAGTCCTCGACGAGGCCCCGGAAGATGTCAACGTCCAGCTCAGCAGGATCTATATCAACCACAAGCGGGATATGATGAAGCACATTATGAGCAATCCCCACTCCATCACTGCCGCCACCACCCTCTTCCAGAAATTCAACGACGAGCTGCCGCTGTTCAACGAAAGCACCGACATATACGTCTTCAAGAGCGTATACGACTCGTTGGCAAACATCTATCCCAACAGCGAATTCGTGCTTGCCGTAAAGGATGAGATCGCCCGTCGTGAAGCCGCCTCAGCAATGGATTCCAAGCTGGAGTCTCTTGCCCAGCAATCTTTCCCGGACATCAGGATGAACGACATAAACGGCAAGAGCCATTCCCTGCTTGAGTTGGAAGGAAATGTCATCATCCTGTCGTTCTGGAGCATCGGTCAGACAGAACACAAGCTTTTCAACCAGGAGCTCACTGCTCTCTACGAGAAATACCACGACAAGGGGCTAGAGGTATACCAGATATCTCTCGATACCGACAAGCCCACCTGGGCTGCCACCGTCCGTTCCCAGAAACTCCCCTGGATCAGCGTCAACGACGGCAGGGGCATCAACTCACCCTCGATCGTATCTTACAACCTCGAGCACGTGCCCACGATGTTCGTAATAGGACGTGACGGAGAATTCCTCGCCAAGGACGTCTATGACGTGGCGAGCCTTGAGCCGATAATCCGCAAAGCTTTATAAGATCTTGCAGCCGCCGCAGGAAGTACAACCCAGATCTGCACAGGTCGGGTTCTTCTTGCCGTGGTGCTTGCCCCACAAGCGAAGTTCCTCCTCCTTGGCACATACGATGCCACGCTTGCGCAGTTCCTTGTTGCGGGATATCTCCCCGTCAGGGAACTTGCCGTCCTTGCGGAATATGATGTTGAAGCACATCCCGAAGACGCAAAGGGCGACAACAGCCAAGGAAAGTAGGAAAATCTTCATCTACAGACATTTAAAATCAGGAAGCAGAGGTTTCCCCGCAACTGTCAGCACCGGGGGCACCTGCATCACCTTGAAAGCAGCACCGTTGCGCAGGCGTACGATGCGCTCTACAAGGGCTCTGTCGACTCCGCCGGCCACAACCTCGTCGGGACTCAGGCCGCCGTCGTTGAGCTTGTGCAGCACGGGGTCGAGTTCGTCGTACGGAGGCAGGCTGTCGCTGTCTTTCTGGCCGGGTCGAAGCTCGGCGGAAGGAGCCTTATGTATTATCGACGCGGGGATGCGTTCGCAGTCGCGGTTGATGTAGTCAGCCATTTCGTAGACCTGCAACTTGTAAAGGTCACCGATGACCATTATGGCTCCGGCAAGGTCGCCGTAGAGGGTTCCATAGCCCACCGACAGCTCGCTCTTGTTGGAAGTGTTGAGCACGAGGGCCCCGTACCGGTTGGAATAGGCCATCAGGAGGGTGCCCCTGATGCGGGCCTGGATATTTTCGAGGGCCACGTGCCACTCTACGTCTGCGAAGTAGCCGCTGAGTTGTTTCAGATACTGGTCGTATATGTCTCTGATAGGGACGATGTCATAGCTCATACCAAGCCTTTCGGCCAGGTCGACTGAATCCTTCACCGAGTGGTCTGTGGAGAAAGCGGAGGGCATCAGGATGCCGTGGACATTGTCGGCCCCCAGGGCATCGACCGCCAGGGCTGCCACGAGGGCGGAGTCCATTCCGCCTGACAGGCCCACGACGGCCCTGGTCTGGTGTGCAGACTCGAAATAGGCCCTTATCTTGCCGAGCAGAAGGTCGTAAGCGGACCCGATCGATATTTCGGGAAAGAACAGCATATCAGTATACGAATGTGTCGCTTATAGGCTTGTTCAGGAATACTTTCTCCATTATTTCCGCAAAGATGGGCGCTACCGACAGGACGGTGAACTTGGACAGGTCCGTATTCTCATCCTTGCGCAGGGGAAGGGTGTCGGTGACAATGAATTCCTTGATTGCGGAATTGTTGATGCGTTCGTACGCCGTGCCTGACAGCACGGGGTGGGTTGCGATGGCGCGCACGCTGAGGGCGCCTTTGTCCAGAAGCATATCGGCGCACTTGGTGATGGTGCCGGCAGTATCGACCATATCGTCGACGATGACCACGTTGCGGCCTTCTACCTCACCGATAGCTGTCATCGAGCCGACTACGTTGGGCTTCTCGCGGGATTTGTGGCAGATGATCATAGGCGCACCCAGGATCCGCGCGTAAGCATTTGCGCGTTTCGCACCGCCCATATCGGGGGACGCTATGGAGAGGTTTTCAAGCTGAAGGCCCCTCAGGTAAGGGAGGAAAATGGAACTAGCGTAGATATGGTCTACCGGAACATCGAAGAAACCCTGGATCTGGTCGGCGTGGAGGTCGGCTGTCATTACCCTGTCGCATCCTGCGGCGTGCAGCAGGTTGGCCACCATCTTGGCACCGATCGACACCCTCGGGCGGTCCTTGCGGTCCTGTCTGGCCCATCCGAAATAAGGGATGACGGCAATTACCCTGTATGCCGATGCCCTGCGGGCTGCATCGATCATAAGCAGCAGTTCGAACAAGTTCTCTACCGGCGGGAATGTCGACTGGACGATGAACACGGTCGCACCTCGGACACTTTCGATATAGGCCGGCTGGAATTCGCCATCCGAGAAAACAACCACTTCTGACTTTCCAAGCTCCATATTAAGGCTGGCAGCCATTTTTTCAGCGAGGTAGCGAGTGCTCCTGCCGGAAAAGATTTTCATCTGATGATCCTCGTAATGTTCCATTTCAAATTTTGTTTGTTTTATGATTTGTCAATACTTCGTCGATGTAATCCAGCAGTTCTTCCCTTCCGGTGGCGTCGATTGTTGATGTCGTGAAGACAGGGGGCAGCGTCTCCCAGTATTCCAGCAGGGCCTGCTTGTTCTTCTCCACCTGGGCCGCCAGCGCGCCGCTGCCGAGCTTGTCGCATTTGGTGAACACGACGGCGAAAGGGACGCCTTCCTCTCCGAGTTTGAGGAGGAAATCCAGGTCATTGCGGAGAAGGTCGTGACGGCTGTCGAGCAGCACGAAGAGCACCATCATCTCGGGGCTCGTCAGGACATAGCCGTCAATCATCTTTTCAATTTTCTCCCTGGTCTCCTTCGACACTCTGGCATAGCCGTAACCGGGCAGGTCCACAAGGTACCAGCTGTCGTTGATGATGAAGTGGTTTATGCTGAGAGTCTTGCCCGGCTTGGCAGAGGTATGCGCAAGACCCTTGCGGCCGGTGAGGAAGTTGATGAGGGAGGATTTGCCCACGTTGGAGCGGCCTATGAAAGCGAATTCGGGCAAGGATAGCTTGGGCTTGTCAGCGACAGAACTGCAACTAGCTACGAACTTTGCCTCAGCTATCTTCATGGTGATTTTGACGTGTTTTCAGTCATCGACAAAGATAGCAGAATCCCCCGAAAGAGTAAAATAAAAGTCAGACTTTTGTTAACTTTGTAGAAAGCGCCCCGCGATTATGGACAACAACGGACAAATCAATCTTCTGCTGCTCCAGAAGCTCATCAAAGAGAGTCTGGAAGACAGTTTCGACCGCCAGTTATGGGTCCGTGCCGAGATATGGGACATATCCGTCAATGCCAGCGGCCACTGCTATCTCACCCTGGTCGAGAAAGACGAGACCACGACCAACATAGCGGCCAAGGCGCAGGCCATAATCTGGGCCTCGACCTTCAGGGTGCTCAGGCCCTATTTCGAGACTGCCACCGGAGAGAAACTGCAGGCCGGAATGAAGGTCCTGCTGCAGATGAGGGTTCAGTATTCCCTGATCTACGGGCTTTCGCTGATAGTGTCCAACATCGACCCGAACTACACCGTCGGCAGCACCGCCCTCGAGAGGCAGAAGATTCTCGACCGTCTGGAGAAGGAAGGTATGATGGATATGAACCGCACCCTTCCCCTCCCCGACCTGCCGAGGCGCTTCGCAGTCATTTCGGCCGAGACCGCGGCAGGCTACGGCGACTTTATGCGCCACCTGCACGACAACGGCTTCGGCTACAAATTCCACACTGAGCTGTTCCCGGCCCCGATGCAGGGCGCGGAGGCTCCGGCCGGCATCATCGCCGCCCTGGACCGTATCGCCGCCCGCAGCGCAGACTTCGACGCAGTACTCATCATCAGGGGAGGCGGCAGCAACTTCGACCTGGCCTGCTTCGACGACTACGACCTGGCCGTCAACATAGCGCAGTATCCGCTTCCCGTGCTGACTGCGATTGGCCACGAAAGGGACTGCCACGTGGCCGACCTCATCGCCCACAGCTACCTCAAGACCCCCACTGCCCTGGCCGACTATTTCGTGGACATCTTCGCCGCAGAAGAACAGCTCGTGGACTCGCTTGCCACAAGGATGCTTATGGCCCTGAAAGGCAAGAGGGCAGACGCGACGGCCGCCGTGGACAGACTCCTGGCGAGGGCTTCGGGCAGCGTGCTGCTCCGCATCCAGCGTGAGAGGCGCGCAGTGGAGATGCTGCTGTCAAGGGCTGCCGCAGGCATCCTTTCCGAACTGCACGTTGCCGGGAGCCGCATAGATATGCTGCTGGTCAGGGCGGCCAATTCCGCCGCCGGAAGGCTGCAGGCCGAGAACCACAAGATCCAGATGCTCGAGCTGCGGCTGTCGGCTCTCAATCCTATGAGCATCCTCGAGAAGGGTTTCGCCATACCCCTGAAAAAAGGGCAGAAAGTGACTACGGCCTCAGGTCTGGAAGCAGGAGACGGCATCACTGTGATTCTGAAGGACGGAAGGGCTGATTGTGAAGTTAAAAATGTAAAATTGCAATAACGATGGAAGAGAAATTAACGTATAAGCAGGCGTTGGAAGAATTGCAGAAGCTCGTGGATAGCATCGAAGACCCCAAACGCGACCTGACGACCCTGACCGACGACGTCAAGAAGGCCAGCGAACTTGCAAAATATTGCAAGGACTGCCTCAAGAAGAGTGAAGACGACATAAACAAAATCATAAATGGGCAGGAAGATTAAAAAAATTTACGAGACGGACCCCTGGCTGGAGCCGTTCAAGGGCGCCATCGACGCCAGACACGACAGAATCATAGCAGCAAGGGACGCCATCCGCGGCGACCACGGCAAGCTGTACGACGCTGTCAACAACCACCTCTATTATGGTCTCCACAAGGAGGGTGCTTTCTGGGCCTTCCGCGAGTGGGCTCCGAACGCGAACCGCATCTATGTCACCGGTGATTTCAACAACTGGCGCAAGAGTCCGGATTTTGAGATGAAACCGGTCGGAGGCGGCAACTGGGAACTGCTCGTCCCCGAAGACGTAATCCATCACGGCGACAAGTTCAAATGGTTCGTGGAGTGGCCGTCAGGCGGCGGCGAAAGGCTTCCAGCATACGCATACAGGTGCATCCAGGACCCCGAAACCAAAATCTTCACTGCCGAAGTATGGGACCCTGCCAAGCCTTACCGCTGGAAACACCGCAAACACGTCACGGTGGAAAACCCGCTGATCTACGAAGTCCATATCGGAATGAGTTCGGAAGAGGAAAAAGTAGCCTCGTTCGAGGAATTCCGCCTCAACGTACTTCCGCACGTCATCGAGCTGGGGTACAACACCATCCAGATTATGGCGCTGCAGGAGCACCCCTACTACGGTTCCTTCGGCTACCAGGTTTCCAACTTTTTCGCCCTCAGCAGCCGCTTCGGCACTCCCGAGGATTTCAAGAGGCTGGTGGACGAAGCGCACAAGAACAACATCGCTGTCATTATGGACCTGGTGCACTCCCACGCCGTAAAGAACGAAGTGGAGGGCCTCAGCCGGCTGGACGGCTCATACACCACATATTTCCACGACGGGCCGAGGGGCGAGCACCCGGCCTGGAACAGCCGCTGCTTCGACTACGGCAAGAGCGAGACCCGCTACTTCCTGCTGTCCAACTGCAAATTCTGGATGGAAGAATACCGCCTCGACGGATTCCGTTTCGACGGCGTCACCAGTATGCTCTACCACGACCACGGCCTCGGCCGGGATTTCAGCGGCTACGGCAGCTATTTCGACGGCGGTGTGGATGAAGATGCAGTGACCTATCTGGCTCTGGCTAACATCATCACCAGGGAAGTGTTCCGCAGCGCGATCACCATCGCCGAGGATATGTCCGGTATGGCCGGACTGGCCGCTCCGCTGGAGTGCGGCGGCGTAGGCTTCGGCTACCGTATGAGTATGGGCGTGCCCGATATGTGGATCAAATGGATCAAGGAGCGCAGCGACTGGGACTGGAGTATGGGAGGCCTATGGTATGAGCTGACCAACAAACGCGCGGACGAGAAGACCATCAGCTACGCAGAATGCCACGACCAGGCCCTCGTGGGCGACAAGACCATCATCTTCCGTCTCATCGACAAGGAGATGTATTTCTCGATGGACAAGCAGTCGCAGAACATACTGATCGACCGCGGCATAGCCCTCCACAAGATGATCAGGCTCGTGACGCTGGCTACCGCCGGCAACGGCTATCTCACCTTTATGGGCAACGAGTACGGGCAGCCCGAATGGATTGATTTCCCGAGGGAAGGCAACGGCTGGTCATACAAACACGCCCGCAGGCAGTGGAGCCTCATCAAGGACGACAACCTGCGCTTCAAGGGTCTCAACGACTTCGACTCTAAGATTATACACCTCTTCGCAAGCGAGAAACTCCTGTCCAAGCCGCATTATTGCTACCTGGCGCACGAAGATGACAAAATCCTCTGCTTCACGCGCGGCGAATGCTATTTCGCATTCAACTTCAACCCGGAAAAGTCATTCACTGACTACCGTGTGGAAGCGCCGGAAGGTACCTGGGATGTGCTCTTCAGCAGCGACCGCGAGGAATTCGGAGGATTCGGGAGGATTGACGAGAGCGTCAGCCACGTCACAACCCCCAGCGACGGTAAGCACTACCTGCGGCTGTATCTGCCGTCACGTACCGTTACCGTGCTGAAGCTGCGACAATAAGGATTACTTCTTGAGAGAATCGCGGATTTCGCGAAGAAGAAGGATGTCTTCGGGAGTGGGAGCCGGCTCTGCAGGCTTCTGCTCTTCTTTTTCTTTCTTGGCAGTGAGCTTGTTGATGCCCTTGATGACCATAAAGATCACCCAAGCGAGGATGATGAAGTCAAGCACTACCTGGATGAAGTTGCCGTAAGTGATGGCCACTTCAGCCTTGCCTGCTGCTTCATTGGCTGCCGAGAGGACAATCTTCCACTGTGTGAAATCCACTCCGCCGACGAGAAGACCGATGAGCGGCATAAAGATGTCTGACACGAGAGATGTCACGATCTTGCCGAATGCACCGCCGATGATAACGCCGACAGCCATATCGACAACGTTGCCCTTCATAGCGAAGGTCTTGAATTCCTGAAGAAGTTTTTTCATAGTATCAATTGTTTTGAGTGTTTGGACGTTTGTGTAGCACCGCCTTGCGCAGTTCGAAGTTCTGGCCTAGATACTTGCGGCGCACTTCAGGGTTGGCTGCAAGCTGTTCCGGAGTTCCGCTCTCGAGGATGGAGCCGTCGTAGAGCAGGTATGCCCTGTCGGTGATGGCCAGGGTCTCGTGGACGTTGTGGTCGGTGATTATGATGCCGATGTTCTTTGTCTTGAGGCGGGCGATGATGTGCTGGATATCCTCCACCGCGATGGGGTCCACACCGGCGAAAGGCTCGTCCAGCAGGATGAATTTCGGGTCGATGGCAAGGCAGCGGGCGATCTCGCAGCGGCGGCGTTCACCTCCGGAGAGCTGGATGCCCAGACTCTTGCGGACTTTCTGCAGTCCGAACTCGTCGAGCAACTCCTCCAGCCTCTGCTTGCGCTGCTCCTTGGTCATATCGCCGAACTCCATCACCGACATAATATTGTTCTCGACGCTCATCTTCCTGAACACGGAAGCCTCCTGAGCCAGATAGCCGAGGCCCTTCTGGGCACGCATATACATCGGCAGGGTCGTTATCTCCTCCTCATCGAGGAAGATGCGGCCTTCGTTAGGCTTGATAAGACCCGATATCATATAGAAACTGGTGGTCTTGCCGGCGCCGTTAGGTCCGAGCAGTCCCACTATCTCGCCTTGTTCGACCTCAATCGAAACTCCCTTCACTACGGTCCTGATGCCGTATTTCTTGACAAGGTTTGTACAGAATAGCTTCATTGGTGATCCGTTATTTTATTTCCAGGTCCAGGCCTGTCTCCAAGTGGACCATATCGCTGTTCTTGGCGCGCATAGCCTCTGCTATCTCACGGGTGGTGTAGGGCTTGCGGGTCTCGTCGCCGGCGCCGTCTTCGTGGACTTCGACCTTCAGCGAGAGATCTTTGTTTTCAAGCGCCTTCTGCAGGTCGGCCTGCAGCTGGACCATCAGGTTCTTCTCGATCCATTCCTTCTGGGCGGAGTTCAGCACGAACTGGGTGACGGTGTTGCTGTCCTTGTCGTAGACGGGACTGAACTTGGTCAGGCCTGAGCGCACGCGCGGATTGGAGACGTTGTCGGTCACCTTGGTCCAGGCGCCGGCAAGAACCTCGGGAGTGATTTCCGGGCTGGCCTTCACGGCAGTTTCCACCGCCGCCGCTGCAACGGCTTCGGCAGGAGCCTTGGCTGTCTGCATCGCCTTCTTCAGAAGGTTGGAGATGGAGTCTTCTGCTGCTGCCGGCTTTGCTGGCTCAGCTGCCGCCGGAGCGGGAGCTGCCTGGGCAGGAGCTGGAGTTGTCGGAGCGGGTGCTGCCGCCGCCGGAACCGCAGCCGGCGTCGAAGCAGGCGTCGCAGCCGGCGTTGCGCCTTGCAGATCGCCGGCGGGGAGTTCTCCCCTCAGCGCGCAGAGCTTCATCAGCGCGAACTCGATGAGCAGGCGTCCGTTGCCGCTGGCCTTGTAGGCCGCCTCGCAGGATGTGGTGATGCCCAAGGCTTCGTATAGGAACTTGATGCTGCACTTGCGGCTGTACTCGTCATATCTGGCCACAATGGTCGGGGCGAGCTCCGCCAGCACACGGGAGGCGCTGTTGCAGCACACTATCATATCTCTGAAATGGGTGCTCAGACCCGAGATGAAATGCAGGGAATTGAAACCCTTCGAGAGTATCTCATCGAAGAGCACCAGGCACGACGGATAGTCTCCGGCAAGGAAGAAATCGGTGAGCCTGAAATAATAGTCGTAATCAAGGACGTTCAGGTTCCTGATCACCATATCGTATGTTATGTCGGTGCCGCAGAACGCCACCGTCTGGTCGAAGAGGGTCAGGGCGTCGCGCATCGCTCCGTCAGCCTTCTGGGCGATGATGTGCAGCGCGTCGTCGCTGATGGTGATATTCTCGGCGGCAGCGATGTCCTTCATATTGCGCACCATATCGGCCACGGAAATGCGGTTGAAATCGTAGGTCTGGCAGCGCGACAGGATGGTCGGCAGGATCTTGTGCTTCTCGGTGGTGGCGAGGATGAAGATGGCGTGTGCCGGCGGCTCCTCAAGGGTCTTGAGGAAAGCGTTGAAGGCGGCCTGGCTGAGCATATGGACCTCGTCGATGATGTAGACGCTGTAGCGGCCGATCTGGGGCGGGATGCGCACCTGCTCGGTGAGGTTGCGGATGTCGTCGACAGAGTTGTTGCTGGCGGCATCCAGCTCGTGGATGCAGTACGAGCGG
Organism: uncultured Bacteroidales bacterium; assembly: GCA_947169015.1. Lineage (GTDB taxonomy): Bacteria > Bacteroidota > Bacteroidia > Bacteroidales > UBA932 > Equibacterium. Next base: position 427,059 of record CAMVOD010000001.1, on the reverse strand, counting down.
CCTTCTGCGAACGAACGGCAGGACTCGCACTCGCCGCAGGGCTCCATATCCGGACCGGGGTTCAGACAGTTGATGGTCTTGGCGAAAATGCGGGCCGTACTGGTCTTCCCCACTCCGCGGGGACCGCAGAAAAGGTATGAGTGGGCAAGCTGTCCCGTCAAGATGGAATTCTTGAGAGTGCGGGCTATATTGTCTTGTCCTATAAGGCCTGTGAAGCTTGAAGGCCGGTATTTTCTTGCTGATACAATGAACTGCGCCATAATGACAAATATAATGACTTTTTGTCTATTTTTGCGCCGTTATGGGAAAAAGTGAAAGCAAGGAAATAAGGACATTTTCCAACGGATTGCGCTTCGCGCTGAAGCATAGCAACTCACAGGTGGCATACTGCGCACTGAGCATCCGCTGCGGCACCTCGGTCGAGCCGGAAGCCCTCGGAGGGCTGGCCCACCTCACCGAGCATATGCTGTTCAAGGGCACATCACGCCGCAGTTCGACTTCCATCAACGACAGGCTCGAAAGGCTCGGCGGCGAGCTGAACGCCTACACCACCAAGGAAGAGATCGTCCTCTATTCCACCACCCTCAAGGAAGACGTGATGAAGGCCATCGACCTGCTGTTCGAGCTTGCCTTCGACTCGGTCTTCGCCCCCAAGGAACTGGAGAAGGAGAAGAGCGTTGTCGTCGACGAGATAAACCTCTACAAGGACTCCCCTTCGGACTATATCTTCGACGATTTCGAGAAGTTCCTGTATGAGGGCAGTCCCATCTGCCGCCACATCCTCGGCACGGCAAAGACCCTGAAGCGCATCACTTCCGAAGACCTGCACGCCTTCACCAGAGCTTGCTTCGTCCCCTGCAATATGAGTTTCACCGTGGTGGGAGATTTCGAAGCCGGAAAGATTGCTGACGCGGTGGAGAAACATATGCTGAAATATGCTCCTGCCGACGCGTGCACCCATCCGGTGGAAGCCCCCGAGGTCAAAGTGAACGTGTTCCACCGCGACGAGAACAAGAAGCACCACCAGAGCAACTGCATCATCGGCGCCCCCGCCTTCTCGCTTTATGACGGCAGGCGCATCGCCCTCGTGCTGCTTATGAACATCCTCGGCGGCCCTTCCTGCAACTCAAGGCTGAACAGCCTGCTGAGGGAGAAAAAGGCCCTCGTATACAATGTCGAAGCCTCGTACGTCCCCTATTCGAAGACAGGATGCGCGACGGTTTATTTCGGCTGCGAGAAGGAGAATGTCGACAAATGCGTCAGCCTGGTGCTCGGCGAGCTGGCCAGGATGCGGAGCACGCCGCTCAGCAGCACTGCCCTGCGCTATGCCAAGAAACAGCTTATGGCTCAGAATGCAATATCGTCCGAGAATGGAGAAGCCCAGGCCCTGGCCATTGGCAGAAGCCTGCTCAATTTCGGCGACTATATGAGCGACGCCCAGATCCGCACCCGCGTCGAGGCGTTGACCTGCGAAGACCTGCAGGCCGTCGCCTGCGACGTTTTCGCACCGGACAAGCTTTCCTTCCTGATATATCGTTAATACAAGCCTGACAATGACCGAGAAAGAATACCTGCAAAGCCACTCCACTCCGGCGTCCGAAGCCTTGCAATGGCTCGAGAGGCAGACGCATCTGCGCACCAACCACGCCCGTATGCTGAGCGGCCGCGAGCAGGGCAGCCTGCTGGCGCTCATTTCAAGGCTTGCAAAACCCGCCTGCATCCTGGAGCTAGGCGTCTTCACCGGCTATTCCACAATCTGCCTGGCGCAGGGACTCGCCCCGGGCGGAACCATCCACGCCGTCGAAATCAATGACGAACTGGAAGACCTCATCCGCGAAGGCTACGGCAGGGCCGGCATCGAAGACCGCGTGCAGCTCCATTTCGGAGACGCGAAGCAGATAATCCCGCAGCTCGACTGCCGCTTCGACCTGGTATATATCGACGCCAACAAGAGGGAATACTGCGACTACTACCGCCTCGTCTTCGACAAGGTGGCCGACGGAGGGCTTATCCTGGCCGACAATGTGTTGTGGGACGGCAAGGTGCTTCAGGAGCCTGTGCCCCGGGATGCCCAGACACAGGGCATCGCCGCCTTCAACGACACGGTGGCCGCGGACAGCAGGGTGGAAAATTTCATACTTCCCTTGCGCGACGGGCTGAGCGTCATTCGGAAACTTGGCCCAGAGGAGCGATGATCATCCGCTCGTAGATCCTGTATATCTCGATAGAATCCCTTTTTGCCAGAGACCTGGCCTTGGCGGCCTCGAACTGCGGCATCTTGTCGGCAGGCACCGGGTCTGCCGGAGGCGAATCCATAGTCACGGGATTGATGGGCGTGCCATTCTTCCACACGCGGAAGTCGAGGTGCGGGCCCGTGGCGCTGCCGGTGGCTCCTACATAGCCGATGACCTGGCCCTGGGTCACCCTTGCGCCGGCCCTGATGCCGGGGCCGTATTTCGACAGGTGGAGATATGCGGTCTTGTATACTGAATTGTGTGTGATCCTGACTGTGTTTCCGCCGGCTCCCTCATATTTTACGGAAGTCACCACGCCGTCGCCGATAGACATCACCGGAGTACCCGTAGGGGCGGCATAGTCCACTCCGGTATGTGCCTTGACCTGATGGGTGATGGGGTGCCTGCGCGCGTAGGAGAAGCCTGAGCTGATGCGGGAATATTTCAGGGGAGCCTTCAGGAACGCCTTGCGGAGGCTCTCTCCGTTCTCGTTCCAATACTTGTCGCCGCCTTCGCTGCCGTCGTCGTAGTAATACGATTCATAGACCTTGCCTGCGTGGTTGAAGGCCACATAATAGACATTGCCTATATCCAGGAACTTGCCGTCGACTCCGTATTCGTCATAGACCGCCTTGAACCAGTCGCCTTTCTGCAGGCCGAAGAAATTGATGGTCCAGGCGTAGATGTCGGACAGCTTGAGGGCCAGAAGCGGCGAAGCCCCGGCGTTCTGGGTATCCGCCCAGAGGGAGTTCTGTATTTCCACTTCGGTGTAGCGGGTGGTGATGTCCAGGTCTTTCTCGAGTACTGTCGCTCCGAGAGGTTCCTGCACCGAAAAGACCACGCTCTTGCGGTCGGTAGCCTCATATACGAGGTATGCCAGGGCCCCTGTCGAGTCGAAGTAGGCGTGATAGCCGCGCCCTATCTGGAGGTTGCGGACATCGAAGGCGTCCTTCGAGGCGTCAGCCAGCTGGTAGGCTTTCTGCTGGGACACTCCGTAACGGTCGAGGATGGTGGAAAAGACTTCACCCTTGCCTATTGTCCCCTCTTCCGTGGAGTACATATCGACCGGGATACCGTAGAGGTAAGTATGGTCGTCATCGATGGACGAAGGGAGGGTTGTGACTGTTTCTGTTGGGGTGTCTTTGGGGCCGCAGGCGGCAGCCAGCAAGACAGTTAGGAGCAGCGCTATCTTTTTCATATCAACAAAGATAAGATTTGTTGATAAATTTGTGTAAAAAAATGTAATACTGTGGAAAGAAATGTAAAATTTTTATCTACTTTTGCATTACACATTACTCATAATATTGTTTATGGCTAGTTTCATCGGCGAATACAAGGCGAAAGTTGACGACAGAGGGAGGTTGGTTTTCCCCTCTGCCTTCAAGGAGCTTTGCGCCGACACCCTCAAGCAGGGGTTCGTCGTGAAAAAGAGCCTGTTTGCTGATTGTCTTGAGATGTTCGCGTATTCCGAGTGGGAACGCGACTCTCAAGAGGTCAGAAGCCGCCTGAATCTGTTCAACAAAGAGCACGACCGCTTCTGGAGAGCATATATGAGGGACCGCGCCCTCGTCGTCCCGGACGAGCAGTACGGGCGCATCACCATCCCGAAGGAGCTCCTCGATTCCGTCGGGATCCAGAAAGAAGTGGTCTTCGCGGGAAAAGATTTCAAGATTGAGATTTGGGCCAAAGAAAAGAACGAGGCCGGAAAGATATCTGAGAACGAATTCGTCGATCTGGCCCAGAAGATCCTCGGTTAGAATCAGGGAGGCAGTCTTATGTCCGTCTATCATACACCGGTTCTTTTACGAGAGAGTGTATCAGCCCTCCGTGTGAATCCTGCAGGTGTATATGTCGACGCTACTTTCGGCGGAGGCGGGCACAGCGCGGCGATTCTGTCGCAGCTCGGCAAGGACGGCCGCCTGATAGTCATCGACAGGGACAGCGACGCGCTCGCCAACGTTCCCGATGACAAAAGGGTGACTGCGGTGCACGGCAATTTCCGCTTCATCCACAATTACATCAGATACGAGGGATATGACGGCGTGGACGGGATCCTTGCCGACCTCGGGGTGTCGTCCCACCAGTTCGACACCGAAGAACGGGGCTTTTCATTCAGATTCGATTCAGACCTCGATATGAGGATGAATCCGAAGGCTGAAAAAGATGCAAAACGTGTATTGAATAGTTATAGTTGCGAAGACCTGGAACGCATATTCCGGGTTTACGGGGAAGTGGAGCAGAGCAGACGCATAGCAGAGCTTGTCTGCAGGAAGAGGGAGGTCTCCCCCATTCGCACGACATCGGAACTGGGCAGCGCCCTTGAAACGGTACTGCCCAAGTTTTCCGAACACAAGGCGCTGGCTAAGATTTACCAGGCGCTCAGGATTGAAGTGAACGACGAGATGACCGCGCTCGAGAAATTTATGCCGATGGCCGTCAAGTCGCTCAACGAGGGAGGCATCCTTGCCGTCATCACCTACCACTCGCTGGAGGACCGCATCGTCAAGAACGCCATCCGGGACGAGGTCGCCGCCGGCATTCTGGAGAAAGCCGTACGCAAGCCCGTCATTCCCTCGGAAGAAGAGATATCACAGAACACCCGCGCCCGCAGCGCAAAACTGAGGGTCGCAATAAAGACAGGAGCCTGACGGATGCCGAAAGCGAAAGCCATATTGTCCTACATCATCGATGTCGTCAGCGGTGACATTATCACCAAGAAGGGCATCGACAAGAGGCTTCCTTTCATCATCTACATTTTCTTCCTCATCATCCTCTACATCATCTGGGGGCTTATGGTGGAAGACAAGATGACTGTTATCAGGGACAACGAGAAGGAAATCGAGACCCTGAAGATTGAATATTACCAGAAAGAGCTGACCCTCACCGGCCTCAACCAGAAGAGCAAGGTGGAGGACCTCCTTCTGCAGAACGGGGTCAAGGACCTGAAAGCCCCCGAGGACCCGCCGAAAAGGATATTGGTGAAAGATGCGCAATAACATTGTCAGAATAAGCCTCGTGTACATCCTGTTCTTCCTCATAGCGCTGATCGCTGTGGGAAGGATGGTGCAGCTGCAATTCTTCGACAAGAGCGTGCGCGACAACAAATACCACATCAAGGTGACCAGGGTGGACGCCACCGAGGCTATGCGCGGCAGCATCCTTGCCGCAGACGGAAGGTATCTGGCCTTCTCCACCCCCGAATACGACATCGGAATGGACTTCTCGGTGCCTAACGACACCTTGTACGACAACAACATCGAAGCCCTCGCCGAGATACTCGCGAAAAGGTTCCACGAACGCACCAAGGCGGACTATATGAACCTTTTCAAGACCTGCCGCACCCAGAAACGCTACCACAAGCTGCTCCAGCACCCGGTCGACTATGCGACTATGATGGAGATCAGCCAGTACCCCATACTCAACAAGGGGCAGCGCTACGGTGGCTTCAAGGTCGACAAGGTGGATCACAGGGAGTATCCCTACGGCACCCTGGCGTTCCGCACTCTGGGCCACCTCAAAAGCAATCGCGACAAGCCAAGGGTCGGCGTCGAGGCTGCCCTCGACTCAGTGCTGAGGGGCAAGGACGGCAGCCGTCCTATGCGCCTCATAGAGCATAACGAGTGGATACCCGATGTCGAGGAGACCGAGATTCCGCCGCAGGACGGCCTGGACGTGCAGGTGACCCTGGACGTAAACATACAGGACATCGCCGAGAAAGCGCTGCTGCGCAAGATCGCCGGAGAGAGCGACCTTGAGGCCGGCTGCGCCATTGTGATGGAAGTCGCCACGGGCGAAATCAAGGCGATGGTAAATATGGAGAAGCGGCCCGACGGCCAGTTCTCCGAGACTTACAACTACGCCATCGGACGCACCGGCGAGCCGGGCTCAGTATTCAAGGCCGTCACGCTGACCACAGCCCTCGAAGACGGGCTCATCACCCTCGACACCCAGCAGCGCGCCGACGTGCTCTGGCATTACGACAGGGCCAACCGCACTTTCGAGGATACATACCTTCGCAACTACTCCACCATCACCGTGCGCAAGGGCCTGGAGATCTCTTCGAACAACGTGTTCCGCCGCATTGCCGCCGAATACTACGGCAACAGGCCGCAGGAGTTCGTGGACAAGGTGGTCAACGAGCGCAAGGTGACATACAACTACGACTTCGACATCCCGGGGATGGGAAAGGCTACCGTCAGGAGTCCGGAAGACAAGCTCTGGAGCCCTTCCGACCTTCCCCAGATAGGAATGGGATACGCCGTGGAGCTGACCCCCCTTCACATCATCACTTACTATAACGCCATCGCCAACGGCGGAGTGATGGTCAAGCCCCATCTCTTCAAGAACCTCCAGCAGAACGGCCACATAGTGAAGGAATATGGAGTCGAGACCATCGGCAGAATCTGCTCCCAGGCCACGGCCGACACGGTCAAGGCTGCCCTGAGGGGCGTGGTAATCGGCAAGAACGGCACGGCCCGCACGGCAATGAAGGACTGCAAGGTGGCCGTCGCCGGCAAGACCGGCACCGCCAGGGTATCGCTGCCCAGCGGCGGATATGTCGACCGTTCCGGCCGCAGGAAGCACCAGGGCTCGTTCGTGGGCTTCTTCCCCTATGAGAACCCGAAATATTCGGTCATAGTGGTGGTGTGGTCGAAACTTGCCGACAAGAACTTCTACGGAGGCACCTGGGGCGGCCCCGTAGCCTGTGAGATAGCCAACAACATCTATGCATCCAGCCCGCAGTGGAACGAGCGCATTGTGGAAGGTTCCGTCCTTCCCGCCATCGAAGCCTATGCCGAGCAGGATGCTGCGAATGACACTATAGTGGGTGTGCCCGACGTACTCGGTATGGGACTGCGCGACGCAATATACACCCTCGAGAGCAAGGGATACACCGTAAGCTGCAGCGGCCGGGGCCGCGTCGTGAGCCAGGAACCTCTGGCCGGGGCGCTGACTGACGGCAGGCAGGCAGTGACAATTGTTTTAAAAGACTGACAATGAAACTGGTAGAATTACTTCAAAACATTGAAGTGTCTGAACACAGCTCAGACCTCGGCGTGGACATCAAAGACATCTGCTTCGATTCCCGCAAATGCACTCCCGGCTCAATGTTCGTAGCCGTGGACGGCAATCTTTCCGACGGCCACAAGTACATCGCCAAGGCAGTTGAGAACGGCGCCGTGGCAGTCGTCTACCAGAATCCCGATTATGACGGACGCACGGGCGGCGTCGCCAGCGTCCGCGTCCCCGACTCCAGAGGGGCGCTCGCCCTTATGGCGTCGGCATTCCACGGCAACCCGTCGTCCAAGCTCACCCTGGTGGGCGTGACCGGCACCAACGGCAAGACCACGACAGCCACCCTGCTTTACGAACTCTTCACCCAGCTGGGATACCACTGCGGCCTGCTCTCCACCATCGAGAACTACATCGGCCGCCGCAAATTCCCGGCAGACCATACCACCCCCGACCCGCTGGAGCTCAACGCCCTGCTGGAGCAGATGGTGGACAGCGGCTGCCAGTACTGCTTTATGGAAGTCAGCTCCCACTCCATCGACCAGGAGCGCATCAAGGGCCTGACCTTCGCCGGCGCTATCTTCTCGAACCTCACCCACGACCATCTGGACTATCATAAAACTTTCGACAACTATCTCCGCTGCAAGAAAAGGTTCTTCGACAATCTGCCTGCCAGTGCATTCGCCCTGGTCAACATCGATGACCGCAACGGCAGCGTGATGGTGCAGAACACCGCAGCCCGGGTATACACCTATTCGTGCGGCTCTATGGCTGACTTCAGGTGCAGGATAATGGACCAGACGATGGAAGGAATGCTCCTCAAGATGGACGACACCCAGCTGTGGACTATGTTCATCGGCGCCCACAACGCCCATAACCTGCTGGCCGTCTACGGCGCGGCGATACTGCTCGGAGCCGACAAGGAGGAGGTCCTGACCATAATGAGCAAGCTGCGGGCCGTCAACGGAAGGCTTGAGTACCTGCGCGGCGGCAACAACGTCACTGCCGTTGTGGACTACGCCCACACCCCTGACGCCCTGGAGAATGTGCTCAAGACTCTCAGGGAGACCGCAAAGGGTGAATACCTGATATGCGTGTTCGGCTGCGGCGGAGACCGCGACAAGACCAAGCGTCCCGAGATGGGCGCCATCGCAGGCAAATACGCCGACAGGGTCGTAGTGACCAGCGACAATCCCCGCCACGAAGATCCACTTGCCATTATGGCCGACATCAAAGCCGGAATGGACACCAAGGTGCGCGCTAAGTCGGTATTCATCGCAGACCGCAGGGAAGCCATCCGCTCGGCCATAATGTTCGCTCCCGAGGGAGGCGTAGTGCTCGTTGCCGGAAAGGGACACGAAGACTACCTGATCGTAGGCGACGAGAAGATGCATTTTGACGACAAAGAAGTAATAGCTGAAGTATTTGACGAACTGAAATCCTAAACCTAAATGCTTTACCATCTTTTTGAATATCTCAGACAGCGAGGGACAGACTTCTCGGGAATCGGACTGATGCAGTACATCTCCGTCAGGGGAATCCTGGGCAACATCACGGCCATCCTCATCGCCCTCATCGCAGGAAAGAAGACCATCGGATTCCTCCAGAAAAAGCAGATCGGCGAGGAAATCCGCAACCTCGGCCTCGAGGGCCAGCTGGCAAAGAAAGGCACCCCCACTATGGGCGGCGTCATCATTATCGTCTCACTGCTCATCCCCATCCTGCTTTTCTGCGACCTGAGCAACAAGAACACCCTGATACTGCTGTTCACCACAATATGGCTCGGACTGCTAGGCTTCCTGGACGACTACATCAAGGTGTTCAAGCACAACAAGGAAGGCCTCAACGGCAGGGTCAAGATTGCCGGACAGGTGATCCTCGGACTGGTAGTCGGCTTCGCGCTGTGCTTCGACGAGAGCCTGGCCTTCAGGGAGGGCAACGCAGTCAAAGGTGCTGAAGAGACTGTCCAGACAGTGTCCGCGCCGGCAGCCGGCTCAGATTCCTTCGAGTCCAACGCCATAATGACCACCATCCCGTTCGTCAAGGACAATGAGTTCAACTACGCCTGGCTGAGTCCCTTCAAGGGCAAGGCCGGCGACATATTCTCCAAGATCATATATATCCTGGTCATCATATTCATCATCACCGGCTGCTCCAACGGAGCCAACCTCACCGACGGTATGGACGGGTTGGCGACAGGCGTCACGGCGATAGTCGGGGCGACGCTGGGAATACTGGCCTACGTCTCCGGCCACGTCGGTTATGCCGACTACTTCAACATAATGTTCATAGAGAAGAGCGGCGACATAGCAGTGTTTATGATGACGCTGGTCGGAGCCCTGCTAGGATTCCTGTGGTACAACTCCTACCCCGCCCAGATATTTATGGGCGACACGGGCAGCCTCACCCTCGGCGGCATTGTCGGCGTTTGCGCAGTGCTCATCCGCAAGGAACTGCTGCTCCCGATACTTTGCGGCATCTTCGTAGTCGAGAGCCTTTCGGTCATCATCCAGAGATATTACTTCAAATACACGAAGAAAAAATACGGTGAAGGGCGCAGGATATTCAAGATGGCCCCCCTGCACCATCACTTCCAGAAAGAAAACATCGCAGCTGTCATAAAGAAACCTGTCATCGCACATCCCGAAGCCAAAATCGTGATGCGCTTCTACATCGTTTCAATAATGCTGGCAGTTCTCACAATAATCACCCTTAAAATCAGGTAGACGATATGGAAAGAATCGTAGTTTTAGGTGGAGGCGAAAGCGGCACAGGAGCCGCAGTTCTTGCAAAAGTCAAAGGATTCGAAGTGTTCCTTTCTGATATGGCCCGCATCGGGGAGACCCACAAGAGTATGCTGGACCAGTACGGAATCGAATACGAGGAAGGCGGACACACGCCCGAGAAGATTTTGAACGCTTCGTGCATCATCAAGAGCCCGGGCATTCCCGAGACAGCTCCGCTGGTGAAGGAAGCCTATGCGAGAGGGATAGAAGTAATCTCTGAAATCGAATTCGCCGGCAGGTACGACAATTCCAAGAAAATATGCATCACCGGCAGCAACGGCAAGACCACGACCACGACGCTTATCTACTACCTGCTGCAGAAAGCCGGTATGGACGCCGGGCTGGGCGGCAATATCGGCAAGAGCTACGCCCTGCAGGTTGCCACCGAGCATCACGACATCTATGTGCTTGAGATAAGCAGCTTCCAGCTGGACGGTATGTACGACTTCAAGGCCGACATCGCAGTGCTGCTCAACATCACTCCCGACCACCTGGACCGCTACGGCCACGATATGCAGAACTACATCAACGCCAAGTTCCGTATCACCCAGAATATGCAGGCTGACGACTGTTTTATCTTCTGTTCGGACGACGAAGTGACCGTAGGCGCGCTGCAGAAGATCGTGGTGAAGGCCAAACAGCTGCCTATCACCCAGAACGGAGAAGTGGAAGAGGGTGCTTTCCTCAACGACAACATAATGGTGGTCCACTACGGGGACAGTTCCTACGAGATGGACATCAACGACCTGCAGATAGAAGGCCGCCACAACGTCTACAATTCGATGGCCGCCGCCCTGGCCGGTAAGATAATGAACGTCAGCAACAAGGTGATACGCGAAGCCCTGAGCTCCTTCACGGGAGTCGAGCACAGGCTCGAGAGGGTGCTGTCGATAAAGGACGTGATGTACATCAACGACTCCAAGGCCACCAACGTCAATTCCACCTGGTATGCCCTTGAGAGTATGAAGACTCCGGTAGTCCTAATCCTCGGAGGCAAGGACAAGGGCAACGACTACTCTGCGATTTATGACCTCGTCATCAAGAAGGTCCGCGCGATCGTCTGCCTGGGCGTCGACAACCGCAAGATACACGAGTGCTTCGAAGACAAGGTGGACGTGATGGTCGACACTCTGTCCGCAGAGGAAGCGGTGCGCGCTGCATCAAAGCTCGCCAAGCCGGGCGACACGGTGCTGCTCTCACCCTGCTGCGCCAGCTTCGACCTGTTCAAGAGCTATGAAGACCGCGGCCGCCAGTTCAAGGATGCAGTAAGAAAACTTTAGCGCCATATATGAAGAACTTCATCAAAGGGGACAAGATCATCTGGTTCATAGTGATTCTGCTATGGATGATTTCACTCATCGCAGTGTTTTCATCCGGCTCCTTCCTTGCCCGCGGCGGCAGCTCGGGCATAGAGAAGACCAATGTCCTCTTTGAGCAGCTCCAGTCGATTGCGATGGGCTGCGCGGCTCTTCTGATCTGCTATTTCCTGAATATCGGGGTGTACAGGAAGCTGGCCCCCATAGCGTTCGGCATCTCGCTGCTGATGCTGCTGATGCTGTTTGTCCCCGGGCTCAGGGCCGAGACCAACGGAGCCGTCAGGGGACTCAAGATCGCCGGCCGCACGCTACAGGTGTTCGAATTCGTGAAGGTCGGAACCGTGCTGTTCGTCGCCTGGGTCATAGAGAGATACTCCGACAATATGTACCGCTTCAAGGATTATTTCCTGAAGCTGCTGATGTGGATATTGCTGGTCTGCGTGCTTATCGTCCCCAACAGTTTCTCGTCAGCGCTGCTGATTGCAGTCGTATGCTTTATGATAATGTTCTTTATGGAGATCAAAGGCACCCATCTGCTGCTTACCATCGGAGGGGCGGTGGTCCTGGTCGGCCTGCTGTTCGGACTGTACCACCTCTCGCTCGGGATCTTCGGGGAAAAAGCCAACGACGTCGGCGTATTCAACCGCCTGGCCACTGTGGAGAACAGGATCAAGAGTTTCGCCGGGAGCGAGAGCGACAGCACCCTCGACCTCACGAAACTGACGCCTGCCCAGCTGGCCAAGATAGACAACGAGAACCGCCAGAGCGAGAACGCCAAGATCGCAATCGCTGAAGGCGGCATATTCGGCAAGGGAGCCGGACACAGCACCCAGCGCTTCACCCTGTCGATGGCATTTTCCGACTTCATATTCTCCATAATAGTCGAAGAGTACGGTCTGCTGGGAGGAATACTCGTCATAGCGCTGTACCTGGTGTTCCTCTTCCGCTGCATTTCCATCGCGCGCAAATGCACCGCTCCATTCTCACAGGCCCTGGTGCTGGGACTCGCCTTCCTCATAACGACGCAGGCTTTCCTGCACATACTCGTCAACGTCCGCCTCATCCCGATTACGGGACACACGCTGCCCCTGATCAGTCACGGCGGAACGGCGTATCTTGTGCTCTCGGGAGCCGTGGGAATGATACTGTCGGTCAGCCGCACCATCGACAAGCAGATCGAGGAGCAGAAACGGGTCGAGCTCGTTGAAGATGACGCAGAGGGCGCAGCCGGCCAGAGCGGGAACGAAACTGAAACAAATAAAGAGACACAATACAATGAGCAGGATAATTATTAGCGGCGGAGGGACAGGGGGCCATATATTCCCTGCCGTCTCGATTGCAGACGCACTGCGGCGCATTGAGCCCGGCTGCGAAATACTGTTCGTAGGTGCATTGGGCAGGATGGAGATGGAACGCGTGCCCGCGGCCGGATATCAGATAGTGGGGCTTCCGGTGGCCGGGCTGCAGCGCACCATATCTTTGGACAACCTGACCCTGCCGTTCAAGGTGGCGAAGAGCATCCGCAAGGCCGGCGACATCATCGACGGCTTCAAGCCCGACGTGGTGGTCGGCGTGGGCGGATATGCCAGCGCGCCAGTGCTCTGGTCAGCCTCCAGGAAGAAGATTCCCTGCCTGATACAGGAGCAGAACTCATACGCCGGCCTGACAAACAAAATCCTGGGCAAGCGGGTAGGCAAGATCTGCGTGGCTTATGACAATATGGAGAAGTTCTTCCCTGCCGACAAGATAGTCTTCACCGGAAACCCGATAAGGCAGGACATCGCCCCCGCCACGGCAGAGCAGAAGGCCGAGGGCTATGCATTCTACGGCCTCGACCCTGCGAAGAAGACCATATTCGTGGTAGGCGGCAGCCTGGGCGCAGGCACGCTGAACGCGACGATGAAGAAATGGATCGTGGAGAAAAGCGCTGCGGCTGACTACCAGGTGCTCTGGCAGAACGGCCGGTACTACAGCGACAGCGTCGGCGCCTTTATGGAGAAACACAAGCCGTCCAACGTCGTCAACCTTGATTTCATCAAGAGGATGGATCTGGCATACGCTGTCGCCGACATAATAATCTCAAGAGCCGGAGCGGGAACGATTTCGGAACTTTGTGTTGCCGGAAAAGCAACCATATTCGTACCTTCGCCCAATGTCGCTGAAGACCACCAGAGGCACAACGCTATGGCCCTTGTGGAGAAGGATGCAGCTATGATGGTGCTGGACAGCGAGGCGCAGGAGAAACTGATGGACACTGCCGAAACCCTGCTCCACGACAGTGCGAAAATAGCCGCGATGGAGCGCAACATACTCCGTCTGGGCAAGAAGGACGCAGCAGACAGAATAGCACAGATGGTGCTGGAAATGATCAAGAAGGATTAGAAGATGTACGAAAACTATTATTTCATTGGAATCGGCGGAATCGGTATGAGTGCCATCGCCAGATATTTCAAGCATAACGGAAGGAATGTGTCCGGCTATGACCGCACCCCCTCTCCCCTGACCGCGAAGCTGGAGCAGGAGGGCATACAGGTCCATTACGAAGACCGGCCCGACCTCATCCCTTTCGATATCGACAATACCTTTGTTATATATACACCCGCGATACCCGAGGACCTCGAAGAGCTCAGGTTCGTGAAGGAGAAAGGCTATGCAATGTGCAAGCGCTCAAAGGCGCTGGGTCTCATCACGGCCGGAAAGGACTGCCTCGCAGTGGCCGGAACGCACGGCAAGACCACGACCAGCACCCTGCTGGCCCATATACTCACCACCCGCGATGAAGGCTGCAGCGCGTTTCTCGGAGGCATATCAAAGAATTACCACAGCAACCTGCTGCTGTCGCACTCCGACGACATAGTCGTCGAAGCCGACGAGTTCGACCGGTCCTTCCATCAGCTGCATCCGCTCATCGCAGTCATCACTGCGATAGATGCCGACCACCTGGACATCTACGGCGACTACCAGAGCGTTATGGACGCCTTCGTGCAGTTCGCCTCCCAGATTGCGGCCGGCGGCGCCCTCATCCTCAAGAAGGGTGTCGAAATGCCCTGCGACAGAGTCAAGGCACACGTCTACAGGTATTCGTTCGACAGCCCCTGCGATTTCTACGCGAGCGACATCAAGCCGCTGCCTTTCGGACGTTTCGACTTCACCTTGAACTACCCTCAGGGGAAGATAGAGCACTGCACTGTGGGCATTCCCGGCTGGATCAACGTCGAGAACGCCGTGGCCGCTTCGGCCGCCGCTCTCTGCCACGGAGTCCAGCCCAGAGTCGTGAAGAACGCGCTGGCATCGTTCCAGGGCGTCGAGAGGAGGATCGACATCCATTTCAGCAGCGACAAGCACGCTTATGTAGACGATTACGCCCATCATCCCAACGAGATCAGGGCCGCCATATCTTCGATAAGGGACATCTTCCCCGGCAGGAAGATACTCGGAATCTTCCAGCCCCACCTCTATACCCGCACCCGCGACTTCGCCGACGATTTCGCAGCGGCCCTCAGCGGGCTTGACTCCCTCATTATGCTGCCCATCTATCCCGCCAGGGAAGAGCCGATAGAAGGCGTGTGCAGCGAAATGATACTCGACAAGGTGACGATAGCCGACAAGACCATCGTTCCCAAGGAAAAACTTATGGAGACGGTAGCCTCCAGGGACGTGGATGTGCTGGTGACTTTCGGAGCCGGCGACATCGACCGTTTTGTGAAACAGTTTGAAGAATATATGTCGAATGTTTAAGAAGATTCTTGCGATATTGTTCTGCAGCGTCGTAGCCGCCCTGTTCGGAGCCTACTTCTTCTTCGTGTCCCGTCTTGAGGCGAAGGAAGCTCCCTCCCTTGTGTGCGGCCGCGTCAACATTTCCATACAGGACAGTCTCTACAAGAACTTCATTACAAAATCGGAGATAAAGCGGATGCTGGCGGACAGCGTGCTTGGAACAAGGCTCGCCGACATCAACACCAACTCCATAGAGCAGAGTCTCACGCAGACCGGAGCGATATCGACCGCGGAGGTCTATACCAGCTACCCCGACGTGCTCAACGTCGTAGTGACCCAGCGTGAGCCCGTCGTCCGCATCAAGACGGACGCCGGCGACTACTACTGCGACCTGACCGGCTACATACTGCCGGTGTCGGGAGCGAAAGCCCTTGACATCCCGGTGGTGACCGGCCGCCTTCCCGTGGACCTGCAGACCGGGCCGACTGAGGGCACCGACGCAGAGGCCTGGCTGGGCGGGCTGCTGGCATTCACCGAGAAGGTCCGCAACAACGCCTACTGGAGCGACGAGATCGAGCAGATCGAAGTGGAAGGCGACGGCAATATGACCCTCTATATGCGCAAAAGGCCCTTCCACATCCTTTTCGGCACGGCTACCGACCTCAACGACAAATTCAGCAAGATGGCTGTATTCTACAAAACCATCCTCCCCACCGAGGAAGGAGCCGGATACAAAGTAGTGAACATCAAATACAAGAACCAGATAATCTGCAAATAGAACCTATATTATGAACAAGTTTCTGACCGTAGTAGAGTTATGTACAACGAAGGTTGCCGTAGCAGTTGGAGAGAACACGGACTTCGGAGTAAAGGTCATCGCGCATTGCACTGTTCCCGTGCGCAAGATGATCAGGCACGGAGATGTCGAGAACACAAAGAAGGTCGTAGAAGCGCTCAGGACAGCCGTTGCGATGGCTCAGGAGGAAGTCGGCTTCGTCATCCACGATGTCGTGCTCTGCCTCTGGGGCCACTACATCCGCACCTGCCAGATTACGGTGTCGAGGGACCGCAAGCGTCCTGATGAATTCATAAGCAGCCAGGAGCTGAAAGTCCTCAACGACGAGGCCCTCAAATACAAGGTCGAATCCGACGAGAAAGTGCTCAAAGCCATCCCGCAGGGCTATGACATAGACGCCCGCATAGGCATAGCTGCCGGAGAGGCCGAAGGTATGCGCGGCACGAAGATAGATGCATATTATCTGCTTGTGATAGGCAAGGAAAATTCAGTCCGCGACAAATTCGAAGTCCTCAAGGAAGCCAACCTGAACGTGATACACACTGTCGTATCCCCCATCGGCTCGGCTGCTGCAGCCCTCAACGAGAACGAGTCAGAGAACGGCGTCGCCCTTCTTGACATAGGAGCCGGCACTACCGACCTGGTAATCGTCAGGGATTCGACTGTGCGCGCCTGCGCCTGCATCCCCTTCGCAGGACAGAGCGTGACCGACGACATCAAATCAGTGGCCTGCATCACGGCGGAGATGGCCGAACTGGTCAAGATAAAGTTCGGCACCTGCGTATCCGACGGAGTCAACGACACCAAGAAGCTCGTAATCCAGGGCACCGGCGGCAGCGCCAGCACTGACGTCCCGCTGCTGCTTCTGGCACAGGTCATCGAGGCGCGTATGAGCGAGATCTTCGAAGCCGCCAGATACATCATCGAGCAGTCCGGCTTCGCAGAGAAGATACCTGCCGGCATCGTGCTGACAGGAGGCACCTGCTATATGGAGAACATCCGTGAGCTGGCAAAAGCCATCTTCGAGAGGAACGTGCGTCTGGCGAATGCGGGCGGCAACATAACCGACAGTTCAGAGGAAAGCATATTCGACACATACGCCACATCGATTGCCGGAGCGATGAAGGTTGCGTTCGACGAAGTCGACGCCTCACGCCTGAGCCAGCGCGTACCGTTGCCCGACAATGGTCCCGCAACCAATATTTTCGGAGAGGAAGTCAAGTCTGACAACGATGCGGCAAAGCAGCCCCAGCAATCCGGCGGCGGCCTGTTCGGAAGAAGGAAGGACAAAGGCCCCAAGCCCGAGAAAACCCCGAAGGAAAAACCCAGCCTGCCTGACATTTTTGGCAACCTGTTCGACGGTCAATACAATAACAACGCATAATTCATTTATATAATATGGATAATCTCATACCTGACAGCTGGCAACCCAGGAAAAGCATCATCAAGGTGATAGGTGTAGGCGGCGGCGGAACCAATGCCGTATCCTATATGTACGAGCAGAAACTGCCCGATGTGGATTATGTGGTCTGCAACAGTGATTTCCAGCACCTTAACGCCAGTCCGGTTCCCCACAAGCTCCAGCTCGGCCCGATGACCACCAAGGGGCTTGGCTGCGGCACCGACCCGCTGATGGGACGCAAGGCCGCCGTTGAGTCTAAAGAAGAGATAGAGAAGCTTCTGGATGACGACACCGAGATGGTGTTCATCACCTGCGGAATGGGCGGCGGCACCGGCACGGGAGCTGCTCCGCTGATTGCCGAGATGGCCAAGGCCAAGAACCTGCTTACCGTCGGAGTAGTGACCCTGCCTTTCAGGGACGAAGGTCCGGAATTCCTCTACAGGGCCAAGGAAGGCATCAAGGAGCTGAACAAGTTCCTCGACTCGCTGCTTATCATCGACAACGAGAAGATATACGACGTATATGGCAAGCTGGACATCTTCCGTTCGTTCCCCAAGGCGGACGAAGTGCTGGCCACCGCCGTGCGGAGCATCGCTGAGATCATAACCAGCCACGGAGTGATCAATGTCGATTTCGCCGACGTCAAGAAAGTTATGAAAGACAGCGGGATGGCGCTGATGGGCATCGGCACGGCCAACGGTCCGGACAGATGCCGCAAGGCCGTCGATATGGCTTTCACATCTCCCCTTCTCAACGGCTACGACATTTCCGAGGCCACGAGGGCGCTGGTTAACATCACCTCAAGTTCAGAGGAGAACAACGCCCTGAGGGCCGAAGAACTCTCCCAGATAATGGACTATATCAAGAGCTACACCGGCGAGACCAGCAACTTCAAACGCGGAGTGGTGAAGGATGACAGCCTGGGAGACAAGATCAGCGTCACCATCATCGCCACCGGATTCGCGATGGGCACTCTCCCGTTCATCGACGAGAACATCATCAACAAGGACAACATAATCATAGTGGACCTGCCCAAGGACGGCATCAGCTACAAGAGCGGCATCCCGCTTCTGCCCACCGAGGCCGTGACCGTCACCCGCAGGGAACTCGTCACCGGCAAGCCTGCGCTCGTAGTGTCGTCCGGCGTTGAAATCGCCCGCCTCGAGGCGGAGCCCGCATTTTACCGCCGCGACCGCACCCTCAAGGAGCAGAAAGCAGCACGGCAGGCCAACGACATCAATCAGACACCTAACTGAAAATGACTATTACTGACGATATGAAAAAACAGACTATCGGAATGGCATCCGACCACGCTGGCTATGAACTTAAGGAACAGCTGAAACCCTTCCTCAAGGAACTGGGGTACAAGATCAAGGACTTCGGAGCCCATTCTGCCGAAAGTATGGACTATGCCGATACGGCTCATCCGCTCGCTGAAGCAGTGGAAAAGGGTGAAGTAGATTTCGGCATCGCGATGTGCGGTTCCGGCAACGGCATCTCGATGACCCTCAACAAGCATCAGGGCATCCGCGACGCTCTCTGCTGGATTCCCGAGATAGCGGCCCTTGCCAAGCAGCACAACAACGCCAACATCATCACCCTGCCCGCCCGTTTCATCAGCGAAGAACTGGCCAGGGAGACCGTGCTGGCTTACCTGAACGCCACCTTCGAGGGCGGCAGGCACCAGAGGCGCATCGACAAGATCCCCTGCCGGTAATGGGCAGCCCCTTGCTCATCGACAGGAATTTCACGGGTAGTGCCGGCAATCCGGCCGACTATCCGGACGGGATCGTTATATGTCTCGACAAGCCCTACAGATGGACTTCGGCCGACGTAGTGCGCAAGATCAAGTTCTTCCTCCAGAAGACTTACCACATCCGCAACCTCAAGGTAGGTCACGCTGGAACCCTTGACCCACTCGCGACCGGAGTGCTGGTGATTTGCGTCGGCAAGGCCACCAAGATATCCGAGAGTCTGCAGGCCCACCGCAAGGAATATCTGGCCACCGTGGAATTCGGGGCGACGACTCCTTCATACGACCTGGAGAAGGATTATGACGAATTCTTTCCCTTCGACCACATCGACCGCAGCCGGGTCGAAGAAGTGCTGCCGTCTTTCCTGGGGGAACAGGACCAGGTGCCGCCGGTCTTCTCCGCGAAGATGGTGGGAGGCGTGCGGGCCTATGAATTCGCAAGGGCAGGCGAGGCGGTCGAGCTCAAGAGCTCAAGGATAGACATCGACCGCATAGAGCTTGTCAGCTTCACCGAGGCCGCCGACAGCCCCACCGGCCGTCCGAGGGCTGAGATCATCGTCGGCTGCAGCAAAGGCACATACATCCGCTCCCTGGCCCGCGACCTGGGACTCGCCCTCGGAACGGGAGCCCACCTGACAGCACTTGTACGCACTGCTTCGGGCGATTTTAAAATAAATAACTCAATTTCTTTGGAATTTATAACTTCATCTAATACTTTTGCGCCTTGAATTCCCGAATTATTTGCAAATAATGAAGTTATCTCAATTCAATTATCCTTTCTCTCTTGACCTTCTGGCCAAATATCCTTCTGATTTCCGCGATGAATGCAAGATGCTGGTGCTGCACAAGGACACCGGAGAGATTGAGCACAAAATCTTCAAAGATTTCATAGACTACTGCGAAGAAGGCGACCTTTGTGTCTTCAATGACACCAAAGTCTTCCCTGCAAGGCTTAAAGGCAACAAAGAAAAGACCGGAGCTGAAATCGAGGTCTTTATGCTCAGGGAACTCAACAGGGAGCAGCGCCTGTGGGATGTCCTCGTGGATCCTGCCCGCAAGATCCGCATCGGCAACAAGCTCTATTTCGGCAAGGACGATTCGCTCGTGGCCGAAGTCATCGACAACACCACCTCCCGCGGAAGGACCCTGCGTTTCTTCTACGACGGCTCTTACGAGGAATTCAAGGACACCCTCTTCAAGATGGGCCAGCTTCCCCTGCCGAAAATCATCCGTCCCGAAGTCGAGGAGATCGACAAGGAGCGCTTCCAGACCATCTACGCCAAGCACGAAGGCGCAGTGGCTACTCCGGCCGCCGGCCTGCACTTCAGCGAGATATTGTTCAAGAAGATGGAGATCAAGGGCGTAGAAACTGCCTTCATCACCCTCCATATGGGCAACGCGCATTTCCACAACGTGGATGTCGAAGACCTCTCGAAGCACAAGATGGATTCGGAAAGGCTGATCATCGAAGAGAAGGAAGCCGACAAGATAAATGCAGCAAAGAACGCCGGCCACAAGATTTTCTCAGTCGGCATCACCGTCCTGCGCGGTCTTGAAACCTCGGTGACCACCACCAACCAGGTGAAGCCGTTCGACGGATGGACCAACAAATTCATATTCCCGCCTTATCAATTTGCAGTTCCCGACGCCCTCGTCAGCAACTTCCATATGCCGTGGTCGACGATGCTGATAAATGTCGCAGCGTTCGGCGGATATGAGAACGTGATGAACGCCTACAAGGTTGCCATCGAAAACGGCTATAAATTCGGCATTTACGGCGATGCGATGCTGATCATCTGATTTTGTATCCGCATTTACGGATGTGGATTCGTAAAAAAACGTCGGGTTTGTCAATCCGGCGTTTTTTTTCTTGTTACCGTTAATACCTTGCGTCAAAAAAAATGGACGAGAAGGTTTATTCTGCCGCACTGAACAAATGCTTCAACGGCAACTGGAGGACAGCACGCAGACTCATACTCCACTTCGGCTCCGCAAAGGCCGTATTCTGCGCCCCGCGCAGGGAACTCTCCCTCCTGCTGCCAGGTATGGACTCTGCTGTGCAACAGCTCAAGTCGGCAGACCTGCCAGAAGAGGCTGCCGACGAACTGGATTACTGTCGCAGGGAAGGTCTGCAAGTGCTTAGCATCAATGACGAAGACTACCCATACAGGCTCGCCGAGACGCCTGACGCGCCACTTGTACTTTTCGTACGAGGCGGGCGGAAGCTCAGCGGAGCCAGGCTGCTGGCGATCGTCGGGACCAGGCACTGCACACAGTATTCAAAAAAATACTGCGACCGTATCGCAGAATATATGTCCTCCCTCAAGGTCAAGCCCGTCATAGTAAGCGGAATGGCTTACGGCGTGGACACCTGGGCCCATCAGTCCGCACTGCGCTACGGCCTGGACACCATCGCCGTCACCGCGACCGGGCTCGACACAGTCTATCCGTCTTCCAACCGCAACCTGGCAGCTCAGATAGTCGAGAGAGGAGCCATAGTTACGGAATACTGGCGCGCCACCCCTGCCTATCCATCCAACTTCATAAGCCGCAACCGCATCGTCGCAGGCCTCAGCGACGCCACCGTGGTGGTCGAGTCCCGCATCCACGGCGGCAGTCTGATCACCGCCAGGGCAGCCTTCAATTATGACAGGCAGGTGTTTGCCTTCCCGGGCAAGCTTGAGGACGAGTGTTACGAGGGATGCAACCTGCTTATCGCCGACTGCATCGCCTGCCTCGCAAGAAGCGCCGCCCACATAGGCACCGAGCTGGGGTGGCTGCCCGAAGCCGGTGCAAGCGGCGACGCCGTCAGGCGGTCGAAGTTCGCCTCGCTCTCCCCCGAGAAGCAGGAGATCCTCAGAGTGCTGCGCCGCGGAGGGGAGATGGATGCCGCAATGATCGCAGCCAGCTGCGCCTACAATGTTTCAAATGTATCATACCTGCTCCTGGAAATGGAATTAGAGGGCCTTGTCAAGCACGTTTCTGCCAACAAATATTTATATTTGTAAGAATTGCTTTACAATGATTGATACTCATTCACATATTTACGACGAAGCTTTCGACGAAGACTTCGGCCAAGTGCTTGAGAGAGCGAAGGAAGCCGGCGTAGAGAAGATGGTGATGCCCGGCATCGACTCGAAATGCCACGACAGGATGATGGACTGTGCAAGGCGGCTGGAAGGATATGCCTTCCCTGCCATCGGACTCCATCCCACTTCGGTCGACGCTTGCTGGGAGCAAGAATTGCAGTTCGTATGGGACAACTACCGTCCCGGCGACTTTGTGGCGATCGGTGAAATAGGCCTCGACGAACATTGGAGCAAGGAGTTCCTCGAAGAGCAGAAACGCGTCTTCGAAGACCAGCTGACATTTGCGTGGGAGAAAGACCTGCCCGTGATAATCCACTCGAGGGATGCGACTGAAGACATCTTCGCCTGCCTTGAGCGGGTCGGCAAGCCGCTGCGCGGAGTCTTCCACGCCTTCAGCGGCAGCTACGAGACCTACTGCCGCATCAAAAAGAAGCACGACGGCTTCAAGATAGGGGTCGGCGGAGTCTTGACATACAAAAATTCCCACCTGGCCGCGTTCATTGACAAGGTGCCGCTGGAAGACATCCTGCTCGAGACTGACGCCCCCTGGCTGACCCCGGTCCCGTTCAGGGGCAGGCGCAACGAGAGCGGGTACATCAGATACACAGCCGCAAAACTCGCCTCTCTCAAGGACATCAGCCTGGAAGAGGCCGACGCCGTCACTACTGACAATGCGACAAAAATGTTCGGAATATGACAAAAGTCCTGATAATCTACACGGGAGGCACGATCGGAATGAAGCAGGACAGCGCGAGTATGGCGCTGGTCCCCTTCAATTTCGGTCAGATCCTCGACGAAGTGCCTGAACTGAAGAAATTCAATCTCAGCATCGACGCGTACTCCTTCGACCCTGCCATCGACTCATCGGACGTCAGGCCCGAATTCTGGGTCGAACTGGCCGAGCTCATCAAGGAGAACTATTCCAGGTATGACGGTTTCGTGATACTTCACGGCACCGACACGATGGCGTTCACCTCCTCTATGCTGAGCTTTATGCTGGAGGATCTGGAGAAGCCGGTCATCCTGACGGGCAGCCAGCTTCCCATCGGCGTGCTGCGTACGGACGGACGCGAGAACCTGATATCGTCGATAGAGATCGCGGCTTCCGAGTGGCCTGACGGCAGGCCCTGCGTGCCCGAAGTGTGCGTATTCTTCGACAATGAACTCTACAGGGGCAACCGCACATACAAATACAGCGCTGAGTATTTCAACGCCTTCAAGTCCCCCAACTACCCCCTTCTGGCCGAAGCGGGAATACACATCAATTTCAACGAAGCAGCCATCCGCCGTCCTTCCGTCTGGGGCAGGCCCCTGTCCGTCAGCACTAAGCTCGACACCCGGGTCGGAACGCTCAAGCTCTATCCCGGAATGTCCCCCCAGTACGTGGACACCGTCCTGTCGATGAAGGGTATGCGCGCCCTCGTGATTGAAACCTTCGGCTGCGGCAACGCCCCCGCAAGGCCCTGGCTGCTCGAGCGAATACGCAAGACCGTCGAGTCCGGAGTCATCGTCGTGAACGTGACCCAGTGCGCAGCAGGAAGCGTAGATATGGACGCCTACGCCACAGGCATCACCCTCAAGAAGATCGGAGTAACCAGCGCCTATGATTCCACTTTCGAAAGCGCGCTGACGAAGTTGTATTACCTGCTGGGCAAATATGAGGACAACGCGACTGTCAAAGAAATGATGGCGGTGAGCATTCGAGGAGAATTTTCGAAAAATCAATAGTAATTCAAAAAAAAATATTAAATTGCACGGTAATTTATGACCAGAAAAGCCTCTGGCCGTAGTTTGAAAAACTAAAAAAACTATTTAATACATTGTTTAATAATTAATTAAAAAACCTATGAAAAAATTTTTCATGTTTTTGGCAGTAGCAGGTGCTCTGATGCTCTCTGCAAACTTCCAGGCAACTGCTCAAGATGAACCGGCAAGCGCTACAGAAGTTGTTACTTCTGCTTCTGACGATGCTGCAAACCCTTTCGCTGCAGCGAAAAGTGACCAACCTCTCCACCAGGCTCTGAAAGCTAAATTCATCGAAGGTGGTGCCGGCTTTATGGCAACAGTTCTGTTGTGCCTTATCTTCGGTCTCGCTATCGCTATTGAAAGAATCATCACTCTCAGCCTCGCCCAGACCAACAACAAGAAACTCCTCAACAGCGTTGAAGAGGCTCTCTCAAAGGGTGACGTTGAAGCAGCTAAAGAAGTATGCCGCAACACCCGCGGCCCTGTAGCAAGCATCTTCTATCAGGGTCTTCTCCGTATGGACCAGGGCGTTGAAAACGTTGAAAAAGCCGTTGTTTCTTATGGTTCAGTCCAGATGGCCAAACTCGAGAACGGTCTTACTTGGATTTCATTGTTCATCGGTATCGCTCCTATGTTGGGATTCATGGGTACTGTGATTGGTTTGATCCAGGCCTTCGATGCCATCGAGGTTGCAGGTGATATCTCTCCGGCCCTCGTAGCAGGTGGTATGAAAGTCGCTTTGATCACTACCGTAGGTGGTTTGATCGTCGCTATTATCCTTCAATTGTTCTACAACTATCTCGTATCTAAGATTGACACCATCACCAGCTCAATGGAGGATGCTTCAATCTCTCTCGTCGATCTCGTTGTTAAATATCAAAAATAGTATATCATGAAATTGGCTCGAATCTTAGAATTAATACTTCTAGGTATTTCTGCTGTTCTTCTGGTGCTGTTCTTCACATCACCTCACGAGACGGCATCCGATCCGATAGTCAATACATACCTCTATTGGACATATATCCTCTTCTTTGTAGCTCTCGTGCTGCTGGTTATCTTCCAGCTCATACAGATCTTCAGCTCTAAGAGGGGTATCATCAATTTCGTTCTCCTCCTCGTCGGCATCGCTGTCCTCGTCGGCCTGTCATTCGTTCTTGCAAAGGGCGGTCCGGTCAACACTTCAGTTGCCTACACCGAGAGCGTATCTAAATTCAGTGATGCTGCTTTGATATTGACATACATCCTCGGCGGCGCAGCAATCGTTGCCCTTCTGTGGTCAGTCATCAAAAACGCTATTACCAATCGTTAAAAACAAACAATCAACATGGCAAGCAAAAAGACTCCCGAAATTAATGGTAGTTCTATGGCGGATATCTCCTTCATGGTGTTGATATTCTTCCTCATGGTAACTACTATGGACCAGGAAAAGGGCCTTTCGCGTCGTCTTCCTCCTATGCCAGCCGAAGATCAGAAAGTTGAGGACCAGAAAGTCAACCGTCGTAACATCATCATTGTGAGAATCAATATGAACGACCGTATCTTCGCAGGTAACGAGGCAATAGATATCAGCCAGCTGAAAGATAAGATAGTTGAATTCCTTACCAACCCCACCGATGACCCGAACCTTCCCGAGAAGGAAATCAAGGATATCGAAGGCTTTGGACAGTATCCTGTTTCAAAGGGTGTGATTTCTCTGCAGAACGACCGTGGTACTACTTACAGCAAGTACATCGAAGTTCAGAACGAACTCGTACGTGCCGTCAACGAAATCCGCGACAACTTCGCTATGCAGAACTTCGGCAAGAAATATGTCAAGCTCAGCGAAGAGCAGCAGCAGATCTGCCGTGACTGCATCCCGCAGAACATCTCAGAAGCAGAGCCTAAGGATGTTACTAAAAAATAAGGAGTATCAGTATGGCAAAATTCTCTAGAAAAGGCAAAGGCGGACTTCCTGCTATCAGCACGGCGTCCCTTCCTGATATCGTATTTATGATCCTGATGTTCTTTATGGTGTCAACCAGTATGCGTCAGACCGACCGTATGGTGAAAGTTACCCTGCCCCAGGCATCAGAGATCATCAAGCTCGAAAGAAAAGATCTGGCTTCTTACATCTATGTGGGTACCCCGCTGAACCAGTATCAGGCTAAATATGGTACTGACAGCCGTATCCAGCTCAACGACTCATTCCGCACCATCGATGAGATCCGTGACTTCATCGCTGCAGAGCGTGAGAACCTGAGCGAGTCAGACCGCCCGTTTATGACCGTATCAATCAAAGCTGACGAGGACACCCGTATGGGTATCATCACCGACATCAAGCAAGAGCTTCGTCGCTGCTCGGCTTTGAAGATTATGTATGGCGCTAGATAATTCTTATACTCTATGATAAAAAGAGGCTGTCCTGATCGGACAGCCTCTTTTTATTTTATATAATCTTATAACTATTCGGCGGGAGTACCCAGGGCGGCGAGGGCCGCATCCATACGGGCGAGCGTCTCTTCCTTGCCGATGAATTCGCAGATGGCGAAGATGCTCGGGCCCTGGCTTATGCCGAGGATGGCAAGACGCAGGGAGTTCATCATACGGCCAAGCGGCAGTCCGCTGTCGGCAGCCCACTGGCAGATGAAAGGCTCTGTTTCGGCCACTGTAATGGCGTCAAGGCCGGCGAATTTCTCGCGGAGGACCTTGAAGCGCTCAACGTCTTCAGCCTTCCAGAACTTGTTCACAGACTTTTCGTCGTAGCTTTTCGGAGCTTCGAACATATAAAGGGTCAGGGGAAGAAGGTCCTTGAGCAGGACGGCTCTCTCCTTGATCAGCGAAACTGCTGCTGCAGCACGCTCCTCAGTCGCTTCGATGCCGCGCTGGGCAAGCATATCCTTCAGCTGGGCGCCGAGGAACTCGTCGCTGCTGCTGCGGATGTACTGGGCGTTGAACCATTTGGCCTTGTCCTGGTTGAAACGGGCGCCTGACTTGCTTACTTTCTCGAGCGAGAACGCCTCGATGAGCTCGTCCATCGAGAAGATTTCCTGCTCAGTGCCGGGGTTCCATCCGAGAAGGGCCAGCATATTGATGAAGGCCTGGGGAAGATAGCCCTCTTCCCTATATCCGATTGAGACCTCGCCTTCGGCTGAGTGCCACTCGAGGGGGAATACCGGGAAGCCGAACTTGTCGCCGTCGCGCTTGCTGAGCTTGCCCTGGCCCTGCGGCTTGAGCAACAGCGGCAGATGGGCGAAGCGGGGCTGGCTGTCAGTCCAGCCGAAAGCTTTGTAAAGCAGGTAGTGGAGCGGCAGTGAAGGCAGCCACTCCTCTCCCCTGATCACGTGGCTGATTTCCATCAGGTGGTCGTCGACTATGTTGGCCAGGTGATATGTGGGCAGGCTGTCAGCCGACTTGTAGAGCACCTTGTCGTCAAGGGTGGAAGTATTGATGGAGATGTGTCCGCGGATGATGTCGTCCATTTCCACAACCTCGTCCTCAGGCATCTTGAAGCGGATGACCCAATGGTTGCCGCTTTCCAGACGGGCTTTCACCTCTTCCTCGCTCAGGGCAAGGGAGTTGTTGAGGGAGCCGCGCACTGCAGCGCCATAGGAAAAGCTCTTACCCTGGGCTTCGGCCTCCTTGCGGAGGGCGTCCAGTTCCTCTGCGGTGTCGAATGCATAATACGCATTGCCGCTCTCAACGAGCTGCAGGGCGTACTTGAGGTATATCTCCTTCCTCTCGCTCTGGCGGTAGGGAGCGTGGGGGCCTCCTTCGCGGATGCCTTCATCGAGCTTGATGCCGCACCATTCGAGGGCTTCCATTATATATTCCTCAGCGCCGGGGACGAACCTCTGAGAGTCCGTGTCTTCGATACGGAGGATGAAATCGCCGCCTTCGTGGCGGGCAAAAAGATAATTATAAAGAGCTGTACGGACGCCGCCGATGTGCAGCGGACCTGTAGGACTGGGGGCGAAACGAACCCTTACGCGCCTGTTTTGAGTCATTGCTTGTGTGTTTTATAAAAAAAACTGCCCGTGAGCAGTTTCATTCGTACTCGATAGGAGAATCGAACTCCTATTTAGAGATTGAGAATCTCTTGTCCTAACCGTTAGACGAATCGAGCGTTAGTGGAATGCAAATATAAAACAATTTTGATAAATCCCAGCTTCTGCGACAAATTTTGTTGATCATTGTTTCACAAAGCGGTAGACTATGCTTCCTATCTGGGGGTCCGGAGCAGTCGTCGAGGCAGTGAAGCGGGATTTTTTTGCAGCTGATTCAGCAAAGCTCCACAGCGAAGGGTCGCTCGCCGAGACGCTCTGGATCACCTCTGCCTTGATTACCCTGCCCTTCTGGTTGACATATATCTTGACGCTCACATCTCCGCCGGCATAGCCTCTGTAGGCAGGAACTGGCAGGCTCTGCGCCTTGCGTCCTTCAAGGTCGTATGAAATAACCGACGGACCCGAGTAAGCAGGAGCCTCGTTCTTGTCGCTGTTGTCAGTCTTGTTGTCAAGGCTGGCGTAATAATCTGCATCGGCCGCACTAAGCTGCCTGTCGAGCTGAGCTGCAGCCTCTATGCTGCGCTGCAGGGCGCGGGCATCGTCATAGACCTGCGCCGGATTGGAATGGCGGTCGTCGCGCAGACGCTCGTTTGCGTCGACTGCCACATTGCGGACCTGGCTTGAAGATGAAGAGCGCGCCATAGCTATGAGGTTGTCGACCTGCTCGCTCACCATTTCCTTCATCTGCTTGACTTCCTCTTCCTTCTCCAACTGCTCCTGCTTGGTAAAATCCAGCACAAAAGTGTTCTCACTGCTCATCACGCCCCCTATCGAAGCTATAAGCAGGATGATGATCAGCGACAAATGGAAAATCAGGGTAGAATACAATCCTACCCTATTCTTTTTCTTATTTTCGGTGGCGGACACTTTATACGGGGCCGAGGGCTTTTTCTATCCTGGCCAGCAACATATCGATAGCTACCTGATTGTGACCTCCCTGAGGGATGATGATGTCGGCATAGCGCTTGCTCGGCGCTATGAACTGCAGATACATAGGCTTGACGGTATTCGTATACCTCTCAATCACCCATTCCACATCCTTGCCGCGGGACGCAATGTCACGGACGAGGATGCGCATAAAACGGTCATCATCGTCGGCATCCACGAAAATCTTGATATCCATCTGCTCCACAAGTTCCTTGTGGCAGAATGCCAGGATGCCTTCGACTATTATCACCTCCGCGGGTTCTACGTGCACGGTCTCGGTCTTGGAACGTCCGCAGGTGATGTAGGAATAAACGGGCTGCTCTATGGCCTTGCCGGCGCGGATCTGCTTGATGTGGTCGGTCAGCAATGCAAAATCGATTGCATCGGGATGGTCGAAATTCATCAGCCTTTTCTCTTCTTCCGGCAGATCTCCGTTGTCTTTGTAGTACGAGTCCTCGGGAATCACAACGACACGTTCGCTGAATGCTTCCTGTATCTTACTGACGACTGTCGTCTTGCCTGAACCGGAACCGCCGGCTATACCAATGATGAGCATATCGTTATCCAATTAAAATTCTGCGTTCTTGGGAGTGCGCGGGAAAGGTATCACGTCGCGGATGTTGGACATTCCTGTCACGAACATCAGCAGGCGTTCAAATCCCAGGCCAAAACCGCTGTGCGGGGCGCTGCCGAAGCGGCGGGTGTCGAGATACCACCACAGGTTGCGGGTGTCCATATTGCGTTCTGCGATGACCTTCTCGAGTTTCTCGAGAGATTCCTCGCGCTGCGATCCGCCGATGATCTCGCCGATCTTCGGGAAGAGGACATCCATCGCGCGAACGGTCTTGCCGTCTTCGTTCATCTTCATATAGAAGGCTTTGATTTCCTTCGGATAGTCGGTCAGGATCACCGGTTTGCGGAAGTGCTGCTCCACAAGGTAGCGTTCGTGCTCGCTCTGAAGGTCGATGCCCCAGCCGACGGGATATTCGAACTTCACACCTTTTGCGACAGCCTCTTCGAGGATCTTGATGCCTTCAGTGTAGGTAAGCCTTACGAAGCTGTCCTTGAGGACACCCTGCAGGCGCTCGATGAGTTCCTTGTCGAACATATCGTTGAGGAACTTGATGTCGTCGGCGCAATGGTCGAGAGCATACTGCACGCAGTATTTAATGAACTCCTCTGCGAGGTCCATATTGTCTTTGATGTCATAGAACGCCATCTCGGGCTCGATCATCCAGAATTCGGCGAGGTGCCTCGGGGTGTTGGAGTTCTCGGCGCGGAAAGTCGGGCCGAAGGTGTAAATCTCACCGAGTGCCAGAGCGCCCAGCTCACCTTCGAGCTGACCGCTGACAGTGAGGGAAGTCTGGCGGCCGAAAAAGTCAGAAGAATAATCTACTTTGCCGTCTTCGGTGCGGGGCACGTTGTCAAGGTCGAGCGTGGTGACCTGGAACATCGCACCTGCGCCTTCTGCGTCACTCGCAGTTATGAGGGGTGTATGCAGGTAGTTGAAG
The DNA here is from genome assembly GCA_947169015.1 of uncultured Bacteroidales bacterium. Classification (GTDB taxonomy): domain Bacteria; phylum Bacteroidota; class Bacteroidia; order Bacteroidales; family UBA932; genus Equibacterium. The sequence continues at coordinate 396,726 of CAMVOD010000001.1, read as the reverse complement.
CCTTTGCTGTTGAAGAAATTGTGGATGGCGAAAGCCATTGCGTGACGGATTCTCAGCACGGCGCCGAAAGTGTTGGTACGGGGGCGCAGGTGAGCTATCTCGCGGAGGAATTCCATACTGTGACCCTTCTTCTGGAGGGGATAGCTGGCGTCGGCGGTGCCGTACACCTCGATTTCGTCAGCCTGTATCTCTACGGCCTGGCCGCTGCCCATCGATGCCACAAGACGGCCCTTGACTGCCAGGCAGGCGCCGGTACCAATCTGTTTCATCAGTTCTTCGTCGAATTTGGCGGCATCGCAGACTATCTGGATGTTGAATATGGTGGAGCCATCGTTCAGTGCGATGAACGACACGTTCTTGTTTCCTCTTTTCGTCCTTACCCAACCCTTTGCAAGGACATCCTGTCCGGGTTCCAGTGCAAGGAGTTCCTTTACTTTCATTCTTTTCATTGCAGTATTACAGTTTTCTCTTGACCTCTACAATTGTGTATGCTTCTATGACATCGCCTATCTTGATGTCGTTGTATCCATCGATGTTGAGACCGCAGTCAAATCCTGCAGCCACTTCCTTGACATCGTCCTTGAAACGTTTCAGCGAACCGAGGACGCCTGTGTAGACCACGATGCCGTCGCGGATCACGCGGATCTTGGCAGCGCGGGTAAGCTTGCCGTCGCGGACCATACAGCCGGCGATGGTGCCCACCTTCGATATCTTGAAGGTTTCGAGGACCTCTGCGGTGGCTGTGATCTCTTCCTTCTCCTCAGGAGCAAGCATACCTTCGATACCGTCCTTGACTTCGTTGATCGCGTCGTAGATGACTGAGTACAGACGGATCTCGATGCCTTCCTTCTCCGCCATCTTGCGGGCGTTGGCGCTCGGACGCACCTGGAAGCCGATGATGATGGCGTTGGATGCAGCGGCCAGCAGGACGTCGCTCTCCGAGATGGCACCGACGGCGCGGTGGATCACGTTGACCTTCACCTCTTCGGTAGAAAGTTTGATGAGGGAATCGGTGAGGGCTTCGATAGAGCCGTCCACGTCGGCCTTGAGCACGATGTTGAGCTCCTTGAAGTTGCCGATGGCGATACGGCGGCCGATCTCCTCGAGGGTGATATGCTGGGTCGTCTTGATGCCCTGGATGCGGATGAGCTGCTCACGCTTGTTGGCGATGTCCTTGGCCTCTTTCTCGTCGTCCAGCACGTTGAAATTGTCACCTGCTGTAGGAGCGCCGTTGAGACCGAGCACAGAAACGGGAGTAGAAGGGCCTGCGGCGTCGATCTTCTGTCCCCTTTCATTGAACATTGCCTTCACCTTGCCGGTATAGCAGCCGCTGAGCATCACGTCGCCCACGTGCAGCGTGCCGCCCTGCACCATAATGGTGGCCAGGTAGCCGCGGCCTTTGTCGAGAGACGACTCGATGACGCTGCCGACAGCCTTCTTGTTGGGATTGGCCTTGAGTTCGAGCAGGTCAGCTTCGAGCAGCACCTTGTCGAGCAGCTTGTCGACGTTGATGCCTTTCTTGGCCGAGATTTCCTGGCACTGATACTTGCCGCCCCAGTCCTCGACGAGGATGTTCATATTGGCGAGCTGTTCCTTTATCTTCTCGGGGTTGGCTCCGGGCTTGTCTATCTTGTTGATGGCGAAAACCATCGGCACACCTGCGGCCTGGGCGTGGTTGATGGCCTCTATGGTCTGGGGCATCACTGCGTCGTCGGCAGCCACGATGATGATGGCGATGTCGGTGATCTTGGCGCCGCGGGCACGCATCGCCGTGAAGGCTTCGTGACCGGGAGTATCAAGGAAGGTGATGTGGCGGCCGTCGGGAAGCTTCACGTTGTACGCACCGATGTGCTGGGTGATACCTCCTGCCTCGCCGGCAATCACGTTTGTCTTGCGGATATAGTCGAGCAGCGAAGTCTTACCGTGGTCTACGTGACCCATCACGGTGATGATCGGCGGACGCTCGACGAGCTCTTCGGGCTTGTCCTCTTCCTGGGCGATGCTGCCCTGGGTGTCGGCATCCACGAATTCGATCTTGTAGCCGAACTCCTCAGCCACAAGCACGAGGGCCTCGGCGTCAAGACGCTGGTTGATGGACACCATCAGTCCGAGGTTCATACAGGCTTCGATGACCTTGGTCACCGGAGTGTTGTTCATCAGGATGGCCAGGTCGTTGACCGTCACGAACTCGGTAACCTTGAGGATGTTGCTCGAAGCCATCTCCATACGGTGCTCTTCTTCCATCTTCTGCTCGAACATATCCCTCTTCTCACGACGGTGTTTGGCGCCTTTGGTCTTGCCCTTGCCCTCAGTCATACGGGCGTAGGTCTCTTTGATCTGTTTCTGAATCTCTTCCTCGTCAAGCTCGGCTTTCACGAACTTGAAAGTATCCTTGCCACGGCCGCGGCCTGCGTTCTGTCCGCGACGGCCGTTCTGGTTGCTGCCGTTGTCGGGCCTGTTGACATCGACCTTGTTGGCTCCGTTCTTGTGGATGCGCTCCCTCTTGCCCTTGTTGCCACGGGCTTTGTTCTTGTCGGACTGGTCGTGCTGCTGGCTGTCTTTGTCCTTGTTCTGGTTCTGGGACGGTTTCTTCTCGAACTTGCTCAGGTCGATGGTACCGCTGATCTTGGGGCCCTGCAGCTTTTCGACCTTGGTCTCGATGTACTCGGGGACTGCGGGTTTGGGCGTCTCGACGGGCTTGGGGGCCTCGACGGGGACAACCGGCTGCTGAGGTTTCTCTTCGGGCTTCTCCTCGGGCTTCTCGGGAGCCTTGGGGGCGGCCGGCTTGTCAAGATCGATCTTTCCTATAACCTTGATGTCAGGGCGGTCAGAAGGGACGGGTTCGGGAGTTTCAGGCTCTTCGGGCTTGGCTACAGGTTCGGGTTTCTTGACTTTCGGCTTTTCTGCAAGCACGTTTGTCTTGATAATGATTTCCTTCTCAGGTTCAGCGTCCTCGGCGTTTTCGCGGCTGTGCTCCACCTTGTCGGTGATCTCCTTGACGGTGATGGCCACTTTCCTGGACTGCTCCTTGATGAGCTGCTCCTTGCTGAACTCTTTCTCGACAAGGGCAAAAGCTTCGGCACTGATCTTTGCACCGGGGTTCGGCTCTACGTCGACCCCTTTCTTCTTCAGAAATTCGACAAGGGTCCCGAGACCGATGTTGAAGTCCTTCATTATCTTACTTATTCTGATCGTTCCTTCTGACATATATTGATTTCTCCCGTGTTGTTTTTAATTATTCTTCGAATTCTGCCCTGAGTACCTTCTGAACATCCTCTACGGTTTCTTCCTCAAGGTCGCTTCTGCGGGCAATCTCATCAACCGGCAAAGCCAGCACGCTCTTGGCTGTGTCCAGACCGATGCTCTTGAGCTGGTCAATGATCCACTGCTCGATTTCGTCGCTAAACTCTTCGAGCATTACGTCTTCTTCGTCAACCTGCTCGTTCTCGTCCACCTCGCGGTAAGCCTCGATGTCGTAATCTGCGAGCATTCCGGCCAGCTTGATGTTGCTGCCGCCCTTGCCGATGGCGAGGGATACTTCAGAGGGTTTGAGATATACGTTGACGCTCTTGGTGGCCTCGTTGAACTCCATTGAAGAGATCTTGGCGGGACTGAGCGCGCGCTGGATGAGCAGCTGCTTGTTGGATGTCCAGTTGATGATGTCGATGTTCTCGTTGCGCAGCTCGCGGACGATGCCGTGGATACGTGAACCCTTGACGCCTACGCAGGCTCCTACAGGGTCGATGCGCTCATCGTATGACTCTACGGCCACTTTGGCCCTCTCGCCGGGGATGCGGACCACCTTTTTGATGGTGATGAGTCCGTCGAAAATCTCAGGCACTTCCTGCTCGAACAGTCTCTCCAGGAAGACGGGAGAAGTACGCGACAGAGTGATCACCGGGGTGTTGTTGCGCATCTCGACGCTGATGATGACGGCCTTCACGGTCTCGCCCTTGCGGAAATGGTCCGTGGGGATCTGCTCGGTCTTCGGAAGCACGAGCTCGTTGCCGTTCTCGTCCATCACGAGCACCTCTTTCTTCCACGACTGGTATACCTCACCTACGATGACGTCGCCCACGCGGTCGCGGTAGCTGTTGTAGAGATTGGCTTTCTCGATGTCCATTATACGGCCTGACAGGTTCTGGCGCAGGTTGAGGATGCCGCGGCGGCCGAAGCTTGACAGCTCCACCTTCTCGGTGTAGTCCTCACCCACCTCGTATGAATCGTCGATGGCCCTCACCTCTTCGAGCGAAATCTCAGTTGCGGGGTTTTCCACGGTCTCGACAACCTGGCGTGTCCTCCATATCTCGAAGTCGCCCTTGTCGATGTTGATGATGATGTCGAACTGGGCATCTTCTCCGTACATCTTTTCCAGCTGGGTGCGGAATACATCCTCCAACACGCTCATCATTGTGGGGCGGTCGATGCTCTTGAGTTCTTTAAATTCAGCGAATGTGCTGATAAGGTTCAAACCTTCCATATCTTACAATTATATATTTTTAAAATTTTATTACAGCTTTTGCGGACTTGATGTCGGCATAGTTCAGCGACTCGCGCACGCTCTCGCGGACTTTTTTCTTCTTTCCCTCCACCGGCACCAGCCTTTCGTAAGAGATTTCGAAAGACTCGTCGCCTGCGCTTTCCAGAAGGGCTTTCTGGCGATGTCCGTCGCGGAAAGTCACTTCTATCGTGCTGCCCACGAACTTGCGGTACTGCCTCGGAATCCTGAAGGGTGCCGTAAGGCCTGCCGAGCCCACGGTCAGCGAGAAATCTTCCACGTCACGGTCCAGGCGGCTCTCGACGAAGCGGCTCATCTCGACGCAATCGTCAAGGGTCACGTCGCGGATGTCAGTCTCGATTGTGATGTCGATGTCGTTGTCGGCCGAAACCTTTATGTCGACTATGAAGAGGTCTTTCCCTTCGACATAATCGGCAGCGGCCTTTTCAAGTTGTTCTTTCTGCTTCATAAAACAAAAAGAGAGGACTTTCTGTCCCCTCAAATCGAGCGCAAATATAGTTATTCCGAGCTTTATATCAAATTTTTATTGCCGATTATTCAGCAAAAAGGGTTTTCTTTGCATAATATTTGCGGGCAATCACACCGCCACTCGAATCACTATGGAGATTACAGCACGGGAAATAGCGCAGAAACTGAACGGAGAGATAGCCGGAGATCCTGAAGTCAGGATTTCAGCCCCTGCCCGCATAGAGTACGGCAAACCCGGCAACATTTGTTTCTTCGCCAATCCGAAATACGAGCACTACGTCTACACCAGCAAGGCTTCCGCCATCCTGGTGAACCGTTCTTTCGTGCCCGCCCGCCCCGTGTCCGCCACAATGATCAAGGTCGACGACGCCTACCAGGCCGTCGCCGTGCTGCTAGAGTATTATCAGTCGTTGAAGAAAAGCCGCCGTCGCGGCGGACTGCTGTCCCGTCTTTTCCCGCGCTACAGCAAAGGTCGCGGCACCCACATCGGCAAGGGAACCTGGATAGGTGATTACGTGACGATAGGCCGCAATTGCACCATCGGCCGCAATTGCACCATCCATCCCAACGTTTCCATAGCCGACAACGTGACCATAGCAGACGACACGGTCCTCTATGCAGGCGTACGTATCTACAGCGACTGCAAGGTAGGAAGCAGATGCATCCTCCACGCGAACTGCGTCATCGGCAGCGACGGCTTCGGCTTCGCTCCGCAGGATGACGGCAGTTACAGGAAGATCCCCCAGATGGGCAACGCAGTGATAGAAGATGACGTCGAAATCGGAGCCGGAACCTGCGTCGACCGCGCCACTATGGGCTCCACAATTGTCCACAGCGGAGTCAAACTCGACAATTTGTGCCAGATAGCGCACAATGTCGAAGTCGGCGCCCACACCGTTATGGCCGCCGAGAGCGGAGCCGCCGGCAGTGCGAAAATCGGAAAATACTGTATGTTCGGCGGCAATTCGATGGTCGTCGGCCACATTTCTGTCGCCGACCATACGACTCTTGCGGCCGACAGCGTGATTACAAAGACCATACGCAAGAGCGGCCAGACCCTTATGGGATATCCGGCGATGGACGCAGACAAATACAAGAAAGCATACGTCAGATTCAGACAGGCGGCAGAGGAGAAAGAATGAAGCAGCATACTTTAAAGAAGAGCTATGAATTCAGGGGAAAGGGCCTTCACACAGGAGCGCCCGGATGCTTGCGCATAGAGCCAGCCCCTGCGGGCCACGGCATCCTCTTCCAGCGCACCGACATCGATGGCTGCCCCACGGTCAGGGCCATCGCCTCGAATGTGGGCGACGTCTCTTTCAACACCACCCTCGAAGAGAACGGTGTCAAGGTAGTACTGGTGGAGCACATCCTCTCAGCCCTCGCCGGACTCGGAGTCGACAATGCCCTGCTGAAGATTGACAACGTGGAGGTGCCTGTGCTTGACGGCAGCGCCGCTCCCTTCGCCGAAGCCATCGCTGCCGATGGCCCGCTGGAGCAGGATGCCGACAGGCGTTTCCTTGAAGTGAAGGAAGCTTTCACCCACCGCGACGACCGCTCCGACGCCTGGGTCAGGGTTGAGCCCTGCGACCGTTTCGAGGCCAGCCTGACCATAGACTTCAATTCTCCCGTAGTGGGAGTCCAGACCTGCGTCTTCGACCCCACGGTGGACTACCTCACCCAGATTGCCCCTTGCCGCACTTTCTGTTTCTTCAGCCAGCTCGAGCAGCTCGCCGCCGCAGGGCTTGTCAGGGGCGGTGATATGGACAATGCGATAGTCATCGTCGACAGCGAGGCGGACGAAGCCTCGGTGCAACGCGTCGCGCGGATTTTCAATGCCCGCGACATCGAGGTGAGGCAGGGCTACCTGAGCAACGTGGACCTGCATTTCGACAACGAATGCGCAAGACACAAGATGCTCGACCTGGTCGGCGACTTCTCGCTGCTAGGCGCCCCCCTCAAGGCAAGGATAACTGCCTTCAAGACCGGCCACCGGGTCAACAACGCGGTTGCCAACATACTTTTGAAACAATTCACACAGGACACACCAGTATTATGAGCGATATGTATTATGTTCACCCCGACGCCAAGGTCGGACAGGATGTCACCATAGAACCTTTTGCCTACATTGCCGCTGACGTAGCCATCGGCGACGGCAGCTGGATAGGCCCGCACGCAGTCATATTCGACCACGTCAGGCTCGGAAAGAACTGCAAGGTATTCCCCGGGGCAGTGGTCGGCGCCATCCCCCAGGACCTCAAATTCCACGGTGAGGTGACTTATGTGGAGATTGGCGACAACACGACCATCAGGGAGTGCGCCACCATCAACCGCGGCACCGCAGCCAGCGGCAAGGCGCTCACCAAGATCGGCAACAACTGCCTTGTGATGTCCTACGCTCACGTGGCACACGACTGCCGCATCGGCGACAACTGTATCCTCGTCAGCCACTGCGGCATCGCAGGAGAGACTGACATCGACGACTGGGGCATAGTAGGCGGAGGTACGATGATTCACCAGTTCTCGCGCATCGGCGCGCACGCAATGGTCGGCGGAGCCAGCGCAGTCAACAAGGACATCCCTCCCTACATCCTGGCCGCCCGCAATCCCATCGCCTACGAAGGCATCAACATCGTCGGCCTGCGCCGCCGTGGATTCACGCTCGCAGAGATCGACACCATCAAGAGGGTGTACACGATCCTCTACGACGCAGGCAACAACGTCAACGACGCCTGCCGCATCATCGAGGAGATGTTCCCCGACGACAAGCACGCCAGGACCATCGTCGACTTCGTAAAAGCTTCCAAACGTGGAATCGTCAGGTAACGCCGGCATTCCGCTGCTGGGCACTGCTTACTTCCCGCCCATTGAGTACTTCCACATCCTGGCCTGCTTCCCGGCTGTGGCCGTCGACGCCTGCGAGAGCTATCAGAAACAATCCTGGCGCAACCGCTGCACCATCTATTCCGCCGGCGGAGTCCAGGCTTTGCAAATCCCGGTATGCCACGACAACATCCGCAGCGGCAGCGTGCGTGACATCCGCATCGACTATTCCCGCGAGTGGCTGCACCAGCACCGCATCGCAATCATCTCGGCATATCGCTCCTCCCCTTTCTTCGAGTATTACTGGGACGGCATCGACGCCATCCTGCAGTCGCGGCCCGAGAAGCTCTTCGACCTCAACACAGCCCTCACCCGGCATATCGCCGCGGAGATGGAGCTGAGGTGCGAGATACTCACCACTGACAGCTTCGTCAAGGACGCCGGCCAGCTGGATTTCCGCAGCAGGATCCATCCCAAGTCAAAAGAAAATCCAGTTTTCGAAACCAAGCCCTATTACCAGATTTTTTCGGGCAAATCCGGATTCATATCCAACTTGTCTATTTTGGACCTGCTGTTCCACGAAGGCCCGCAGGCAGCCGACTTCCTGAAGGCTTAAGCCGTCCCCGATTCTGTAATCAGAAAAATCACCGCCGGCTGACGATGCAGGTCGCGGCCGACATTGCATCTGTCGCTATCTTGCAGTATGGAAAGAAGCGAACTGGGACATAACGGAGAAGACGCGGCACTGGACTATCTGCAAAAAATGGGAATGGCTCTGCTTGCCCGCAACTGGCGCAGCGAACATTATGAGATCGACCTCGTGATGGATGACGGCAGCTCCATACGCGTCGTCGAAGTCAAGAGCCTCGACGAGCGCGACGGCTTCGACCCCCTCGACAATATGACGGCGGCCAAATGCGGCAAACTGGTCAAGGCCGCCCGCCGCTTCATAGCCGAGAACCCCACCGGCAAAGAAATATTCTTCGACGTCGTAACCGTCCTGTTCTGCAGCGACGGTCCCCGCATCACCTATATCCCCTCCGCCTTCCTGCCGGTGAAGCCACTGCCGAGCTGCAGCCCGCTTGGCCGGATCTGTTACTGACAATCTTCAAGCAATGAAACGTAAAATAATTGGGAAGAAGGAGAGGAACGTGGCGGTGTACAGTTGTGAGCTAAGTGCAGCAAAGTCGTATTTGAAGGCCAGGAATCCGATTCTGCTTGCCTCGCTCGCGCATTTTGGATCGGGGCAGCCCGCCGCATTATTGCCGACCAAGAAGTGACAATCTTTCAAAACCCGTCATCGGCTCAAAGTCAATATCCTGATTATCTGCCTGCTGCAAATTGGGACAATAAAAATAATCTAACAGATTGCCGACTAGGGTGACAAATCCGAAGTATTTGCCGTAACTTTCATAGTTGCATTATTGCATTTTTATGAAACGACAGATTGCCTCCTTTTTCCTGTTTTTTCTTGCAGCGCTCACTGCCTGCAAATCCTCCGATATCCGGAACAGTCTTGATGAAATCGACAGCTACGTCGATGCTGACCCTCAGGCAGCGCTTGCGGCCATAGACGGACTTGATATGAGTGGCGTCAAGGCCGAGAGCATCAAGGCTCACTATTCTCTTCTTCACAGCAAGGCTCTCGACAAATGCTACATCGACACCACCGACGTCTCTGTGATAATGGATGCCGTGAATTACTACTCGAAGCATGGCGACCCGGACCAGAAGATGCAGAGCTATTACTATCTCGGACGAATCCACGGTAATGCCGGCAGATACACCGAATCCATCCTCGCCCTCACTCAGGCCCTCGAGGATGGACAGACGTCTTTCGATGACAAATACAAAGGCAGAGTCTACATCGCCATGGCGGACGCCTACAACCGCAACTACAATGTTGTTGAGGAAGGACGTTGCGTGGACGAAGCTTTGAGATATTTCGAAGCATCGGGGGATTCTTCGCTTATAAGAGGCGCCACATACAGAAAAGCTATTAGCTGTATGAACCTAAAGGAGTATGACCAGTCCGATTCATTATTTCAATCGCTGCTTGCCATTCCGGATTTAAGGCAGTCTTTAAAGGCCAAAAGTCTCTATCATTATGCATATTTGCTGGCATTGCGCGATGTCTCAGATTATCAAAGGACAAAATCATTGTTCGAAGATGCCATAAAAGCAGGAGCGAATCTTACAAAAGAGTCGGCAGCCGCCTATGCATACACATTATGGTGTTGTGGCAATGAAACTGAATCAGAAGCTCTGTTCAAAGCATTGGAACAACAAGATTCAACCATTACAGGAATCATAGCATCGTGGATGGGCAAGATTAAGAAGAAAGAAGGATTATATCAAGAAGCATACGAATACCTTAACGATGCCATGACTTATGCGGCAGAGGTCGAGGAACAAGTACTCCGTCAGTCCCTATCAATAACCCAGAGAGATTATTATTTGTCATTAGCTGCTCAGCAGAAAGCGAAGGCCGACAACAATAAATTGATATCTGTACTGATTAGTATGACATCATTCTCTCTTATTCTCCTGCTTATAGGCATTGGATTATTTATTATCAAGCGGTATAGAGAACGGCATTTACATGTCCTCTCGGATCTTGAGTATATCAAAGAAAAGGTGGCGGCAATTCAAAAAACTGCTGATGATAAGATAGACAATCTTCAGACTAAGATTTTTGGCATGTTCCGGGAACGTTTTCAAGAATATGCCAAAATATATGAAACCTACGATAGAAATATTGTCAGCGGCGTCAAAGGAATCGCAGCCTACAATCATATACAAGAAATATTCAAAGTAATAAAAGGAGAGGAAGAAACAGAACACAGATTCGAGAAAATCATTGATAAAGAAACAAATGGAATCATAACTATTTTCCGCAAAGACTACCCGAATCTTACTGAGATTGAATATCAGTTATTCTGTTATTACGTCGTCGGTTACGACACCAAAACCATATCTATACTTCTTTCAGAAAAGACTCCTGATGCTTTATATATGCGCAAGAGTCGTCTCAAATCAAAGATTGAAGCTTCAGATGTAAAGGATAAAGAAAAATACCTCAAATACTTCTGATCCGGCGCTCCAGTTGGGGCTTGTTAGATTTTCGTTTTGGACTCATTTCGCAACATACTGAACAACAAGATGTTGCCCTCCTCTTTGTTGGTTTTTTGTTAGATTGATGTTAACCCATCCGGCTAACATTCTGCCTAACTTTGCTAAAAGCAAACCCACAAAACACATGTTACCATGAAATCTTATTTTAAGCCACTATTAGCAACCTTTTTAGTTATTTTCTTAACTATCAGTTTGGCAGCAAAAACAGATGGTGAGTTGCCTGTTATTATAATATCAGATCCCGACTCAGGCGAAACCCGTTCACCCGAGCAGATTCCTTTCTATGCCCAAATTCAGGGTTCCTATGTAATACTCAGCTGCTATTCTTCGATAGGGAATGCGAATGTAACACTCACCTCAACTGCCGGTGATGATTATGAGACAGTCTTCGACACCTCATTCGGCGTAATCTTCATCCCCATCAGCGGTAATTCCGGATTATACCGACTGGATATCGTCCTCCTTTCCGGGCAGTCCTATTATGGTGAATTCATTCTTTGATTAAGTACCGATTCTTGATTAACCAATTAAAACCAAAGACTATGAAAAAGTTATTCTTTGTTGTTATGTCATTTGCAGCAATGCTGCTGATGGCCTGTAATGGTATCGAAACTACCGGTCTTGATACAGAATCTGTTGGTGTTAATAAGAAGACATCTTCAATTGTCCGCGATGTTAATGTCACTCAAAACGAAGCAATCGGAATAGCAAATATGTTTGCCCGTTCCAATGGTGGTGACATTCCTCAAACTAAGGGTGCATTCTCAAGCACGAAGATGATCAGTTCTTCTGAGACAATCAGAGAGGATGGCCAGAATCTCATGTATGTCTTCAATTATGAGGGAGGCGGCTTTGTTATTGTTGGCTCAACAAGAAACTATTATCCTATCCTGGCCTATTCAGACGAAGGATCTTTCATCCTTCAAGATGATATGGGCCCTGTTGATGTGTGGCTGGATGAGACGAAAGTCGGCATCAAGAACAGCAGTTCGCTTGACAATGCGACGAAAGCACAGATGCAGGATCTCTGGGCAAGATATGATGGTACCTTCGTTGATCCAGCACAAGAACTTCTTGCTGCCCGCCGGCCGCAGACCCGTAGCATCGGCGAGGATTATTGCTGGGATCGCATAGATTCGCTCCAACAAGTATATGGTAGTGACGGCTGGGTATTCCTCCCAGTGAGTTTCGTTGAAGATTTATTTACAGACTTGGATTTAGAGAGCTATTATGAAGCGATCTGTTATTCCGCAGAACAAAACCATTCGGCGTTGAATGAAACTCTGATCGGTTATAGGCTTTATAATGAAGTAACTCAAAGTGGACCATTACTTAATACGGAGTGGTATCAAGAATCACCATTTGGTGATTCTTGCCCTAACTCAATTGCAGGATGCGGTGCAGTTGCTGCAGGGCAAGTGATGTATTTTCACCGCTTTCCTGTTACACTGACATGGAAAGGTGAAGTTTTTTATTGGAGTCAGATACCCCGTCTTCCAAGTTGGCATTCGTATCATAGGCAGCCGCAATTGATGGGAATGTTAGGCCAGAAATTCCAAATGGTCTACAATTCAGATAGCACTTCTTCAACCACAATTACTAAGCTATGTACAGGGTTAGATTCTTTGGGATACAATGTATCTTCTGTAAGCCACAATTATAATAGAGTAAGAGATACTCTCTTATGTCATGGCAATCCTGTTATAATGCAAGGGAAGGATCCTACTCATCCTACGGGCCATTTTTGGGTTTGCGACGGCGTCCGCGAAAGTCTTATGAACCAAATACAATTCTTTTCGGAAAATCAACCGTACGGTGCGGGATCTTTTACCCAAGGAATGTATTCATTAAGCAATCCAGGAATAGATGGTGGAATTGTTAGTATTCATTTCCATATGAATTGGGGTAAAGGATCCAACAATACATGGTATTTAGGCGATAGTGTCAATAGTCCTTATGGTAACTATCAGAATTTACGGCATGATATATATGTCAATGTCCCATAGATAAGGCGAATTTTATTCACAATATGCAACGAACACATAATCATTTGCATCTTAGCTAATAAAACCGAAAATGAAAACAGTTCAATACGTAGGTGTCATTATCATTATCTTTTTATCTCTGTCTTGTTGCAGTAAGGTTGATATGGAGGTTTCAGAATCTTTCCCACAGGATTTTTACTGGCTTACAATTAGTTTTAGGGATGCTGCAGGGAAAGATCTGATTGTTCCGTTAGCCGAAGAGAGATGGATGATGGAAGAAGACAAAGATTTGCTGGTGTGGCCTGGAACCATCAATCCAGAAAGATATAACTTAGATATAGTATTATCCAATCCTGATAATTCTTGGGATAACACCATCTATAACTACAAGGCTACAAAGGATTTCACGCCCGATGTTTATCGTCCATATTTTACAATTGCAAAATTTAACGAGCAATTCGTGGGGACATTAACCTACTGTGGGGAAGAAGATTCAGTAAAAGATGGTTATTGCTACCTGTTTAGTCAGTTTATTATTCCTGCAATAAATGGTGTTCAAGAATATCTTACATATAAAATCACATGTCCAACATTATTCGGTGACGATTCGACGCATGAAATAGTGGCATTTTGGAACAAGGATCCGTTTACTGTGGGACAATCAAAAGACAGAAAAAAGGGGGCTTTATATCCAGAATGTACAAAGGCTTTATTTGATGGAAATGTAGTATCTGTCAAGAAAGCAGTCGCTCATTCCGCAAAGACTAAAGATTATTATAGCTACTTCATCGACATTGTCATCGACAGGTAAACTTGCGGAGCGGGCGGTTGTTTAGTCTGGATCCTGGAAAGAAATCGCCCTGATGCCCATCCTACCCAAACCCAACTTTCACGGATTAATCCGTGAAAGTTGGGTTCTGGCGAAAAGTGTGCGCCGCCGATAGCATCGCGGGCCGCAGGAGCATTCCTCTTCACCTTTTGCTTCGGATTCCGTAAAAAAAAGCTCGACAAGGTGACGTATTTCAGGGTTTTGGGGGTTATCTTAGCAGAAGTGTAAACATATTACTATGAAACGTTTAGCAATTATCGCAGTGTTCGCAGTTTTCCTGTTGGGAAACGTTTCTTGCGAGAAGTCAAGTGAATCATACATTGATTACGAGGAAATACTCAATGCTGGAGATAGGAGGTCCAAAGATGATAATCCCTATAAGTCGCTGGAGCTTTCGACTAAATCTGCCGATTTCCTTAAAAAAGGCAACACTTTCACCTTTGAACTACTTGACAGAATCAACAAGGGGAGCAAAGAGGACTTCATCATTTCCCCTCTTAGTGTTCAGTTCCTTCTTGGGATGGTTTTGGATGGAGCTCAGGGTAAAACGGCAGACGAGATCTGCAATGTACTCGGCTATGGATCCGGCGAAGTGGATTCTGTCAATGAGTTCTGCATGTCAATGCTGAAACAATTGCCAACCCTTGATAAGCAAACGACTCTTTCCATTGCGAATGCAATCGTGGTGAATCAAAAGTATTCCTTGCATGACGCCTACAAGACAACAGTAAGCAAGTTCTATGAAGCGGAGGTATCCAATATGGACTTTACAGACAGACTTGGCACAGCTGATAAGATTAATGAGTGGTGTTCTGACCAGACAAACGGCCTTATACCGGAAATCATCAAGGAAGTGAATCCCGATATGCTCGTCTATCTTATGAATGCCGTTTATTTCAATGGAGAGTGGGCAAAGAAATGCAAGTTCCAGAAGGAGAATACTTCGACAGAACCTTTTACTCTTGAGAATGGAGAGAAGAAGAATGTCCAGATGATGAAGAATAATATAGAACTATATTGTCTGGGCAATGATGTCTTTACTGCAGTGAAAATCCCTTATGGAAATGGAGCGTTCAATATGATGATAATCCTCCCCGACGAAGGGCACTCGCTCGAGGATGTTACGGACTCACTCAAAGGTAAGACTGTGAAAGACTTCTCCCTTCGCCATTATATGGTAGATTTATGGCTTCCGAAATTTGAAACACAATTCAGCTTCGAACTGAACGATATTTTATCTGCTATGGGAATGCCTTCTGCCTTTAATGAGCATACGGCTGATTTCAAGGCAATGACGGATACTGACATATTCTTGAGTTATGTAAAACAAGATGCCTTCATAAAAGTAGATGAAAATGGTACTGAAGCCGCAGCTGTTACCTCGGCCGGAGGCCTTACTACATCTCTTCCGGCAGGCCCTATCGTTTTCCACGCTGACCGGCCTTTCCTTTACCTTATTGTTGAATCAAATACAGGTGTCGTCCTCTTCGCCGGAAAATACAGCGGAAAGTAATATTTTTTCTATTGTATCAATGCTTAATAATCACGCTAATTAATAAGCTAATCAATTATCGCCCGCCGCACCTACTGCAGCGGGCGATTGCTGTATCCAAGACTCAAGTAAAGAAATCGCGAAAGGGTTTCCTGGAGAAAATTAATGCTCTGACAGAAGAAGAAAGAATCATCCTGCAGCCAGGCAAGAGAAGTTCGGCCTCAATATGTCCGCTCCATTCGTATTTATTTTCTATTTGCACGCAGTATTTTGTATTTTTGAGAGTTATAAGAATAAACACATCTATTTGACAGAACTATGAAGCGTTTATTTTTCACCATTTTCACCATTGCATTAATTGCGACATCTTGCAGCAAGGATGGCTACATTTCTCCAGAGGAGCTTTTCAAAGACAGCTCGAAAGCGGCAAAGACTACCATAACCACCAAAGGTGAAAAGCCAGAGACTGCAGTTGCAACTTTCAAGAGCCCCGTCATAACGAAGAGGAGCGACATTGCCGGTCAATCCCATCTTTGGGCAAGCAGCGGGGGTAAGATGGTATACGATTTTTTCATCTTAAGCATTTACTTTGAAAATGTTGACAACTTGAAGGTTGGAGATACGATTAATCCAAGCAGATTTATGTTTTCTTTCCCTGCATCAAGCAACAGCGAGGCCACAACCCATACATACGACGGAAACATAAGCATAGCCGACAAGGGTGACGATTATGTAATCCTCCATTTCGACAAAGTAGGTTTCAGCTGCAGCATAGGAGAATACCTGACTGACGGCTTTCTCTATTGCAACCTCATAGACATCGACCCTTCGCTTACCGTCGGTAATTAAGGGAACAATCCTTCATAACAGATATTTTTGAATAAACAATCATCGTCGCCCGCCGCACCTTCTGTAGCGGGTGTGCGATGCTATAAATTTATGGTCTATAGACAACGAATATCAAAATTTCTTATTTTTATTGTTCAAGGACAACAAAAATCGCTACAAACTTACCTCTGCCAATAAAGGATAACCATCCCAAATATGTTATCAGCGCAACACCGCTTCTGACTCAGAGAGACGAAAATGGTATCATTCACCTTTCTTTAAGGGGATTTCTTAAAAATGGCTTGTAGAAGCGCCGAATCCTTAGATACCTGCAGCGGGGTTTGCAAAAATCCGTGAAAGTCGGCCTCTGGCGAAAAGGCTGCTGTTTTCGGGACGAACTTGAATTTTTATTCTAAATTTGCGTTTCAATAATCTAAACGATTGAATATGCTGAATCCACTGACAGCCATCTCTCCGATTGACGGACGTTATTACTTGCAAACTGAGTCCCTTGGCAGATATTTTTCTGAATTCGCCCTCATAAGGTATCGCGTAAGAGTAGAGATCGAATATTTCATCGCGCTGTGCAACCTGCCCCTGCCCCAGCTGGAAGGTTTCAACAAGGCGCTGTTCGACGACCTTCGCGACATATACGGCAGTTTCACCATCGAAGACGCCCTGCAGGTGAAGGAGATCGAGAAAACCACCAACCACGACGTCAAGGCTGTCGAGTATTTCATCAAGGACCGTTTCGACAGACTCGGAATAAACAAGCGCTTCAGCGAATTCGTCCATTTCGGCCTGACTTCCCAGGACATCAACAACACTTCGGTGCCGCTGTCTATGAGGGAAGGCATTTCAGAAGTTTATATGCCTGTCCTCGACGATGTGATCAACACTCTTGAGGGACTGGCGCAGGAGTGGAAAGACGTGCCGATGCTCGCCCATACCCACGGCCAGCCGGCTTCCCCCACCCGCCTGGGCAAAGAGATAGAAGTCTTCGTGGCCAGACTCTCGATGCAGCGCAAGGACCTGCTTGACGCCCGCTATCCGGCCAAGTTCGGAGGCGCCACCGGCAACCTCAACGCCCACCACGTAGCATATCCCGACAAAGACTGGAACCAGTTCGCAGACAACTTCGTGGCCTCCCTCGGCCTCGACCGCTCCTTCCCCACCACCCAGATCGAGCATTACGACTACCTGGCCGCCCTGTTCCAGAACCTGTCCCGCATCAACACCATCCTCATCGACCTGTGCCGCGATATGTGGACATACATCTCGATGGAATATTTCAAGCAGAAGATCAAAGCCGGAGAGGTCGGCTCATCCGCAATGCCTCATAAGGTCAATCCCATCGATTTCGAGAATGCCGAAGGCAACCTCGGAGTCGCCAATGCCATCTACGCCCACCTGGCAGCCAAGCTGCCCGTGTCAAGGATGCAGAGAGACTTGACCGACTCCACCGTCCTTCGCAATGTGGGAGTTCCGGTCGCCCATTCGATGCTTGCCCTCAAATCCCTGCTTAAAGGTCTGAACAAGCTCATCCTCAACCGCCAGAAACTCGAGGAAGACCTTCGCAACAACTACTCGGTAGTCGCCGAAGGCATCCAGACCATCCTGCGCCGCGAGGGCTATCCCAATCCTTACGAGACGCTCAAGGAGCTCACCCGCACCAACAGAGGCATAACAAAAACCGACATCGACAACTTCATCAACTCTCTCGAAGTCTCCGAAAGCGTAAAGAACGAGCTGAGGGCCATCACCCCCGAAAGCTACACGGGAATCTAGGTCAGTCGACCATTATCCTCTTGACACGGCTGTCAATGGCCGTGAATATTTCGTACGGGATAGTCGCTATCTTGTCGGCGAGGTCTTTTGCCGTGGGGTTTTTGCCGAAGATGGTGACGATATCCCCCACCTGCGCGTCTATACCGGTGATATCGATCATACACATATCCATACAGATGCTGCCGATCGTCGGAGCCATCTTGCCGTTGACTTCGAAAGAAGCCTTGCCGTTGCCGAGGTGACGGTTGAGGCCGTCGGCATAACCCACGCAGATTGTGGCGATGGTGTTGCCTGACTTCGACAGCAGACCCTTGCGTCCGTAGCCGACAGTGCCGTCCTCGGGTTTGAGATGCTTTATCTGGATGATGGGACAGCGGAAGCTGCAAGTGGTCTGAAGCGGCTTGCAGTCGTCATAGCTGAAACCATAGATGCCCAGTCCGAGACGGACCATATCCATCTGGAATTCGGTGAAACGCTCGATGCCGGCTGTGTTGAGGATGTGCCTCAGCGGGCGGTAGCCGAACGAGGCGCTCAGACGCTCGCTCATCTGCTCGAAAAGCGCGATCTGACCGCGGGTGAAATCGTCGTGCACATATTCGTCGGCAGCGGCGAGATGGGAATAGAGAGACTTCACAGTAAGGTTCTTCTCAATCTTCATAAACGCCATCAGGGCGTCGAGCTCCTGCTGCACGAAACCGAGACGGTGCATACCGGTGTCGAGGGTGATATGGATGGGATATGCGCTGCGGCCTGACTTTGCCACTTCGTCGCTGAAACGCTTGAGAGCCTCCATAGTGGGGATGCCCGGCTCAAGGTCGTTCTCTATGATCTCCGGATAGCTCTCAGTGCCGGTGGTAAGCACCAGGATCGGAAGTTTGATGCCGTCCTTGCGCAGGCGGATGCCTTCGAGAGGCGTTGCTACGCCGAGGTAGTCTACCCCGGCCTCTTCCAGCAGGCGTGCGAACTCGGTAGCTCCGTGGCCGTATGAGTTGGCCTTCACGACCACCAGCATCTTTGTGCCGGGTTTGAGTTTTGACCGGTAATATCTATAGTTGTTGAGCACCGCGCCGCGGCTCACTTCGAGCTGGGCGTGCGGTATTGTTTGTTTAATAGTGTCCATATACCACAAAGGTAGGTTTTTTATGAGTTTCGGTGAACACAATGATGCCATTTGTGTCCCCAACGATATTGTCTGACGATGATTCGATGTCCGTCGCCGGATATTTCTCAAGGCTGCCGACGTAGACATCGATGTTCTCTCCCCTGTCCATCACCGCAGTGCCGTCGGGATTTGTCGCAAGCACGAAACGGTCGATGCCCTCCCGGGCCGCGGCAGCCCTGGCCTCCTCGCAGACCGAGCGGTAGCCTATGTAGGGATTGACCTGTTCCACCTGCAGGCCGAAGATGAACAAGGCGATGTAGAGGCCTGCCGCAAAACTGTATGTCGAGGCCTTGATGTTGTCCTTCAGTGCCGCCACGACAGCTGCGATGAGGCCGGTTTCCAGCGGCACGAGCAGCCAGGGGCTGAGGACCCCGACCAGCGAGTCGGCATCAGCGCCTTTACGCGCGATGGCAAAACCGACCGGCAGCGCGACTGCAGCGAGAGCCAGCGGCGCGGCCATAGCCCATTTCACGAACTTGCGGGCCTTGAATCCCGGCAGCAGCATAAAGGTGGCATAGATGACAAGTCCGACGGCCGGGAGGAAATAGATATCCAGCTTGCCGCTGATGAGCGACAGCATCACCAGTATGACGGCTGCCGAGCAGGCCATAAACCTGGCCTTGTCGCCCATCTCCTGCCTGCGGATGAAGGCAATGACAAGAGTGCCGGCCGCCAATATGCACCAGGGGAACATAATATACCAGAAGTGCAGGCAATAGTAGTAGAACGGAGCCTTGTGGTCGAAAGCGACGACTGCCCTGTCCAATGTCTGGTGGAAGAGGATGTTGCTCAGGTATTCGCCGCCACCCTCCCGGTACGCGGCGAAGAACCACCCTGAGCAGAGCAGCACGAGGATGCCCCAGGTCATCCAGCCCCAGTAGCGGCCGATGCTGCGCAGCTGCTTGCACGCCAGCAGGAAGGCAGGCACGCAGAGCAGCGGCACGAGGAAGCCCACGGCACCTTTGGAAAATATGGAGAGGAAGATGTACACGGGAAAAGCGATGCGAAGCCGCAGCCTTCCGTCACCTTCATACATCCGGTAGAATGTGTACAGGGCCAGAGTGATGAACATCGTCATCATCATATCCATCCTGACCGTCACCGCGCTTCCGGCGAAATAGAATGTCGACAGCAGCGCCACGGCGGCGGCAGTGCGGCAGCTTGCCGGCAGGGCCGTCCCGCACCAGCGGTCCAGCACCGCCACGGTCACGAAAGCTGGGATGAGCGACAGCAGCGACAGCCAGAGCATACTGTGGCAGCCGAATACCACACGGCCGAGCATCATCAGCCAGAAAAAGAGCGGCGGCTTGTCGGCGTATGGGATCCCGTGGTTGAAAAAGGCGAAGCGATGACCGTCGCGCAGAGCCTCGTCCACTATGCTCAAATAGCGGAGTTCATTGCTTACCGTAGGGTCCCTGAAGAGCATCAGCGGCAGCAGCGCCGCGGCGCAGAGGGCGAAAAGCACTATGAGGCGCGGTGACTTCTGTTCCATATCATAAGATTACGGACGTAGGTTACCCAGCCGAAGGCCTGGCCGACAAGGAGCACCCAGTCGTGCCTGAGAGCGCCGTAGGTCACCAGGATGGTGGAGCCCACGATGCCTATGATCCAGAAGCCTACCGGCAGCAGCGACTCGTTGCGCTTGCGGGAATACAAGAACTGATAGATGAAGCGGACCGTGAAGACCAGCTGGCCGATCGTTCCCATAGCTATCATCCAGCCCGGGATGAGTTCGTTCTTGAACAGGGTGTCGACCGCAGCCGAAGGGTCCCGCAGGAACAGCACCGACACCGCAGCCACGGGCAGGGCGACAAGCGCTGCAACCACAGTTTTGCGCAGGGCGTCGGAAAGATTCTTCCACACCCCTTTCATACCCATATTCCAAAGGTAGATATAGTAGGAAATGAACAGCCCCAGCATTATGGAGAAGTCGTTGCGAAGGTAGGCGTACACGAAATACACTATCGACGCGACGAGGCTCAACACCCAGAATATGGTCGGGTTGACGACTTTTTTCTGCTTCTCGGACATAAGCCACTGCACCAGCACCCTTGCCGAAAACAGTATCTGTCCGACGAATCCTAAAGCATATATATACCAGCTACTGTCCATTCAAACTGTCTTCCTTTATCTTGTAGTCTATATATCTCTTTGCCATCCAGCGATAGCCGAAGCAATCTCCCAGCGGGCCGAGAATACGGTTGAAGAGGTGATACTTCGACTTTCCGGCCAGGCGGGGGTAATGCCTCACTTCTACTTGTTTCACTCTGCCGCCGGCCATCTGGACCAGGGCGGGAAGGAAGCGGTGCATTCCGTTGAACATCGGAAGCCTGCGGGCCACGTCGGCGCGTATCACTTTCAGCGGGCAGCCGGTGTCTGACACTCCGTCGTGGGTGAAGGCCCTGCGGAAAGCGTTCGCAAAGCGGCTGGACGCCCTCTTTACAAAACCGTCGTTGCGCTTGGCACGGATGCCGGTGACCATCTCGAACTGGCCTGCAAAGGGCAGCAGCAGGTTGAAATCATTGACATCTGTCTGGAAGTCGGCGTCGATATAGCCCAGCAAAGGGGAGAAGCAATTGTCGAAACCGGCTTTCAGGGCCCCGCTCAGACCGGTGTTGCTCTCCAGCTCCAGATAGAAGAAATCCTCGTGCCGCGAGCAGAATTCCCGGACGACGGCTCCTCCGCCGTCGGTGGAGCCGTCATTGACAAAAAGGACGCACGCCGGCGACGCTGCGCAGACAGGCAGGTACGCCGCAAGCTTGCTCTCCATCGCTGCGGTGTTGTCCTCTTCGTTATAGAACGGAACTATTATGGTAAACTGGTAGTCTGACGTCCGGTTCATAGTTCGGTATGGCTGTTTGCAAAGATAAAAGAATATGGTTAACTTCGGAAGTTATATCCAGCATTTATGCTTATGAGACGGCTGATGCATTTCCTGACTGCTGCCTTGCTGCTGACCGCAGCCGGCATTTCGGCCGTATCCTCAAGTGCCGCCGACACCCGCCTGAGCGGCGTCACAATCAATGTCGCCGTCATCCCGGCCGCTTTCTCAGACCTGGACTTCTCCCGGCCAGACCCCCTGGCCTGGCTGGACGACCTTTTCAACAGCTACCTTCTCAACAACGACGAAGGCACCGGCGGAGTAGGTTCTTACCTTCAGGACAACCTTGGCGGCGCGTTCCAGTTCAAGTTCACGGTGCTCGACCAGGTGACCCTTCCGGAGAAGGCTGTCTATTACGGCGGCAACAAATCTTCCGGCGACAGCCACATCAACGACCTGTTCCTGCACGCCTGCGCCGCCGAAGTGGCCACGGGAGTGGATTTCTCCCGGTTCGACAGCGACTCCGACAACGAGATAGATATGGTATTCGTCATCTTCCCCGGCAACAACGAGGCGGAGAGCGACAATCCCCAGGATATTTGGCCGATGAATGACGACCTGGGAAGGCTGAAGAAATATTATTCCGGCAAGCGGCTCGGAAAGGTAGCCTGCTACAGCGAGTTCTCAGGCAGGGACCGCAGCCACAGCGCAGGCATAGGCACCATCTGCCACGAAATCCTGCACAGCATCGGACTTCCTGACCTTTATGACGTGAACGGCGAAGCGGAAGGCGCTTGCAACCCTCTGTTCGGCAGCATATCCATAATGGACAAAGGCAACCTCAACAACTACGGCAACACGCCGCCCTGGCTCGGCGCCGTAGAGAGGGAACTGCTTGGACTGCTGTACACCGAAGAAGTCGAGCCCGGCAGGCACTATTACCTTCCGTCAATAGAGACATCCAATATGGCCCTTAAGGTGTCCACATCCAATCCGGGAGAGTATTTCCTGATAGAATACCGCAGCGGAGCCAAATGGGACGCCCACATAGGCGGCAGCGGACTGCTCGTCTACCATATCGACAAATCCTTCAATACGGCCGGCTCGATGACTGCTGCCGAGAGATGGCGGGTCAATGCCATCAACTGCTGCGCAGCACATCCTTGCGCTGAACTTGTAAACATCACCCGCACCGACGATGTCGCGGCGGTTTTCTACCCCGGCAGCTCGGGCACGACATCTATCATCTCGAATGAGAACGATGCGCTGTGGCAGTGGAACGGAGACGGCGCCGGATACGGCATCAAAGGCCTCGGTTCGACGTACTCGGGCGCTGCGGAATTCGATATCGTGCCGGACATCTACTGGATGCTGCCGCAGGTGCTTGAATGCAACGTCTTCGCCAACCAGAGGGACGCGCGCATAGAATGGGAGGCCGACAGGCAGAGCAGTGCGTCCTGGCTGATCCGCTGGGGCTCAGCAAGGAGCATCCTTATGGAGACCGCATACCCCGAGGGCCGTGAATACACGTTCAGCAACCTGGCGGCCGGCGAAACTTACCAGTGCGACATCGTTGCCACCGATGGAGACATCGAGGGCAAGCGCTACCATATCGAATTCACCACCATCCCCGACTTGACCAGCTATCCCCTTATTGCGATTCCGGGCAACCCGATGTCGACAGGAGACGTGCTGCGTCTGAATATAATCAACATCTATGCGCAGCCCCTGCAGCAGACCTGGTATTTCGACGGACAGCCGTGCGAAGGCCCGAGCGTCACGCTCACCGAAAGGGGCAGGCACGTGCTGAAGGTAACATATACGTTGGACGGGGAGAAGTGGGAGAACCTTGAAAAAACGATAACTGTGGAATGAGAGGCTTACGTCATATAGCCGTCAGGGCAGCCTTCGCAATGATGGCAGTCATACTTATGGCCTGCCATTGCGGGGAGCCTCTTCCTCCCGAGCCCACACCTCCCGAGCCTGAAGACACCAGGTCCGAGAGCCTCAAGGCATTCCTCAAGAAGACTGAGCAGGGGCTTTACATCGACTCCGAAGACGTAGTGACCTACGACGAGTTCTATTACCAGAAGGCCTGGAGTTCCGACAACCACTCGTTCCGCATCCAGCGTGACGACCAGAGCGCATATTTCAGCATCCGCAGCTCCGCCAACTCCGCATCCTCTTCATATCAGGTCGAATATATGAACGCGACCCACAGTGTCACCCTTATGCTGCTCAGGCTTCAGTCAGTCCAAAGCCGGAATTCCTGCGTATGGCTGTGGAACGAGACTATGAAGACGGGAGTCATCGTCCCCGAGGGGTTGCTATAGCATCTATTTTTCCTTATTTGCAAAAAAAAGGATACCTTTAGGGGAAACAAACCCCGTCTATGAAAAAACTACTGATGCTTCTTGCTTTGGCGCTGTGCATAAGTGCCAATGCCCAGACTGAAGCCCTGAGACTCATCGCCGAGAATCCGGACCGTGCTGCGAACAATATGCACTCGTACGAGTTCGACCCGATTGTCGACACCAAGGCTCCCAAGGGTTTCAAGCCGTTCTACATCTCACATTACGGCCGTCACGGGTCCCGCTACGAGCAGAATTCCACTTTCGCCCGCGCAGCCATCGCAGGATTCGCCTACCTTGACTCGCTCAATATGCTTACCGAGGCCGGCAAGGCCCTGTATGCTGATGTCAACGCTGTCGTAGAAGCTCACAAGGGTATGGAAGGCTCCCTGACGCCCCGCGGAGCCCGCGAGCACCAGATGCTTGCCCAGAGGATGGTGGCGCGCTTCCCCGACGTGTTCAAGAACAAGGACCGCTGGGAGGTGAACAGTTTCTCCAGCACCAACTTCCGCTGCATCGTGAGTATGTGCAACTTCACCAACGCCCTCAACGAAGAGAGTCCCCGCCAGGAATTCACTTTCACCAGCGCGGAACGCTTTATGAGATATATCAACCCCAGCCTCAACATACCCAGGCCCGGTGTTCCGCCGCCCCCGCCGCCGACTCCCGAGCAGCTCGCCCGCTACCGCAGCGGCAGCTCAAGCTCCGACAACAACAGGTTCACCCCTGCTACCGGAACGCCCGGATACGACTTCACCCGCTTCCTGACTCCGCTCTTCAAGGATCTGGACGTCGCGCTGTCGCTCCTCGGCAATCCTGAGCCGTTCGTGCGCGCCATCTATTCAGCCGGCGGGCTATGCCAGGTAATCGACTTCCTCGGCATTGACATCTACCGCAAGTATTTCGTGCCGGAAGAGCTCGTTTACTTCTGGGCAAGCGGCAATGATTCCATCTACAGGATGTGGGGAGGTTCGCAGGAGAACGGAGACGTGATCCGCTATGCCATCCGCCCTCTGATGATGGACTTCATAGAGAAGGCTGACGCTGCGATGCAGCCCGGCAGCCACCGCACCGCCGACCTGCGCTTCGGGCACGACACTTCAGTGCTGCCTCTGTTCGCGCTGATGCGCATCGACGACCCCCAGAACAGGAGCCTCCCCTATCAGAAAGCTCACGAGATGGGATGGTACGCCTTCTTCCAGGTTCCGATGGCCACCAACTGCCAGATGGTTTTCTACGAGAACGGCAAGGGAGAAGTCCTGACAAAGGTCCTCTACAACGAGAAGGAAGTCCTCATCCCCGGCGTCGAGCCTGTTTCAGGCCCTTATTACCGTTGGAACGAGCTGAAGGCCCACTTCATCAAACTGTGTGACGAGGCAGCCGAGCCCTGGGTAAGGGCCGCCGCCCACGGAAGGTAGGATTACTGCCCGATGCCGAGCTCACTGGCTTTTTCTTCCATAAGCTTGTAGGCGGCGTCGTAATCGTTCGGAATCACTCCGTCGAGGATGGCGTTCTTGACGTATTCCTTGATGGTCCCTATCTGGTTGCACGGAGGAATGCCGTATTTCTCCATTATGAGGTCCCCGGTGATGGGGTTCTTGAAATTGCGGATGCGGTCTTTCTCTTCAACCTCCTTGATCTTATCCATTACAAGGTCGTAGTTGCGTTTGTACAACTCGACCTTTTTGTCATTCTTGGAGGTGATGTCGGCCTTGCAGAGGACCATCAGGTCCTCGAGGTCGTCGCCTGCCTCGAAGATGAGGCGGCGCACGGCCGAATCAGTGACTTCGTCGGTGACGAGGGCTATCGGACGCATATGGAGCTGGACCAGCTTCTGCACGTATTTCATCTTCTCGTTGAGCGGCATCTTGAGCTGCTTGAAGATGCCCGGAATCATCCTGGCGCCGATGAAATCGTGGTTGTGGAAGGTCCATCCGATGGCGGGGTCCCACTTCTTGGTGGCAGGCTTTCCGACGTCGTGCAGCAGGGCGGCCCAGCGCAGCCAGAGATTGTCGCTGACCTCCGCGACGTTGTCCAGCACCTGCAGCGAATGTCTGAAGTTGTCCTTGTGGCCGCGTCCTTCCATCGTCTCTATGCCCTTGATGTTCGCCACCGCCGGCAGGATCAGCCTCAGCAGGTCGCAGCTGTCGAACAGTTCGAAGCCCCTCGAGGGATTGGGAGCCAGAAGGATCTTGTGCAGTTCTTCGGCGATACGCTCCCTTGAAAGGATAGCCAGCCTGTCACGGTTGCGGCGGATGGAGTCCAAAGACTCGGGGACTATGGTGAGCCCCAGCTGCGTCGAGAACCTGATGGCGCGGATCATCCTCAGGGGGTCGTCGCTGTAGGTGGTATCAGGGTCGCAGGGGGTGCGGATGATGCCGTTGTCCAGGTCCTGGATGCCGCCGAAGGGGTCTACCAGGGCGCCGAAATCCTCCTCCTGAAGACTGAAGGCCATTGCGTTGATGGTGAAGTCGCGCCTCAGCTGGTCGTCTTCAAGCGTGCCGTCTTCCACTATGGGATTGCGGCTGCCGCGGTTGTAGGATTCCTTGCGGGCGCCGACGAATTCAACCTCTATGCCTTTGTATCTCAGCATCGCAGTGCCGAAGTTCTTGAACACCGACACCTTGGTGCGGAGCTTCGCCGCCACGGCGGTGGCCAGCTCGATGCCGCTGCCCTCCACTACGATATCGACGTCGTTGCTGGGGCGGTGCAGGAACCAGTCCCGCACGTAGCCTCCAATGACGAAGGCCCTCACGCCGAGAAGCCGTGCCTGAGAGCTCACTATCTTGAATATGCTATGGTCAAGGGGGCCGTTCATACTGCTGCTATTTCGTTGTACTTGGGCATCGAAGACAGGAACTCGAAACTGCCGGCTTCGTGGTCCAGTCTGGCCACGCAGGTGCGCCTGCCGTTGGTGATCATAATATAGTCCACATTGAGGACCATATTGTAGCGCACCACCTGGTCGATGACGCTGTCGGTCAGCTTCACCGAAGGAGCCTTGCACTCAACCAGCATAGCGGGGGAAAGGTCACGTCCGTAGACTATGATGTCGGCCCGGTACTGCAGCCCGTTGAATTTGAAGCCCTGCTCGACGGCTATGTGCGTGACCGGCACTTCCATCGCCCCAAGCAGGTTGGATATGACGTTCTGGCGGACTTCCTCCTCGGGAGTGCGCTCGACGTATTTCTTGCGGACAGGATCGAAAATCTGCGACATTACAGGCTTCAATGCTCGTTGCAAAGATACTCAAAAATAATTACCTTCGCCTTATGGCAAGAAACACCTCAGACACGGTCCAGCAGTACGCCTCAATCGAGGCCGACATCCTCGCCGGACGCTTCAGCCCCTACTACCTCCTTTTCGGCAAAGAGCACTTCTACATCGACAGGCTCTGCTCCCTGCTGATGGACAAGGCGCTGCCGCCCGAGGAGAGGGATTTCGGGCAGCTGGTGTTCTACGGTGCCGACGCAGATGCCGCCCAGGTAGTCAGCGCCGCCAGGCAGTACCCGATGATGGTCTCCCGCCAGGTCGTGGTGGTCAAGGAAGCCCAGATGATGCGGAAGATCGAGCAGCTGGCCGACTACTATCCCAACATAATGCCTTCCACCATCCTCATCGTCTGCTACAAGACCCCTAACGAGGCCGGCAGCACGAAGAACATCGACAAGCGCACGAAGTTCTACAAGGATGCCGCGAAGGTCGGCGTCGTGTTCGAGTCCAACCCCGTCCCGGAGGGCCGCATCCCGCTGTGGATAGAGAAGTACGTGTCGTCGAAGGGGATGGAGATAACCCCGGACGCATCGATGATGATGGCCGAAGCCTGCGGCACCGACCTGAGCAAGATTGCCCTGGAGGTAGACAAGCTGTCCAGGCTGTTCGCGCAGGACGCCGGCAAGCGCATAACTGCGGACATCGTCGAGGAAAATGTCGGCATCAGCCGCGACTACAGCGTCTTCGAACTGACCAAGGCCCTCTCCGCCAAGGATACGGCGACTGTCTACCGCATAGCAGTGTTCTTCGGCCAGAGTCCCAAACGTTTCCCCATCCAGATGACGATGGGCGCCCTGAGCAGCCACTTCATAAAGCTTATGCGCTACCACGCCGCCGTGGCTGACCGCGCCCCGCGCGCCGAAATCGCTTCTGCCGTGGGCATCAACCCGTATTTCCTCGGGGAATATGAAACCGCAGCACGCAATTACCCCCTGAAGAAATGTATGAAGGTCATAGCCACGCTCAGGGAGTATGACTACCGCAGCAAGAGCAACGCCCGCGGCAGCGCCGACGACGGCGAGCTGCTGCTGGAGCTGGTTTCAAGGATTCTCAACGGATAATCTCCTCTCTCAGGGAAGCACTACGTCGACGATACGGCCGATCTGCGAGCTGTCGAACGGCCTTTCCACCCTGATGTAATTCCTGGTGTAGCCGAACATCCTGCCGCCCTTGTCGGTGCTTTCGAAAAGGACCTGCTCGTGCCGGCCCTCATTGGCCTTGCAGAAACTCTCGTGCAGCCTTGCGCAGAGTTCCTCGAGCATCTGCACCCTCTTGGTCTTGACACATTCCTGCACCTGGGGTTTCATCTTGGCGGCGACTGTGCCGGTCCTGCGGGAATAGGGGAAGATGTGGATGAACGCAGGCTCTATCTTCTCGAGAAAACGGTAAGTCTCCATAAAGTCCTCGTCGGTCTCGCCGGGGAAGCCGGCTATGACGTCGATGCCGAAGAAGACGTTGTCCATCTTCGAGCGGATGTATGCGACCTTCCGGGCGAAGAAGGCGGTGTCGTAGCGGCGGTGCATCGCTTTCAGGGTCTTGTCGCAGCCGCTCTGAAGGGGGATGTGGAAATGCGGGAGGAACTTGGTTCCCGAAGCGATCCAGTCCACTATCTCGTCGGTCAGCAGGTTGGGCTCGATGGAAGAGATGCGGTAGCGCTCGATGCCGGCCACCTTGTCCAGCGCCTTTATCAGGTCGAGGAAGGTTTCCGACGTGCTGCGGCCGAAATCGCCCGTGTTGACTCCAGTCAGCACTACTTCCTTGATGCCCGCGGCGGCTATCTGCTCAGCCTGGGCGGTCAGTTCCGCTATGGAGATGTTGCGGCTGGCTCCCCTGGCCAGCGGCACCGTGCAGTATGTGCAGAAGTAGTCGCAGCCGTCCTGCACCTTGAGGAAGGAACGGGTCCTCTCCCCGGTAGAGTAGGCACCCATAAAATTGACGGCATCAGCCCGGGGCGTGTTGTATACTCCTCCCCTCCCTTCAGTCGCTACCTCGACGGTGCGGCCCTTGTCCTTTGCTCCGAGCACGGCGTATACCCCTTCGAGCGCCGCTATCTCCTCCGGCTTGAGCTGGGCGTAGCAGCCGGTGACCACGATGCGGGCCCCGGGGTTGAGCTTGTGGAGGCGGCGGATGATGTTGCGGCATTTCTTGTCGGCGTGTTCCGTCACCGAGCAGGTATTGATCACATAGATGCCGGCAGGCTGGGTGGCTTCGACACGGCTGTACCCCCGCTGCTCGAAGGAGCGGGCCATAGTGGATGTCTCTGCGTAATTCAGCTTGCACCCGAGAGTGACGAACGCGACGGTTTTGTCCATATCAGCAATTGATGGTGACTGAGGCATAGCCCTGGCCTCTGGGTTCGTACTTGCCGTCGTAGGGAGGGTTGAATTTGGTGACGGTTACCGAGCAGCAGCAGATTTGCGGGAAGCGGGCCTTCACTTCGGCGCCAATGCTGCCGGCTACGTGCTCAAGCAGCCTGGAAGGCTTCTCCATCCGGGCGGCGACGATGTTGTACAGCTCCGAGTAGTCGACGCTGTCTTCAAGGGCGTCGCTTGACGCGGCCTTGCCGAGGTCGAGGCTGCACTCCAGGTCGACCTGGAAGTCGTTGCCGTGCTGCCGCTCAAAGTCGAGACAGCCGTGGAATGCGTAGAAGCGCATTCCCGTCAGGGTAATCTTGTCTAGCTTGTCTTTCATCCTATGCAGATATTATGAACACGCAGGGACGCTTGCCTATGGTCACGGGAGCCTTCTTCCACCGCGCAGCAGTCCTGGTCCTGATGAACTGTGTAGGCAGGGTGATGTCGGATGCCACGCAGATGCGCGTCGTGTCC
Source organism: uncultured Bacteroidales bacterium (assembly GCA_947169015.1). Taxonomy (GTDB): domain Bacteria; phylum Bacteroidota; class Bacteroidia; order Bacteroidales; family UBA932; genus Equibacterium. The sequence continues at coordinate 366,424 of CAMVOD010000001.1, read as the reverse complement.
TTGAACACTTCGAGCATATCCGCCAGCATAGCGTCGTTGCGGTAAGGGGTTTCTATGATTATCTGGGTCTGCCCGGTCTGGGCCGACAGCCGCTCGAGCTTGCGGAGGCTCTCCTTGCGCTGCTGGGGCTTGACCGGAAGATAGCCGTTGAAGGCGAAGTTCTGACCGTTCATTCCGGAAGACATCAGGGCCAGCATCAGCGACGACGGCCCTGTGAGCGGTATGACGTCTATGTCGTGCTCCTGGGCCAGTTTGACCAGCGCTGCGCCGGGGTCGGCTACGGCCGGCAGGCCGGCTTCACTCAGAAGGCCTACGTCGCGGCCGTCGAGAAGAAGCTGCAGGTAACGCTCCGCATCCTGCGCCGTGGAATGCTCGTTGAGCTCGAACAGCTCCAGCGTGTCTATCCTGCCCTTCAGCCCGGCCGCCGAAAGGAAACGCCGCGCTGTGCGGACCTCCTCGACGACGAAAGTGTCGAGACGCACGACGGTGTCGAACACTGCCTGAGGGAGCACGCTTGCCAGGTCATCGCCTCCCAAAGGGGTGGGTATGAGAAATAAATGGCCGTACATATATGCAAAGGTATGGAAAATTCGTACATTCGCAGAATATTGTTTGATTGAGAATGCGGATTACCTTTTTCGGCACAGGCACATCGCAGGGCGTCCCGGTCATCGGATGCCACTGTCCCGTGTGCACGTCCGCCGATGCGAGGGACAAACGGCTCCGCACCAGCGCCCTCATCGAAGCCGGCGGGCAGAAGATCCTCATCGACGCAGGTCCCGACTTCAGGTATCAGATGCTGCGTTCCGGCACCGGCCATCTGGACGCCATCCTTCTCACCCACAACCACAAGGACCACACCGGCGGCCTGGACGACGTGCGGGCCATCAATTTCCTCGAGCGGCGCTCCTTCCCCATCTACTGCGAAGAGTATGTGCAGGAGTCTCTCAAGATGGAGTATGCCTACGCCTTCGACTCCGACAAGATATACCCCGGCAGTCCCCGCTTCCTGCTGAAGACCATCAGGCCTTACGAAAATTTCAAGGTCGGCGACGTAGAGATCACTCCAGTGAGGGCCTACCACGCCAAGCTGCCCGTGCTGGGCTTCAGGATAGGGAACATCGGCTACCTGACCGACGCCAACAGCATTCCAGAAGAAGAATACGGCAAACTCCGCGGACTCGACGTGTTCGTCATCAACTGCGTGACATACAATCCGCATCCTTCGCACTTCGGCCTGCACGAGGCCCTTTCCGTGATAGAGCGTGTGGGCGCAAAGCAGTCCTACATTACGCACATCTCCCATTCGCTGGCCCCATATTTGCAATTTGCTGCATCACTTCCTGCAGGAGTCTATCCTGCCTATGACCAACTAAGCGTTGAAGTATGAAACGATTATTCTCAATATTCATTATAAGCATCGTGGCGCTGTCTTCCTGCGTCAAGATCGACAATCCCCGTCCCCAGGAGTTTTCGAGGACAGTGCTGTTCTACCTCGGCTGCGACGGCAACGGCCTACAGTGGTACGCGGAAAGCGACCTGGTGAACCTGATAAACGGATATCTGCCGGTACGCACCAACAAGGACGAAGCACTGCTCATATTCCTTGACACCGGAGACGGGCAGCCTGCCCTTCACCGCTACTACGGCAGCGAGAACGGCACGGTCTACAAGGAACTCGTCAAACTTTACGACACCAACTTCAACAGTGCTGACGTCGACGACCTGAAGCGCGTGCTCGACGACGTGGAATACTACTACCCCAGCGATCGCAGGGGGCTCATCCTCTGGTCTCACGGCACAGGCTGGCTGCCGCCAGGATATTATGCCCATCCGAAGGAGCACACGACTTCCAGCAAGTCTTTCGGCCAGGAGGCAGGCTGCGAGATAGACATCAAGGATCTCGCCGACGCCCTTACCCGCCATTATGAGTTCATCCTTTTCGACAGCTGCCTGATGGGCACCGTCGAGGTGGCATACCAGCTCAGGGACAAGACTGACTACATCATCGCCAGCAGCGCCGAAGTCCTGGTGGACGGCTTCCCCTACAGCGTCATCGGACAGGATTTCTTCTTCGACCACAGCGGCAAGGGTCCTTCAGCCCTTATGGATATCTGCAAGCAATACTACGATTATTACAACGCGCAGAGCGGTATCAGCCGCACGGCCACCGTATCGCTGGTCGACTGCAGGGAGCTGGAAGGACTGGCAGCCGTGGCGGGCAAGATCTTCCGTGCCCACAAGGCCGAAATGGAGAAAGTCGACCCTTCAACAGTCCAGCACTTCTACACAGCCAACAAACACTGGTTCTACGACCTGACCGACTATATCGGCAAGTTCGCCACCGAGAGCGAGATGCGCGAGCTGTCAGTCGCTATGGGCAAGTGCATACTCTGCAAATACGCAACTGACTGGATTCTCAGCGTCGTCAAGGTAAACACCTTCTGCGGGCTCAGCACATACATCCCCATCAAGGATGCCGAAACTCTCAACTCGTATTACAAAACCCTTGACTGGACGCGAGATACGGGTGCCCTCTAATTTTTTTGGCAATCCTGTTGTTTTTTGTATTTTTGCGGCGCAAAGTAAAAACACGTCAGGTGTTTTTGGTGCAATGGGAAAAGGGCCGGCCCCACGGTCGTCCCGATTTGAGTAACACATTTTAAGTTTTTATTGATGAAACATTATCCTATCGCCGGTACAGTCCGTACTACAGGCACAAAGGCGGATATCAGAGCTATCCGTCAGGCAGGCAGGGTTCCCTGCAATTTCTATGGAAACGGTGTCGAGAACGTAGCATTCTCAGTTGATGAGAAGGAATTCCTCGTGCTCGTAAGCCAGCCCGCATCATTCATCATCGACCTCGACATCGACGGTAAGGTGAGCACAGCTGTCCTTCGCGAAGTGCAGTATCACCCTGTTACCGACAGGCCTCTCCACATCGATTTCGTAGCCGTTACAGAAGACAAGCCCATCACTATCGACGTTCCCGTCCGCATCTTCGGTAACTCAGAAGGTGTCCGTCAGGGTGGCAAACTCACTGTCAACGTCCGCAAGCTCCGCGTAAGCGCCCTTATGGCTAATCTTCCCGATGAACTGCCCGTAGACATCACTACCCTCAAGCTCGGCAAACGCATCAACGCAGGTGACCTCCACTATGACAACGTGAACATCGTCACCCCGAAGACCGCTATCGTTTGCGCAGTCAAGGCTACCCGCAACGCAGTTGCAGCTGATGCAGAGGCTGAGTCTTAATTATCTTCACGACGGGTATGAATTACTTGATCGCAGGATTGGGTAACATCGGCGCTGAATACGCAATGACCCGTCACAATATGGGATTTATGGCATTGGATGCCCTTGCCGGGGCATCCAATGTTCTTTTTTCCGTAGAGAGGTACGGCAGCATCGCAGAGTTCAGGCTGAAGAACAACATAGTGACGCTGCTCAAGCCGTCCACCTATATGAACCTGAGCGGCGAGGCTGTGCGCTACTGGCTGCGCAAGCTAAATATACCTCTCGAGAACCTGATGGTGGTAGTGGACGATTTCGCCCTCGACTTCGGCACCCTAAGGATGCGCAAGAGAGGCAGCACCGGCGGCCACAACGGCCTTGAGAGCATCAACTACTGCCTCGCCACCGACAACTACGCCCGCCTGAGGATAGGCATCGGCAACGGCTTCCTGCCCGGCGGCCAGGTGGATTTCGTGCTCAGCGAACTGCTGCTCGAAGAGAAAAGAGCCCTCCCGCAGCTGATGGAACGCACCACAGCCGCCATCCGGCAGTATATCCTTGAAGGTATCGACAGGGCTATGACCCAGTGCAATGCGAAGTCGGCTCAGATGCCGTCCCCGCTTCAATCTCCGTCCAAAGAATCCGACGAATCCCACAAGGTGTCGTAAAGGACGTCCATCTCCCTTCTTTCCTTTTTGGTAGGGCGCCCCGCTCCACGGTCCCTTTTCACGAAGAATGTCTCCACAGGGGCATTCATTTTTTTCAACTCGCTTTCAGGCGTGAGGTTCTGGGCGTATTTCTCGACTTCCTTGGCTCCCTGCCGCTTCTCGATGGGCAGCAGCACCTTGTATGTGTAATGTATGGCTCCCTTGCGGACGGAGATGACATCACCGCCCTTGACTTCCTTGGATGGCTTGGCATCCTGCCCGTTGACGGTGACTTTGCCGCCCTTGCAGGCCTCCGTGGCATCGGCGCGGGTCTTGAACACGCGGATTGACCACAGGAATTTATCTATTCTTGTAGAATCGGCCATAATGGTTATTCGTTGATGTAATCGTCTTTCTCGTTCTCGTCAACCTTGACGAAGGCCTCGAGCACTGAAGCGCTTCCGCCGGCAGGGATGATGAAACATTCGTCAAGGGCGGCGGGAATAAGTATCAGCTGTCCTTTCTCGAGCCGGTAAGCTTTGTTCTCTCCCTTGACGTCGGGAGCCTGGACCTCAACCGCCCCTTCAGTGCAGACATACAGCACGAAACTGCCGAATTTCTCGGGGACCACACTGTACGGACCTGTCAGATCGATATGCGTCATCGTGAACTTGTCGGTGTCGAAGATCACTTCGCCGCTGCGGGAGCTGCGGGCAATGCATTTTTCGGCATCGAGGGCTTTGAAGTCGATGATGTCCAGAGCTTCTTCAAGGTTCATTGCGCGGGCGGTGGCGGGATTGTTCTCGCGGCCCCAGTCGTAAAGCCTCAGGGTCACGTCGCTCGCCTGCTGCACTTCGGCTATCACCAGTCCGCCTCCTGCAGCGTGGACGGTTCCGGGATTGATGAGGTAGCACTCCCCTTTCTTCGGATGGAAGGCATTGAGCAGCTCGTCGGCCGTGCCTTTCCTGCAGGCCTCGTAGAACTCGGTCGCTGACACGTCCTTCTTGAATCCGAGCCAGATCACTGCGTCCTCGCCGGCTTCCAGCACATACCAGCATTCCTTCTTGCCGTAGCTGTCATAGCGCTGCAGGGCGACTGTGTCGTCGGGGTGTACCTGCACGCTGAGGCGCTCGTTGATGTCGAGCAGTTTTATGAGCAGGGGGAACTGGTTGCGGTAACGGTCATATACCGTATCGCCGACAAGGTCGCCCAGATAAGTTTCCAGGATGTCTTCCAGGGTGTTGCCCTTGAAAAAGCCTTCGCAGACGACGCTCTGGTCGTCGCCCATATCGCTCAATATCCAGCTCTCGCCTATGTGGTCGGGGTCCAGACCGGCAGCCCGGGCTTCGTCTTCGTCGAGAGTCTGGTTATACAGCGACGTCAGTTTCTTCCCGCCCCAGACCCGGTTCTTGAGTATCGGATTGAACTTCAAAGGATGCAGCTTCGTCATTGTTGTCAAGTTTTTTGTAAAGGAGATAGATTGCTGCGCAGAGTATGATGAGGGCGGCGAAATAAACTATGGTATAAGTGCCCTTGCCCATCAATTCGGAGAAAGACTGGTTGACTCCGGCTTCAGGGAAGGCGATAGTCAGGATTGCAGATGTCGCATTGTTCACGAAATGCATAAAAATGCAGGCCCAGATGCAGTGGGTCTTGTAATAGATCCAGCCGAAGAAGCATCCGAGGATGAAGGCGGGGATTGCCTGCCAGGGATTGAAATGTATCAGCGCAAAGATGAAGGCCGACCAGAGGATGGCTTTTACTACGCCTTTCTGCACCAGGATGCCTCGCATCATATTGCCGCGGCAGAGCATCTCCTCGCAAATGGGCGCAAGGATGGCGGTCGACAGGATCAGGTCGAAGGGCTTCGATGCGTCAAAAGCGGTCTTGAAAGCTTCTTCGACAAAGTCAGGCATCGGAATCCAGGACGTGAGGGGTTCAGTCACAATGCCGAGGGCCCACACAGCCAGAGCCAGCACCACGAAAAAGGGAAAGACACCCATCTTGCCGAAATGCGGCTTGTTTATCTTGACATATTTCGGAACATCCAGCACAGGGTTGGCGTTTTTCTTAGCCTTGGCCGCAATGTACCAGAAAGGCGGGATCATCGTTAAAATGTAGGAAATGGAAGTAACTATCGGCGTGTTCCTCACGAGCAGAGTCCCGACGCCTCCGACGAGGCTGCCGAGTAATACAAATATGAGCACGAGCACCCAGCTCTCGCTGAGAGTGGGGAAATAGTATTTGAAATTACCTGATTTGAACATAATACCTGCTTGATTGCAATTTTGAGCAAATATACAATTTTTGCTTTAACTTTACGACCTGAAACAACCCGCCCGGATGGCACTGTTCGCTAACATAAAGGATAAGATCGCGGCCCTCAAGCAGAAGAGCCTCGTGTGGAAGATAGTACTGAGCAAGTATGTCATAGCCACCATCATATTCCTCGTCATCATAGGTTTCGTCGACCGCAACAATTCCATCGTGCTTTTCAGAAGCCTTTCCACCATATCCGACCAGAACCGGCAGAAGCTGTACTACCGCAATGCGACAGACGCCACCACTGAAAAAATCAACCAGCTGACCTCGAATGCCGACACCCTCGAAATGTTCGCGAGGGAACAGTACTATTTCCAGAAAGATTCCGAGGTCGTCTACCTGCTTGAATTCGACGATGAAAAATAAACTGTTACCTGTTCTGGCGCTGCTGACGTCACTGCTGTGCAGCTGCATTCCCTCGGATCCCGACACTCCCACGCCACAGGGTGCGAAGCGATACATCCACGAGGAGATGCAGTGGTATTACTATTGGTTCGAGGAGGTTCCCGCGAGCGCCAACTACAAATCAGGCGTCTCCGTCGAGAATTTCTTCAACGGACTGCTCGCGGCAAAGGACCGCTGGAGCTGGATGGAGACCGGCGAGGAGTATGCCGCCGAAGAACAGGGCACGGTGTACGGCACCTATGGCGCAACGCTGAGCCAGCCGCTCAAATACTATAATGATTACGACGTAAAAGTGAGGTATGTCATCCCCGGCTCGCCATTCGACAAGGCAGGGGTCACGAGAGGATGGACCATCGAATACATAAACGGCAAGAGCAAGGACGAACTCGTCAACAGCGGCAAGTTCGAAGAAACGTTCTTCAAACCTCCGACCTCCACTCCGCAGACCTTTGTCTTCAGGGACCTTGAGGGGAAGGCCAGGGAGATGCAGATAACGGCCGCCACAATGGTCAATATGCGTCCCGGCCTCATCACAAGGGTGTTCGACTCGGAGGACTGGCCCGGTCTGACGGAGAAAGTCGGTTATTTCCACTACCTCGGCTTCCAGTCGGGACGCGATGTCAACGGCAAGCCGATGATCGACGACGTCAAGGAAAGCATGCAGGTCTTCCGCTCAGCCGGAGTGAAGAAACTGATCCTCGACCTGAGATATAACGGCGGCGGCGATTCCCGGGCCAGCGACACCCTCATCAACTACCTGGCGCCTGCATCGGCTATGGGTAAAGTCTACAGTTCGAGAGTCCACAACTCCAACCTGAGCAAATACGACAACAAATACGAGGTATCCCGCATAAAGGACAGATCCGGCAACGTCCTTTCGCTCGACCTTGACAGGCTGTACGTCATAACCGGCCACGGCACGGCGTCGGCCAGCGAAATGCTCATCAACGGTCTCAAGCCGCTGATGAACGTGGAGCACGTAGGTGACACGACATACGGCAAGCCCAACGGGATGTATGTGTTATTCTATCCCGACGGGGACAGATACCAGAATGAATACGGCAAAGGTAATTACAGCTCTCTCGAATACGCCTTCCTGCCCATTTGTTTCTATAATCTCAACGGCAGCGGACAGGCCATTCCCGATGACGGTCTCAAGCCTGTCGCCGGTCTGCGGCCCGACGACCTTTATCACGATTTCGGCCCCGAAGAAGACAATATCGCCGCCTGCCTCTACCATATAGTGAACGGCAGCTATCCTCCGCTCCCGCCCAGGTCCAAAGCAGTCCAAACATCTGTCAAATCAACTGTAGACAAGCGGAATGCCGGTCTTGAGGAAGAAGTCAGAGCACGCGATTACGGCATTTTTAAAGAATTTTTGGATAATTGAATTTCTATAGTTAAATTCGCTTAGTAAATAATCACAACAACCTAAAAATTAACACTATGGACAAACTCCTTGCACAAATCAAAGCTGAGATCGACGCTTTCGTTAAAAATGCCGACGCACAGGCTGTCAAAGGTAACAAAGCCGCTGGTACTCGTGCCCGCAAAAATGCGCTGGAAATCTCTAAACTGATGAAAGAGTTCAGGAAAGTATCTCTCGACGCAGCTAAGAAATAATCTTAGTACCCTTGTGTAAAATGAGAAGAGAGCCCGGTTGGCTCTCTTTTTGTTTTTTGGTATTATCTTTGAACGCTTCTGCCGTTCCGTATGAAAAGACCGCTCACACTACTTTTATTTGTCCTGATGTCCGTCGCAGTGTCCGCCCAGGATTTCACTGCGGACCTCAGACGGCACGTGGAATATCTCAGTTCCGACGAACTGCTCGGCCGCAAGGCCGGCAGCGAAGGCGAGGCGAAAGCAGCCGCATATCTCTATGACCAGCTGGAACAGGCCGGTGTCACGATGCTGACCGGCCGCGAAGGAGACAGTTTCCTCATCATCGAGGACGGCGACACGCTGCGCTCGTGCAACGTCGCCGGCATCCTGCAGGGATATGACAGCGACCTCAGGGAAGAATATATAGTGGTAGGGGCACATATCGACCATCTCGGCACCTACCCTGTCACCGTCGACGGGCAGCAGATGACCGGTGTCTACCGTGGCGCCGATGCCAACGCCTCCGGTGTCGCGGCGCTAATCGAGGCGGCAAAGATCCTCAGCGGCAACGCTCTTTTCCTGCGCCGCTCGGTCATCTTCGTCGGCTTCGGCGCCGGTGAGGAGCAGTACGCCGGTGCGCGCTTCTTCGCTTCGGGAGGAGAATTCAGCGACATTTCCAACGTCAAGCTGATGGTCAATCTGGATATGCTGGGACGCGGCTCCGCCGAGAACCCCTTCGAGATATATTCAGTCATCCCGCGCAGCGACCTGGCCTCGATGACCACCTACGTCACCGACAACGAATCGGTCACGACGAAGCCCGGTCTGCACAACGGCGAGGTGTTCTCTTCCGACCATCTGGCTTTCAGTATGGAAGACATCCCCACTCTGACCTTCTCCACCGGAAGGAGCAGGGAGTACAGGACCTCCCGTGACGTGCCGCAGCTCGTGCTTTACAACAAACTGGCAGCCCAGACCCACTACATCGCCACCTTCCTCAAGTCTATGGCTGCAAAGGACCTGCTCTTCCCGTCGCAGAGCGCAAAAACGTCCGACAGCGACGAATACGCATATTCAATGACCGACTGCGACAAGCAGCCGCAGTTCTTCCATTCGGACCTTAAGCACTTTATGGACGCCTGGGTCTACACTTATGTCAAGTACCCGCAAAGCGCAGTTGACAAAGGCATCCAGGGCACGGTGAACGTGTCGTTCATCATCGAGAAGGACGGCAGGGTCACAAGTGTAACTGTCGAAAAAGGAGTCGACGAACTCCTCGACGCCGAGGCCGTGAAAGTCATCGCCGCCTCTCCCAAATGGACGCCCGCAGAGATAGGACGCAAGAAAGTCCGCTGCCGCATAACGGTGCCGGTTGAATTCCGTCTGCAGAAAGGCGGCAGTTTCAACATCAAACGTTAAGGTTTGTCACCGATTTTTATATATTTGCGCGATATATTTTCAAAATCCGCAAATGGAATACAATTTCGCTCAGATCGAAAAGAAATGGCAGCAATATTGGGCTGACAACCACACTTTTCAAACCAGAAACGACTCTTCAAAACCCAAATACTACGTCCTGGATATGTTCCCCTACCCCAGCGGCGCCGGCCTGCACGTCGGTCATCCTCTGGGCTACATCGCCAGCGATATCTACAGCCGCTATAAAAGGCTGAAGGGCTTCAACGTCCTCCATCCGATGGGCTACGACGCTTTCGGCCTGCCCGCGGAGCAGTACGCCATCCAGACCGGTCAGCACCCGGCCACGACTACCGAAAACAACATCGCCCGCTACCGCCAGCAGATGGACAAGATCGGCTTTTCGTACGACTGGGAGCGCGAGGTCCGCACCTGCGACCCCGGCTACTACAAATGGACGCAGTGGGCCTTCCTGAAGATGTTCGACAGCTGGTATGACAAGGACCAGGACAAGGCTATGCCCATAGCAACCCTCGTGGCAGCATTCGAAAAAGGCGGCAGCAAGGCCGTCAACGCTGCTTGCGGAGCTGTTGCAGATTTCAGCGCCGAAGAATGGAAAGCGATGAGCGAAACCCGCAGGCAAGAGGTGCTGATGCAGTACAGGATAGCCTATCAGGGCGAAACCACTGTCAACTGGTGCCCCAAGCTCGGCACAGTGCTGGCCAACGATGAGGTGAAGGAAGGTCTCTCAGTGAGAGGCGGCTTCCCGGTAGAGCAGAAGAAGATGAAGCAGTGGCAGCTGCGCGTCAGCGCCTATGCCGAAAGGCTGCTCTCCGGCCTCGACAGCCTCGACTGGACAGATTCCCTCAAGGAGATGCAGCGCAACTGGATCGGCCGTTCGCAAGGTGCCGAGATGACCTTCAAGGTATTCAACGGCGACAAGGAATATGATATGGTGATCTTCACCACCCGCGCCGACACCATCTTCGGAGTCACCTTTATGGTGCTGGCTCCCGAGAGCGACTGGGTTGAAAAACTCACCACCCCCGAACAGAAAGAAGCCGTGGAGGCATATCTGACCGCAGCGAAGAAGAAGACCGAGAGGGAGCGCATCGCCGAGACCCGTCACGTCACCGGCGTCTTCAGCGGTTCTTACGCAGTCAACCCCCTCACCGGCGACAAAGTTCCCGTGTGGATTTCAGAATATGTGCTGGCAGGCTACGGTACCGGCGCCATTATGGCCGTTCCGGCTCACGACAGCCGCGACTATGTCTTCGCACGCGAGTTCAATCTCCCCATCATCCCTCTCATCGAGGGCTGCGACGTAAGCCAGGAAAGCTTCGACGCCAAGGAAGGCATAATGTGCAACTCAGGCTTTCTCAACGGACTGACAGTACAGCAGGCCATTCCTGCAGCCATCGACTACGTCGAAAGCAAGGGCATCGGCAAACGCAAGATCAATTACCGCCTGCGTGATGCCATCTTCTCACGCCAGCGCTACTGGGGTGAGCCCTTCCCCATCTATTTCAAGGAAGGCACCGCATACCCTATGCCTATGGACAAGCTTCCGCTGGAGCTCCCCACCATTGACGAATTCAAGCCCACGGAGACCGGCGAACCGCCGCTCGCCAGGGCTAAAGACTGGACATACGAAGGCTGGCCCATCGAGAAGAGCACAATGCCCGGCTTCGCAGGCAGCAGCGCATACTACCTGCGCTATATGGATCCCCGCAACGACGAAGCCCTCGTAAGCCGCGAAGCTGACGAGTACTGGCGCAACGTAGACCTCTACATCGGCGGCACCGAGCACGCCACCGGACACCTCATCTATTCCCGCTTCTGGAACAAGTTCCTCTACGACCTGGGTTACGTTTGCGAGCAGGAGCCTTTCAAGAAACTCATAAACCAGGGTATGATCCAGGGCCGAAGCAATTTCGTATACCGCATCAAAGGCACCAACACCTTCGTATCCTGCGGTCTCAAGGACAATTACGACACGACCGAGATCCACGTCGACGTCAATATCGTCCACAACGACCGTCTGGACCTCGAGGCCTTCAAGGCCTGGAGCCCCGACTACGCTTCCGCAGAATTCATCCTTGAAGACGGTGAATATGTCTGCGGCTACGCTGTCGAGAAGATGAGCAAGTCGATGTACAACGTCGTCAATCCCGACAAGATATGCGCCGACTACGGCGCCGACACCCTCCGTCTCTACGAGATGTTCCTCGGCCCGCTCGAGCAGAGCAAACCCTGGGACACCAAGGGCATCGACGGAGTCCATCGCTTCCTGCGCAAGTTCTACCGTATGTTCCTCGATGAAGAAGGCAACTTCTGCGTCAGCGACGGCAAAGCCACTCCGGCAGAGCTCAAGACCCTTCACAAACTCATCGAAAAAGAGTCCTACGACATCGAGCATTTCTCTTTCAACACGACCGTGAGCGCCTTTATGATTACCGTCAACGACCTGTCCGCCCTCGGCTGCAACAAGAAGGAGATCCTCGAACCGCTGGTGATCCTCATCTCTCCGTTCGCACCTCATATCGCAGAAGAGCTGTGGAGCCTCCTCGGCCACGACGAAACTATCACCTATGCAAGCTTCCCCGAGTTCAATGCCGCATACACCGCCGAAGATTCCTTCGAGTATCCGGTTTCGTTCAACGGAAAGCTGCGCTTCAAGATCACCCTGGCGAAAAGCCTTTCACAGCAGGAGACAGCCGATGCAGTCCGCGCTGACGAAAGGACTGCCAAATACCTCAACGGTGGGTCCATCAAGAAAATCATCGTAGTTCCTTCTAAGATCATCAACGTAGTATGCTGAGTAAAGGTGGTTTCTGGACGATAATTAAGGAGTACGCGATCATCAGCCTCGGACTGCTGCTGTACGTGTCCGCGTGGAGCGTGTTCCTGCTTCCGAACAATATGGTCGGCGGCGGCGTTTCCGGTATGGGTGCCATCATCCAGTACGCCACTGGCTTCAAGATCAGCTACACCTATTTCCTGGTCAATGCAGTCCTGCTTGTCATCGCCTTGAAAATCCTCGGCAAGAGTTTCGGCGCCAAGACCGTCTTCGCCGTCATAGTAACCACCCTCCTGTTCCGTGTCATCCCCGACATCATCCCTTCCGACTTCATCAATGAATTCGCCCACGAGAACGGAAGGCTGACCTGCGCCCTCTTCGGCGGAGCCCTCTCCGGCCTCGGGATCGCCATCACTTTCACCCAGGGAGGCAGCAGCGGCGGCACCGACATCATCGCCCTGATCATCAACAAATACAGAAGCATTTCTCCCGGCAGCATCATCGTCACCCTCGATGTGCTCATTATTTCGTCCACTCTGCTGATTCCTTCCGCCGGCAGCTTCGGCACCCGCCTGGCCACCGTCATCTACGGCTTTGTCACATCAGCTGTCTTCAGTTATACCCTCGACCTGTTCCTCAACGGCAACAAGCAGTGCGTCCAGATTATGGTCTTCTCGAGGAAATACGCCGAGATCGCCGACGCCATAACGAAGGAAGCCCACCGCGGGGTTACCGCCATCCACAGCGAAGGCTGGTACACTCACACGGAAAGTGAAATCGTTACAGTCGTCGCCCGCAAGCAAGAATCCAGTCAGATTCTGAGGATCATCAAGAAAGTCGACGACACTGCTTTTGTGTCCGTAGGCAACGTCAGCGGCGTTTTCGGAAAGGGATTCGAACAGATTAAAAAATAATATTTCCTTCCCGGTCTGTCTTATTTGGCAAAATGTTTCAATATGCATTTTTTTTGACGCATATTGACTTTTATTTATAAGTATATCTTAACTTTACTGCATATATTTCAGTATGAAAAAGATAATACTTGCGTTATTGCTGTCCCTCCCGACGGTTCTGTGGGCACAGGGATCGCTCAGCCTTCGTCTCGACGGAGGCGCTTCGTGGATTCAAGGCGGTGGCATCGAAGGAACCAGCGCCAAAGCGATAACGGCTACCCAGCCTCAGGTCGGCGCGGGTCTTTCCTTCAACTTCAACCCCACCTGCCGTCTGGGGCTCGACTATTTCTATACCCGGATGCTGCGGGAACAAACCAATGCCAGCCTGCTGCCACAACCTGACGGCGGTGTGAAGGGCGACGTCTATCGCGACTTCAAGACCAACTTCCACGGCGTCGGGCTGACCGGAGAGCTGAACCTGCTGGGGCTCAGAGGCGAAGAAAAGCCCCTGTCTCTCTATGTGGGAACCGGAGTCGCCTGCCTGTTTGCAGGGGGCAACAGCTACACCATCGGCGTGAGCAACACTTTCAAACCCGACAAAACCGGCAACACGGTCCACGTGACGGGCCGCAACGAAAGCCACCGGTATGTCGTACCCTGTATCCCGGCCACTCTGTCGCTGGAATACGTAATTCTCCCTCAGGTAGCGCTGCGCCTCAGCGGCGGCTACCGTTTTGTCCTGGCAGGCAAGCAGGAACTCTCGCCGAAAGGCCAGGCCTATGCCACCGTGGGACTTTGCTTCCAACTGATGAATTAAACATTTAAACCTATGAAAGAGACCAAGGACAGAGGCATTCGGCGCAGCAGAGTGCTGGCATTCTTGCTTCTGGCTCCACTGGCGTTCTCCTCGTGCGAGAACCGGCATCCGGATATGGATATTATGCTGGAGACTGATTTCAGCGAAATCATCGCGGCCATCAACAGCACAAACAAGTCACTCTCCGACAAATTGGCGCTGATTGAAGCGTCGCTGCAACAGGGACTGGCCGACAACCTGGCCGCAATGGACCAGATCCGTCAGGCTGTAGCCTCGCTGAGCGGCTCCATTGAGGAAAAACTGGCGGCCGTCGAAGCAGCGGTGAAAGCCCAGACCACAAGCCTTGAGACGAAACTCGCGCTGGTAGAAGCTGCTGTCAGCAACGGCTTTGCCGACAGCCAGGCGCAACAAGAACTGCTGCAGCAGGCCATCGCTTCGCTGAGCGGTTCGGCGGAAGAGAGAATCGCCCTGATTGAAGCAGCTGTCAAATCCCAGGCATCGAGCCTTGAAACGAAGATTGGCCTGATTGAAGCAGCAGTGACGGAAGGCTTTGCCGACAGCGCCGCAGCCCAGACATTGATGCTGGAAGCGATCGCTTCGATTGACGGCACTCTCGACGAAAAGCTCTCGGCCATCGAAGCCGCCATCAGCAATCAGACAACGGCCCTTTCGGCCCGGATGGCATTGATTGAAACGGCAGTCAAGGAAGGATTTGCCGCTGATTCCACGCAACGGTCACTGATTCAGACAGCAGTCAATTCTCTCGGCGGGACTGTGGACAATAAACTGGCCGCCATCAGATCGGCCCTGGCCAGCCAGACCACGAGCCTGGATGCGAAAATGGCACTGATCGATGCGGCTGTGACTGCAATCGGACAGATCGGAACCGAAACGAAAGTAACACTGATCCAACAGGCGCTATCCTCTCTGAGCGGCACAGTCGACCAGAAGCTGTCGGACATCTCATCGGCACTGGATAACCAGTCGACGAGTCTGTCGACGAAGATCTCCCTCATCGAGACGGCCATCACAAACGGCTTTGCCGATGGGCAGACAGCCATCGGCCTTCTGCAGACCGCGCTGAGTGCGCTGAAGAAGCAGGTGAAAGATATGGATGATGCGCTCTCTACCGACATAAGCGGTTTGATAACCGATCTTGGCGCCCTCTCGACAACACTCAGCACGGGACAGATCGCCCAGGTCCTGGCACAGATCCTCGCCGCCGTGCAAGGCCAGACCGACTACAGCCAGGCCCTGGCTGATATCAAGAAAATCCTCGAAGACCTGAAAAAGGAAGTCGACAACACCCCTTCCTTCGCTCCGACGCAAGTGCTGCTGGACTACTGTATCACGCTGAACATAACCGACTAGACCTATGAAACACATTCGAAACAGGTGGTTCCTCGTCTGGGCGGTATCCCTGGCGCTGGTTGCTTGCAAGAACGACGTCTCGCCGATCAGAATCTCATTGCAGTCGGACTACCGGGGCGTTCTCGAGGCCATCAGCCAGTCGAGCCAGCCGCTGGCCGACAAGGTGGCACTGATCGAGGCGTCGCAGCGCGACGGCCTGGCTGACAACCAGACGGCAGTCAAAATGCTACAGCAGGCCGTTGCTTCTATGAGCGGCACGCTGGAAGAGAAACTGGACGCCATCTCTGCGGCGGTCAAGTCCCAGACATCTAGTCTGGAAACGAAACTGGCGCTCATCGAGGCAGCCGTGAACAGCGGCTTTGCCGACACCCAGGCGCAGCTGGCTCTGCTGCAGCAGGCCATTTCTTCGCTGGCCGGGACGCTCGATGAGAAACTCGCAACGATTGAATCGGCGGTGAAGGCGCAGGAAATGAGCTTCTCGACAAAACTCAACCTCATTGAAGCAGCAGTCCTGGAAGGCTTTGCAGACGGCGCCGCTGCACAGGCGCTGATTATGGAAGCAATCGACTCGCTCGAGGGTGCAGTGGACGAGAAACAGACCGCCATCGAAACCGCCATCGGAGATACATCCACGGCTCTTTCGGCCAAAATGGCTTTGATAGAAACGGCCGTAAAGGGAGGTTTTACAGAAGCGTCGGCCCGGCAGGCATTGATCAAGAAGGCTCTTGATTCGCTGGGTGGCCCGCTCGAAGATAAACTGGCGGCCATCGCATCGGCTGTCAACAGCCAGACGACTAGCCTGGAAACGAAACTGGGCCTCATCGAAACAGCAATGGAGAACCTTGAGGATAGTATGAAGAATTCGGAGATCGATCTGGTCTTGCAGGCAATCTCTTCCCTTGGTGGAACGCTGGATACGAAACTGGCCGCCATCAAAACAGCGGTCAACAGCCAGACGACTAGCCTGGAAACGAAACTGGCCCTCATCGAAACAGCCCTCACCAATGGTTTTACCGACGAGATGACGGCCTTGGGCCTGGTGCAAACGGCGCTCGATGCTCTTAAGAAACAACTGGGCGATGCGGATGACGGACTCTCGAAAGCTATCGACGACGTTTCGACAGCCCTCGGCGCCCTGGAGACAAATATTAACGTGGACTTATCCACAGCCATTTCGGACATATACACCGCCATTCAGGGACTGCCGGACTACGGCACGGCAATGGCCGCAATCCAGCAAGCGCTCACCGAACTGGAACAAACAATTGTCCCGTTCCGCCTGAAGTATGTAGGAGAACCGACACTCACGACGGCAGCCGGCGGTTTATGGAAAGCCGAAATCCAGGTCGATCCGGCGAATACGGTCATCGACGAAGCGATGCTGAAGCTGGACATTCTTTCGAGGAAGCAGTTCTTCCCGACCTGGGGCAATAATGCCCAGGGCGATGCATCGTCCATCCTGTATTCCCTCTCGTTGACTGCCGATCCTTCGGTCGAAGGAAAGTATGCCGTCAACATATCCTGCCAATGCCCTTATGTTGTCTGGGACGAGGCTACAGTGGCTCTTTCTGCTGCATATGTAAACTCGCAGAAAACGAAATATATCACCACGGAACCTTTTGATCTTGTGATGATGCCTAAAGCCTTGAAGGGCATCAGATTCTGGCAGTATCCTGCAGGCCAGTACATAAAAGTACACAAAAAGAAAGGAATCGGCGTATTCAATAACATCTATGCTTCGCTCGACAGCGGGGAATTCGAGACGCAAGACGGGTCGGATACCCGCACGTATACAGCCGCATTCATTGATTCTGTGCAGTTCTTTCCGTTAAACTACCTGATGGCACCTGCTTTCATCAATTTGGATAAGGACAAAAGGATGATTGTCTTCACACCGGATTCGGCTGGCGTCACCTTTCCCAAGCTCTGGCCAGGCAAGAGTCAGTCCGACGGCAGGAAATTGTGGCAGAATTACTTGGATTCCAGCGGTGTCAGGCACGAGGGTCTGCTTGGGTATCTGGTCCTGACAGACCACTGGAATGTCAAGGATACGATCAATCCTTACCAGATCGCTTGGTACAATGCAAATATGTTCCCTGAAAGTGCCATTGTCGGGGTTAACGATATCCAGGGCGACAATACTGCGGTCGTCGATATCAGAAGCCTGCTCTCTTTACTGGGTTTGCGGAGAGAGTGGCTGGAGGGCCGTTTTATTCTGCAGGAACAATATGGAGACCTTGAGGGCCCTTATTTTAAGATGTCGGCCCAGCTGCTGCCGGAAACGCTGAAATTGGCCGTGAAGTTCCAGGCAGATCCTGTGCCCGGAGCAAAATTCGCCTTGACAGCCCATTACGACCTGTGGACCTTCCCCACTGAGACCGATCCTCAGTTCAAGATACTGGCGTTATCCTTCTCGTATAGTTTGGTAGTAACGATTGTGAACTGACATTCCTATGAAAGACATAAAAAAGACAAGCATATCCGCCCTCTTGCTTACCGGCATTATCCTGCTGGTCCCGTGTGGCTGCGAGAACGGGCAGGAGGATCTTCGCATAACTCTTGGATCAGATTACAGCGAAGTCCTTTCGACGATCAAGCAGTCGAGCCGCACCCTGTCTGAGCAGATGTCGCACATCGATTCCCTGCTGAGCCAGGGGCTTGCGGACAACCAGTCGGCGATTGAACAGATCCGGCAGGCACTGGAGGCATTGGGCGGCTCGCTGGACGAGAAACTGGCGGCAGTCGAAGCTGCCGTGAAGGCAGGAACGATGAGCCTGGAAACCAAACTGGGCCTTATCGATGCTGCCGTTGAAAGTGGTTTTGCCGACGACCGCGCACGCCAGGAGTTGTTGCAGCAGGCAATTGCCTCGCTGGACGGTTCGCTGGACGAAAAGCTGGCGGCCATCGAAGAAGCTGTGAAAACCGGAACCACCAGCCTGGAGACCAAGTTGGGCCTTATTGACGCAGCTGTTGAAAATGGTTTTGCCGACAGTGCTGCGGCGCAGGCTCTGGCCATTGATGCCTTATCTTCGCTGGGCGGCACGCTGGACGAGAGGCTGGCAGCCATCGAGACAGCTATGGACAATCAGGCAACGGCCCTGTCGACCAAAGTTGCATTGGCGGAAGCCGCCGTCGCGGGTGGTTTTGCCGACAACCGGAAGCAGTTGGAACTGCTGAATAAGGCCGTTTCTTCGCTGAACGGCTCGTTGGCACAGAAACTGGATGCCGTCCGGTCTGCCATCACCAGCCGGACCTCGGGCCTGGAGACGAAACTGGCGTTGATCGAGGTTGCCTTGGATGATATCTCAACGGATGAAACCCATCTGAAAGATGAACTGGACTTGATCGAGCTGGCTATTACCACACTGGATGGCACGATGGCTACAAAACTGACTGCCTTAAAGGCAGCTGTAACGAGTCCGGCAACCAGTTTGGAGACCAAACTCGCAACCATCGAAACTGCCTTGAGCAACGGTTTCATAGATGATCAGACTGCCCTGGGCCTCGTCCAGACGGCGCTCGATAACTTGAAGACACAACTGGGCGATATGAAAGACGGCCTCTCGAATGTAATCGACAATGTATCGACTGCCATCGGCACCCTGTCGACAAATGTAAGTGTGGATCTGCCCACAGTCCTTTCGGGCATTCTCACCGCCATTCAGGGGCTGCCCGACTACAGCGCTATCCTGACTGCCATCCAGACAATTTTGGATAACTTCCTGAATTGATTCGAAAAATAATATTCGTTTTTCCATTCTTGTATTTGGAAAAATCAGTACCTGACATTGCAATCTTGAATTTTTGGCTGCTTATTGCTTTGTAATTTCCACCAAAAATTCAAGCTATGATCCAATTTCTTTTCATTGCAGCATCGCTGCTTACTGCAGTCCTTGCTGTTCTCTGCGTCTACCTGTTCCGACGCACACGCAATCACAAAGAGCCTGAGGTCCAGGCCCCTGTCAAACCCTATCTTAGTCCCGACCTGGTTGCGGACGCAGACATCGACGGGGCTGTCAACACCATTTGTGACAATCATCAGGTCATCTGCGACAGACTGATGGAGTATCTCGAGAAAGAAAAACCCTATCTCAAACCCAATGTCAAGATCGTGGATATCGCGGACGACTTGCAAACCAACAAGGCCTACCTGTCGCGCATCATCAATTCTTATTTCAAGAAGAATTTCAGCCAGTTTATAAACTGGTACCGGGTGCGCGACGCAATGGACTCTTTCGTCAAGGAGCCGGACATCGACATTACGACTATGGCCGGCAGGTCAGGATTCCAATCAATGACAACCTTCAATACCGCCTTTACACGGTATACCGGTATGACGCCTGGCGAATGGTGCAAGAAATACAAGAATGAGATGAGAAATGAAATGGTTAATGCGGGCAAAAAGACGAGAAAAGCGGAGAAATGACAGGTATCGCGAACTTATGGCTCAGGCCGATGAGATAATCTGCCGGAAGAAGCTGTACCTGGACCGCAATTTCACCAAGGAGGACCTTGCCGTGCAGCTGGGCACGAACAGGACCTACCTGGGCGCTGCAATGTCGTTCTGCAGGCGGGGCAAGTGGTGCGACTACATCAATTCCTTCAGATTGAAATGTTTTATGGAGGAAGTCTGTCTCAAGGATACCAGACACGTCCGAGTGTCGGAACTGGCCGAACGCTGCGGATTCGGTTCCTACCACTCACTCAACGATTCCATCAAGAAAAAATACGGAATCACGGCTGCTGCCTACAAGAAAAACTTGTCGACATCCTTGAGGGCCGAAGGCAGGGCGAACACCGCCACCCTGTCGTAGGCATTGATCTGAGTCGAGCCGACTGCTATCATCGATTCGCTTCCGCGGATTACTCCGCCGATGATTGCACCTTCAGGGAAATTGACGTCCTTGAGAGGTTTCTTTGTAATGGGGCTGCCGGGGTTGGCAAGATACTCGAGTATTTCGGCGTTAGAGCCGGACAGGCACTTGATGGTGCGCACTTTATTGCTGAGCGTGAAGCGGAATATGCGCCCGGCAGTGATGAGTTTCTTGTTGACCACGGCATCCACTCCCATCTCCTCTGCCAGACGGATGTATTCGAGGTTCTCCACCTCGGCTATGGTCTTCATAACGCCCAGTCTCTTGGCTGAGGCGCAGGCGAGTATGTTCGCTTCGGAATTCGGAGTCAGGGCAAGGAATGCGTCATAGTCCTGGATATTCTCGTCGCTGAAGAAATTGCCGGTCCTGGTGCTGTTGTGGATGACCAGGGTCTTGTTCAGTTTTGCGGACAGCTCCTTGCAGCGGGCTTTGTCGCTCTCGATTATCATCACCTCGTCGGTAAAATTCTCGGCTTTCTCGGCCACCATCTCCGATATCCGGCCGCCGCCCAGGATTGCCAGACGCCTGATGCGGAAATCAACTTTGCCGGCAATGCCTCTGGCAAGGTCGATATTTTCTTTCTTCGTGACTACGAACACCTGGTCGTGGAGACGGAAGCGGGTCTCTCCGTTGGGAATGATGGTCTGGTCGCCTCTTGAGACTGCCACAATCCTGAAGGGAGGGTAGTCCTTGTCTGTCACATATTCGAGGATGGTCTTGTCGATGAGGGGAGCGTATTCTTCAAGTCTGAAGACTATCAGCTGAAGCTTGCCGTGGGCGAATTCGGCGAATTCCGATGTTTCTGCCTGCTTGATGAGCTCGAGGATTTCGGTGGCCGCTATTTTCTCGGGATAGAACAGCAGGTCAATGCCGAGGTCGGTGAAGAGCAGCTTGTTCTCGTGGCTTAGATACTCTGCGTTGTTGATGCGGGCAGTGACTTTGGCGGCCCCCATCTGCTTGGCCAGCAAAGCCGATACTATGTTCACATACTGGTCGGAGTCCGGGAAGACGGACACGAAAAGGTCCGCAGTCTTGGCTCCCGCCCTTTCAAGGGTATCGATGGATGTGGGATTGCCAAGGATGGTCACGACATCGGCCTCGTCGCTGATCGCGGTGAGGCGGTCAGGGTCGCTGTCTATTATGGTCAGGTTGTGGTTCTCGCCCGCCAGCATCTTCGCCAGATGGCAGCCCACTTCTCCGGCTCCTGCAATTGTGATGTTCATAGCCTATTTGCCTATAAGGGTCAGGAATTCCGCCCTGGTCTTTTCTGATTTCAAGAATATGCCGGTGAATGCGGAAGTCGTGGTTACGGAATGCTGCTTCTGGACACCGCGGATCTGCATACACATATGTGCAGCCTCGATCACCACAGCCACTCCGAGCGGATTAAGGGTCTGCTGTATGCAATCCCTTATCTGCACGGTCAGGCGCTCCTGCACCTGCAGCCGGCGGGCGAAAGTCTCCACCACGCGGGCAACCTTGCTCAGGCCGGTGATATATCCGTTGGGGATGTATGCCACGTGGCATTTGCCGTAGAACGGAAGCATATGGTGCTCGCAGATGGAGTAAAGCTCTATGTCCTTCACCACCACCATCTGTTTGTACTCTTCCTTGAAGAGGGCTGAACGCAGGATTTCGGCAGGGTCTTCGTCATAGCCCTTGGTGAGGAACTGCATAGACTTGGCAACCCTGACCGGGGTCTTGAGCAGGCCTTCGCGGTCGGGGTCCTCTCCCAGCAGCCTGAGTATCTCAGAGTAATGCTCTGCGAGCTTCTCGGTCACTTCGGGATCGTACTCTTCTATTTTTTTGTATGCCATATCATTGCGAAATTACTAAATTTTTCCGATTGTCTGAACAATTAGCTATTTTAGTATTCAGCTAGCATCTACGATATGGGCATTTACACCAAAACAGGAGACAAGGGCACGACCAGCCTCGCGGACGGCACCAGAGTCAGCAAAGCCAGCGCCAGAGTGATGGCTTACGGCGACATCGACGAACTGATCAGCCACCTGGGCATCCTTCGCAGCAAGGTTGCCGCCGACATCCCGCTTCGCAGGATACAGGAAAACCTTATGAACGTCTCGGCCCACCTGGCCACGGAAAAATTCTGTCCGAAGCTCAAGGCTCTGAATGACGATGAAGTCGCCTTCCTGGAAGCCGAGATAGACCGTATGACAGCCCAGCTGCCTCCTCAGAAAACATTCCTTCTCCCCGCCGGTCCTTTCGAGGCGGCTGAATGCCACGTAGCCCGCACGGTGTGCCGGCGCTGCGAACGCAGCGTCATCGCCATAGGCGAGTTGAGGGATGTCGACCGCCAGGCCCAGATCTACCTCAACAGACTTTCAGACTACCTTTTCACATTAGCCAGATTCCTCTGTGTTTCAGCGGGTTGCGAAGAGGATAAATGGTTGCCGTAACATTTTTGATTTTTTTTATTGTGTATTATAGAATTTCATATATTTTTGCAGCCCTTTTTTGAAACACAATAACTAAATCGCATAAAGAAATGTATTGGACACTTGAACTTGCTTCAAAACTTGAAGACGCACCGTGGCCTGCCACCAAAGATGAACTTATCGATTACGCCACCCGCTCAGGAGCTCCCCTTGAAGTAATCGAGAATCTCTCAGACCTCGAAGATGACGGCGAAGTCTACGACTCAATCGAAGATATCTGGCCCGACTATCCGACCAAAGACGATTTCTTTTTTAACGAGGAAGAATACTAAGAGACATTTCTACCTTTGAAATAAAAAGACAGCGAGACATTTTTTGTCCCGCTGTCTTTTTTATGTGCCGCAGCTCTTATTTGTTCTTCTTGAAGTCGCGGACGGTGTAGTATACGGGCTTGCGCTGGTACTCGCTGTCGAAAAGAAGCGGGTAGTTGTTGGCACCGAGCCACGAATCACGGTCGCTGAGGTTCCAGAAGGTTACGCAAGAGATGTTCTTTTTGTATTTGCGCATAATCTCGAAGAGATCGGCGTATTTCTTTTCCTGCTGTTTCTGGATTTCTTCGGTATAGACCTGGCCCTCGCCACGGCTGAACTGGAGTCCGCCGCCGGCTTCTTCGTTGATACGGAT
Organism: uncultured Bacteroidales bacterium; assembly: GCA_947169015.1. Classification (GTDB taxonomy): domain Bacteria; phylum Bacteroidota; class Bacteroidia; order Bacteroidales; family UBA932; genus Equibacterium. The sequence continues at coordinate 342,960 of CAMVOD010000001.1, read as the reverse complement.
GTCAAATTCGGTGATCTGGATGTCGTCTACAAGCTCGAGATACATATTGATGGCTGTCTCGAAATCCTCGAGGGTCGGGTTGTCGAAGATATTGTAGTGGCCCTGCATACCGATGCCGGTGATAGGCGCACCTTCTTCCTGAAGTTTCTTGACCATCTTGTAAATGTATGTTCTCTTGGAAGGAGTCCAGGCGCTGTAGTCGTTGTAGAACAGACCGGCGTTGGGGTCAGCCTCGTGAGCCCAGATGAAGGCGTTCTTGATGAACTCGTCGCCGCAGAGCTGGAATGCCTGTGACTTGCGGAACATATCCTCATACGGTGCGTCAGGATTGTTGGCATCGCTCATCGCCTCATTGACAACGTCCCAGCAATAGATGACGTCCTTGTAACGGTTCACGACGGTGTTGATATGTACTCTGAGGGAATCATAGAACTCCTGCTTGCTGGCAGCGACATATTTGGGAACCTTGGTCATCTGGACTGCGGGAGCGCCGTTGGGGCGTGCTCCGCCGTTAGGTCTCGGACCGCCGAAGCCGGGGAAACCGCCACGGCCGAATGCAGGTCTCTCAACCCACACGGTGTCACCCTTGGCATCACGCTCGACGACAGGGTTGCCGTTCTCATCGTGCTTGGTGAACATCCAGGTTGCGAACTGGCTGTGCCAAACAAGGTTGTGACCGCGCATCTTGATGCCGTGCTCGCGGCAGAAGTTGGCGATGGCATCAGCCTTCTCGAAGTTCCATACACCTGCCTGGGGATGGATCTCACCGGGTTTCATACAGTTCTCAGCAGTGACGCTGTTGAACTCCTTGAGGATGATGGCTGCCTGGAGGGAGTCTGCCACGTTACGCTCGGTGACAGCCACACCGATCTTGAAATAGTTCTTGTAGGCGTCCTTCAGACCGGGGTCCTTGGGGCCGCAGGCACTCATCAATGCCACACAAGCTATGAGTGCGAAGATTGAAAGTCTTTTCATAGGATAGTATTGGTAGTTATTATTTGGATATATATCTGCTTGGGGCGCTAAAGTTAAATAATAATCCGCTTTGCCGTGTTGTTTTTTTATGACTAAATTTGTTAGAACCAGTATCACTAATGACCGACTGTATGAACTTCCTCCCCAAACTTTTTGCGACGCTGCTTCTGTCCGCCCTGCTGCCCTTCACCGCAGCCGCTCAGAGCAAAAACGCCAAGGTCGATGTGGCCGAGGCCTTGAAAGGCTATTTCACGCCTGTGACCACGCCGACCGCCTTTCCTGATGCCGAAGGCTTCATCCGGCGCTGGATGATTCTCGAACCCATCAGCAAGCCCAACCCGACAAACAGGGTGTTCACGGATTCCTACACACGTGAAAACCTCAGCGTCGAATACTTTCCCAACCAGCTGACAGTCATTCCCAGGGACGGCGACAAGGTCAAGGTTACGATGGAATACCAGCCCCCGGTGGACCTCACCGCAAGGCGGCCTTCCGGCGGCGGACAGAACGAGCCTAAGTTCGTCAAGGCCACCCTTGCCTGGCACGCCCTCGACAGCGACCATTTCTTCGTCAAGCTTTTCCGCTTCGCCACTGGGCTGGGCAAAGACCGCTACGGCGTCATTTTCTGGACAGTCACTGTGATCAACTGCGAGGAAGACATCGAGAACGTCAGGCTCTCCATCGGCTCCAACAAGGCTGCAAGGTGGTGGGTCAACGGGGAAGAACTGCTTCTTCTGGCCGGCGACCGCCATATGGGCGTCGACAGTGCGGTTTCGGACCGCATCACGCTGAAGAAGGGCCGCAACGTGCTCCGTGGAGCCACGATGAACGGCCCGGGAATGAGCGAGTTCTGCGCCCGCTTCATCGATGACCACGGCAATCCCGTCACGAACTATACCATAACCTGCAACTGATAAAACCCCGGCGACTATGAAAAAGATCCTCATAATGGCTGCAATGCTCCTGTCGGGTGCTTTGTCATTTGCCCAGACAGGCTCTCCCTTCATCCACGACCCGTCCACGATAGTTGAGTGCGACGGCAAATACTATACTTTCGGAACCGGCGGCGGAGGACTCATCTCCGAGGACGGCTGGAGCTGGCACGGCGGAGCCGTAAGGCCCGGCGGCGGAGCGGCTCCCGACGCAATCAAGATCGGCGACCGCTATCTGGTCATCTATGGAACCACCGGCGGCGGTATGGGCGGCGGCCACGCCAGCAAGATTATGACAATGTGGAACAAGACGCTCGACCCCGAATCGCCGGATTTCGCATATTCCGAACCCGTGATGGTGCTTGAATCGCTCGTCGACGAAGATTTCAACGCCATCGATCCAGGTGTACTGATCGGCCCTGACGGCAGGATGTGGCTCACCGCAGGCACGTATTTCGGCCATATACGCCAGGTCGAGATCGACCCGGCCACAGGCCGCCGCGTCGAGGGCAACGAAGCCATCGACGTCGGCAGGAATATGGAAGCGTCCACGATGATGTACCGCGACGGCTGGTACTACCTGCTCGGCACCCACGGCACCTGCTGCGACGGCGTCAACTCAACCTATAACATCGTGGTCGGCCGCTCCCGCAATCCCAAGGGTCCTTTCATCGACAATGTCGGCCGCTCGATGATACAGGGCGGCGGCAAGTCCGTCATAACTACCGAAGGCCGCCTTGTCGGTCCCGGCCATTTCGGCCGCTATGTCGAGGAAGAGGGCGTCGAGAAGATGTCCTTCCATTGGGAAGCTGATATGGACCGCAGCGGCCGCAGCGTGCTCGGCATCCGCCCGCTCCTGTGGAAGGACGGCTGGCCGGTGGCAGGCGAGGCCTTCCGCGAGGGGACCTATGAGATCCAGTCCGTGCGCAGCGGCTACGCCCTCGAGCTGGAAGTCGACTTCGTGCGTGCCCCCGGCGCAATGCGCGGCCTGGGCAGGAGCAACGACGGGCAGACTGACGTCATCCTCGAGGAGCAGAAACTCGAAGACGTCATCGGCACCTGGCCGGAAGGCATCATCGAAGTGCGGAACGGCTATTATATGGCCCGTCCCTGGCAGAGGTGGACTGTCGTTCCCGTGCCCGAGGCCGGCGGCTATCTCGGAGGCCCCTACTACAAGATCTTGATCGCAGGCACTGAGCGTGCACTCGCAGCCAACGCCAAGGCCGAGGTTGAGGCAGTTGCTGAATTCACCGGCGCCGACGAGCAGCTGTGGCGCATCGACCAGCTCACCGACGGCCGCTTCCGCATTATGCCAAAGGCCATCCCCGGGCACGACGAGCCGTACGCTCTGGTATCTCTCGGAGACTGCTCCCCCACCCTCGCGCCCTTCGACTTCAACAGCGACAATTCCAAGTGGGATTTCAAGTTCTTTTCACCTGTCGAATAGGATAATATGAAAAAACCGTACTGCTTAAAACTCACAATTATCCTGCTCGCATCTGCACTTATGTACTCCTGCAATGAAAAGATTTCTCCGGACAATAAGCCTGACCCGGATCCTTTCTCCCCTGTCGACAACACTCCTGCGTCCGTGTACAAATGGGGCCTTAAGGATCTGGCCAAAGCCAACGGTCTTTTGATAGGCGCTGAGTTTTCATATTCCACCTATGTGAATGACGACTCGCTGAGTGACAGCAACCAACTTTGGAACAATTATTGCTGCCTTAAATCCGTTTAACTAATTTTCTGCTATTATGAAAAAAACATTCTTATTGGCAGTCATAGTCTGCTTAGCCCTCTTCACTTCGTGTGAAAAGCAGGGAGTTCCCCATACTGGTGATTTGACCGGAAACATCTATGGCATCTGGCAATTGACTCAAAAATCCGAAGCCATCCAGACCTCGGAAGGCGTCGACAAAAAAGATTACGACTACACAAAAGTCCACTTTTATCTCGCACTGGCCGAGTTTCCCATTCCCCACGCCATAGCCAAGAAAGGCAGCTTTACCGACCTTGACCTTGACGATGTAGATGTCGACGGTTCGACCTTCACCTTCAACGCCGAACAGAAGAAGATATCATTCAAGAAGATCCTCTGGCTTACAGATGAACTTCTGACTTACAGTATGCTTCTTTCCGGCACCTTCGACGTCCTCGAGCTGACCGACAATACCTTCGTCATCCAGCAGGAAGAACCACTCATCAAAAGGACAGTCACCTACACTTACACCAAGAGACAGTAATCGATTCCACTTTCATTACACCCTAAAAAACTGTCCGGACCTCACCAAGATACGGACAGTTTGCTGTTAGAACTCGACAGTATCCGGATGGGAGCCGAAGCGGGCTTCGGGGAGTCCTGATATTAGAGACATTTCGTCGTCGTCAAGGGTGAATGAGAACAGGTCGAAGTTTTCGCGGATTCTTTCTGCGTGGACGGACTTCACCAGAGGAAGCACATCCATCTGGATCACCCAGCGGAGGATGACCTGGGCTGCCGACTTGCCGTGACGGCTCGCGATATCGGCTATGACCGGATTGTCCAGCAGCCTCCCCCTGCCCAGTGGACTCCAGGCTTCGACGAGGATGCCCTGCCGGCGGCAGGCATCGACAGTTTCCTGCTGGAGCAGCCCGGGATGGAATTCTATCTGGTTGACGTGCGGCGCCACATTGGCCGATGCAAGTACCGGCTCCATATAGGAAGCGTAGAAATTGCTCAGGCCGATGGAACGGACAACTTTTTCGTCGAGGAGCCTCTCCATCGCGCGCCAGGTGTCGGCATTTATGGCATCGGCCTTGTCCCCGAACTGGAGCTTGTTGGCCGGCCAGTGGATCAGATACAGGTCGAGGTAGTCCATACCGAGGTCCCTGAGCGATTTTTCAAAGGCACGCAGCGTCTTGTCGTAGCCGCGTTCAGTGTTCCAGACCTTGCTCGTGATGAAAAGTTCCTCACGGGGCTTTCCGCTCTGACGGACACCTTCGCCCACGGAGCATTCGTTGCCGTACAGGGCTGCAGTGTCGATATGGGTATATCCTGCAGCAATGGCCTCCCGCACCGCATTCACGCAAATCTCCCCGTCGGGAGTCTTATAGGTCCCGAATCCCGGCACAGGGATGGAAAGGCCGTTGGCCATTGTCATTTGAGAAAATCTGTCTGTCTCCATATCCTTTTTTGATTTCCAATTTAGTACATTTGTCTTAAATCCGAGTTAAAAATGTACAAAAGAGTTCTTCTTATCCTTGCAGCCCTTCTTCTGGGTCTGCAGGCCAAGGCTCAGACGCCTGACCCCAACTTCTTCATCTATCTCTGCTTCGGACAATCCAATATGGAAGCCGGCGCACGCCCGGCCGAGCAGGACAAAGATTTCAACGACCCGCGCTTCCAGTTTATGGCGGCAGTGGATATGCCCCGCTTCGAGCGCGTACGCAACCACTGGTACACGGCCGTGCCGCCCATATGCCGCGAAACCAACAATATGGGTCCGGTCGATTTCTTCGGCCGCAAGATGATTGAAGAGCTGCCGCAGCAATACCGCGTCGGCGTCATCAATGTGTCCGTGGCCGGAGCGAAACTCGAGCTGTGGGACAAGGATGCCTGCGAAGAATATCTGGCGATGGAAGCTGCCGACCCTTCCCGCAGCTGGCTCATCGGAATGGCCAAGGAGTACGGAATGAACCCCTACCAGCGCCTGATGGAAACCGCCCGCGAGGCCCAGAAATACGGCGTCATCAAAGGTATGCTGCTGCATCAGGGCGAATCCAACCCCGATGACCCGACCTGGTGCGGCCGCGTCAAGAAAATCCACGACGACCTCTGCGCCGACCTCGGCCTCAACCCCGCCGAGATTCCGCTGCTGGCCGGTGAGCTCAAATATGCGGAAGCCGACGGAGTCTGCGCCGCATTCAACGATGTCGTGCTGTCCCACCTGCCGGAAGTTATGCCGAACGGTTATGTAATCTCGGCCCTCGGCTGCGAGAGCACCGGCGACCAGTTCCACTTCAGCACCGAAGGTATGCGTCTGATGGGCTACCGTATGGCCGACAAGATGCTCCAGCTTCAGGGCTTCAAGCAACCCGAAACGCGAACCCTCACCCTCAAGCCGAAAAAGCTCGGCATCAATATCAGCCCGACCCTGGCCGGCATATTCTTCGAGGACATCAACCAGAGCGTGGACGGCGGCATCAGCGCCCAGCTCATCCAGAACAACTCTTTCCAGGCATACAACGTTCCTGACGCTCCTGACAAGAACGAATTCTCATACTCAGACACCACCTTCTTCGGCTGGACCGTCATAAGCAAGGACGGTGCAAAGGGCCAGGCCCGCACAGTCGACGACAAACCGCTCGTCAAGAATCTCAAGCGCTGGTACGACTTCGACCCTGCCGACAAATATGACGACGAACTCCGCTACAAGCAATACTCCGTCCGCTTCGACATCGAGCAGCCCGGCGAAGGCTTCGGCATCGCAGCCAACGGCTTCGGCATAGCTCCGTACGCACGAGGACGCGGCCTGACATATTCCAACAACACCCAGACCCCGTCAATCCCCGCAGTGCAGGGAGTCAGCTATGACCTCGGCCTCTATCTTCAGGGAGCAGGCTACCGCGGCGCCATCTCAGTATTTCTCGAGGACGCCCAGGGCAACGCAAACTCAAATGTCGTCCGTTTCACAGGCTTGACCGGCGACTGGAAGCAGTACACTGGCCAGCTCAAGGCGGAGCGCTCTGTCGACAGCCGTCTGGCCATAGTAGCCGACGCTCCAGGCACTTTCTGGCTGGACTTCGTAACCCTCGTGCCGGAAGCATCGCAGCTTTGGAAAGGCGGCAAGTACGGCCCCTTCCGCAAAGACCTGCTTGAGGCTCTTGAGGCCCTCCACCCCACCTTTATGCGCTTCCCCGGCGGATGTGCGTCAGAAGGCACCAACTACTTCGGCCAGGTGTTCTGGAAGAACTCGGTGGGCCCGCGCGAGGAGCGTCTCGGCTTCCGCAACCACTGGGGATACTGGACATCCCAGTACATCGGCTTCTATGAGTACCTGCTGATGGCCGAAGGCCTCGGTGCCACACCGCTGCCGGTGCTCAACAACGGCGTCACCTGCCAGTTTGCAGGTCACCAGTACATCGCCCCGCTTGACACCCAGGCCGACCGCGACCGCTTCTACAACATCTTCGTCAAGGACGCCCTGGACTTCATAGAGTTCTGCAACGGCGGCACCGACACCGAATGGGGAGCCCTCCGTGCCAAGTTCGGCCACCCCGCCCCCTTCAACCTCAAATACCTCGGCATCGGCAACGAGAACCAGGGCCCCGAGTTCTGGGAGCGCTTCGACATAATGTACAAGGCCATCAAGGAGAAACACCCTGAAATCGTCATAGTATCGACCGCCGGCAGTGCCGCAAGCGGAAAAGAGTTTGACGAGAATATGAGCCAGATCGACGCGAAATATCCCGACACCATAGTCGACGAGCACTACTACCGCAATGACGAATGGTTCTACACCAACCAGGACCGCTACCTGCCCGGCAAGGTGCGCGGCGCCGACGGCAACACTTACGACCGCAAGAAGCCGACCCGCGTGTTCGTGGGCGAATTCGCGAACAACCGCGACAACAACGCATACTCGTCCGCAATGTCCGAAGCGGCATATTGGACCAGCCTGGAACGCAACTCCGATATGGTGGTTATGGCAGCCTACGCCCCTCTCTTCTGCAAGAAGGGCTTCAACAAATGGAACTCCAACCTGATATGGTTCGACAACCGCGGAATGTGGCGCTCTACCAACTACTGGTACCAGCAGCTGTTCTCTGCAGCCGGCAACCGCGCCTTCAGGATGTCTGACGTGATGGACGGCAAGCAGGCTGACAAGAATGTCTACACCTCACCCACCATCGACACCCGCACAGGCGAGATCTTCATCAAGTTCGTCAATGCCGAAGCCGTCGACAAGCTGCTCACCGTAAACACCGGAAGCAAGACCAGATACACTGCAACCCTCGAGTTCGTATCATCTCACGACACTTCGGTCAAGAACCAGGGCGACGCCAACTACTACTCAAGCCATCCCGACTACGCCACTCCGCCTTCATTCGGGGGTCCCCGCACCGGCGAGCGTCCCGCCCTTGTGAGTATGGCATCCCGCTTCGGCCGCCGCGTGAAATACAGCGAGCTTGTAGTTCCCCACACAAAGAAGCTCGGCAGCGTCAGCAAGAGTTTTACCTTCACGATGCCTGAAAACTCCATCGGAATCCTCCGTCTGAAACCTGAAAAATAACCTGACCGATATGAAAAAATACTTTTTCGCAGCAGCAGTCTGCCTGACTGTACTTGGAGCTGCCATCGCCTGCAAAGGTCTTGCAGGATCCGACAAAGGTCCGTGCGATATTTACGCGAAGGGCGGCACTCCCTGTGTCACTGCACACAGCACCACCCGTCAACTCTATTCCAAGTATAACGGCCCGCTCTATCAGGTGGTCCGTGACAGCGACGGGGCGACGCTCGACATCTATGCCAAGCGCAACGGCATAGCCGACGCGGCAGCCCAGGACGCCTTCTGCAAGGGGGCGGTCTGCTACATTTCGGTGATTTATGACCAGTCAGGACTGGGCAACGACCTGCTGCCCGCCCCTCCCGGAACCTTCCTGGGTCCGGACAAGGGCAACTTCAACACAAGCTCCATCGCCGATATGGCTCCCGCCCTGCTTGACGGGCAGAAGGTCTACGGCGCATTCATAATGCCCGGAATGGGCTACCGCTGCAACAATGCCCGCGGCCTGGCCATCGACGACGAACCCGAAGGAATATACTACGTAATCGACGGACAGCACTACGACAGCGGCTGCTGCTTCGACTACGGCAATTCATCCACCAACGGCCGCGCCGTCGGCACCGGCACGATGGAGACCACATATTACGGCACTTCGACAGCCTGGGGCCGCGGCAACGGCGAAGGTCCCTGGATTATGTCAGATATGGAGGCCGGCCTGTTCTCAGGCTACGGCGCCAAGCAGAACGACGTTCCGTCCATCACTGACTGGCGTTTCGTGTCGGTATTTATGAACGGAGGCGGCGGAAACCAGTGGGACCTGCGCGGAGCTGACGCTTCCTGCGACACCCTGACCGTCTTCTACAGCGGTCCTCGTCCTCACAGCAAGGAAGGCAGCGACGCCTACTACCCGATGCACAAGAAGGGCGGAATGCTGCTCGGCAACGGCGGTGACAACGGCAACGGCTCTTCGGGAACTTTCTTCGAAGGAGTGATGACCGTCGGCTACCCCACCGAAGAGGCTATCGCGGCAGTCCAGAAGAATATTGCCGCAAAGAAGTACCGCGCATATCCGCTCAGCCTGTCACGCATAACCACCTTCACCCCGGGCAGCAGCGCCAAGGTCAACGTGTTCATAGAGAACACCGGCGACAAGCCCATCAAGGGACTGGTGCTGAAGACTTCCATTCCTGAAGGATGGAGCATTTCAGGCGGAGAGCCTGCCGACATAGCCCCCGGCAATCGTTTCACTGCTACATATACCCTCACTGCACCCGCCGGTCGCTCTTCGGGATGGGTTGACTTTTCAGCCAGCTGGAAGGGCGGCGAAGCATCTGTCAGCAGCCGCATACGCAGCGCCGAGGCAGTCAAGATCAACGAAGTCGCAATGGAGGGCAAGGACATCAATCCTTTCATTGAACTGTATAACGCAAGCCCTGCTGAAGTCGATCTCTCGGGAGCAGAGCTGGTTCTGCGCCGCAGCGGCCAGGCTTCAGTGCGCACCCTCACCCTGCCGCAAGGCACGAAACTCGCTGCAGGAGCCTTCCTCCTTCTGGAACAGCATCCCGATGCAGTCCTTCCCGCTCCTACCACTATCTTCACCCCTGTATCCACCGGCCCGATCATTGATTTCCCTGCCGGTCAGGACAATCTGCCTGTCACAAGCACAGCCGGTTTTGCAGTCGGCCAGAAGATGGGAATAGCCCTCGGAGGTGAATATGAGACCGTCACCATCACCCGCATAGGCAAGCCTTCGACCCAGACCAATCTCTCCCAGGCCGCTATGGCCGGCGACACGCAGCTTCTGCTCGACGAGACAGCGAACCTTGAAGCCGGCTCAGAGCTGACCGTCGACACAGGCGACCGCATCGAGATCGTCCGCGTGAAGACTGTAGTCACAAGCGTCGAACGCTACGTGCGCCGTTTCGGTCAGCCCGAGACACCCCGTCAGCAGGGAATCGTCGAGCTCGAATCTCCGCTCAAACGTGACCACGCCGTCGCTGTCGACGTCTCTTGCCCTGGCTCAGGCATAGACTTCACTCCCGCAACCCGCTTCGCGCACGAGAGCGGCGACGCAGTGCTGCCTCTGGGCACCGCTCCACAGGGGCTCTATGCTACGGGAAAGCCCGATGAGGGTCTTGCTTACCGATATGCCCTCTCTGCGACTGCCGGCTCCATCGCATTGGTGGATCCTGCCAGCGGGGCTGTCATTGACGCTGTTGTATATGGTTCACAGCAGAGCAATTCAAGCGGCAACGGTACTATTGCCAGTCCCGAACTCGCGACCCTCGAGGGCGTGCAGGACGGCGGCGGCTGTATTGCCGTAGTGCCCAGGGCCCTGTCGCCCTTCCAGCTCGCACGAATGCCCAAGGGGACCGTCCAGCCGCCGGTAAGCATAATGCGCTGGCCAGACGGAGCCGATGCCGACCAGCTCTGCAAGGATTTCCGCCAGGACAATGTGCCCACCCCCGGCGCACCGAACAGGACCGAGTAGCTAGCTGGAACCGAGATAGAGGAAGACCATACCTATAAGCAGGAGCAGCAGGTCCAGGGCCTTGCTGCGCAGATTCTTCTCTCGCAGGACCAGCGCTGCGAACAGGAAGCTGACCACGACGCTCGAACGCTTGATCATAGACACTATGCTCACCATAGCTTCGGGCTGGGCCAGGGTGTACATATAGACGAAGTCCGCAATCACGAGGAACAGGCTGATCATAGGGATTGCCGCCCTCCACTGGAAGGGGGTGTCGCTGCTGCGCTGCGGCCTCCAGACAAAGAGCAGTATGGCCAGCATTATGGCACACTGATAGACGTTGTACCACACCAGCACCGTCATCCTGTCAAGGCCCGCCCCGCCCTGCGCGACGGGAGCCAGCAGGTAGCGGTCATACAAGCCTGATGCAGCCCCTATCACTGCAGAAAGTATCAGCAGGTAGACCCATCTGTTGCGTTTGAAATCGATGCCTTCCTTCCGGCCGCCGCGGCTGAGAAGGAAAAACGACAGCGCCGCGAAAAAGACTCCGACCCACTGATAGCCGTTGAGCCGTTCGCTGAAAAACAGCATACCTCCGAGCAGAACCATCACCGGACGAGTGGCATTCACCGGGCCGACGATCGACAGCGGCAGGTTCTTGATGGCATAATAGCCGCTGGCCCACGACGACAGCACAATAATACTCTTGAGAAGTATGTATTTGTGCACCTGCCAGCCCCCTCCGGCCACATAGAACAGCGAGCCGCCGAGGGCTCCGGCCTTTGACAGCGCAAGCCAAGGCAGCAGTAGCAGCGAACTGAAGAGAGTATTCAGGAAAAGAACCGGCACCACCGCGTTCTCACGCAGCGACAACTTCTTGAAAGAGTCGTAGAAGCCGTACAGTACGGCCGCTATAAATGCGAGACTGATCCACATATCCGGGCCGCAAATATAGCATAAAAACAAGAAGTGCCACCATAGGAAAAACAAGGATATTATCCTCTCATTCCGTCCCATAAAACTGGGGCGTTTGAATAGCGGATAGTGATAATAACTCCAGATATTGCAGTAATAATAATGTTTATATCTGAATCATTTTTTCTTAACTCATCATCAACAGGATGCAACTTATATGAATTTATTTGTACGTCCTTAATCAAGTTATTATCCCCTTCATATTTGCCCTGATTCATTTTGATGCTCAAATTGTTTCCCAACCCTAGTGCTTCATCAAGTCCATTGATTACAATATTCTCTATACAAAGACTATGGTCAGTGTAATCAATACCATTATATACGAAGCCATATATCTCTACAAGGGCTTCAACTCTATACAAATCAGGTCCAGATGAATAATAATCACTATAAAAACGACATCGATGAGAATGCCCATCTCGGTATACACCCCCACCCGAGAATGCTGATTTTATAGGGTATATCAAAAGGTCCTCTGCATTTTCCAGCTTTATCAACAGAGCATTGTCATCGTTATTGTCAACTTCATGAGTGCCCTTCTCACATGAGAAAAGGACTGATACCAATACAACGAGTGTGATTGTTTTTATAAATGCTTTCACCTTATTGATATTCTTTAAAAAGGTTATGAAAAACACTAACTATGGCTTAATAACATAAATATTGCTCCTATTGTATTTATAATTCCCATAGTAAGAATTAACATCGTTAGAAGCAAACCATCCGTTTCGTCCATTACCATTCTCGCCTTCGCCCCAATTCATATAAAAGTTTATCATGAAGTTAACATTTCCCACATCTCCGGGATTATTTATAGAGTACATCCCTTGTGTAAAGGCCCCTGCACCGTATGGCTGATTTTCAGTAAAGTAATAAAGACGATTAACATATATGTCCTGCGCTCCTTCACAGACCCAAGTATGACCACTAGTATCTGGAGGAGAGGTATAAATGGCCGTACCGTTCATAATAACCGGTCTCGCGTAATTAAACAACTCATTATTAACAGTTAATGGGTTAAAAGGGTGATTATCTGTAAAAGAATCTAATGTTGCATAAAAACCTAACGAATCCAATCCGCTTTCAATAAAAGGATCATAGGTTCCAGACGTATTACCTAACGGATGAAAAAAATATTTCATCTGGAATTTCTGTCCAAGCATTCTCATAAGATGAGGTTGTTTACTATTTGAATCAGCTTCATGTGGTATTTGATACCAGTAAAAATTATCTCCAGCCCATGTCATTGTCGGGGGATATTGATGATAATACATCACCTGTCCAGCAGCAACTGCTGCACATCCAGCAACTCTATTTGGACATAAATCGCCAAAAGGACTATCTTGATTCCATAAAGTATTAATTAATGGCCCTACGGTTGCTACTACCGGATTTTTATACCCTATTATTGTTTCATTAAGTGCAGAGTGGTTTTGTGTAGCTGAATAGCAAATGCTGCTATACTCATTGGATAAGCCTAAATTAGAAAACAACTCTTCTACAAAACTCAACGGAAGGAATGTCCATCCTTCACTGCTATACAGTGCCTGAAGAGAATCAATCCGCTCCCAACATGCATCTTCGCCAGTGCTTCGTGTCTGACTGCCATGTGCCGATCTAAACGCTAAGGTTGGGTCAGTGTAAGTTCCATCAAAACGTGCCCATAGACTCAGCATCTGTGATTTGGTCGTTTCGTCTGACAATTCGCTGTTTTTGATGCAAACTTTTGTCTCATCGAGCCATACGTCAACGGGGCCCATGTCATCTTTAAGAAGAAAAGACCCTTTGTCGGAATAAGCAAGAATAGGATAGTAGTTCCTTGTTGCACCAATGATAATAAAACCTCCGCCCTCAAAATTGAAAACATGCATGAGGTCCTGGCCGTCTTCTCTGACAGTTGCTGATGATTTTACAAGGTTTGAGTTCGTATTTGCACCCTTTGTCAGAAAAATATCTTTACCCAATTCCGAAGATACGAACCTATCTGCGATAGTGTATGCCTCTTCTTGCGTTACATTGACAATTCGTGTCAATGTTGTCTGCTTCTGTTCTACGACAGAGCTTACCTCAGGGTTGACATTTTCAATCTCATTACAGGCAAGCAATAGCATAGTTACAAATGATAAAACGATGAATAATAAGCATGTTCTTTTCATGACAACTAAACAATATTTATAAATCTAAAACACAAAAAAAGGTCAAATACGTCTTCTACCATATAAAGATATTCACAATTAATGTATTATGAAAAAGTTCTCAACATTTCGAGCGTGTTTTGTAAAGCGCTCATAATAGGGTGCATAAACAAAGCCCTACCCCTCGATACGAAGGGTAGGACTTTTTATTATGCGCTGGTAGTCAGCTGTTTGCAAATCACGCGCAAAAACGCGCGCCGGCCTACTTCGTAGAGAACTTGTAGACTACGGTGTGTTTGTATTTCTCGCCGGGACGGAGGACTGATGAAGGGAAGTCCGGCTGGTTGGGGCAGTCGGGATAGAGCTGGGACTCCAGGGCCAGGGCTACGCGGCCGCCGGTGTAGAGCTGCAGGCCGGGCTGATCGTTGAATACTTCCATATAACGGCCGCTGGCAGGTGAGTAGACAGTAGCCACTTCTTCGAGCTTGCCGGCCTTGCTGTGGTTCAGGCAGAAGTTGTTGTCATAACTGCGGACCATCCCTTCGGGGACTGCGGGCATAGGCTGTCCGGGCACGAAGGCGCCACGCGGCATTGTGAACTGGCGGTCGCCGATGCGGGTCGGAGTACGCAGGTCGTATGCAGTACCTTCGACAGGCAGAAGCTTGCCTGTAGGAATCAGGCCGGCATCCACCTCAGTAATCTTGTCGGCATTGATTGACACGACGTGGTCGTTGACGTTCTCTGCAGGGCAGCCGTCGAGGTTGAAATAGACGTGGTGAGAAAGGTTGCAGACAGTGGCCTTGTCGGTTGTAGCTTCATAAGATATTGACACGCCGTCATCCTTTGTGATTGAGAAAGTGAGTGTGGTTTTCAAAGTGCCGGGGAAACCGTCAGTGCCATCGGGAAGGACGCAGCTCATCACTACTGAATTGCCGGTCACCTTCTCGACATCCCATACGGTGTGGTCGAATCCTTTGGTGCCGCCGTGGAGGGTGTGGGCGCCGTTATTCCTGGTCAGTTCGTATTTTACTCCGTCAAGAGTGAAAGAGGCATTGCCGATGCGGTTGGCATAGCGGCCAAGGGCAGCTCCGAGGGGGTTGCGGCTGAAGCCTCTTGTATACAGCTGGATGCTGTCGTTGTGGCTGACCACGTTGGCATAGTTGCCGTCCTTGTCGGGAGCATAGATACCGACGATGTAACCGGCATAGTTGGTCACCTGGGCGGTTATGCGGCCGTTGGTTATGGTATACAGCGATACGGGTTTGCCGTCAATCTCAGTGTCGAAGGCTGCCTTGTCAAGAAGGTTGCCGGGGGCTTGCACCTGTGAGCAGGCCGAAATACTGCAGAGCAGAGCGATGGCACACATTGCCATACATTTACGAACAGTCATAATCATAGTATTTAGTTATCCTTTTGCGCAAAATTAAGCATTTTTTGCCACGAGTGTTTCAAGAAGGCCGCTGCATCCTGCCAGAATGTCGTTGTAAGCCGTCTCGAAGTCTCCGGTGTACCACGGATCGGCGACGTCGCGGCTGAGTCCTGCATACTCCAGCATCGGGTGGACCTTGCCTTCCCTGTCGGAGCCGACGATGTACTCCAGCATACGGCGGTTGGAGCGGTCCATAATTATCACGAGGTCTGCTGCGGCATATTCGCCGGGAGTGATGCGGTGGGCACGGTGGTCTCCGAAAGGAATGCCTTTCTGCGTCAGTTTCCGCTTTGCGGGGGGATACATCCCGTTGCCTTCTTCTTCATACGAGACGGCGGCTGAAGTCACATCGAAGCGCTCCGACACACCGGCTTCGGCGGCAAGATGCTTGAACAGCCATTCAGCCATCGGACTGCGGCAGATATTGCCGTGGCACAGGAAAATGATTCTAAAGGGTTTCATCGACGGCAAAGATACCACTATGGTCTGAATAAATAAGTATCTTTGCCCGCAAATGGCCACCAAGAAAAAGAATAGTTTCGGAAGCAGGCTCCTGCTGCTGTTGCTGGTAAAGCTACCGGCAGCCTTCATCCTGCTCACCGTGCTCTGGGTGCTGGTGCTGAAATGGATCCCTCCAGTGGCCACTCCGCTGATGGTGCAGCGGGCCATCGAATACCGCTCAGACAAGGATTTCAAGACTCACTACAAATGGGTGCCCTACGAGCGCATCTCCGCCGACCTTGCCAGGGCAGTCATAGCTTCCGAAGACAACCTTTTCTTCGAACACGACGGCTTCGACCGCAAGGCGATCAAGCAGGCCATCAATGACCGCAAGGCCGGCAAGCCGCAGCGCGGCGGCAGCTCCATCTCCCAGCAGACAGCCAAGAACGTGTTCTGCACCCATCGCCGGGACTTCATCCGCAAGGGCTTCGAAACCTATTTCACAGTGCTGATAGAATGGATATGGGGGAAAGAGCGCATACTCGAGGTGTATCTCAACGTCGCCGAGATGGGCAAGGGCATCTATGGCGCCCAGGCAGCCGCCCAGGCCTACTGGAAAAAGCCTGCCGCCGAGATTTCCCGCCGCCAGGCCTGCCTGCTCGCCGCCTGCCTTCCGGCCCCTCTCAAGCGTTCCCCGCTGTCTGCCGGCAACTATGTGACAAGGCAGGCCGGCATCATTTCTTCCCGCATAAACAATATCGCGTATCCCGACTGGATAAGCCACAAATAGCCGCCGTATGTGCCGGCGATTTTCTTTTTTTGCTTCAAAGAATTACCTTTGGGGCCACTAAAACCTGATGACACGAACCGTATGAAGTCACCTTACAAAACCAGAAACCGGTTCCGCGAGAACAACAACACTACTCTGCGCAGAGTATACGACTATTCCACTACCAAATACATCAACCGTCCGGCCAACCAGTATGTCGACGGCAGCCAGGCATACACCTACGGCAGCTTCCGCCACGCGTGCGACCAGCTTTCGCAGCGTCTGTCCCGCTTCGGCATCAGCGCCGGCGACAAGGTTGCCATCCTGTCGCAGAGTATGCCCAACTGGACGCTCGCCTTCTTCGCCACGACAGCGTTCGGCCGTGTGTCCATTCCCATCCTGCCCGACAGTTCGGAGAATGAAGTCACCAACATCCTGAACCACTCCGAGAGCAAAGTCATCTTCATATCTCAGAGGCTGCGCCACAAACTCAGCCAGGAGTGCTTCGACAAGATGACGCTGGTAGTCGACATCGAGACCCTCGAATTCATCAAGAAAGATGATGATGCCTTCCAGTGCGACGGATGGGTCAAGGACCCGAATCCGGACGACCTGGCCTGCATAATATACACCTCCGGAACTACAGGCAATGCGAAGGGCGTGATGCTCTCGCACCGCAACATCTGCCACAACCTGCGTGCATCCTACAAGGCTCAGCCCAGCGACAAGAACGACAGGTTCCTCTCGATCCTGCCCATCGCACACGCCTACGAGATGAACGTCAGCACGATGTACAGTTTCTACGTGGGAGCCTGCTGCTACTACCTGCCCAAGCCCCCGACTCCGTCCATCCTGCTGCCTGCGATGAAGAAGGTGAAACCCACTACCATCCTTTCCGTCCCGCTGGTGATTGAAAAGGTATACAAGGGCAGCATCCTGCCGACCATCAACGGCAGCCGCGTGCTGACCTGGATGGACAAGAACCTTCCGTTCCTGCTTCACTGGCTCATCGGCAGCAAGCTCAGACAGACCTTCGGCGGCAAGCTGCGCTTCTTCGGAATCGGCGGCTCGAAACTCGATCCTACGGTAGAACAGTTCCTCAAGGACTGCGGCTTCCCCTATGCAGTCGGATACGGACTGACTGAGACCGCCCCGCTCGTGGCCAACGTCATCGAGAAAAGACGCAAGAAAGTCGGCGCTGCAGGCGTCGTCACCTGGGGTGTCGAAGTGCGTCTGGACAATGTCGACCCCAAGACCGGAGAGGGCGAAATCGTATGCCGCGGCGACAATGTGATGCTCGGCTACTACAAAGATCCCGAACGCACTATGCAGGTGCTGGACGACCAGGGCTGGTTCCACACCAACGATGTCGGCATCATCGACAAGGACGGTTACCTGTTCATCAAGGGCCGCCTCAACAACACCATACTCGGTCCCTCAGGCGAGAATATATACCCCGAGGAGATAGAAACCGTCATCAACGACATCGAAGGCGTGGAAGAGTCTCTCGTTATGGAGCGCGACGGCAAGCTGGTGGCTCTCGTGAAATTCAACGACAACATCCTCGACTGGAACCAGGCTAACGAAGACAAATTCTTCGAGAATCTTGAGGCCCGCAAGAAGGCCGTCCTCGACTTCGTGAACAGGGCCGTCGGCAAGAACTCCAAGATCAGCGAGGTCAACGCGATGAAGGAGCCGTTCGAGAAGACAGCCACCCAGAAGATCCGCCGCTTCCTCTACAAGAAATCCCGGGGCGACGAACCGGACAAGAAAGACAAGAAATAACTGAGGCTACCTCACCCACTCGATGCAGACCGGGTGGGGCACGCTGATGTTGCGACCTGTGTCAGTGAGCAGGCCGGTGGCTGCGTCGCGTTCGAACACCTGAATAATATCGGATTCCCTGCAGGCGCACAGCAGATAGCGGCCGTCCGGCGTAATGTTGAAATTGCGAGGATGGATGCCTGTGGTCTGGTATGCGACAAAACTCAGACTTCCGTCTTCTTTAACCCCGAACACCGATATGCCGTCGTTCACGAGGCGGTTGCTGACATAGAGGAACCGGCCGTCCGGAGAAAGGTGTATATCGGCGCTGCCCCTGCCGTCATAGGGGTCGGCATCCACAACGGCCGTGCGGATCAGGTTTCCATCGTCGTATCTGAAAGATGTGACGGTGCCGGACAGTTCCCCGATTACGTAGAAGAAGCGGCCGTCCGGAGAGAAGACAAGATGCCTCGGACCGTAGTCCGGGTCGAGAGGAAATGACACCTGTTGCCCTTCAGCATCCAGCGAAGGCACTATGCCCGCCGCGCCTGCATCGAAGCGCAGGATGCGGTCGGCGCTGAAATCGCTTGCATAGACATATTTCCCGTCGGGGCTGAACACGGAGCAATGGATGTGCGCAGTCTCCTGCCGCGAGAGGTCAGGGCCGCCTGTGGAGCCGGCATACACTGCTGAGGCCTCGAGCCGGCCTTCACCGTCCATAGCGAAGACAGCGAGATTGCCGCCGGTGTAGTTGGACGAAAGCAGGAAATGCCCGTCCGTGGACAGATGGCAGGGGTCGGCCCCGGAAGCAGGCAAGTGCCCCTCGAGGCTGAAGCGGCCGCGTCTGCGGTCAAAACCGTAGGTCTCGACTGCCGCCTGGCCACCATTGATTTCATTTACCGAGTAAACTTTCCCGTCGCGGTAGATGGCGAAGGAAGGATTGACGGCGGCGACGCTGTCCATCACCGCAGCCACACCGCTCCCTGCATCGAAGCGATAGCTGTAAAGGCCGTAGCTGCCACTGTCGGTGTAGGTACCGACCACCATTACGATCTGGTCGCTGCTGCAGCCGGCGGCCAGCAACAGTGCGGAAAGGAGGCTGATAATCTTTTTCATCGGGGCTTTCTCTTGTTCTGACAAATATAGCGAATAGTTACTCCTTACTTTTTCTTCTCATATAAAAAGCGTAACTTTATTCGCTTGAAAAGACAAACAACTACTATGAAAAAACTCATCCTCTCCCTTGCCGCAGTCCTCTCGGCCATCTCCGTGTATGCAGCGGACGTCAAGGTCAAAATCACCTACTATTCTCCCGAAATAGTCCGCATCGAAAAGTCTGCCGGCCAGTTCCAGCGCACCAACAGCGTTTCAGTCATTATGCAGCCGCAGGGTACGCCCGCAAAGCCCAAGGTTAAAGTCAGCGTCGCAAAGGACGGCACCGTCACCTTCACTGACGCCAAAGGCCGCAAGCTCCTGACCGAAGGCGCCTCTTCAGTTGAAGCCATCACTGAAGGCGTCGACAAGGGATTCTGGGTCGTATCCCAGGAGTTCAAGCTGGACAGGGACGAGCCGATCTACGGCCTCGGAATGCTCCAGAACGGCAAGATGAACCTGCGAGGCGAGAACCGCCGGATGATACAGTCAAACACCGAAGACTACACCAACTTCTTCCAGTCGATAAAAGGCTACGGCATTTTCTGGGACAACTACTCTCCCACCACGATCGCTGATGACGGCACTTCAGTCAAGCTGAGCAGCGAAGTCGGCGACGAGATAGATTACTATTTCATCTATGGCGGCAACGCCGACGGCGTGATTGCCGGCGTGCGCAAGCTCACCGGCGAAGTGCCGATGCTGCCCCTTTGGACCTACGGCTTCCACCAGAGCCGCGAGCGCTACAAGACCGCGAAGGAGCTGACTGATGTGGTGAAAGGCTACCGCAACGCCGGCGTTCCTCTCGACGGCATCATCCAGGACTGGCAGTACTGGGGCAACAACTACCTGTGGAACGCAATGGAGTTCCTGAACGAAGACTTCCCGAATCCCAAAGGATGGGTCGAGGAAGTTCACGATATGGGAGCCCATATGTCCATCTCTATATGGCAGTCTTTCGGCCCGCAGACCAAACCATACCGCGAACTCAAGGAGAAGGGCCTGCTGTTCGACTTCATAACCTGGCCTATGAGCGGAATTTCGCACATCTGGCCGCCGCGCAGGGACTATCCTTCGGGAGTCGTATGCTACGACGCATACAGTCCCGAAGCCCGCGACATATACTGGAACAACCTCAGACGGCTCTACGACCTCGACATCGACGCCTGGTGGATGGACAGCACCGACCCTGACCACACCTACCGCGAGGGCGACTTCGACCAGATGAGCGCGATGGGTTCCTTCCGCAGCGTGCGCAACATCTACCCGCTTATGTGCGTCGAGGGAGTCTATGACCACCAGCGCGCCGAGAGCGACAACCACAAGAGGGTCTTCATCCTCACCCGCTCCTTCTTTATGGGACAGCAGCGCACCGGAGCCAACACCTGGTCCGGAGACACCCAGTCTACCTGGAACGACTTCCGCAACCAGATTCCGCTCTGCCTCAACTACACCCTTACAGGCAACCCCCAGGTCAACTCCGACATCGGAGGATTCTTCCCCAGCGGCTACAACAAGCCCGGGCAGACCCAGACCTGCTCTACCAACCCTCTCTTCCAGGAGCTTTACGTCCGCTGGCTGCAGTTCGGACTCTTCAACCCGATGATGCGCAGCCACGGCGAGTCTTCACGCCGCGAGATTTGGGAGTTCGGCAAGAAAGGCGAACCCGTCTACGACGCTATCGAGAAAGCCATCAGGATGAGGTATAAACTCCTCCCCTACATATACAGCACCGCCTGGCAGGTGACATCCAACCACGACAGTTTTATGCGTGCCCTCATTATGGACTTCGCCGCCGACAGGAACGTATGGGACATCCCCGACGAGTTTATGTTCGGCCGCTCGCTGCTCGTGGCTCCCGTGACCCACGCGCTGTTCACTTCGACCGAGGAGCGCAAATGGAGCGAGGAGAAAGTCAACTGGACCAAACCCGCAACCACCCGGGTATATCTGCCCGCCGGAGCCAGCTGGTACGACTGGAGCACCAACAAACTCTACAAGGGTGGCCAGACGATCACGGCTGACGCCCCCATCGACAGGTGCCCTCTGTATGTAAAGGCCGGAAGCATCATCCCCATCGGCCCTGATGTCCAGTATGCCAGCGAAAAGCCCTGGAATGACATCGAAATCCGCGTCTACGGCGGAGCCGACGCTGACTTCACCCTTTATGAAGATGAAGGCGACAACTACAATTACGAAAAAGGCCGCTACAGCACCATCGACTTCAAATTGCGCGGCAAGACCCTCACCATCAGCAAACGTAACGGCAGCTATACCGGAGTGCCTGCATTCCGCAAGTTCCGTATTGTCTACATCGACGGCAAGGGCAAGGCAAGCAAGACCGTCGAATACTCAGGACTGGCCACCTCAGTAAGATTCTGATCCAACCATTAACCAATACTTAACTAAAACCTTTTTTTATGAAAAAATTCTTATTTGCAGTCTGCGCCCTTGCAATGTGTGTTCCTGCATTGGCACAGTTCGGTCAAAGGGCCCCTCAGCCGATCACAAACGGCTTGAAGGACACCTACAAGAACTACTTCATGATCGGAGTAGCTGTCAATCAGCGCAACATTTCAGACGCTGACCAGATCGCTCTCATCAAAAGGGAGTTCAACAGCATCACTGCTGAGAACGACATGAAACCCCAGCCCACCGAACCCAACAAGGGCGAGTTCAACTGGGAGAACGCCGACAAGATTGCCAATTTCTGCCGCCAGAACGGCATCAAGCTCCGTGGCCACTGCCTTATGTGGCACTCACAGGTAGGCCGCTGGATCTATCAGGACGAGAAAGGCAACCTTCTTCCCAAGGAAGAGTTCTATGCCAATATGAAACATCACATCCAGGCCGTCGTCAACCGCTACAAAGACGTGGTTTACGCTTGGGACGTTGTCAATGAGGCAGTAGCCGACAGCCCCGTAAGGCCCGGCCAGCCTGAGCTCCGCCAGTCACCTATGTGGCAGATTGCAGGTGAGGAATTCATATACAAGGCATTCGAGTATGCCCACGAGGCAGACCCCAATGCCCTTCTTTTCTACAATGACTACAACGAGTGCGATCCCGGCAAGAGCGAGCGTATCGCAGGCCTCATCACCAGGATGAAAGCTGCCGGCGTCCCCGTACACGGCATCGGTATGCAGGGCCACTACAACATCTACAGCCCGAGCGCTGAAGAGATGGAAGCAGCTGTCGAGAAATATGCAGCAATCGTGGACCATATCCACGTAACCGAGCTTGACATCCGCGTCAACACCGACCAGGGCGGCGCCCTCCGTTTCAATCAGGGTCAGGCACGCCAGGTTGCAAGCTGGGAGCAGAGCCTGCAGCAGGACCAGTATGAAAACCTCTTCAGAATCCTCCGCAAACACGCTGACAAGGTTGATTGCGTTACTTTCTGGAACCTTTCAGACCGCGACTCTTGGCTCGGCGCCAACAACTCTCCCCTGCTCTTCGACGCCAATTATCAGCCCAAGATGGCTATGTACAACGCCGTCAAGAACTTCGACCCCGCACAGGACAATATCGTCATCAAGGAAGACTTCGTTCCTTCAACCAAGAACCAGCCCGGACAATTGTACCCGATGGTCAACTCACAGCGCTACATCCGCTACCGCGTTAACGCCCCCAAGGCCACTTCAGTCATCGCCGGCAGCACTGTCCTTCACAAAGATGCTGAAGGCGTATGGACCGGAACCAGCAAGACTCCCGCTGACGAAGGATTCCACTACTATCATCTGACAATCGACGGCGGTACCGTCAACGATCCCGGCACCAACAACTATTACGGCTCTACCCGCTGGGAGAGCGGTGTCGAGGTTCCCGCACACGACCAGGCCTTCTATGCCGAGAGGAATGTTCCCCACGGAAACGTACAGGAAATCCTCTTCTGGTCTAAGAGCACCAACCAGCTCCGCCGTGCATTCGTCTACACTCCTCCGACCTATGATGCAAGCAAGAAGACCAAATACCCTGTCCTCTATCTCCAGCACGGTTGGGGCGAGAACGAGTACGCCTGGTCTAATCAGGGTCACGCAAACCTCATTATGGACAACCTGATCGCTGATGGCAAGATCCAGCCGTTCATCGTCGTGATGACCTACGGTATGACCAATGAAGGCTTCCGTCCCGGCGCAGCCGGTCCTGCAGCCGGTCCTCAGGCTCCCATTTCTACTGCAACAGGTGCTCCCGCAGCAGTTGCTCCGACCCGTCCTGCAGTAGCAGCGCCTGCAGCAGCTCCCGCAGGAGGCCAGCGTGGCGGCGGTATGGGTATGATGCTCAACAACGGTTTTGAGACTGTCCTCGTAGACGAACTCATCCCTTACATCGACTCACACTTCCGCACTAAAGCTGACAAGGCTCACCGCGCTATGGCCGGTCTGTCTATGGGTGGTATGGAAACCCACAGCATCACCCTCGCACGTCCCGAAGTATTCGGTTACTACGGTCTGCTCAGCGGCGGCACTTACACTCCCGAAGAGCTCAAGGATATCAAAGACATCAAGGGTATCTTCCTGGGTTGCGGCAGCAAAGAGGGTCCTGACAACATCAGAAACGCCGCAGCGGCTCTCCAGGCTGCCGGCTACAATGCCAAGGGTTACGTTTCAGAAGGCACTGCCCACGAGTTCCAGACTTGGAGAAGGTGCCTGTACGAGATGGCTCCTATGCTCTTCAAATAACAGAAGACTCCATTAAAAAAGAGCTCTGCAAGCGATTGCAGAGCTCTTTTTTTGTGCACATAACTGCGCTATCTTCCGCGGGCCACTGTAATCACGCCGGCTGAATAGGGAGCGATGTCGAGGGCGCCTTCAGAAGCCGAAACCTTGAAAGTCTGCTGTTTCTGGGCCACAGCATCTTTCTTTTCCAGCGTGTTGCCGACCATAAGACCGCCGGGAGCGAAGTAGTCATAGACCGCATCCACTGAAGCGTCGAACTTGCCTTTGAAAGAAAGTTTGTACGGCTTGTCGGTGGGATTGACGACCTTGATGATGACATCGTGGCCGTTCTCCGACATCGTGGTTACGACATTCAGATCTGCAGTCTCTCCTTCGAATGAGAGCAGGCGGGTCGAGAAGTGGTCGTGCCACAACTTGGTCACCTGGTAGTTCGGAGCCACGTAGAGGTCCTTGTAGTTGAAGTTGATGAAGGCATTGTTCCAGTCCGGAGCGTCCGTGCGGCGGATGAACAGGGCTGCCGCACCCATCGCCACGACGTCACGGGCCTCGCACACATTCAGGAAGCCGCCGGCGAAGAGGCCTGTGCGCCAGTCCTGACTGTTAAGGTTCCACTCGGAGATGAACAGCTTCACATTCGGATTAGGGCTCTTGGCAATCATATCCGCGTAGCGGTCATACTGGCGGGCCAGATTCTGAGGGCCTGTGGCGTAGCCGTTCTGCTGCTCATAGTGGTGCAGGCTCATATAGTCGAAGAAGTTGGCGGAACGCTCGAGGAACTGCTCGTCTTCCTGGAAGCCGCCGCAGGCGATAATCTTGATGGTAGGGTCGATCTCGCGCATAGCAGCCGAGTACTTGCGTACGGCAGCCTCGTATTTGTCGATGCCCATCTCCCACATCTCGTTATCTATCTCCCAGTACTTCACATTGTAGGGCTCAGGATGGCCGTTGGCGGCACGCTTGGCTCCCCAGGCGTCAGTAGCCGGGGCATTGCAGTAGCGCAGCCAGTTCAGCGCATTCTGGAAGATGCCTTCCTGCTCCTCGTCGGGACGGTCGAAACCGATGGTCACGACAATCACAGGCTCAGTGCCGATAGAGCGGCAGAAGCTTATGAACTCGTCTGTTCCGAAGTTGTTCTGGTCGTAATCCATCCACATCCAGTGGGCCCAGCGCTGCCTCTGGGTCTGCGGGCCGATGCCCCAGCGCCAGTCGTACTGGGCTACATAGCCGCCGCCCGGCCAGCGGAGACAGGTCGGACCGAGCTCATCCACCGCCTTGAAGATGTCGGGTCTGAAGCCGCCCAGATCCTTACCGGTCTTGGTGGTCATACTGGCCTCGTCGACCTGGACTGTACAGTTCTCAACGCAGATTGCGAAATCGGCATCGCCGTCGAAAGTGCCGTCAAGTTCGAATTCATATTTCTTCCATTTCGGACCGGGTTTGCCGAGGACCATAGTCGACACAGCATTGTCGCCCTGGCGAAGCTGAACCGAAAGGATACCGTCACCTTTTGCGTGGATATACCCCAGATATCTCTCGCCTTTGATGATGTTCTGAGGTCCCTGCGAGATGCCGGCAGCGGTTGAAGTCGTTATCTTCTGGGAGAAATCCATATTCACCGCATCGCCTTTCACCAGTTCGAACTCACCCTCGCCGAAAGCGTTCCACTGGGGAGCCACGGCCGGAACCTTCACGTCCTCGGGTGTGCCTTCGAAATAGACTGTCCTGCCATTTGACGAGGTCACCTTTATGTTGCGGAACAAAGCCTCGGTATAATTGACCCAGAAGGTGATGTCGTTGCTGCCTGCGCGGTCGAGTTTCGAAGAAGAGAGCACTTTCTTGCCGTCCCAGTAGACAGTGGCGCTGCTGCCTTTGCAGCTGATGCGCAGCTTGTGCCAGTCGCGGTTCTCATTGATCTGGGCTGCAGTGGCAGTCTTTGAGACGATGGGTTGAAGGGTCCTGACTACACGCTTCATACCGCGGACCTCAGTCTCGTTCTCGACCATCTTGCTGATGCTGAAGTCAGGAACGACTGTCTGCTGCTGGACGGCAGCCCTTGCGCGGTTCATAGCAGCAGCCTGTATCTGACTCTCAGTCTGGGAGAGGTTGAGGGCCCTGACCTCATATTTGGGGTCGTGGATGCGCACGAAATACGGTTCGCCTGCCTTCTGGTCCTTGAAAGCTACGCGGATATCCAGCAGGCCGCCGCTCCAGGCACGTCTTGCCAGCCTGTAGGAACGCCAGTTGACATCCATAGTAATCTCATAGTCATCAGAGTCCACACCGGTGATATGGATGGGCTGCTCATATCTGGTAGGAGAATGGAGCACGTCGTCGTCATCCATAAACCAGCCGTCGAAGTAGCCGTCACGGGGCGGGATGCCGGGGAAATGCTCATTCTCGAAAGAACGCTCGTAGAGCAGTTCCTGCCATACGCCGTTGTTTGCCGAAAAATAGATGTGCTCGAAGAGCTGGCCATAGAGCATAGGGTCGACATATCCCGAAGGTTTGTCGGTCTTTACCGAGATCTCTACTTTTTCCTGTGCCGTGCCGCTGAATGCCAGGCAGAGGGTTGCAAGAATGATGATGATTTTCTTTTTCATAACGGTACTATTTCATCTGCCACCAATCCCATTCGAAGAGATCGTGGCCTTTGTCACCTTTGAATACGAAGAATATGTCGTGGACACCGGCAGTGCCCTTGAGGTTGCAAGAAACAGTCTTCCAGGCCTTGCCGGGAGTAATCTGGAGAGTTCCCTCGAGCGGCCCGTTAACGCTGTCGAGGTGGATTTCGACGGTTGCGGGAGTGTCATAGCAGAAGACGGTTGCGCTGAACTGCCTGCGTCCGCGGCCGAAGTCAGCACCCTTTATCTGGAGGTACTCTCCGTTATCGATGTGGTCCACGATTATGCCGCGGCCAGCCACCTTGCTGGTCTTGAGGCCGTAGCCCCAGGCCATCGTCTCAGCCTCTATGCGGCCGTCGAGCTTGAAGGGCTGGATCTGTTCGAGAGTTGCGTCGAAGAAGTAAGGCACCTCCTGGATGGTTCCGTCAGGATTGTAATGCATCTCGGCAGCAGACACCGAACGCCTCTCGTGATGCTGATAGGTGTCGAGGTGCATCAGGTCGTAGTTCAGTCCGAATACATAAGACTTGCCCTTGTAGTCGATGATGCCCGGGTGGTTTCCGCGGGTGCGCTGGGTGTGGTTCATAATGTGTCCCTTATACTCCCAGGGGCCTTCCGGGCTGTTGCTCATCGCATAGCCTATGCCCTCGGGGCAGCAGGTAGACGCGAAAGCGAGATAATAGCGGCCGTTGCGCTTGTAGAACCACGGGCCTTCCTGATAGTCCTGTATCTTGTAGTCCAGCTTGTGGATGGGGCCTGCGAGCGAGATCATATCCTCGTTGAGTTTCGCCCAGTAGACGTTGGGGTTGCCCCAGTACATATATGCCTGTCCGTCATCGTCGATCCACACCGTAGGGTCGATGTCCTCCCAGTGCTCCTTCTGCCATACCAGCGGCTCGCCGAGCGGATCGCGGAACGGGCCGTAAGGGCTGTCAGCCACAAGCACGCCGATGCCGTGTCCGTGGAGCGGGCAGTACATATAGAACTTGCCGTTACGCTCGACGACCTGCAGGGCCCAGCCGCCGTTGTCGCGTGAGCGCCACTTGAAATCCTTGGTCGAAGCCACGGCACCGTGGTCTGTCCAGTTCACCATATCCTCAGAGGTATAGAGCAGCCAGTCGTACATCTCGAAGTTGGCTCCCCAGTCCTCGTCGTGGGTGGTATAGAGGAACACCTTGCCGTCATACACCAGAGGCGCGGGGTCGGCAGTGTATTTGGTCTGGATTATCGGTTTGTTGACTTTTGAATTGAACTTCCACCAGTCGAGGTCGAAGAGCTGGCTGTCACCTCCGCGGAAGAGGATATAGAGGTCGTGGACACCCGTCACATTACGTCGCACATCGGCATTGAACACTGCGTTCTCGCCGCCTACGCTGAGTCTGGCTATAGGCTGGTTGCTTATGTTGTCAAGGTGGAACTCGATCTGGCCGCGGCTCTTGAAGTTGGCGACCTCGACAGTCACCTGTTTTGCTCCTTCAGTGCCGAAATCTACGTTGCGGACGAAGATCCAGTCACCGTTGTCGATCGACGTCACGTAGTGGTTGAAACCGGCACGGCGGTCTGTCTTCACGCCGTGGGAGCCGGCCATAGTCTCAGCCTCCACCCTCTTGTAGGGATCCAGGGTAGCTACAGGCGCGGGGCCCTCCTTGGTGAAGGGAATGAAGGGGATGCTGCCGTCCGGATTGAACTTGAACTGCTCGACGCAGGCTGAACGGTGAAATCCGCCGCCGTTCGGGAGAGTTCCGGCGTGGTAGAACATATAGTCGTTGCCCTTGAACGTCACATTTCCGCCGTGAATGGTGAAGCTGTTGACGGATTCGTCCATAATGCGGCCGCGGTAAGTCCACGGGCCGTCGATGGTAGGCGCTGTGGAGTATGCCATATGCTCGGGCACTCCGCCGGCGGGATATGACATATAGTAGATGCCGTTACGCTTGTTGACCCAGGGGCCTTCTTCGTAACCCACCATCATAACTTCCTTGTGGATGCTCCAGTCCATCTTCATAGATTCGGGACCGAAGCACTTCGGGTCGTGGAAGCCGGGAACTTCTTTCCAGCCGTCGGCAAAGGAAATCATATCGTCGTTGAGGCGGCCGTACCAGCAGCCTTTGTTGCCCCAGAACAGATAGGCCTTGCCGTCATCGTCGATGAATACGGTGGGGTCGATGAAAGACCAGCCGGTGGCCAGAGGGCCGCCGATAGCGTCCTTCCAGGGACCCTGAGGATCATCGGCCACAGCCACTGCCAGAGCGTTTGCACGGGTGCCGTCCTCGATCACACACACATACCAGTACCATTTGCCGTTCCGCTCGACGATCTGTGAAGCCCAGGCGTTGTCACCCTTTTCGCACCACGCGAACGTGGCGGTCGAGATGGGGGTGCCGAGGTAGGTCCAGTTGACCATATCCTCGGTGCTGAACAGCTGCCAGTCATTCATTTTGAAATAAGTGGCGTCGTCTTCATCGTGGCCGGTGGCCATATAGACTTTGTCACCATAGACGAAGGGTGCAGGATCCGGCGTGTAGGAAGTGCTCACCAGCGGACGCTGCCCGAAACTTGGAATTGCGCAGAGTACAGCCAGAGCAGCTGTCAAGGCACAGAAGGGAAGTTTTTTCATAGTTTATTGTTGTATTAACGTTCGAATACGAAAATATTGAAGCTCATCGGGTCGACTGTGGCCTTGACGGCCTTTCCTTCGCCAAAGAACATCCTCGTGCGGGGTGTTATCGCCTCCGGGTCGTCGAGGGTATTGTCAGCATCGGGATCGGGAGAAGTATAGACGATGCTCTTGACCGCTTTGACAGTTTCAGCCTTCTTCAAACCGTCAAAGTTGAATTCGATGGCATTCGGGGATGATGAAGTGTTCGCCACCTTGACATAGATAAGGTTGCCGTCCTGAACGGCGCTGGCAAACAGGCCCTGCTGCCCTTCTGCACCTGTCACCGGCTTGCCGTCCCAGGTAAGGGCAAGGACATTCTGTCCGCGGTACTGTGAATAAAGCTGCTGGACATACCAGCTGCAAGAACGCACAGACCTCAAGTTGTCATACCATATCAGGTCGGGACGCCACTGCCACCCTTCCACGTGGGCGAACAGGGGAGCATAGGTGGCCATATGGACCACGTCGGCATTGCGCTCCAGTCCTGTCATAAAGGCTGCCTCGAGGAGGGAGGCGTTGAAATGGTTCCATTTCTTCCCGTCTCCGTGGCAGGCATACTCACCCGCGAACACCTTGGGTCCCTTGCGGTCATAGCTGTCGTAGCGTGCGCCTTGCGACAGGAACCACTTTTCGGGACGGTAGAAATGCTCGTCGACAAGATCGACTCCGAGTTTCTTCATCTCAGGCCATAGATAGTCGAACTGGTCGCCTTCGGAGTTGGGGCCCGATGTTCCGATAATCTTGATCTGCGGATATGCCTTGCGCAGCGCATCGACGAAAGGTTTCAGGTGGGCAGGATACTCTTCGCCCCACTGCTCGTTGCCTACAGCCAGCATCTTGAGGTTGAACGGCTCGGGATGTCCCATCTCAGCCCTCACCCTGCCCCAGGTGGTATTCACGCCGCCGTTTGCAAACTCGATGAGGTCCAGGGCATCCTGGATGTAAGGCCCCAGCTCATCCACAGGCACGTGGGCTGAAGGATCGTCATTCTGGAACTGACAGGCAAGGCCGCAGCTCACTACCGGCAAAGGTTCGCAGCCGAAATCTTCACAGAGCTGGAAGAACTCATAGAACCCGAAGCCGTAGCTTGTGAAATAGTCTGGGAACAACTTGTAGCCGAAAGTATAGTGCCAGCGGTTCTCGTTCACCGGACGGTTCTCTACAGGGCCTACACTGTTCTTCCAGTTATAGCGGGTCTCGAGGTCTGTACCCTCCACTATGCATCCCCCGGGGAAACGGAATACTCCGGGATGGAGATCATACAGAGCTTGAGCAAGATCCTTGCGAAGGCCGCCCTCCCGACCTTTCCACGTGTCCTGAGGGAAGAGCGAAACGTGCTCGATGTCGACAGGCACATTGCCGACGAGTTCGACTCGCAGATGTGCATCCTCGATGGTGACGGGAGACTCCAGGGTCAGCTTGTATTTTGTCCATTGCGATGAAGAGACATTTATCGTACCCTGGACGAGTATCTGCGTCTCGCTCATCGAATCGTTGTCGACAAGCTCGATACGCAGCCTGCCGCCGGCACTGCGTGCCCATACGGAGAAATCATATTTCTCACCAGCCTTGAGTCCCATACCGAAGAAACCTTCATTCTCGACGCCAGTAAACTTATCACGGTGGCCGGACCAGTTAAGACGCAGATAGTGGGGATTGCGTTCGAAAGGGCCGTCATCCATCACCTGCAGTTTCCCGTAAGGAATCCAGCCCGTCAGGGCATAGGGAAAATCGAATGAACGGTTTTTGACCATATCGCCATACAGACCGCCATCAGCAGCGTAGTTGATGTCTTCGAAAAAGATTCCGTACATCGTCGGCTGTATGGGAGCCCCGGGTTTCTTCAGATTCACATCCATACGGACGTTCTGAGCCATAAGCGTTGCAGCCGTCAGAAGTCCGGCAAATAAGAGGAGAGTTCGCTTGTATTGAAACATATATGGTCTATAATATCGTCTATAATATCACTTTTTTTACTGTGTATTTACCGGCCTGGTACTCCTTGGACTCGGTTTCGCCGGGGAGGGTGACAGTAGCTCTTGCTCTTCTGGGAATGGTGAAAGTCCATATCCACTGGTCTCCTTCGTACTTCCAGGAACTTTTGATGGTGCCATACTCCGAATCGTATTCTGCGTCAAGAGACCCCAGCCGCTTGTCCGGCACGGGTTTCATAATGATGTGCCTGAATCCGGGTTCTTCAGTGTCGGTGGCAATACCGGCAGCTGTCTTCCATATCCACGCGCAAACTGCTCCGTAGGCATAGTGGTTGAAACTGTTCATACCTCTGGGGCCCATTCCCTTGTCAAGGGTATAGCTGTTCCAG
Source organism: uncultured Bacteroidales bacterium (assembly GCA_947169015.1). Classification (GTDB taxonomy): domain Bacteria; phylum Bacteroidota; class Bacteroidia; order Bacteroidales; family UBA932; genus Equibacterium. The sequence continues at coordinate 311,373 of CAMVOD010000001.1, read as the reverse complement.
CGTTCCCAGATTGTGGTAGCTCCGTTGTCGATGGAGTAAATCCAGCTGGGATTCTTGCGCTGCAGCAGTAGTTCATAAGCTATGTCGACCATACCGTTTTCGGTAAGCACGTCCATCAGGATGGATGTGCCGAGGAAGCCGGTCTGGAGGCAGTTGCCGTGATCTTCGAAGTTTTTGCGAAGACGGGCCTTCAGCGCCTCTTCAGCTTCGCCTTCAAAGAGTTTGTTCTTAAGGGCGAAAAGGGCCGGGGTCTGCATCGTGTTGAGAATCTCAGTCTTGAAGGTTCCGTCCGCATTCACGAAATTGTCGAGGATATAAGTCTTGGCCTCCTGCTGCATTGCTGCATATTTGGCTGCGTCACGACCTGTGGCTGCAGCCATATCGCGCATCATTCCGGCATCTATGGCCCAATATGAAGCACAAAGGTAGTTCCAGTAGTCTATCGCTTCGGGGAGCGGACCTCTTCTGCCGAACTCGTCCCTGCCGAAGGCAAGGCCTTCGCAGCTTTCCAGAGGCTCATAGCTCAGCCAGTCCGCCCACTGATAATTACCGTTCTCGGCGGCAAGGGCCCTGTGGTCATATTTTGTCTCAGCCACGTGAGCCATAAATTTCTCCATTGAATCCCAGCTCTCCTCAACGATTGACGGGTCGTCGAACTGTCTCCAGATGGTCCAGGGAACGATGATGCCGGCATCGGCCCAGCCCACGCGCATCATATCGCCTCCATACTGTGCAAGGGGAGCGACTCCCGGATAACCGCCGGTCGGACTCTGGCTGTCACGCAGGTCGCGAAGCCATTTGTGGAAGAAATCGTCGGTATCGGCGAAGAAAGCACCGGCCTCGGTGAATACCTGTGTGTCGGCTGTCCAGCCGAGACGCTCGTTGCGCTGCGGGCAGTCTGTAGGGACTGACAGATAGTTCGAAAGCTGTCCCCATCTTGAATTGGAGATTATTTTGTTCACCAGTTCATTGCCGGTGGCGATCCTTCCGGTCTCAAGCCAGCCGGCTATGGATGACACCGGGATAGAAGTGATGCTGTCGAAAGTGACATCTGCAGTAGCTGTGACGGTAATCAGCCGGTATCCGAAGAACGTGCATTGGGGGTAATAGGTAACAGGCTTCTGCGAATCGGCGAAGGTGTATTCGAGTATCATTCCGGTAGAGGGTATGCGCAGGTTCAGTCGATGCGTGCTTCCCTCCGGGCCGTCCATACCCCGGGCCTTGGAGCCGTTGCCGTCATTCATCAGTTCTGAAGGCAGGCAGGTAAGGACTGTTCCCGCGGCCGCATTGAACGTGAACGCCGGGACTGCTGCGCAGTTCTGTCCGAAGTCGACAACAAGTTTTTCACCCGGATGGAGGACTACCTTCTCACCGGCCTTGTATTCACGGTCGATGACCACCTTTCCGTACGCATCTTCGCTGGCGCCGGTGACATCTTTCCAGATGTATGTCCTGACGGGAGAGAGAGTAAGATCCTTGCGAAGGTAAACCTCGGCTCCGTCGGTCGGATAAATCCAGCCCAGGAATTCATTGTTCACTTCCGGTCTGGAGAGTTTTTCGGGCGTATCGAAGCCGGGCAGCTCGCGGGCGTCATAAACCTCGCCGTCAAAAATCGCAGCGTGCTTCACCGGACCGGCGATTCCAGCCAGCCAGTTCTCGGTGTCCGTGCCGTACAGCGCCGTGTTGCCGTCTGCGAAAGTCAGTTCTATCACAGACCGGAAGGCGCACTTCTCGCCGATCATACGGTCATTGCCACTCGGGGTCACGATCTTGTCGGCCCACCAGCCGGGGGTTACCTGGGCAGCGAAGACATTCTCCTCACCGGGCTTTTTGAGGATGGCGCCAGTGATGTCATAAGTAAACGAAAGCTTCGTCTTCGCATAATGCGTGAAACCAGGTTTGAGGAATTCATCTCCTATCTGCACTCCGTTGACATACAGCGAATAGACCCCGAGTCCAGCTGTCATCCATTTTGCAGACACGACTTTGTCATCGTTCTCCAGAGTGGAAACGAACCAGCTGGCTCCGTCAGCCGCCCGGGAGCCGTCCATCACCCTGCCTTTGAACACAGGGGCGTCTGCCGCGGAAATCCAGTATGAAACATCCCAGGCAGAATCGTCCAGAGCATCTGTCAGTTCCCCGGTCCTGGAGGGTCCCTGCTTACAAGCAACAGCGCACACAAGCGCCAACGCAAAGGCACAAAGCCTGATTATAGAGTTCCTCATAGTGTTTAGTTTTTTTACAATTGTATAAAAGTAGTCCTTTTTCAATTAACATCCAATTACATAAGCTCTGCAAGAGCCTCGTAATAACTTTTGCTAATAGGGATGGGATTGATTTCGGGAATGTTGAATTCCGCGACCACAAATCCGTACTTGTCTTTCCGCAAGACTTTTACGTGAGCCGGATTGACGAAATACGAGCGGTGGCAGCGCACTATTCCGTATCCCGCCACGGTCTCCTCTATGCTCTTCATAGAGTTGCGCAGAGAGTATTGCTTCACCCTGCCCGCATCCAGATAATAGATGTCCACATAGTTGGTCCTTGAGTTCAGATAGAGTATCTCCGCAGCATCGATTATCAATTTGAGGCGGCCGTGCTCATCTGTGAACTTGATTGGAGCCGCTTCCTCGCCCGGAGCTTTCTTCAACTGCTCGATATGGTCCCTTCCCTCAAGTATGATGAGGTAGAGGATATGGAAGGTATAGGGGAATACCAGAGTAAGGGACAACAGTCTGAAACAGTATGGCACCGCATCGACGTATTCCATTGTTGAACGATGGAAAAGCCAGGTGTACAGACCCTCGAAAAGAGCAGCCACGAAAACTTCGGCGATGCACCACAGGGCATACTTCCACCAGAGCATCTTCTTGTCGACGAAAAAGGCATAGAAGAGCGTATGCGTCATAGTGGACGAGAGCAGCAGTATGCAGGCCAGCATCAGGAAGTGGAAGGAATATCCCAGTTCCCCGCAGCCGTCGAAGAATTCGGTAACGCCGAAAGGATGATAGATGAAGATGAAAGCCAAAAAGAAACCGACCAGGAAGAGCCCCAGAAGGAAGTGCCGCATATAGCCTCTGCGAACCGTTACATAACCATCCATTGTGTGTGGTATGAAAATTATATTATCCGTTTTTCATCCCAAAAATAGCACGATTTTCCCGCCAAAACAAATAAATACACCAACAGAAGCACTTTATTTCACAACATCATTGCTGTAGCTGGACAGCTTGTAACTTTGCATTGTCAAAAACATTTGAACTATGGTTGAAATACTGCATTATCTGAACCGTTTCCAGAAAGTGACGCTCGACAATTGGGAGCGTCAGGCATTGAGCGATTACGAAGGACGCGACTACACTTATGCAGACGTTGCTTCGATGATCGTGAAAATGAACATAGCCTTTGAGAGTATGGGACTCGCCAAAGGAGACAAGATAGCTATATGTGGCAAGAATTCCGTCCACTGGGGCGCGGCATTCCTGTCAGCCGCCGTATATGACGCAGTCACCGTCCCTGTCAGGTACGGCCTTTCCGCCGCATCCATACTTGAGTTGTGCCACCACAGCGACAGTTCCCTTCTCTTTACGGATGTGAAGACCTTCACCGCAATGGACCTGTCCAAGGCAGGGCAGCTTAAAGCCATACTGAACATAGATGACTTCAGTTGTCTCTGGGCCAGGAACTACAGCATAAAGGAGGCCTTCGACGATGCAGATGCATCCTTCCTGAAGGCATACCCTGAAGGCCTGGCTAAAGAAGACATCCGTTTCGGAAAAGAATTCCTCGACAGCGTCGAAGTCATCAACTATGCAAACTCTCAGGAGAACAGTCCCAGGGGCATTATGCTTACCGGCAGGAATCTCAGCGCCAACATCCAGTTCGCACTCGAAACCATAAAAGTAAACAGCGGCGACCGCTCGATATCGATGCTTCCGCTCTCACAGATGTACGGCCTGACATTCGAATTCCTGTTTGCGCTGTGCGCAGGCAGCCACATTTTCTTTTTGAACAGAACCCCTAGCCCGTGTATGCTGAAGGCTGTATGCGCCCACGTCAAGCCGTTCATCCTCATAACCGTGCCGCAGATAATCGACAAAATTGTCAAGAATAAGGTTCTCCCGGCTCTCGACAGACCTCTCTCCCGTTTCCTTGCCAGGATTCCGGTCCTGAACAAACTGTTATACAAGTCCATCGGCCGCAGGGTACTGGCTATGCTGGGCGGCAGGATCCGCGAGATTACAATCGGAGGCGGCCTGGTCGACCGCCAGACAGAAGAAATCCTTCACAAGACCGGACTCCCTTATTCTGTCGGTTACGGTATGAACGAATGCGCCCCCTTGATTGCTTACGCCACTCACGAAAACTCAGTGTTCGGCTCATACGGCCGCGCAATGGACAAATATGACGAGATTCGGATCAACTCCTACGTGCCCGACATCATTCCGGGCGAAATACAGGTCCGCGGCGCAAACGTGATGGCCGGATACTACAAGGACCCGCAGGCGAACGCTGCGGCATTTACAGAAGACGGATGGCTGCGCACCGGCGAAGTCGGCTTGATGAGCCGCTCTGCAGACCTGTTCGTAGTCGGAGAAGTCGTTCAGGAACACAGGGCCGTCAGGCTAAAACCTGAGCCCCATCTGAAAATCGAACATAAAGTAATTATGGCTGCCTGCTGAAAGCCTGCGGTCATTGACAAATGACCCGACAGCGGAGAATATGAGATTGCGGGAGAAGCAGTAGTCGAATCCGAAATCGTAGGCGCTGTAGGCCCGGTTCCACGCGCCGTTGTCGCGGTACACGTCATAGCGCAGTTTCGCGTGCAGTATTTCCGGCATCAGCGGGGCTATCATCAGCGCGTACCAGGCGTCAGCCTTGTCTCCGAGCACCGTATCTAAATCCAGATTCCCGCCGAAGGGATTCTTGAATGCCATACCGTGGTTGTGGACGTACTCTGAGCGGATGGTCCAGTCGCCGGGAGTATAGTCGAACGACAGGGCGTAACGGATACGGTCTACCTGCGCGTAAGCCCCTTCATATACGCGGCCGTACACTCCTTTCCAACCGAAGGCGCCGATACGCATATGCTCTATGGGTGACAGCCATAAACCACCTACTATGTCCTTGCCGCCGTTGTTGTCCGCGACACTGATGCCCTGGCCGTTGAAGATTCCGACCATATAATGCAGCAAACCGCGGCCGTCCATCTCAAAAAGATTGCCCTGGAACATCAGACCGATGTCACGGCCCGTGCTGCTCTGCTGCCCGACGCGGTCATTATAGCCTCCAAGCTTATATGACGTCATACTGCGCCGGTAGAATCCCTGGTCAATCGCAGAAACAGGGCTTTCGAACGTAAATGGAATCTTGAACTGGCCTATTTTTATCCTGAAACTGCTGAAGCGCTGCCATTCCACACTTGCTTCCAGCGCCCTGGCCGGAGTCCCTTCCATCTGCAGCAGGACGTTGTATGCAAACTCGTCCATCACCCTGCCGCTCAACGACAGCCTTGCCATACGGATGTTGAAGGTATTGGAAGGATAAGCGTCGGACGTATAGTTGTATCGGGTTATCAGGGTGCCTCCGACATTCAACGTAAAAGGCTGGCAGATGGCAGCGCAGCTGAGGGCTGACAGTAATATTATGATTGACAGTCGTTTCATTGATAAGAAGCACTTCATCAGTTAATATGCCGCAATGTAGCAATTATCTTTTATTTTTGTGTCTGACTAAACTGACTGGAATGGGACTCAAGAGCAAATTTTGGGGAAACACCCGCAAACCCAAAGGCATTTTCGGCATTTATATGGTCAACCGTATGAACCGCGGCCGGCACGAAATCCTGGCCGAGTGGGCGCTGAAAGACCTCGAAATCGACAGCGGATCTTCTGCCCTGGACATCGGCTGCGGCGGCGGGGCCAACATCGCCCGCCTGCTCAAACGCTGCAGGAAAGTATGCGGCGTCGACTATTCTTCCCTCTCTGTAGCGAAATCCACCAGACTGAACGCCAAAGCCATACGGGCCCGGCGCTGCGAGGTGGTCGAGGGCAATGTCGCCGCCCTGCCTTTCGACGATGAGAGCTTCGACCTTGCAACCGCCTTCGAGACCATTTATTTCTGGCCTGACATAACAGACTGCTACCGCCAGGTGCACAGGGTGCTCAGACGCGGAGGACGGTTTATGATAGTCAATGAATCCGACGGCACGGACCCTTGGTACAATTCCTGGGAAGACGTGATCGGAAGTATGCACACCTACACGGTCGAAGAGATTGAAGCCGGTCTCAAGGCAGCCGGCTTCTCATCCATATCCGTCACTCGCGACGAACGCCGTTTTTTGAGAGTTATTGCCACAAAATAACCAAACCGCTTTCACTCTTAAGTTAATTTGCTATATTAGCATTTCAATTTTTAAGAGAATATGCTTTATTTCAATTGCGATTATAACAGCGGGATGCACCCCGCAATCCTGAAGAGACTTGAGGAGACAAACTACGAATATACCGGCACATACGGCATTGACAAATACAGCGAAAGCGCCAAACAGCGCATACGCGAAGCCTGCTCGGACCCCGACGCCGACATCTTTTTCCTGATCGGAGGTACGCAGACCAACGCCACTGTCATCGACGCCCTGCTCAAGCCCTGGCAAGGTGCCGTATCCGCCCCGACCGGCCACATCAACGTGCACGAAGCCGGCGCAATTGAATTCACCGGACACAAAGTAATCGCCCTTCCCCATCACGACGACGGAAAGATAAGGCCGCACGAACTGGAAGAGGTCTTCCGCGCATACAGGGCCGACGGCAGCCGCGACCACATCGTTGAGCCGGAGCTGGTATATCTCTCCTTCCCCACCGAACTCGGCACGATGTACAGCGCACAGGAGCTCACGGCCATCCATAATGTGACCAAGAAATACGGAGGAAGGCTCTACATCGACGGAGCCAGGCTCGGCTACGCCCTCGGAGCCGAAGGCAACGACGTTACGCTCAAATACCTCGCTGAACACTGCGAAGCCTTCTACATAGGAGGCACCAAGGTCGGAGCTCTCTTCGGAGAAGCCGTCGTCTTCCCCCGCCACGGTGCTCCCGAGCACTTCTTCACCTTCATCAAGCAGCACGGAGCACTGCTCGCCAAAGGCCGCATCACGGGCCTGCAGTTCGACACCCTTTTCACAGACGGTCTGTATGAAGAGATCGGCCGCCAGGCTGACGCTCTCGCCCGCCAGATACCTGAGCTCTTCGTCAAATACGACAAAGGCCTGCTCGCCGTCCACTCACGCACCAACCAGCAGTTCATCATCCTCACCAAGGAATTCGCCGACCGTCTCAGCGAACACGTCAAATTCGAAAAATGGGAAGTCGTCGACACCGAGCACATTATGTGCCGCTTTGTCACCAGCTGGTCGACAACCCAGCAGGATATCGATAGTCTCGAGGAGATATTGACTCATATTGACTGAAAACACTATCTTTGCCCGTCGTGAAAAAAGGACAGGCATCGAAACGTAATTATCGCGCCCTCTGGGTAGTGCTCTTCGGCTTATATATGGCCGGTGTGGCCTGGTTGTATTTCAGCAGCGGTGAAGTGAAATTCGAACTCCCCAAGACTTTCCTGGGAATCCCCTTCGACAAGGCGGTCCACTACGCTATGTTCCTGCCCTTCCCCATCTTGTACACCCTGGCCCTGCATTTCAGTTCGTGGTGGCGCACCCTCAGCGTATCAACGCTCCTTGCCGTCGCCATCGCATTCTCCTTCGAGATGCTTCAGAGCCGCATCACGGAGAACCGCGTGACTGACCCGGCTGACCTCAACGCCAATGTCCTCGGCATCGCCACCGGCCTGCTGTTTATGGTGGTCGCAGGCCTCATCGCCCAAAAGCGCTGAGTCTTATCGGATTGCAATCTCTGTCTTGGAAGTATTCCAGCCTTCGACAAACAATGTAGACGCCCCGTCTGCACCAGGCTGAAGTGTCACCTCCATCGTCCTGTGAGGAAGGATAGTGAAGAAATTGTCTGAATAGTATGTGCCACATACCGGTTCTCCGCTGCTGTCACGCAGTTGCATCCGGTTGAAGAAAGCGATGCGGCCCGAAGTATTCTTCAGGACCACTTTGATACTGCCGTCGGCGAGTTTCCGGGTCTTCACGGACAGCGCCGCTTTTTTCATTCTCTCCAGGGAGCTGAAGCCGGACGAGCACGGGCCCGAAAGGCTCTCCCTGCCCTCGAATCCGTCGTCGGAACGCCAGTAGAAATTATCTGAAAGAACTGTCCCTTTTGAATCAGCAAGTTCGAGGCTGATGAAGTGGACATCTGACAATCCTTTCGGGAATTCGAGACGGAGGATGTCGTTTACAGCCCGGTCGGCCTCAATGTCCTCAGTGGCAGTCCAAGTACGGACCAGTCGGCTGTCAAGGTCATACAAGCGCGCAGTCACTTTCAGACCCTTGAAATCCTCAGCCCCGTCATTAATCACACTGACTGTATTTTTCAGATAGTCGAACTGCACGTGCAGAGGTTCAAGAGCGTGCATTGTGTGGTACAAAGCTGCGGTAGGCTCCAGATACCAGTCCCACATTCTCGCACATACCTGCACGTTCGGACTGTTGTGATACCAGAAAAGCAGTCCCGAGCAGAAACGGTCGCCGTCGTCCAGACGGTTGTAGTTCCAAGTCTCCCAGATGCTCTTGGCATTCATCGCGCCCAGAACCTGTCCCTTAAAGGCAAACTCTTCAATATCAGATGATTCGCCGTACTGGTTCACAAGATCGGCATAGAGGGTTGACATCAGATGGAAACCGTTGCCGTCGAGATAGTCCCACGTTGCTTTGTCTATCGGCCACAGTTTGTCAGCGGGCATCATCTTGCGCAAGTTCTCAATGACAGGCAGGGTCGGAGCTCCGTATTCCGGATTAAACCCGTCGATGCGGCTTCCACGCTCTGAAGCAGTATTGGTGTAGTGGCACATCGGATTGACCTGCTTGTAAGGGCTGCCGTCGTGAATGCCGTCGCATTCGGACTGCATCTGGTATGGCCGGGTTCCATCCAGTCTTGCCAGCAGTTCCTCCGCTCCTGACATTTCAGTGCTCTCGTTCGACGATACATAGAATGCCAGAGACGGATGGTTGCGGATTCTCTTGACGGTTGATTCCATATTGTTGAAATATACAGCCTCGTCACGGGGATGTCTGGTGTCTCCGGTCATCCAGAACTCTTGCCATACCAGGATTCCATATTCGTCGCAGAGAGTGTAGAAAAGGTCGCTCTCGGCGATGCCGCCGCCCCAAAGGCGCAGCATATTGATGCCCGACTGGGCGGTGTAGGCCAGTTCAGTGCGCATACGGGCGTCGTCAGTGCGCTGCATAGCTTCCGGAATCCAGTTGCTGCCACGGATGAATATTCTTTTGCCGTTGACTATGAACACCTTGGATTTATCCGGAGTGTCAGTTGTCACTGTCACTTCCCTGATTCCGAAAGTAGTTTCGAGAGCGTCGCTTACCTCGCCGTTCACGGACACTTCGAGTTTCAGTTTATAGAGGTTCTGCTCCCCTTTGTATTTTGGCCACCAGAGCCTGGGAGAGCGGATTAGCAGCTGCGGAAACTCTTCGGCAGTGAAGGTGACGGTACTGCGCTGGCCACGGATGAGGCTTACGGACTTCTCGAAGACGATGCCGGTGCCCTCGATCTCTCCCTTCACCAGGCAGTTCACATTGTAACCGCGGTCATTCACATTGTTGACGATTTCTACAGAGACCGTCTCCGCTGCGCTGTCGTATCCGGGATGGGAAAGCGTTGAAACGACAAAAGGGTTGCTGAGAGACACATCACCTTTTGAAAACAGACGTATAGACTTCCAGATGCCGGTATTGCGGTCGCGGACACCGTCGTCGAAGGTAAAATCCCAGCCGGCAGTCATAAGCTGAGTCACATTCCAGCCAATCTTGCCGTCGCCTCCGTTGTGGTTCTCACCTGGAGCGCCCCAGGATTTCTGCATCCACCGGCCCGGCTCGTCGACAGGATAGACAAGCACGGCCAGGGCATTGCGTCCGTCCCGGACGACATAGTCTGTCACGTCCATCACTGCATCGTTGAACATACCTGTCATAGCTCCGAGCATCTGCCCGTTCAGCCAGAATTCAGCCCTGTAGTTGATGCCGAGGGGCTGCAGGAAAACTCGCTTCCCGGTCCCGGCATCTGCACCGTCGAATTCGGTCCTGAACCAGTAGGTGTAGAACTCACGGCCTGCATCGGCAAGATCCGGAATGAGCTTCTCAGACAACTTGTTGACAGTGCCGTAATACGGGTCGGGAAAGACTCCGTTTTCAACAAGTGAAGTCAGCACAGTGCCCGGCACAACGGCCTGCAGCCAGGAGCCGGCGTCGTACCCGGGAGTTGATATCTGTTTTGCCGTTGAATGAACCTCAGAGGCACGGCACATCCGCCAGACATATCGTCCGCCGTGGATTTTATTGGAATCGAGCACAGTCTGCCCGCTTAGCTGCAAGCATAGCAGGCAAAGGCCGAGGAGGGCTGACAGTCTTCTCATTATTGTACGGTTATAGAATTCAGAAGGCTGAGCTTGCCGTCGTCGATAAGTTTGATGATGAGCTCTCCGAACAGAGTGTTCTGCCAGGCGAACCAGTCGCGGGTGTATTTCTCGGGATTGTCCTTGTTGAATGACTCGTGGATGAAGCCTTTGCCTGCATCCGTCTTGAGGAGGGTCTCGATGCACCACTTGATTTCGGCATCGTCGCGCGAGGTGAAGGCCTTCATCATTATGCTCATAGGCCATACCATATCATAGCCGATATGCGGGCCTCCGATGCCTTCAGCAGCAGTGCCTTTGAAGAAATAGGGGTTGTCGAGGCTCCACACGAAGCGGCGGGTGTTCTGGTAGATCTTATCCTTCACGCTCACGTCACCGAGGTAGGCCATTGCAAGCAGGCTCGGCACATTGGCGTCGTCCATCAGAAGCTGGTTGCCGTAGCCGTCGACTTCGAAAGCGTATATCTTGCCGTATTTGGGATGCTTGTGGATTGCATATTTACGAAGGGCTGCCTCAACCTCAGAGGCAAGAGCACGGCACTCTGCCGCAAGGGCCGCCTCACCGTTCACTGTGGTAAGGATCTCAGCCGCCTTGCGAAGTGAAGTAACCGCAAAGAAGTTCGAGGGAATCAGGAATTCGAACATAGTAGCGTCGTCTGAAGGCCTGAACGCCGAGGCGATAAGGCCCACCGGCATCACGGGATTGCCCCAGCCGCTGTTGGACTTGGTGTCGGTCTGGACGGCAGTCTCGCGCTGGAAATGGTAGGGACCGCGGCCATCCTTGCGCTGCTGCTCGCGGAAGGTGGTCAGGATGCGGCGGATGGCTGTAAGCCAGGTGTCGCCGAATACAGACGTGTCGCCGGTAGTCTTCCAGTAGTGATAAGCCAGACGGATCGGATAGCAGTCGGAGTCGATCTCCCACTTGCGCTCGTGCAGGTTGGGATCCATATCCGTGCGGTCGCTCTGCCAGCCTGTGCCAGTCGGGCCGTCGTTGAATGCGTTGGCATAGGGGTCGATGCTTATCAGGCTGAACTGGCAGTTGATCACTCCGGCAAGCATTTCCTTCAGCTGTGGGTCGTCATTTGCAAGCTGGACATAGGGCCATACCTGGGCGCCGGAGTCACGGAGCCACATAGCGTGGATATCGCCCGTATAAACGAAAGTGCGCGGCTTGCCGTCCTTGTCCTTCCCGAAATGTACGGTGGTATCGAGGGTGTTGGGGAAACAGTTCGAAAACATCCACGCGAGCTTGGGGTTGGTCAGCAAAGCCGTCACCTCGGCTATCTTGGCCTCGACGGCAGTGGAGCGGAACAGACGGTCACGCTCGGCAGGACGTTGTGAAGGATAGTTTTGGGCTGAGGCTGCAAAAGCTGAAAGCAGCAGGACGAGCAAGGTCAGTATTCGTTTCATCGATATTGGTTTTTATGCTTCGAATTTACGGAAAAATTCAGTAGATTTGAATTAACCTAAAACACTCTACAATGAAACGCTTCATTTTCTTCCTGCTTGCAGGAATTGCAGCAGTAATTACCGTTTCTGCCTGCGGTGCAGCCAACAGGGCCACGGAAGATGACGAGGCCCTCGTCCAGCAGAAACTGGCCAACAAGGATTACAGCATCTACATCCAGCTTATGATCCCTACTATGGGGCCCGCAAGAGCGGTCAGCAACTATTCAGTCCAGGTGAAAGGCGACACTCTCGTCTCCTACCTGCCCTATTTCGGCCGTGCTTACAACCTGCCTTACGGCGGAGGCAAAGGTCTTGATTTCACTGCCAAGATCAACACTTACCACGACATCTCCACCACCGGAGGAGGACACGACATCGCAATCGGCGTCGCCAATGACGAAGACGTATTCTTCTATACCATCAACATCACCGCCAACGGCAGCGCATTCATTTCTGTTTCTTCGAGGAACAGGGAGAAGATATCCTACACCGGCGAGATGTATCTGCCCTGACGTCAGCCTTTAAGATTCCTTGGCACTTGTCAGTTCCTTGCGCGTATGCCTAAGCGCCTGCCGGGGCATAACGCGTTTGTATCCGTTCTCCTCAAGGGCTTTCACCGCCGCGTTGTATCCGAGATAGAACAGGGATTCTATGTTGCTCAGGTCATAGGCGCTGTATGAAGAAGTGTCGATATCTATGACCATATCAGCCCGTGCCGCATCCTCCATAATGTTTGACAGGAACATAAGGGTGAAAGACCTCATTGCGACGCTGTAGAGGCTGTCGCGGTAGCGGATTTCTCCTGCCTGGTGCAGATTCAGGGCTATCACCTTCTCGCATTTGTCACGCAGCGCCGACACCGGCAGGTTCATAAGCACACCACCGTCGACATAATGCTCGCCATCTATCTTCACCGGCTGATAGATCAGCGGGATGGAGCAGGAAGCTGCGACCCGCGGCGCGATCTCCCCATCCTCGAAGAAGCGGACAGCACCACGCTCGAGGCTCGTCGCCACCACCATCGTCCTGACGGGAAGGTCTTCCAGTCTTTCGTACGGGATTATTTTCTTCAGATGCCTGACCAGAGGTTTGGTGTCGAACATACCGCCTTTGGGGAGCTGGGTGCCGAGAAGGTCGCGGAAATCCAGGTTGCTGAAATTGTCGGTGATTTCCACCGGGCTCATCCCGGACGCATACAAAGTCGCTGCAATGCTGCCGGCGCTGGTGCCGGCCACTATGTCGGCCTTGACGCCGAATTCATAAAGGGCTTGCAGAGCGCCGCAGTGGGCAGCACCTTTCGCTCCACCGCCGCTGAATGCAAAGCCTGTCTTATATTTCTTGTCTTTTTTGAAAAACCGTTTCATAGGGCCGCAAAGATACACAAGTTCCGACGAAATTGATATCTTTGCAGCCGTCTGAGCCAAAAACAATGAGAGCGCTTATCCAAAGAGTAGCTTATGCTGACGTCAAGGTCGACGGCGCCACCGTCTGCGAAATCGGCCGGGGCCTGCTGGTGCTTGTCGGCATCAGGGCCGACGACGACGGGCAGGACATCGAATGGCTGGTGCGCAAGATAGTGAACCTGCGCATCTTCGACGACGAAGAAGGCGTTATGAACCGTTCGGTGCTGGATACCGGAGGGGAAATCCTTTCCGTCAGCCAGTTCACCCTTATGGCCAGCTGCAAGAAAGGCAACCGTCCCTCATATATCCACGCCGCTCCCGGCGAAATTTCCGAACCGATGTACAGCCGCTTCTGCGATGCACTGTCGCAGGCTCTCGGCAAACCGGTGGGCCGCGGTATCTTCGGGGCTGATATGAAAGTCAGCCTGCTCAACGACGGTCCCGTCACGATCTGGCTCGACACCAAAAACCCGGACTGAGAAAAACAATTATATAATGGTCATAGATTTCAACAAGATAGACGCTGTCGCCAACCCCAATTTCAAAGGCGGTGAAGGTGAAGTGCTCATCAAGACAGCCGTCGCCGACGGCAAGGTCAAAGTAATGCAGATTACAATCCCTGTCGGATCCTCAATAGGACTGCACCCTCACCACGGCAACAGCGAGGAAATCCTCGTAATGCAGGGCAAGGGTCATTTCCTGACAGACGGAATTCGCGAAGATATCTGCGCTGGCCAGGTCCACTATTGCGAAGAAGGCGAAACCCACGGTTTCGTCAATGACGGCGACATTCCCGTAGTGTTTTTCGCCGTTGTCCCCGACCGCGCCTGACAGTTATTTGGTGCCGAAAGGCTTGAGATTGTACACAGCATCCTTGGGATACATCCTCTCGCAGCCGTTGTCCAGGTCTATGAGGACATAACGGCGGTTGCCCATCCCGAGTTCTTCCATATACGAAAGCTGCCTGTGTCCGTGGCGGGTTTCAATCCTCTCCTGAAGGGCGTGCCGTTCCTTCCTGGTCATTGCATAGAGTATGTCGATGCAGGCCTGGTCGATTGCCAGTATGTCGAGCGAGGCGAGTATGCCAACGTTCGGAGTCACTACCGGCTCGGCCATCACGCCTTCACAGTCGCAGGATACCGACATATTGCGCATCACATTGATGTAGGCCACCTTCTTGCCGAAGTGGTCGACCGTCGCCTTAGTAGACTCGGTCATCTTCTCCATAAACTCTTCCTCCACGATGTCCCAGGGATCATCCTGTCCGGGAGTCGAATGGATCATACACTTGCCGACCTTGCCGTCGGCGCAGCCGATGCCGATGTTCTTGTTGGAGCCGCCGAAACCGCCGCAGACGTGGCCTTTGAAATGAGTAAGGGCCAGCATTGAGTCGTAGTTCAGCAGATTTTTGCCCACGCTCATACGGTCGAACCATTTTCCGCCTTCTACAGGCAGCCAGGCAGTGCCTTCGGCATCCATTATGTCCACGGGGCAGAAATTCCAGCCGTTGATGCGGACAGTTTCAAGGTGTTTGGCGGTAGTGTCGCGGTCGCCTTCATAAAAAGTGTTTGTCTCGATAATGTTCGCGTCGGGCAGACGTTTGTTTATAAGGTTCCTGACCCAGGGGCGCGGGATGATGTTGGGACCGTGCGGCTCGCCGGTGTGAAGCTTCACGCCGACCTTGCCGGTCAGGTTTGCGCTGATTTTATCGTAGGCCTTGAGAAGGCCGGCCGCATTCAGGTTGCGTGTAAAATAGACTATGGATTCGTTTCCGCTGCGCTTGTTGTAGGGGACATATATATCCCCGCCGGTTCCGGGTATGGGTTTTTCTTGCATAGTGATCAGGTATTTTGTTTCTACAAAGATATTAAAAAAACGACGCCGTCCTTCACCCTGAATCTGACATTCCTGCCGGCATAGTAAAGGCCATATTCGCGTTCAGGATCGTCGATATACTGGGGACGGGGGTCGCAGGCGAGCACCTGCTTCAGGCCGCAAAGCTCTTCATCCGTGAGCCGCGCTGCAAGGACGGAAGGCACTTCCACTTTCAGAGGCGTCCACTCGTTGGCGTCCACAAAGCCGTTGCGGGCGTCAGGATGGCTGTCAGAATAGGCGACGTAGGGTTTGACGTCATAGATGGGCGTGCCGTCGGCAAGGTCGGCTCCCAGCACGTGTATTATCCCTCCGTCAGGCTCAATGGATTCAATGCGGACACTGGAAAGGCCGAGGGGATTCGGACGGAAAGGAGAACGGCTGGCAAACACGCCGACTCGCTCGTTGCCGCCAAGCCGCGGAGGACGCACGGTGAGGTTTGCCGAAGGGCCGTTCAGCGAGAATTCCCATATCAGCCAGACATAATCGAAGCCCTCGAGGCCGCGCAGAGCGTCAGGGTTGTCATAAGGGGCGACAAACCGCACCTCACCCCTGAGGTCCGGGGCTATTCCGCTCTGCCTCGGGACTCCGAACTTCCCGGCAACGGGAGATTTAAAAAAAGCAATCGGCCGGATTTCCATTTTTGAAGGATTGTTCCGGCCGAAATTAGCAATTTTTTGCAGGAAATGCTTACAGCGTCAATGACAAACCAGCCATAAAGTTGATGCCGGGCATAGGATATCCCGCGTTGATTTCATATTTCTGGTTGAGGAGGTTGTCGCCGCGGGCCCATATTCCCAACCAGGGTGTCAGCTGGTAGCTGGCATTGAGATTCAGCAGAAAGAAATTATCCTTGACCGGATTCTGGCCGGCAACCGTGTAAAGACCGGCCACTTCCATACCGCCCGCGCTAACGCGGAACTTCTCCCTGTGGAATTCCAGTCCGGCATAGGCGGTGATTTCAGGCGCCCCGACAACCGGGTTGCGCATTTTGAGCCAGCTGCCGTTGGTGACGAAGTTAAGGCTGCCGCTTATGTGCCAGCGGAGTTCCAGTTCTACGCCCGAGTTTTCGATGGGGCCTGTGTTGACATTGCGGGGCATACCGTTGACCATCTGGGTCTGGATCATATTGCGGCCCTTGAGGTAGAACACGTTCAGGCCGTATGTAACATAGTCTCCTGCAGGAGCCTTCCAGGCCAGTTCGTAGTTCATTATGCGCTCCGGCTCAAGGTCAGGGTTTGCAGGACGGAACAGGTACATATCTTTGATGGTCGGCCTGCGGAAGCCCTTGCTTACCATAGCCTTCAGTTCGCCTTTGCCGATGCGGAATGCCAGACCGCCCTGAGGCACGAGTTCCAGACCGGACTTTGAATGGTTGTCAGCCCTCAGTCCGAGGTCGACGGTCAGCCAGCTGGCAACGTCCTGACGGAAATCGACGTAACCGGCAATCTCGTTCTCGGTCTTGTCGGCCATCGGGGCCAGGTTCTCACCTGTCGCAATCACCTGGTTCCAGGCCTTGCCGTGGATGCTCTGCCAGTCGAAACCGACTGTGGTGGTGTTGCCCTTGAAAAGGCCGAAGCTCTGCCAGGCCGAAACGCCTGCAAGCGCATCTTCGCTGCGGAACCAGTTTGCCTGGGGAGCTGCGCCTTCGGCGTGGCCGTCATTGATCTTGTGGTTGCCGAAGTTGTAGTAGAAGCTGATGGCTCCGTCCGTCTTGTCGTAGTGGTTCTCGACGGCTGCCGAAGCCACTCCGCGGGTGATCCACTGGTCGGCGTCGAACAGCGGCGCGTTCGTGGCGCCCGGATATGAAGAGTTGAAGTGTGTGATGTCTACGTCTGCATAGGCGCTCCAGTTGTCCGAGAACTGGTAGCCGATCTTGCCGTAACCGCCGTACTGCTCGAAGCCCATACGGGGACGGTGGTTGTTGCTGCGGGCATACTGGCCTGAAACGACGCTGCTGAAGCGGCCTTTCTTGATGCGGTTGCTGAGCACGCCTTTGAATGTGCCGAAACTTCCTGCACCAAGGTCGAGATCTGTGTGGACGCCGTCTTCAAGGGATTTGCGGGTTATGATGTTTACTACTCCGCCCATCGCATTGCTGCCGTAGAGCACCGATGCCGGACCGCGGAGCACTTCCACGCGCTCGGTCATCAGTGTCTGGTATGAGTCTGAGATAGGATGGCCGAAGATGCCCTGATACTGGGGATGTCCGTCGATGAGCACCATCATCTGTCCTGAACCGCCTGCAAGGCCCCTGATGCTGATGCCGCCGGCAGCTCCGGTGCTGACGCCGTAGCCCAGCATCGCCCTCGACGACACGAAGAGGCCGGGCACGAGTTCATTCAACGTGGGCAGCACGTTGAGACGTTGCGGAGATGTCAGTTCGCTATGGTTCACTACGCTGATCGTCTGGGGAAGGAAACCGGAAAGGGTCCTGGTCCTGGTGCCTGTGACGACAGCCTCGTCAATATAGTTGGCGGTGGTGTCCGGCCCGGCTGTTACGGCACCTGCCGTGAATATGCTCAAAAGCAGGCCGGCCAAGGTGGCCGAAAGGGTTATGTTTTTCATATTTTTGAACCTTTTTGTAACTTTGTGCGCAAAGATACGGGCCTGCAGCCCATAATCCTTTTCACTTTTTGTCCTTTTTATGTCCAATATTTCCTCTGCGAACGCAAAAGTATTCCTTTGTCCCCAGGACCTGCCCTCTCCCGCCGGATTCTACGGCAGCCACCACATTCACTTTATTTGTTTTTCCGGGGGAGGCTCCTTTGTCTGCGACGGTGCCAGGCACAGCTTCGGGGGCAATGACCTTGTTATCCTCCAGGGAGACTCCGGATGCACCGGGCTGGTCTTTTCCGACGACTTCAGCGGCAAGGCCCTGGCTGTGCCCAGAGGCTTTCTGCACAATGCCCACAACGGCAACGTATGGTCGACGAGCGGATTCCTGCAGACCAAGGCCCATCCGGTGACCCACCTTGATGCCGATGAGAAGGAGCTGCTGTTGTCGGACATAGCAAGGATAGAGGAACGGCTCTGCCGCACAAGCGACTTCGGCAGGCAAAGCCTCTACCACTGTTTCCAGGTACTTATGTACGACATCTGGGACATTTACGACGACAAGGCCGTATCCAGCAGGCTGACCGGAAGCAATGACGCCGCATTTGTGTTTATGAGGTTCCAGGAGCTGCTGAAGGCACACTGCAACAGCGAGAGGACCGTTGCGTGGTATGCAGGGAAGCTGAACATCACCCCGCGCAAGCTGAGCAGGGTGTGCCTTGATGCCAGCGGGTCCGGAGCCAGCGACTGGATCAACCACTACACCACCCTGCGTGTACGCGAGCTGCTCGAAAGTTCAGACCACAGCCTCGAAGACATCTGCGACGAAATGCACTTCTCCAGCAGGTCGTACTTCACGCGCTATGTGGCAAAGACCCTGGGGTCGACACCATCGGATTACCGGAAGGCCTTCAGGGCCGAAGGGCGACAACAATGAACCATATTTCCATATTTTGCTATATTTGCGCCGCTTTTAAAGACACATACTATGCAAAAATTAATCTTCGTTATTTCATTCGCTTTACTGACAGTTCTCGGAGTTTCAGCCCAGGATTACGAGAAATCCTATTTTGAGGCTGTGAGCAATGTCAGGTTAGGATATGCCGGCATCGCCTCATCATCTGATTCACATCTCAAGGGTGGCTTTGATTTTGGTTTCAATATTCTGGAGGCAGGTGTCAGACCCTACAGGAACGGCCAGATCAGCCTCGGTGCAGATTTAAATCTTGACTTTTTCAATGCAGCTGAAAGCTATTACTTCCTTTCAGCAGCCCACAAAACTGCCATCGCACCTTCAATGGGAGTGTTCAACAAGGTAAGGAGCTCTCGTCTTGAGGCCCTCACTTTCGGCTTCCCCCTGAACTTCACCAATACTTTCGGCGAGAAGCTGAAAGTGACCATCGGCGCATCTGCCAGAATCAACCTCGATGCCGGCACTTATGTAAACTATCTCAGCGCCACTGAAGACCCCACTACCACATCCGTGTCAGGAATCAAGACAAAACGCTTCTCTTACGACGTGCACCTCGCGGTTTCATACGACGGCTTCGGCATTTACGCATCCTATGTCCCGATGAAGTACTTCGAGAACGGCTACGGTCCTGACTTCAACTTCTTCACCGTAGGCGTCATCATCATCAACGACTACTCAGACTAATTGAGCCAGCACCACAAAAAAAGCCGCGCCAGCGCGGCTTTTTTGTTACATCCACTCTTCTATAGCATAATCCACCGGACGGTCCAGGTAACGGACGAAGGGGACTGCCGGCTTGAAGTCTGCGACAACACGTTTTGCCAGGTCCGGACGCAGAAGATAATCCGCAGTAACCGGCTTCATCAGCAGGAACTGTTTCAGACGGAAATACTTCGACCAGGGTTTGTCGTCGGGCCAGCCCTGGGCGGGACGTGAAAGGGCTCCGTCCCACATCACTTTCCAACCGTGGCCGGGGTTTGCGACCTTGTCGAACTGTTCCCCGTTCAGCATTATTTCCTCGCGGACACTCTTGATGATGAGCCTTTCCTGACGCCAGATCCCTACGCAGAGAAAATAGCTGTTCTCGCCGGGCTCGATGTGCAGATAGTAGCCGGGATATTGGGACTTGCGGCCGCCTTTGGCGAAATAAAGGCCGCACCAGCTTTTGTAGGGAGGATTGCCGTGGAAGCGCTGGTCCTGATAGATACGCCAGGTGATATCTTTCGGGCCGAGGCCTGCAAGGTCAGCATCAAGCTTCTCAAGCCCGGCAAGGATTTCCATACCAAGATTTTCGTAATAGCTTTTTATCGCCAGATAGAGCGGCTTGCGCTCATCAAACCATTTCTTTTCGTTGTTTTCCGCCAGTTCTGCATAGAACTGCAGCATATCGGGCATTGAAATTTGTGTCTCCATATAGAGACAAATTTAATGAATTTGCGTATTTTTACATATTACACTTCTGACCTACAAACATTTTCTGATATGTCTCTTTCATACGACTTGATAATAAGGATACTGGTAGGCGGCGCACTCGGCGGCATCATCGGCCTCGAGAGGGAGAAAAGGGCCAAGGAGGCCGGTTTCCGCACCCATTTCCTGGTAGCATTGGGCAGCACTCTGATATCCGTCATTTCGGCTTTCGGCTATGACAAAGTCGCAGACATCATCCCCATCGCGAGATATGACCCCTCCCGTCTGGCAGCACAGATCGTTTCGGGCATCGGCTTCATAGGAGCCGGACTCATCATCTTCCAGAAGAATGTGATCCACGGCCTGACCACCGCCGCAGGACTCTGGGTGACGGCAGCCATCGGCATAGCCTGCGGAGTGGGCCATTACGACCTGGCCATAGTCACGACCATTATGGTTCTCATCGCCCTGGAGCTCGTAATGGTCATCGACCGCAAGCTCAACAAGCGCCAGCTGACCATAACTATGAAAGCTTCGGACAAAGAGAAAATCAGCCAGTTCGTCCAGAGCGTCAAGGCTGACGGCGCAGTGCTGAGGGCATATGACCTCGAAGTGCTGGACGAAGGCGACGGCAAGATCTACAAAGCCGACATCGAACTCAGCACAAAGCGCATCGACTACGAAGAGCGCGTCTGGGATCTGCTGGAAGGGATGGAAGGCTCGATTATGTCTCACAAGAAATAATAAACCAATAATATCACACTGCAATGAGCGAAGAATTTGACAAGAGAGACCTCAACAAGGACGGAAAAGTCACTTTAGGAGAAAAAATCGGCTATGGCATCGACGAAGCCGTCAAAGACGCCAAGGAAGTCGCCGCCAAGGTCAAGGAGAAAGCGCCGGAGAAGTTCACCGAAATGAAGGAAGACATCAAGGAAGCTGCCGGCAAGGCTAAAGTGAAAGCTGAAGAACTCAAGGATAAAGCCCCGGAGAAATTCGCCGAGATGAAGGCCGACATCAAGGAAGCTGCCGACAAGGCAAAGACCACGATCGACAACTTCGTCTCAAAGAAAGACGGCGAGAAAAAAGCTTAGGCTTCTAGTCCAGATACTCAAAAAAAGCAATGTCCCGGTCCACCTTCAGATGGATCCGGCGGCCGAGGTACAGCGAATAGTTGGGAGCGCTCTTGTGGACGTTCCAGTCGTGGCCTGCGTCAATCTGATACATCACCGGTATCTGCCTGTTCCCGATTTTGGAGTATATGATTCCGGGCAGTGACAGGTCCATACCCTTGTAGTCGTCAAAATCCGTAAACTGTCCCACTATGATTCCTGCGATCTCGTCCAGTTTGCCGGAGAGAAGCAGGTTCTGCATCATCCGGTCGATGGCGTAGCTGTCTTCACCCACATCTTCTATGAAGAGGATGGCGTCTTTCATATCCAGATTCATAGGCGTTCCCTGCAGGCTGTAGATCAGCGACAGGTTGCCTCCCACCAGCCTTCCGGTAGCTTCTCCTTCGCGGCAATAATAATTCGTAGTTATCGAAAGCCCCGGAGCTTCCCCGAAAAGCGCGTCGTGCAGGAAGGCCACCGAAGTCGTATCACCTTCGATGCGGGTGGCCATCGGCCCGTGCATAGATTCCAGACCAAGATTGTTAAGAGCAATGTGCAGGGCTGTCACGTCGCTGTAGCCGACTATCCATTTCGGGTTTTCATAGAGCTGGGTGAAATCCAGATATGGCGTCACCTGGGCAGCTCCGTATCCTCCCCGGGTCGAAATCATAGCTTTGATGTCAGGGTCGTCGATCATAGCCTGGGTCGCCTTGATGCGTTCTTCGAGAGTACCGTCATAACGGCCGTTCTGCTTGAAAAGGTTGTCGGCGAACTTGACTCTCAGGCCCCAGTTCTCGAACACTGACACTCCGTAAAGCAGGGCAGTGCTGTCGACGTAGTTGGAGATGCCGAAGATGCCTATGCAGTCGCCACTCTTCAGCGGTGCGGGACGGATGTCCGGCCTGACGGCAGCAGGCGCTTCCTGCTCCTGCGCATCGTCGCTCTGAACTATAAGCGTAGTATCAATCTGTGCAGGGGCGGCAGGCGCCTCCTCCTGCTGCTCAATTTCTTCTTCAAGCGGAGTGATGTCAGTCTGGACCGGCGTTTTGTAAGGCCTCATAGCCTCTGCGCAAAGGCAGCTGCAAACCGCCAGGGCGGCAATCAGCAGGGATAGTCTCTTATTCATTTCAGCATCTGAACGATATCTGTAAAACTGTCTGCAAGGAAATCCGCTCCTGCAGTCCTTAAATCTTCGGCGGTGCCGTTGCCGTAAGTCACGGCAATCGTCCTGCAGCCAGCCGCACGTCCCATCAGTATGTCGAAGGGGGCATCGCCGACCATCACTGCTTCTGCAGCAGGGACATCCAGGGCTTCGAGTATGATATTCACCGGCTGGGGGTCAGGCTTGGCCTTGGTCACGTCATCAGCTCCGACGGTCATCTCAATCAGCGGAGCAAGGCCCAGCTCGGCGATGTAGCGGTCGAGGGTGTGGCGGTGGCGGCTGCTGGCTATGGCCAGTTTCATACCGCCGTCCTTCAGCTTACGCATAGTATCCAGGACGCCGGGATACAGGGTCACCGCGCCCTTCTTGTCCAGCTCGTCGAACATCCTGCGGTAAGCGGCGGCATATTCTGCCTCACCTGCCTCGTCCAGCGGAATCAGGGAGCTGAAGCATTTCTCGAGAGGCAGGCCGATGACGCTGCGGTAGCGGGCTTCGCTGAGCGGCTGGCGGCCCATCGCCTTGAAGGTGGCTGCCATCGTGGTCAGGATTATACCCGTCGTGTCCCCGAGAGTGCCGTCGAAATCGAAGATTGCGAGCTTCATATTATCTTGTAATAATCGGCTTTGCGGGGTCTGGGTGCCGGAGCTGCGTGAGCGATGTAGCCGAGCGACACGCTGCCCACGCCTTCATATCCTTCCGGAATACCGAGCTGCGGCGCAATCCTGCGGCCTTCCTCCGACTCGAACATCTCTTTGCAGCGGTTGATCCAGCAGGCGCCCAGGCCGATGCTGTGAGCTGCAAGAAGTATGTTGCCGATGACCAGGGAGCCGTCTTTCACGCAATTGCTGTTGTCAGACTTTGAAAAAACGAGGATGATGGTCGGGGCCCCGTAGTACGGGTCGATGTCGGGTCTGCCCCACGCCTCGGCATTCAGCCTCCTCAGCACTGCGCATAACTCAGGGTCCTGCACGGCGATGATCACCGGATCCTGGGTACCCTTGCCGGTCGGAGCCCACGTGCCGGCTTCCAGCACGGCCTTCAGCTCCTCTTCCTTTATCTGGTCAGGCAGGTAGCGGCGTATGCTGCGACGCTCGCGGATAGCCTTCAAAACTTCGTTGTCCATAATCTTATAATAAATGGTTTTCAGCAAAATAACGCCAAAGCGGCGCAGTCATCAGGGCTTGCTTGCAATAGCCGCCCTGCAGCAGCTGCCGCACTTCGTCGACAGTCATAAGCACCGGTTCGATGGCCTCAGTAGGATCGAGATGCTGGTCGCCGACCTTCTCCACTCCGGTGGCGAGGAAGCAGTGGCTGAGATTGTTCTGTGAAGAAGGATTGGCGCAGAGCGTCATAATCTCCCTCCACTCTCCTCCGGCATAGCCTGTCTCCTCCATCAGCTCCCTTTTGGCAGCGGCGAGAGGCTCCTCCCCTTCCTCGATCACTCCCGCACAAAGTTCGTATTCTGTGACGCCCAGTCCGTGACGGTACTGCTTCTCCATCACGAAAAGCCCGTCGGCGGTGCGGGCGATCACATTCACCCAGTCGGGATATTCAAGGACATAATATGCAGGATTGCGGCGGCCGTCCGGCAGCTCCACGCAGTCGCGGCGCACAGTCATCCACGGCCCCTCCCGAAGCAGATATTCACTCGAGAGCACCTTGTAGCGGCCTTCTTCAGAAATGTTGAAATCAATCATCGCTTTGTCTGTCGAAAATCTCTGCAAGATACAAAAGACTCCGGACAAGGACAAAGGGAGGTGGCCATTAAGCGTAACTGTGCATTCCGCCCAGGATGAGATTCACTCCGAAATAGGTTATCAGCACAGACAGGAAGGCTACTATCATATAGATATGGTAGAACGTAGGGTTGCGGAAGGCCTTGATGGAAGTGCCGTGAATCGAGAACGCATACACAAGCAGCGTTATCAGCGCCCAGGTCTCCTTGGGGTCCCAGGCCCAGTACGAGCCCCAGCTGATATTAGCCCATACAGCTCCGAGGAAGGTGCCGAAAGTGAGCAGGAACACGGCCGGAGTCACGATTACCTTGCTGAGGTTCTGCAGGCTCACCTTCGCCTCGTTGCCTTTCACTATGAGGCCGAGGATGCCGTTCAGCATTGCAAGGCCCAGCAGCGTGTAGGATATCATCATACTGAGCACGTGTATCGACAGCAGCGGGCTCTGCAGCACAGGCATCAGGTGTGTCAGACGCGGATTTGCGCTCGACATCGTGGCCATAAGCATCGTGAAGCCGGCCAGCAGGAAGCCCAGCGGCTGCAGAAGCTGCATTTTCCGGTAGAGCAGCGACATCGCAAGAGTAGAAAACCAGGCGATGAGCATCATCACGCAATAGCTGCCGGTGAACGGCATATGTCCGGAGGCGAACCACCTCAGGGTCAGCACTGCAGTCAGATAGGCGAACAGCAGCCAAGACACCACTGCAAGCGCCCTGGCCAGCTTCGCGGGAGTTTTCCTGCCTTTGGACAGCCAGATGCCCGACAGCACGAACATTATGATGCCGAGAGTGATGGAGAGCATAAACTGCACCTTGGGCAGACAGATGGCATTGTAGGCCCTCTCAGCCTTTATCTTGGCTGCGGTCGGCAGGACTTCCTCTGCGTTCTTCTCCTGATATTTCTTTATCTGGCCGACGATGCGGCTTACTTCGTCCCAATTGCCGGAGCGTGCTTCTTCGCGGAGCAGGCTGATGCTGCCACGTATGAAAGCCTCTTCTGCGGGTTCAATCTCCGGCAGTCTGTCTTCGCTGCCGAACCACCTGACATTGCCGGCGACCTGCAGGGGGAACAGTTTGAACGCAGCTCCCGACGCCGCATTATCCCGAACTGTGTATTTCTCCTTCTCCTTGGAAGTTCCGACTTCTTTGGCTTTAATCTTCAAGGGTCTGTCCTGCCACTCGTCATACCAGAACATCCAACCGGTCATCAGCTGTTCTGCAGTATAGCCGTCCACTGAAGCCTTGCCGTAAGCCTTGAGAGCGTAGTCGCGCGCCTGGGTCTGCAGAGGGCAGATACGGTCGTTGTAGTAGACATACAGCTCGCCGATCTCCTTTGCCACCTCCTTCGGGGCTGCAGGCCGCTGAGCATTGCCAGCCGCCTGTGAGGCCAGCGGCAGCAGCGCCAGCGCCACAACCGCCGTCACCTTGCGCAGGGCTGCACGCCACTGGCTGTCCTTCTGGAAAAAGAAGCCCAGCATCGCAACCAGCAGCAAAAGGTAACCGGTGTACGTTATGCCGACGCCCCAGACATCTTTGCTCATAGCCAGGATTGATGTTTGAAGGTCATCGGAATAATCGGCCTGGTACATCCTCCAGCCCATATGCTTGCCGATATTGTTCATCGAGATTTCCAGCTGGCTGCCGTCGTCAAGATCCACAAGGCTGCGGTAGTCTGACGGGGCCATCGAGCCCGGATAGCGCTCGATCTCAAATTCCTGCAGGGTCAGGGTGAAAGGCAGTTCGATGTTCCTGCCGCTGTCGGTGACCACGGTAGAATTGGGCACGCCCTTGTCCAGGCTGATCATACCTTCCTGGCTGAAAAGGTGGGTCACCAGCGCACCGATGAGCATAATGACCATCGAGCAGTGGAGCAATATCGTAAAGAAGGCCTTGACGCCGCGCTTGAGCAGCAGTGCGAGCCCTGAGACGGCCGCGATGGCCCATAAGGCGATGAATGCCGGATTGTGATACACGAGGCTGAACGAAAAGTCCGTACCCCGGCTTTTCTCAACGAAAGTGGCAGCCACCATCGCAATGATGATGACCGCCATACTTCCGAATGATAATAACTTCAGTGTCTTGTTCTTCATTAAATTGAGTTGATAAATTCCACTACAGCGTCCCTGTCCTCCTTACTGAGGTTGTAGAACTTCTCTGCAGAAGAATAGGAATGACTCTTCTTGCTGTATCCGTGCCACATAATGGCTTCGACCACATTGCGGGCACGGTTGTCGTGCAGCCTGTCGCCGCGGCCGGTCTCCTGGGCCGAAAGTCCGCGGCCCCAGAGCGGTGTAGTGCGGCACCAGCTGCCGTGGATGTCGTTCTTCATATACAGCTTGTGCTGCACGAAGTCCGAATAGGGATAAATCTTCTGGTCTGCGTAGCGAGGCAGGGGCTTGCCCTCATACATCGCCGGTGCCCAGTAGTTGTCATCCTTGGTAGTCCACGAAGGACGGTGGCACGATGCACAGCCCAGTTCCATAAAGACTTTCTTGCCTCTCTGGACGCTCTCTTTGTTGAGATTGCGGGCACGCGGGATAGCAAGGCCGCGGTGCCATACCATAAAGGCGTAGTTCTGGTCGGCTGTCATCTCGGGTTCAAAGTTATGATATTTATTGTCAAACTGGTTGGTGCCCGGACGCAGAAGTTCATAAACTGCCTCGGCTATCTCTTCTTCAGTAACCTTGCCGTCACCGTTTACGTCCACATAGTAGGGAGAATTCTTGCCGGAAGCCTTGATGGAAGCGATCACATCCTTGTTCTTGCTCATTGCGCTGGCCCAGGCGTTGGTCGTGTAGAGATAAGGTCTGTCCGGACGGGACACATTGGTGATGTTCCAGATGGCGTTGGCTCCAGCTCCGTCCTGCAGGCTGCCTCTGGTCAGAGCGTATGTATAGCGCTTGAGGGTCTTGTAGTCTCCTGCGGCCTTGGATGTTTTCGTGCCGTCGGCAAGGATGCCGTCAGTATAGAAATTGGTGTAATATGCGCTTGCAGCCATCTTCTGCGCTCCCTCGTCCCAGTAGTTGGGATTGAGGTATTCGCTGACTTCAAGTCCTGCTGACCTGAAATAGGCAGCCTCTTTTGCATACTGTGCGACAATGCTGTCTGTGGGGATTGCATCTATAAGACCGGTACCGGTGATGCCGATAGTGCTTTCCAGCCTGAACTCGATATTCTCGGGCACAGGGTCGGTATTGAATGCACTCTTCGGGATGGTTATGGTCGGATATTGCAGGGCGTATTTCTCGCCGTCCTTGAACTGCATCGGAAGGCCGCTCTCCATAGCCCCTATTTCGTTCCACACGATGCTTATCTGCTTCTCATCGATCGGGGGCAGGAACGGAGACTGGGCCATTGTCTGGGGCATACCTGTAACCTCAGCGATATAAGGACCGTCGTTGCTGCCCGCAGATGTGGGATGATATACGACCAGCAGGTAGCCGTTGCCGTATGCCGCGCTGCCGTTGGCGATGTACTTGTCTTTCCACTGGCCGTGGCCGTAACCGGGGTGGCAGTCAAGGCACGACTTGCGCACCGAGGCCGGTCCGAGGCCGTTGAAAGGTTTGGTGTTTTCGGTGTAGTTGCGCTCGAAGAATTTCTCTCCGAGGTTGAACTCGTAAGAGAGGCCCTGGGCTTCTACTGCAGGGGTCTCATCCTCGTAGCAACCGTCGGTCACATTGGTAGTGGTACCGAGCTGTCCGCCGGGGAACCATTCGTCGGCAGAGAAGTTGCCTACAGCCTGACCGACATACTTGGTGTCGGGCTCATTCTTTTCGGGCTGCGGTTCATCCTTGGGATTACAAGCCGCCATCAGGAAAACCGACAATGTCAAAGCAGCATATCTGAGATATTTCATTGCCATAGCGTTTTAGAGGGTTTCAACAAAATCCGCAGCCTTGTTGAGTTCGGCGTCGAGGGCGTTCAGCGTCTCCATAGCTTTTGCAGCGCACGCTGCGTCGGGATCGTCCACAAATGCGACGCCGCTTGCGACGCAGGCATTAAGGGCTTTCACCGCCTCGTCGAGAGCACTCTGGAGGGCAGCCACACCGCTGTACTTCTGGTTGCCGAGCACTTTCATTATGCAGTCCTTCGAAGGAGCCGAAGCGCCGGCCTTGCCGTACAGACTGTACTGTATGCTGAGAAGGTTGTTGAGGAAATCAGTGTATGACTTCTTTGAATAAGGCGACTCGATATAGTCAGGATCGGTAGCGTAGTATGCCGATGCGATCTTGCTGTTCGCAACCTCGTTGCAGATGTTTGAGCAGCCTGCCACAAGGATGGTGGAAACGGCTCTCTGCCAGGTGGCCATCGTACTGCCGGGCTTTGTTGCTGCAAGCATATTTTCGCCGAAGGTCAGACCGTTGTCCATCACTGTGTTCAGCTCGAGTTCGTCCTCTACATATTTCACCCTGTCCTCGGGAGCATCCGGATCCCAAGCGGCCTGAAGCTGCCAGCAGTAGTTTCGCAGATCTTCTGCCACAGCCGTGGCAAAAATGATCTCATCAGCCCCGCTAACTTTGTAGGCAGCGAAAGATTCATCCTTTTCGTTGCCCCTGAGGTCCGAGAGCTTGCGGTTGGCACCGTCACGGAAGAGGATGAACTCTATGCCGTGGAAGCCCAGGTTGCTGACACCGACCTCGTCCACTGCACCGGCACCTTCTTCATCAAGGTCGGCGATTACCGCAGCGTTGCTGAGTTCCTTGGCGAGCTTGTCCTTGTTGAGCGGCCAGGTGTCGATGTGCGGGTCGATGCCGTAGACGGTAGCGGCTCCGTAAAGGAAAGCTTCGCTTGCCTCCCACTGTGCGCGGGCATCAAGGAAGGTGGCGCAGATGGCGTCGATGTCGCTCTGGCTTGCACTTCCGAGCCCCTTGGCCTTGAAAGCCGCGAGCTGGTCATATAGTTTTGAGGTAGCGTCTGCCAGATTTCCATATACTTCATAAATCACATCCGGAACATACTCTTCCACTGCAGCTTTAAGTTGCTTCTCCGCCTCAGATTCCTTTGTGTTGTCTTCCGGGTTGCAGGAAACCAGGATGAACGGCGCTGCAGCCACTGCTGCCGCGCAAATGAAATTCATAAATCTTTTCATAGTGTATGTAGGTGTTGTTTTATTTTCCATTGAAAAAAGCTGCGTATGCTACGCCTATAGATATGGACGGTTCATTGTTGTACTGAGGGGACAGGAAACGGTGGGAATATTCCGCCTTCACCGCGATCTGGGGGATGGGGAACCAGTTGATACCGGCTGCAACCCTCATCTTTTCAGTAAAATCGGCGCTGCCCTGTCCGCTCTTCGCTACGTACGGATTGTACCACTCGCATCTTCCGAACAGGTAGAGCTGCTGATCTTTGTCCCTGCCGCCCGAAACTCCGTTCAGAAGGTCATATCCGGCCTCGAATCCGAAAACCATTGCCATATCGCCGACGGGTGTCGAATCGTATGGAGCTCCGGAGGCCGCGCCCTTGCTGCTCTTGTATTTGCTTATGACGCCGGCGTTCTTGAGGTAGCCGTAATCTGCATTGCCGCGGACGATCCATCCTGACCCCTTGTAACTGAAATCATAGGCGGCCACCAGCAGGGTGCCTTTGGCCGCTGCCAGGCTGGCGTTGGTAAAATCTTCATAAGGGAATGTGTTCCTGAGCGTATTCCCGGCGTAGCCGCTGACCCCCATCTTGAGGCGGTCTTCGAGGAATGACTTGTCGATCCTCGCCGCGAAGCCTAGGGTATTGGCTACCTGGAACTTGAAGGGAGTGTTTGCGCCGCCGTTGATGAAACCGTCGCGCCCGAACATCATAGCGTCCAGGCCTGAGACTACGAGCAGCTCATATTTCCAGCTCCCGAGCGTGCCCCAGATGCTGACGCCCGTATCGTGCCAGGTTGAAGGGAGAACTGTCGCCTCGCCTTCGGGCCTGTAGACCGTGAAAAAGTTGAGCGGTTCGTGGGCATTGTTCAGACCGCCGACGGGGACTACGATATGTCCCATACGGACGTTGAGCTGAGGCATAAAACTCTTCTGGATCCAGAACTGTTCCAGCTCGACCTCTCCGCCACGCTCCGTTTCGGCTTCCCATTCACCGGCTTCCTCGAATTCCTTCTCCACCTCCGTGCCTGTGCCCAGATGTTCGAATTCTATCTCACTCTGCATACTCCATCCTTTCCCGAAATCGTATCCTACATAGAATACGGCGTGCGGGACGTCGAAGCGTCCGTGAGACTCTCCTTTATGAAGTGCAGCATTGGAATAGCGATAGACGTTGTCGCTGTAGAAATTGCGGCTGAGGGCGACTTCCCCGTAACCGCCGAGCGTAAGCTTCTGAGCCTGCGCGTCAAGTGTACAAATCAATAATGATATGAGAGAAACTCTCAAAAAAAACCTTCTGATCGTCATCTTTCAACTCGGTTTTAACCGATGCAAAAGTATGACAACCAAAAGGCGCGGAAATCACCACTTTTGGTGATTTGTGCCCTGCAGGGCTACTCAGCGGGGCTGAACTGGTCTTTACCTACGCCGCAGAGAGGGCATACCCAATCTTCGGGAAGGTCTTCGAAGGCTGTGCCGGGAGCTATGCCGTTGTCGGGGTCGCCGGCCTGAGGGTCATATTCGTACCCGCAGAGATCGCAAACGTACTTTTTCATAGTTGTGGGAATTGGTAATTATTCGTACTGATTTGTAATGATTTCGCAGCACTAAGGTAACAACATTCCTGGCAAAACGCTACATTTGCCGCAGCAAAATGCAATAATTATTCAATGGACAAGATAGTTACTTTCGGAGAGGTTATGCTCCGTCTCGCAACCCCCGGCTATGAGCGTTTCGGCCAGGGAAATATGCTTTCAGCCACCTTCGGCGGCGGCGAAGCCAATGTGGCCGTTTCACTTGCAAACTACGGTATGCCGGTGTCTTTCGTCACCCGTCTTCCCAAGAACGACATAGCCGCAGCCTGTGTCAGGGAGCTTCGTGGTTTCGGAGTCGACACATCTGATATTGTTTACGGCGGCGGACGCATAGGCATCTATTTCCTTGAGACAGGTGCAGTGAGCCGCGGCAGCAAGGTAATCTATGACCGCGCGAACTCTTCGATAGCCGACATCAAGCCTGGAATGATCGACTGGGACAAGGTGCTCGAAGGCGCCCGCTGGTTCCACTGGACCGGCATCACCCCTGCCATCTCCGAAGGTGCCGCTGCCGTCTGCCTTGAGGCAGTCAAGGCCTGCAATGCCAAGGGCATCACTGTTTCCTGCGACCTCAACTACCGCAAGAACCTCTGGAAATGGGGCAAGAGTGCGATGGAGGTTATGCCTGAGCTGGTAGCTTGCTCGGACATCATCCTCGGCAACGAGGAAGATGCATCCAAGGCTCTCGGTATCACTCCGGAAGGAGTCGACGTCGCTGCCGGCAAGGTTGAGGCTGAGGCCTATCTTTCTGTTTCAAAACAGATAATGGCACGCTTCCCCCGCTGCAAGAAAGTGATCACTACCCTGCGCGGGTCAATCAATGCCAACGACAACAGCTGGGCTGGCGTCCTCTACGATGGAGCCACCCTGTTCAAATCCCGCGAATACCGCATCACCCACATCGTCGACCGCGTCGGCGGCGGTGATTCGTTTATGGGCGGCCTGATCTACGGCCTGCTGAACTACGACAGTGACCAGAAGGCCCTCGATTTCGCAGTGGCTGCATCTTGTCTGAAACATACGATCTACGGCGACTACAACCGCGTCAGCGTGGAAGAAGTGGAAAAACTTATGGGCGGCGATGCCTCAGGGCGTGTTGCCAGATAACCTAAAACAATACGATTATGAGCAGATTCAAAAGGCTTCACGTTCTCAATACCTTCGTAAGCACAGGTATCGTTCCCCTCTATTACAATTCAGAGGCCGAAATCGTCAAGAAGGTCGTTAAGGCTTGCTATGACGGCGGCGCACGCGTGTTTGAATTCACCAACCGCGGCGACTTCGCCCACGAGGTTTTCGAGCAAGTGAACAAATGGTGCGCGAAGGAATGCCCCGAGATGATAATGGGTACGGGTTCTGTCTGCGACCCCGCAACCGCAGCTCTCTACATCCAGCTCGGAAGCAGCTTCATCGTATCGCCCAGCCTCAATCCTGATATGGCCAAGATTTGCAACCGCCGCAAGGTGGCCTGGATTCCTGGTTGCGGCACGCTGAGCGAAATCAATATGGCGGAGGAACTCGGCTGCGAGATAGTCAAGATATTCCCCGGTGCTGAAGTCGGCGGTCCGAGCTTCGTCAAGGCCGTCAAGGGTCCCTGCCCCTGGACTGAGCTTATGCCTTCGGGCGGCGTGACTCCCGAGAGGGAAAGCCTCGAAGCCTGGTTCAAGGCTGGTGTAGCCTGCGTAGGTCTCGGCTCGAAGCTTACTCCTAAGGATGTCATCGCCAACGGTGATTTCGCTTTCATTGAGAGGAAAGTCCGCGAGGCTCTGGCCATCGTAAAGGAACTTAGATAGAATATTATGGTAAAACTTGAAAAAGCCTGGCGTTGGTTCGGCGAAAACGACGCCGTAACATTGGACAATCTCGTCCAGATGGGCATCGAAGGTGTTGTCACCGCTCTCCACCATCTTCCGACCGGCGTTGTCTGGCCCAAAGATGCCATTTTGAGGCGTAAACTTCAGATTGAATCCAAGGGTATGCGCTGGGCCGTTGTCGAGAGCGTGCCTGTGTCTGAAGACATCAAAACCGGAAGCAGCAGACGCGACGAGCATATCGACAACTACCGCAAGACCATTCGCAACCTCGGGCAATGCGGCATCGACACTGTCTGCTACAATTTTATGCCGGTGCTGGACTGGTGCAGGACCATCCTGAACTACCCGTACGTCGGCGGCGGCATCGGACTTTGCTTCGACTACCCCACATTCGTCGCTTTTGACGTTTTCATCCTCAAGAGGCCCGGAGCCGAAAATGATTACAGCGAGAAAGATCTCTCCGAAGCTCAGGAAGTCTTCAAGGCTATGACTCCCGAGCAGGCCGAAACGCTCTGCTACAACATTATTGTTGCGACGCAGGGTTTCATCAACGGCGCCGTCGACAGTTCAGCCAGCGACTATAAGGAAATATTCCTTTATTACATCTCCCGCTACAAGGACATCGACAAGGAGCAGTACCGCGCCAACCTCAAGTATTTCATCGACGCACTGATCCCTGTCTGCGAAAAATACGGCGTCAATCTGGCCATCCATCCCGACGATCCGCCCTACCCCATCCTCGGAATGCCCCGCATTATGGGATGTGCCGACGATATGGAGTGGCTCGCCAAGGCCAATCCTTCGACCCGCAACGGCATTACTTTCTGCACCGGTTCGCTTTCGGGCCGCCAGGACAACGATATGGTGGCGATGGCTGAACGCTTTGCCGACCGCATCCACTTCCTGCACCTGCGCAACACCCGTTACATAGGTCACAGCCGCAGTTTCTATGAGTCGGGTCACCTCTACGGAGACCTTGATATGCCGGCTATCGTCGAGGTATTTATGCGCGAGCAGCGCCGCCGTCTTGCCGAAGGCCGCAAGGACTTCCGTATGCCGGTGCGTCCAGACCACGGCATCCGCATCCTCAATGACCTCGACGCCGACAAATACAACATCGGCTACCCGCTCAACGGACGCCTTCGCGGCATCGCCGAGCTCGACGGCCTGATGGTAGGCATCGACAGGATGCTGTCACGGGAATAGATTTCCCATTTCCGCACCACAATATGGATGTAAAGCCGTGTGGTTCATACTGTGGTCATTATCCGTTTTCCGGCGACAATATGAAGAAATGCGCATCACGTTCATTTCGTCGCCAAGAAGGAGTGCTCGCACACATACAGACGGAAGAAACAGGTATCAGCTGTAAGCGCAGACTGCCTTGCTGCGACACTACCGCCCTCGGTAGTGAAGAGGGAGGGGCCCGTTGGATACGAGTTCTGCGAAGCAGGAAGAAAGGCGCCTGCAGGCGCTAGCGTAGACCGTGCGGGCAGGAGGGTGAAATAGCAGGTCGGAGCGGCGGGGTTTGGGGCAGCGCCCCAGTAACAATGGGAGGGGCGAAGTGAGCCGAAGGCGAACGGAGGTCGCCGCAAGGCAGTCTGCACTTACAGCTGATCAGAAGACGTACTTGATGATGTCGTAAAACAGGATACCGCTTACTATGAGCTTGGCACCGGTGCCGGACATAAAGCCGAGGAATGCGCCCAGGCTTGCCTTGAAGGAATCCCACACGCCTCTTTTCTCGAAGAGGAATTCACCCAGGAAGGCTCCTGCCAGAGAACCCAGGATGATGCCGAAGGGCGAGAACATACCGATGAAAAGGCCTATCATCGCTCCCACGCTGGCTGCCTTGTGCCCGCCAGTCACCTTGGTGAACCACGCCGGCACGAAGTAGTCGAATATCGTCACTATCACTGTCACGGCCAGCCAGATCATCAGAAAACGCAGTGTCATCGGATCTGCCACTCCCCTTTGGCCTGAGAAATACACAAGAAGAAGGCCGACCCAGCTGAGCGGAGGGCCCGGAAGGGCGGGAATGATGCTGCCTACGATTCCCACAAGACCCAGGATCAATGCAAAAACACAGAATACGTCCATAGTACTATTCAGCAGGCGAAGCCGCCCTTGATTTGTTCACAATCCAGACTCCGGCGAACACCAGCACGATGGCCAGCACCTTCTGCCAGCTGAGAGTGTCCATCCCGGCTATGATGCTCACCACCACTGCGATGATGGGCTGAAGATAGGTATACATACTGACGATGGTCGGCCTGAGCCTGCGCTGTCCCGCAGGTATCAAGAAATAGGCCACGAAGGTCGCCAGCACGATGAGGTATGCAATCTCCAGCCATACCTTCGGCGTGACGGCTGAATAATCCACCGACAGGATCGGCTTTATGCTAAGCGGGATTGAGACCACCATCGCGAAGAAGAACATCCACTTCATCAGCGTCACTATGCCGTATTTCTGCGTGAGAGGCCTGAAAATGCCAAGATATGCACCAAAGGTGAAGCAGTTGGCCACCAGCAGCGCAATTCCGGCCGGAGTCGAACTCTGCAACCCGCCCTTGAAATGCAGCGAGGTGAAGATCAGCAGCAGCGCACCCGCCAGCGAAGTCACCACACCCAGCACCTTCTTGCCGGTGATCGGCTCCCCGAGAAACACAGCCGCGAACAACATCGCCCACATCGGAGTCAGCGAGCCGATAATCGAGCAGTCGATGGACGAAGCCATCGTAATGCCCTTCAGAAAAGTATACTGCGGCAGCGCCAGCCCGATGATGCCGGCCAGCGCCATCAGGCAAACATCCTTGAAAGGCACCTTCTCGGGCTTTGCAAAGAGCGACATCAGCCAGAAAATACCCGCTGCCAGAATCATCCTCGCCCCGAAGAGCGCCTCCGGCGACACAGACTCCGCATTCGCAATATCCTTGCAGAACACAATGTTCAGCCCGAATATCGTATACGCCACCGCGCACGCCAGATGCCCCGTCAGTTTGGAATTCATAGGGCCAAAGATAGTGATTCGAAGCAATTGTTTGTGTTATGCGCTGAAGATTTGCCTCGTGAAATAATAATATTTGATATCAATTTATCTCATATATTTTATCAGTTTTTTGCCGTGATTTGCAATGTGCTTGTTTCCAGAATGGTACGTAAACACCTTCCCTTGATTACGAAGGGGAGATGTTTGCTTAAACCAGTATCATTCAGCCGCTTGCGCATCACGCAGCTTCACATCACTCATCGCGCTTACTGCGGCTGCGGGCGGCGGCTGTTGCCTGACTTTTTATTAACTTTACGGTAAAGATCAGGCTGGCACGATTATCGCCGTACAATCGGCCAAACCTCTTTAATGATTCAGACAATGTTTACGGTTATACTTTTAGCTGCTATGTTGATGACAAACCCCACAGTCTGCGGCAACGGCAACGAGCTGCAGAAGGATGATAACGTACGCAAGAGCATCGAATTGACTGAGGCTCAGCGAGGGCTCAGCCGCTCGTCGAACGATTTCACTTTTGACTTTATGAAGATCCTGGCCGGAAAAGAGAAGGATGATGCCAATATCTTCGCATCGCCGTTCAGCCTGCGGACTGTGCTCTCGATGACGGCTGAAGGGGCTGCAGGAGACACTAAGGACGAGATGCGCCGCGCGCTTAAGCTGTCAGAATTCAGCGAGGAGGATGCCACCGGCTACTTCAAGACGATTATCCCTGCTCTTCAGGGGGCTGACAAGACTACGGTGATGGAAATCGCCAATTCCTTCTGGTCAAAGAAGGCTATCCCGATCAAGAAGGACTACGTCGCAATGCTGAAGGCTGACTACTACGCCGAGTGCGAAACTCTGGCTGACAACGGGATAGCAGCGGCAGGGGCAGTGAACTCCTGGTGCGGCCGCAAGACCCACGGTATGATCAATATGATAGTCGACCAGATTCCGGACGACCAGATGGTTGCGCTGATCAACGCCCTCTATTTCAAAGGCGAATGGAGCTCACCGTTCAATAAGGATTACAACTACGACGACGACTTCCACAATTACGACGGGTCGACCAAGAAGGTCACTCTTATGAAGAAGGAGACATCGATGAATGTCTACCGCGGCAAACAGGCTGCGGCCATCAACCTTCCTTACGGCAACGAGGCCTTCCAGATGACCGTCATCCTTCCCAACGAAGGTGTGAATGTCGACGATGTGGTCGCCGGCCTTGACGCTGAGAGCTGGAGGCGCTACCGCAACTACGGCGAAAGGCATCCGGTGACAGTCTCGTTCCCCAAATTCGAAAGTGAATATTCAGCATCTGCCAACTGCATCGAGACGCTGAAAGATATGGGGATGGAAAAGGCCTTCACCAGGGGCGCCGACTTCAGCGGCATCAGCGACGTCAGCGTCTTCATCGACCAGGTGATCCACAAGGCCAAGGTAAAAGTCAATGAAGAAGGCACCGAAGCCGCAGCTGTCTCATACGTCGGAATGAGGCTTGGCAGCGCTGCCGTGCCGCTGGAACACGTCTACTTCAAGGTCGACAGGCCTTTCATCTACGCCATAAGCGAAGTCAGCACCGGCACCATCGTCTTTATGGGCATCCAGAAACAATTCTGACAACACAATGCAAAAAAAATGAAAATGTTTACCGTCACACTAATAGCCGCAATTATGCTTTTCAACAACTGCAACAAAAAAGCCGAGCCGCAGAAGGACGACAATGTCCGCAAGGATATCGAACTGACAGAGACACAGAAAGATCTTTGCCGCACGGCGAATGAATTCACCTTCGATTTTATGAAGCTTCTGGCCGGAAAGGAGGACAAGGACGCCAATATGTTCGCATCGCCTTTCAGCCTTCAGACTGTCCTTGCAATGACAGCCGAAGGCGCTGTCGGCGATACCAAAACCGAGATGCTCAAGGCCCTCAGGCTGTCGGGATTCAGCGAGGAGGATATTGCAGGTTTTTATAGGACACTCATCCCTGCCCTTCAGAGTGTAGACAAGAAAACCGTGATGGAAATTGCCAACTCTTTCTGGTCAAAGGAGGTGATCGTCGTCAAAGATGATTACGCAGCCAAACTGCAGAAAAACTACTACGCGGAGTGCAAGACACTGGTCAATGACGGTTTTGACGCGGCGATCGCAATGAACGACTGGTGCTCGAAGAAGACCCACGGGATGATCGACCATATTGTCGACCAGGTTTCCGAAGAACAGATGGTAGCGCTCATCAACGCCCTCTATTTCAAAGGCGAATGGAGTGACAAGTTCTATGAGAAATACAGCCGTAAAGAAAAATTCAACAATCACGACGGCTCGACCAGCGATGTCACTATGATGAGACGCACTGACGATATGTTCGTAGTTCTGGACGAAGATGCCTGGGCGCTCACCCTGCCTTACGGCAACCGTGCGTACCGGATGACAGTCATCCTCCCGAAGGAAGGTGTCGACGTCGACGCCGTTTTTGAAGACCTCGATGTGGACAGCTGGAAAGAATATCTCCACGGTGGCTACGAACGTGAGGTCGTCCTCTCTCTTCCCAAGTTCGAGACCGAATACTCATCTTCAGACCTTTGCATACAGACCCTCAAGGAAATGGGCTTGAAGAAAGCTTTCGAACGCAGCGCCGACTTCTCCGGCATCAGCAACGTCGCCCTTTACATCAGCCAGATAATCCACAAGGCAAAGGTGAAAGTGAATGAGGAAGGCACCGAAGCAGCTGCTGTCTCATACGTGGGAATGGACCTTGCCACCGCAATTCCGAGAGATGAGCCCATCGAGTTCAAGGTCGACCGCCCGTACATCTACGCCATCAGCGAGGTCAGCACCGGCGCCATCACATTCATCGGCATCCAGAAACAATTCTGATTATTCTTCGAAAAGAGCGCTGTTGGAACGGTAGAACAGCGCGCACTCGTCAGGGCGGTCGGAGTTCATATAGTCGATGCCCAGCGAATAGAACACGTGGTAAACCGTTTCGCTCTCGGGAGCACCCCAGAAGCGGAGCGGTTTTCCCTGTGAATGGGCCCTGCCAACTGCATCCATTACCTTCTCCCATCCGGCTTTGCTGCCACGGCCACGGCCTCTCCACAGTGTATATTTATAGAAAGGAGCGCTGAACAGTGCGATGCGCTGCAGCTGCGACGGGGTGTATTCCAGTTCCAGGTTGCCGTCGAAGAAGATGAAATCAGGATATTTGCCGAAATCAGCGGGAGCAGGCACATTGCCGGTCATCACCACCCTCACTGCGTAGGGATTCACCGCAGGGTCGAAGACGTCGCGGTGTGCCAAGAGAAGTTTCACCAGCGTGCCCAGGGTCGGCTCGGTCGTCTCCTTGATGTCGACCAGCAGCTGGAGCGTCTGCTCGCTGTCCGCCCAGGCCCTGCCGCCGTTCTGCCTGAACACCTGCAGCAGCGGCTGGAGATAGAGAGCCTCGAAGGTGCGTTCCGGCTTGATGTCCTTGCGGTCGTGGCTGACGAAGAGAGTGCCGTCGATGCAATAGACGTCTGCCTCCACGGAGTCGAAGCGCTCGCTGTAAGCCGCCCAGAACGGCGCCACGCGCTCGTAGTCGTTATGCGAATGCAGCAGCACCGGATTCTGTCCACGCGCACCCACAGAACAAAGCATCAGAACCGCCAGCAGTATCACCATCTTTTTCATATCACCCCAAAGTTAACAAATAATGCGGTAATAGTGCCATTAAAGGAGGGGTCAGATAAAGGAGGAGGCGAACCGAATACACGAGAAAAGCTCAAACAACACGGACACAATTGGTTCCCTGAGGGAACCATTAAAGGAGGGGTCAGACAAAGGCGACCCAGGGTCACAAAAAAAACCGCAACTGATGTTGCGGTTTTTTTCGTGACCCGTTTGGGACTCCCAAAGTGCACTGTGTGTTGATAAGTTTCCGTGGTCATAAAATCTATAAGACGCTATTAGTAAGGGTATAGCGTTGAGGTTAATTGCAAATAGATTGCAAAAAATTGCACTTTGGTGGTGCAAATGTGGTGCAAATAGCTTATATTTGTAGTGCGATTAACAACTCAATATCATGGAGCGTATTATCATATTTGCCCGCACAACGAAGGCGGCAAACGAGACAATGCGGGTGCGTTTCCGGTTGCGCGATGGCCGCGACGTCGATCTATATCACAAGAGCGACATTGTCACCACGCCGGCCATGCTGGCCAAGTTCAATCCGGACGGAACCCTCAAGCCCAAAGTTACCAATGTGGACGCTGACCTGTTCGACGATATCGCTGCAGAGATAGCAGCGATGCGGAGGGCTTACAGAAAAATCTTGGCAGATGGCATACCGAGAGAAAAAATCAGCGGCGACCTTTTCGAGTCAGTAGTTCACCAGCAACTCAACCCCGGCAACGCCGATGGTACCTCGCGAAGAGAGACTCTATTGCAGAGATTCAATCGCTACATCGACGAAGCAAGGCGCGACGGTTTGTTTGGCTCAGTCAGGGAGAAGAAATATAACTCGGTACTCGGTAAAATGGATCGATTCCTCACTATCAATGGCAGAAGAGATATCATACCAGCACGTTTTGACGATGATATGCTGATGAATTTCCGCCAATTCATATTTGACGAATATCTGTATACCTCCAGATGGGCCGGCCTATATGTAGGCCTGCTTGATCGCAACATCCCAACCAGGCGCCTTAGCGTCAACACGGTGGCCACTTATATGAAGATCCTTCATGCCTTCTTTCTTGACCTGGAAAATAAGGAGGAGATATCGCGCTCTCCATTCCGGCGGCTGGGCAATGAGAGGGCACATCTGGCAACTCGAGAAGTTTACAGCGACCCGGTTTACCTTTACAAGGAAGAATTTTTGACTGTACTGGCAGCTGCTGTTCCTGAAGGCATGCAGGCCGCTAAAGATGCTTTCCTGGTGCAATGTGCTCTGGGTTTCCGCATCAGTGACTTTAAGGCCCTCACCATGGCCAATCTCGCAGCGTCGAAAGAGGGGATACCGTATGTGCACTATTTGCCTATCAAGACAAGAGATATTTCTCCAGATCATAAGGAGGTTGAGACTCCGATAATGCGTTTTGCTTTTGATATCATGATTAACTGCCACTGTTCATTTCCATTGCTGGCCTACGTCTCTGGTAAGAGTGGATATAACGCCAAAATCAAGGAGCTGTTGAGGTCTTGCAATATTGACAGGCGCGTGAACATCTACAACGAAGAAACCAAGCAAAATGAATATAAGGCGCTGTGGGAAGTGGCCAGTTCAAAGATATGCCGCAAGACTCACATCGATATGCTGAATAAGGTTCAAGTCAATATGTACGCAGCTGGACTCCACCGAGAAGGCAGCGACGCCGTAAACAGATATACAAAGCTGGAGTTGGCCGACCGATTCAACCTCCTGTGCGCTGCCTTTGGGCAGGATCCTTATAGGGTAAGCAAAACACTCAAAGTGATTAACGAATAACTAAATACAACCACCATGAGCAAGACAAACCATTCTACCTCAACCCGCAGAAATCGGGAGTATACTTTCTCGAAGGAAACTATCTTATATCTCGAGGCCTTAAGGCGCATCAATGAGGCTTACGATGCTATCTATGCCGCCACTGATGCGGCATTTGCAGATGTTGATTCAGTGATGAATGAGAAAATACTGCCACAATATATAGCGCTGCAGGATGCAACCAGGGATTTGCTGGGAGATCGGATAATAGACAGCCTGGCCAAGTCGAAGCCGACCGGCAAAGCTGCCATTGAAATCTAGCGAGTCAACAAATCATGGAGCAATCAGTAAGAGTTCCCAGCGTCACGGAGCAGCGTATTCTGGAAGGCCTCAAAAACATCACCGAGCCAGACAGGCTCCCGGGTGGCCTTGATGGGGCGGCCGCCTCAGTCCTATTGTACTGCGATGGCCAGCTTGACCATTTGCCGGCCGCCGGTGCCATAAGTGAGTACGGTACTATGTGCGACGATGTATGTAAACTCATCTCCAGCAGCGCGGCTACTGAACCACTTAGGGTCTTGCTCAAGATGGGCGAGACTGTCCGGCTGGATGACAGAATGATCCGGTGGCTGCATGATGCTGATGCGGCCAGTTCGAGTGCGACACGTTATGCTGATATCCTTGCCATGAGTTCGTGCCATGGTGAGTGGGAGAGATGGTGTTGGAGCCAGAGATATTTCGACTGCAGAGATTTCGCCGATTTAATATCTGAGTGTCGGATCATTTGCGATAATCAGGTGTCTGCAGCTTCGTCGGAACCCGTCAAAACCACCTCAACAACACCGGGGATGGACGATTATTTTAGCCCGGAGATGGTCTCCAGGATCAAGAGTGTTGTTGAGGTAGAGAAGATATCAGGGGCTGCAGAGTTCGCTTCTCTCTATATAGCTATAACCCAATCCAGCAGTGACGGTATTATAAAAACCGGCTGCCCGTATGCCTGGTTTGCTAAGCACTTCGCACCGTCGATTAATAGCAAAACGTTTACAAAGCTGGTGCATGAACAAGAAGGCGATTGGTCTCAAGATACCAAGCCGTACTATTCCGGAAATCCTAGTAAATCCTCAAAAAGGATTAGACGATACCTCAACGCCTTGGATGGGTCATAGA
The DNA here is from genome assembly GCA_947169015.1 of uncultured Bacteroidales bacterium. Classification (GTDB taxonomy): domain Bacteria; phylum Bacteroidota; class Bacteroidia; order Bacteroidales; family UBA932; genus Equibacterium. The sequence goes on along the minus strand of CAMVOD010000001.1, from coordinate 269,062 downwards.
CACCACGCATTTGAAATGCAAATGAGGAATAAAAAAGGGCGAATTATGGCGATTCGCCCTTTTTTGCCTTGATTCACCTTTCATCCATTTTGCAATTTTGCTCCTGCTATTTGGTTTCGGCATATTGGAACGTACTACCAGCGTATCCGGTACGCATCAGGTAGCAAAAATGAGCAGGGGGCTGAGATGGTAGGCAGTTATCCCCTGTCGACATAGTACAATGAGCAATTTGTCAACTCCGGAAGTGACGGGCGATCCAACTCAAGTATATATGTTGAGAGCTTCCGATTTGGAGAGTATCGTCCGGAAGATTATCAAAGAAGAATCAGCCAGGCGCGAAGAGGAACGCTGTAGCCTGATGATAACATCTAGCGAAGTGTGCCGCAGGCTCGGCATAGATCCATCCACCCTATGGCGATGGCGCAAGACTGGCCGCCTTAAAGGTGTCAGGGTGGGCCGCGAGTATCTCTATAAAGAGGCGGATATCAGCCAAATGATAGCTGGAGGACGCAGGCTATGATTAGGCAGCAGATATGTGGCCGGGATCAGCCAAAAGCGCGGGTGGCCGTTGCGTCAGCTTCAGCCATAATGGGACTGGAAAGGGCAAAAAGGTTGAGGTTCTATGATGCCGTGTTTGCTTATGCGTTTGGAGGAGAGGAGCCTGATTTCGACGACGCAGAGCTGACTGCACTCTGGCAAAAGACACGAGTAAGTACTAGCTTAAGCAAAGGAGGCACGCAATGAACAACAATAACCGCTGGGAGTCGTTTGTAGTATATGGCTCCTTTGAGCAAAATGGCCTGCCGGAAGAGGAGAGGCTGGCTATTTACGATGCAATCTTTGCTTATGGCTTACGACAGGAGCAGCCAGTATTCGCAGACGTGCACCTGGTTTCTATCTGGAAACTCATTGTTCCGCAGCTTGACGCAAATATCAAAAGACGCCTTAATGGCAAGCTTGGAGGCGCCCCAAAAGGAAACCGGAATGCACAGAAAAACAACCAAAAACAACCAAAAAACAACCAAAAACAACCTAATGTAAATGTAAATGATAATGATAATGTAAATGATATTATAGCTGCAGATGGCAGCGCCACTGCAGCACACTCAAACAATACCAGATTCGTTAAACCATCATTGGAGCAAGTAGAGGAGTACTGCAGAGCCGAGAATATTCAAATAGATGCCGTCCGTTTCATGGACTACTATGAGAGCGTAGGATGGAAGGTTGGCAAAAACAAACCGATGAAAGATTGGAGGGCGGCAGTGCGAACATGGCGGCACAATGACAACAACCAATATCACAATGACAACAACCAAGTGTGCCCTGACGTGCGATTCAATTTTGGAGGCAGCAGGCAAATGTGTGGACTCGGCAAGTTCAAGTAGACGCTCTATTCTCCCAATACAACAGAGTCAACTGGAACAGCTTCTGGCAAATTATTATGAGAAATGCGTTCGCTCTCGACATTGCAAATATATCAAAACGCATGAAGTAGAAGGAAACATCAATAAGGTGGCCAAATGGTTAACAAGCAGCCAGCAAAAACCAATGCTTATGCTGTATGGCACAATAGGCACCGGTAAGACGATCTTGGCCAGATCAATGCGAATGGCTATAGAAAAGCTTGGTGAAGCTGCGCGCTCGCTTGAGGCGAATGAGGGGAGCAGAAACACTACAAATCAGGAAGACAAGAGGAATTCCGATATTTTCGCACTCTGTGTCCGGTTAAAAAAACCGCACTGGTACACGGCGCGTGACCTTGCTAATATGTCCGAGGATGATTTGGCAGCTGCAAAACACTCTTCATTTCTTTTTGTGGATGATTTTGGCACTGAACCCCCCAGGACAAACTATTATGGAACTCCAAGATCGCCGCTCATTGATTTGATTTCAGATCGATATGATGGCCTGCTTATGACAGTCTTCACATCAAATCTTAATCCTGAAGATATTTCTCGTTCCTATGGCCCCAGAATCGCAGACAGGCTCAATGAAGTTTGCGAAACAATTGAGTTTCGAGGCTCTTCATTTAGGAGCAGATAATCTATCAGAGAGTGGATATTTTTGAGTATTATTGCAACATGAACGTTCCTGAAGCAGTTATCAAAGAGGCCGGCAGCCTTGTGAAAGAGTTCGGCTCAAACTTCGAATTTCTCGGCGAGAGGGATGGAGTGCAGGTGTATGTCTTTCAGTTTCCGAAGGACACTCACACCGGCTATCCCTTTGTGTACTGCTATGACGGCAAGAGGGCTTTAGAGCTTACAGGTGAAGCCGCACTCGAGAACGTCGCACTATTTGACGTTGAATAAGCCCCGGTCACAAAATGCGAATTTTGCGAATGCCCTAACGCGCGCGCGCGATCACCTCATGAGGCAAAATGTTGATTTTGTGGATGCCTTAACGCGCGCGCGATCACCTCATGAGGCAAAATGCGGATTTTGCGGATGCTCATACGCGCGCGAGAGAGAATTTTATCGCTTCGTTTTTCTGATAGCTCAGCATGGAGAAGCTTCTATTGAGACGGCCGTTATATTTGCCGGCAACGACACCTCAACGGCGGAGATATTGTAAATGCCCTCTGTTTGGCGCAGGATCGGGCCAAATTTTAACGATATGGGCAAATCAATAAAATATTACGCAAGAATCAAAAACGCCTCCCTGGTTGAGGTTTTAACATTCAAAGAGCGAATATGAGGCACATATCGGAAAGGGAATACATGGAAGATCTTCAGCGCCAGCTCAAGAAGCTGGCCAGGTCGATAGCCTCCAGCGGTCTCTCCCTGTCCGAGATAGCCAAGGGCACCAGGCTGAAGTGGGACACAGTCTATGCTGCCCGCAAGGGCCGGCCGATCAGGATGGATAACGCCTGCAGGATTCGATATTTTTTGAAGGCATATAAAAATGAACCGGAGGCTCCTGCATAGCGGGTCTACCCCCGGCACGCCAATGGTAGACCCTTTTGAAAAACTTGCAAGATCCATCAAAACAATATCAAGTAAAGGTACCACCCATTAAGCCGGCCCATAGTTTCCCGATTGTTCCTTTACAGAACCGTGGGTTTTAGAAAAGATATTATAACTTTGTGTCGCTGGTTGCTCCATCTCCAGTAGTTAATCGCAGCCGCCGGGATCCTTATACCACCAAAGTAAAATTTGAGGAGTCCGGCGGTTTTCTTATCTCGAGGGTGACAAAAATGCTGGTTGAGGTTCCGCCCCTACCCGGGGCACATAACCTCAGCACTATCTGACACAATATCAGCGCGTTAGATAGATTTACGTTTGTGTTTTTGTCAACCCAGTGTCAATCTGTTGAAAATCTACGAAAACGGCACGAAACACTCCAGGTATGTGGGGCAGTGGTGCAAATGTGGTGCAAAATGCAGAAAAACAAAACGCAAACTGCTATATATCAGCCATTTGCGTTTTATATTCGTGACCCGTTTGGGGCTCGAACCCAAGACCCCAGCATTAAAAGTGCTGTGCTCTACCAACTGAGCTAACGAGTCAAGACCCTTTTGGGGACTGCAAAAGTATGTAATCCCTTTGTAATCTCCAAATAATATTTTTCAACTGGCCCATAGTCGAAATTAAACGGATATAAATGCTTAAAAACGGATAGAGAACTTTTCGTGGCCTACATTGCGTCCCGTAACAAAACAAATGGAGGAAAAAGAAATGAAAAGAATTGCTGCAATCTTCATCGCAGCCGCGATGATTGCCACGGCTTGCAACGTGCTGCCGGAAAATGGAAACCAACAGCCGCGCAAAGGCGGTCTGGTGCTGGGAATCGCCAGCTTCGATATCGACGTCCCGTCCATAAAGTCTACAGTGCCTCCGGACACCAACTCATTCGTGCTGTCCGTCACCGACCTGCTCGGGAAAGTCTACTACAAAGGTCTGTACGGAGAAAGGCCTGACTCCATACTGCTGCCGGAAGGCACGTACTCTCTGGCTCTGGTTTCAGCCGACTATTCCGTGCCTGCCTTCGAATCTCCCCAGTGGGGCACCGAGACCCAGGTTGACATAGTCGCCGACGAAGTCACCAAGGTGCTTCTCGAATGTTCCCAGATCAACAGCGGAGTCAGGCTGGTTTATGGAAGTCATTACCGCGAGCTGTTCGGCACCAGCCCCGTGAACATCGTGCAGGGCGACAAAAGCCTGCTGTATCCGGTCGGGGAAGACCGGTTCGCATTCTTCCCGCCGGGAGAAGCCCGCTTCGACATCGTCACGGACACGGAGACAAAACCTATCTTTAAAAGGACTCTCCGCTCCGGCGTCAACCTGACCATCAATCTTGACGCATCGTCAAATTCCGGCGAGTCGGCATTCTCGGTGACTGTCGACACCCAGGCGACCTACGAGACCGAAGACATCATCACCGACGGAACATTCTTCGAGGAGGACGGACTGACGATGAAAACAGCTTTCTGCGTGGATTCGGCAGCGCGCCATTTAGGCGACACAGTGTGGGTATGGGGATATATCGTAGGCGGCGACTGCACTGCCGACAACGTGAACTTCTTCACCGGCGACATCGCTTCGACCACTCATTTCGCAATCGCATCGTCGCCCACAGCTTCGAAGAGGTCGGAATGTATGGCGGTCGAGCTCAGCAAATCTGCGATGCGCGCGGAACTGAACCTCGTGGACAACCCCCAGCTCAAATACAAGAAGATCTACCTGAGGGGCAAAGTGGCCAACTATATGGGCTCTTGGCCGGGAATAAAAAATCTCTCCGAATACAAGTATTAAACGGATAATATCCGTATTTGATTTGTATTTTTGCCAAGAAAGAAAACGAATGCAAAGATGAATCAGAAAGAAACTCCGGTATTGCTGCTCACCGGATATCTGGGCAGCGGAAAGACCACCCTCGTAAACAGAATCCTGTCGAACAGGCAGGGCATACGCTTCGCCGTAATCGTGAATGACATCGGCGAGGTGAACATCGATGCCAGCCTGATACAGCAGGGCGGCGTGGTAAAGCAGCAGGACGACAGCCTGGTAGCCCTGCAGAACGGATGCATCTGCTGCACTCTCAAGATGGACCTTGTCAACCAGCTTTGCGACCTTATCAAGACAGGCAGTTTCGACTACATCGTCATCGAGGCCAGCGGCATCTGCGAGCCGGTTCCCATCGCGCAGACCATCTGCTCGATACCCGGTATGCCGCCGGAGTACACAAAACGCGGAATCCCGCGCCTGGACTGCATAGTGTCAGTTGTAGATGCCCTGCGGCTCAGGGATGAATTCGCCTGCGCGAAGGACCTCACCCGAGACAACATCGACGACGAGGACATCGAGAACCTGATAATCCAGCAGATCGAGTTCTGCGACATCATACTGCTCAACAAGGTGGACCAGGTGTCCGAAGAGGAGCTGAAGCAGATCAAGGCCGTGGTACGCGCCATCCAGCCCAGCGCCAAGGTGGTAGACTGCACGTTCGCAGACGTACCCCTGCAGGAGATACTCGACACCCACAGCTTCAACTTCGACAAGGCCAGCCTTTCGGCAGCCTGGATAAAGGAGATGGGCAAGCCGGTCGAGGATGAAGAGGAAAGTGAAGAAGAGGAGGAATACGGCATCGGCACCTTCGTGTACTACCGCCGCCGCCCGTTCGACGTCAACAAGTTCGACCGCTTCGTGATAAAGCACTGGCCGTCCAACATCATCCGCGCGAAAGGCATCTGCTGGTTCACCGACAACAACGATATGTCGTACCTCTTCGAGCAGAGCGGAAAGCAGAAACAGCTCAAGGAGATCGGACAATGGTATGCCACAGCTCCGGCTGACGAACTCGAAGACCTGATGATGGAAGACCCTACCCTGGCAATGGACTGGGATGACGAATGTGGGGACAGGATGATAAAACTCGTGTTTATCGGACAGCATCTCGACCGCGAGAAACTGACCCAAGAACTCGATTTCTGTCTTGCCTGATATTCAGAATTTGAATAAATTTGTGAGAATCGATCAATAATAATCTAAAAATACGAATACAATGACCCCGTTCATCACAAAAGACTTTATGCTGACAACGGATGCTGCCCGCGAGTTGTATCACGAGAGCGCCGAGAAGATGCCCATCATCGACTACCACTGCCACCTGGTTCCCCAGATGATCGCCGAGAACACCCAGTTCAAGAATATGACTGAGGTATGGCTTGGCGGCGACCACTACAAGTGGCGTGCGATGCGAGGCAACGGCGTTCCTGAAGAATACATCACCGGCGGCAAATCCGACTGGGAGAAATTCGAGAAATGGGCCGAAACCCTGCAGTACGCAATGCGCAACCCGCTTTATCACTGGTCTCACCTTGAGCTTTCACACATCTTCGGCATCGACAAGGTCCTCAATCCTTCGACTGCCCGCGAAATCTACGAAGAGTGCAACGCGAAGCTTGCCACCGAGGACTTCCGCGCCCAGAAACTGATGACTGGCTGCAATGTCGAGACCGTCTGCACCACTGACGACCCTGTAGACGACCTCAGATACCACAAGCAGATTGCCGAGCATCCCTTCGGAGTCAAGGTTCTTCCCGCCTGGAGGCCCGACAAGGCTCTCGGTGTTGACAATCCCAAGGCTTACAAGGAGTATATCGGCAAGCTCGAGAAAGCTGCAGGTATGGAAATCAAGAGTTACCGCGACCTGCTCGAGGCTCTTCAGAAACGCCACGATTTCTTCGAGAAGATGGGCTGCCGGCTGAGTGACCACGGAATGGACACCTTCCACGCTGCCGACTATACTGCGACTGAAATCAACCGTATCTTCAAGAACGCCCTCGCCGGCAAGAAGCCGACTGCGAAGGAGTTCGACAAGTTCCAGAGCGCTTTGCTGTTCGACTTCGGCGTGATGGATGCCCGCAGCGGCTGGACCCAGCAGTTCCACGTCGGTCCGATCCGCAACAACAACACCAAGATGTTCAAGAAGCTCGGTCCCGACACCGGTTTCGATGCTATCAACGACCTGCCGATGGCAGAGGCCGGCCACAAGTTCCTGGACCGTCTCGCCAAGAACGATGCTCTTGCCAAGACCATCCTCTACTGCCTCAACCCGAAGGACAACGAGGTGCTCACAGTGATGGCTTACACCTTCAACGACGGCACGGTTCCCGGCAAGATGCAGTTCGGAAGCGGCTGGTGGTTCCTCGATCAGGAAGACGGTATGCGCAAGCAGCTCAACGCGCTGTCAGCCCTCGGCCTGCTCAGCAGGTTCGTAGGTATGCTCACCGACTCCCGCAGTTTCCTGTCATATCCCCGCCACGACTACTTCCGCCGCATTCTCTGCGACGTGCTCGGCAAGGATATCGAAGACGGCAAACTGCCCCGCAGCGAGATGCCGTTCATCCACAAGATGGTGTCAGACATCTCTTACAACAACGCAAAGAATTACTTCGGATTCTAAGGATCTGCGGCATAACAAAAAAAGAGGGGCGGAAGATTTCCGTCCCTCTTTTATTTTGCGGAGCCTGGCAGCTACTGCTCCCGCGAGAATGAATACGGCAGATCCTCCGGCGCAGTGCCTCGTTTGTAATTCGGCCTGTCGGACATATCGATCTTGACGCTGCCGCCCTTTATCAGGTCGAAGTGGTCGAAGTAGTTCTTCGTATAGGGCTTGCCGCGGAAGGTCATAGCGTCGATATAGTAATTGTCCGGGCCGTTGTCAGGCGCATCTATAGTCAGGTCGTTGCCGTTCTCGAAGTGGAGCACGGCTTTTTTGAACAGCGGGGTTCCAATAATATACTGGTTCGTGCCGGGAGCCACCGTGTAGAAACCAAGAGCGGACAGCACATACCAGGCAGAGGTCTGGCCGTTGTCCTCGTCGCCGCAGTAGCCGTCGGGAGTGGCGCTGTAGAGCTTGTCCATCGTCTCCCTCACCCAATGCTGCGCCTTCCAGGGCTCGCCCGCATAGTCGTAGAGATAGATCATATGCTGTGCAGGCTGGTTGCCGTGGGCGTAGTTGCCCATATTCATCACCTGCATCTCGCGGATCTCGTGGATCACACCGCCATAGTAGCTTTCGTCGAAGAGCGGCGGCACATTGAACACAGAGTCCAGCATAGTCACGAAATTGTCACGGCCGCCCATAAGGTCGATGAGGCCCTGCGGATCGTGGAATACGCTCCAGGTGTAGTGCCAGCTGTTGCCCTCGGTGAAGGCGTCGCCCCATTTCAAGGGAGAGAAAGGAGCCTGGAAACTGCCGTCGGCATTGCGGCCGCGCATCAGGCTGCTCTCCTTGTCGAAAACGTTCTTGTAGTTGAGAGCCCGCTTCGCATAGAGCTGCACTTCGTCATCCGGTCTTCCGAGAGCCTTTGCGACCTGCAGGATGCACCAGTCGTCGTATGCATATTCCAACGTACGGGCCACGCTCTCGTTGATGCCGACATCGTACGGCACATAGCCCAGGTCGTTGTAGTACTGCCATCCGAGACGGCCGGTTGAGCTCACCCGCGGGTGGACGGCGTTGCTGCCGTGGAGCAGGCCTTCGAACATCACCTCAGGCTCTGCCACCTTCAGCCCTTTCATAAAGGCATCTGCCAGCACCGCTGCGGAGTTGTTGCCTACCATACAGCTGCGGTGGCCGGGAGAAGCCCACTCAGGGAAGAAGCCGCTCTCCTTATATACATTGACCAGGCCCTCCTGCATCTGCAGAGCCTCGGTGGGATACATCAGGTTGACGAACGGGAACAGGCTGCGGAAGGTATCCCAGAAGCCTGTGTCGGTATACATATAGCCCGGCAGCACTTCGCCGTTGTAAGGGCTGTAGTGCATCACCTGCCCGTCTGCCGTTATTTCATAGAACTTACGGGGGAAGAGCAGCGCACGGTAGAGACACGAATAGAAGGTGCGCATATTGTCCACATTCTCGCTGCTGACCTCGATGCGTCCCAGAACGTCGTTCCACGCAGCCTTGCCGGCAGCCGCCACTTCATCGAAGTTCCTGTCGCCAAGCTCCTTGAGGTTCTGGAGAGCCTGCTCGTCGCTGATGAACGAAGAGGCCACTCTCGCGTGCACGACTTCGCCCTTGCGGGTCGAGAAGCCAATCACCGCACCGGCGTGGGCTGCCTCAGCGGCCGTCACACCTTCCGACAGCACGCCGTCGGCAAAGGTCGCCTTGTATGTGAAGGGCTTGTCAAACTCTATGACGAAGCGGTTCTTGAAGTTCGAAGGCACCCCGCCCCGGTTCTTAGTCGAATAGCCGACAATCTTGCGGTCGGAAACTATCTCGACACCCGAGCCACCTTCCACTGCATCTATGACCACGAAGGCTTTGTCCGTCTCGGGGAATGTGAAACGGAACATAGCCGCCCTCTCGGTCGGAGCTATTTCAGCGGTAACGTCGTGGTCGGCCAGATAGACGCTGTAGTAGTATGGCTTTGCCGTCTCGCTCCTGTGGGAGAACCAGCTTGCGCGTTCATCCTGGTCAAAAGCCGGAGTTCCGGTCACGGGCATTATGGCAAACTGGCCGTAGTCTCCGATCCACGGGCTCGGCTGATGCGTCTCTTTGAAGCCACGGATCTTGTTTTCGGTGTATACATAGGTCCATCCATTGCCGGTGCGGCCGGTCTGCGGGGTCCAGAAGTTCATACCCCAGGGCAGCGCGATGGCCGGATAAGTATTGCCGGTTGAAAGGGAATATGTGGAAAGGGTGCCTACCAGCGGATTTACGTATTCCGCATAATCCACTCTTTCCGGTTCAGAGCACGCCACCAACAATGACAGCAGCAATGCCGGTACTAATCTTTTCATAAGGGAACTTATTTGGTCCTGATGATAACTACGCCGTTGGCGCCTCTTGAGCCGTAGCCCTCACCATCTTTAATAATCTCGACGCTCTTGACGTCATAGATGCTTACATCAAGTACAGAACCGATTTCCTGCGTATTAAGGAGGATAAGCGCACTGTTGCTGGATGTCAGGGACCTCTGTCCACGGATGCTCACGCTGCCGTCAGACATCACCGTAACATTGGGGACGAGGGCATTGATCGCCTCTCCCAGGTCAGTGAATCCCTTGAGGTTCTCTTCTGTCAGGCCGGATGCGCCGCCGGTGTATTCACGTCTCTTGACGTACATAAAACCGAAATCCACCAGTTCGTCATCCTGAGATGCGCTCCACTCGTCAGTATTCTCCGAAGCCATCACTATCCTCAGACTCTTGGCATCACCGACTTCAATTTCGTGAGTCAGCCTCTTTATGGTGAACACAAGCGTGTCCTGGGGTGTCAGGTTGGTCAGGCCGAAACGGCCTTTCTTGTCGGTCCTGGTGTAGCGGTTGGTGTTCTTCACCTCGACCTTGACATTCTTGATACCCTTTCCGGTCATATCAACAAGAAGTCCATTGAACGGCACCGCCTCAGGATCCTGCGCAAGCGCAGGCAAGGCTACAAAGAAGAAGGCAATGGTCCAGAGAAATCTTTTCATCGTATCGTGTTTATTTGGTTGAGAACTTGTAAATGGCGTTGTGTACATATTCTTCGCCGGGGCGGAGGATAGTGTTCGGGAAGCCGGGCTGGTTCGGAGCGTCCGGGAACTTCTGGGTCTCGAGAGCTATGCCGCTGAAGCGATGATGCACGTCACCACGTTTACCAACATCCGTGCCGTTCATTGCAGGGCCTGAGTAGAACTGGAGGCCGGGCTGATCGGTGAAAATCTCCATAAAGATGCCGGTGGCAGGCTCGTACAGGGTAGCGCAAGGCTTGCTCATATCACCGGGGTGGTTGAGAACGAAGTTCTGGTCATATCCGCCGTTGGCGATGTTGATGGCCTCGACGCTCATATCCGGACGGCTGCCGACTTCGGTGGGAGTATTGAAGTCCATAGCAGTACCTGCGACCGGAGTAAACTCACCCGTAGGGATGAGGGCGCGGTCGGTGGCTGTGAAAGTGTCGGCGTCGATATAGAGGAGGTGGCTGTTGGAGCTGACCTCACTGGTTCCGTGCAGGTTGATGTAGGGATGGAAGGTCAAGTTCACGGGGCAGGCCTTGTCGGTGGTAGCCTTGTGGGTGATGGCAAGCGAGTTGTCATTCTTCACGGTGTAGACCACGGTTATCTTCATATTGCCGGGATAGCCCATCTCGCCGTCAGGAGAGTTGTAGGTCATCTCGACAACAGGCTCGCCCTGGGCGTTATTGTATTGCTTGCAATCCCAAACCACAGCATAGATTCCTTTCTTGCCGCCGTGCAGGTGGTTGCCGTTCTCATTCTGGTCGACCTGGTAGGTCACGCCGTCGAGAGTGAAGGCGCCTTTGGCTATACGGTTGCCGTAACGGCCGACAACCGGACCTGAGAAAGCATCGCCGGTGAGGTAGCCTTCGATCGAATCGAAGCCCCAGATGACATCTTTCGGCTCGCCGTTCTTGTCGGGCACTATGATGCTGACTACGCGCGCACCGTAGTTGGTGAACTGGACAATCATACCGTTGGCATTCTCGGCTGTATAGAGATGCACATCCTTGCCGTCGATGACAGCTTCGAACAGTGCGGGATCTACTTTGAGGGAATCAGCTGCCTTTTTGCCGGTGCAGCTTGCAGCAATCATCATTGTTGCCGCCATCAAAACGAATAGGGTCTTTTTCATATCTGTTTACTTTTTCTTTTGTCCGTAATAAGCTCCGGGGCCGTGCTTGCGGCTGTAGTGCTTCTCGATAAGGTGCTTGTTCATCGAAGGAACGTGGGTCACGACATCGAGAGTGTTCAGGTGCAGGGTCGAAGAGATGAACGCCATCTTGGCCACCTGCTCCAGCACTACTGCATTGTGGACTGCATTGGCTGCGTCAGTGCCCCAGGCGAAGGGGCCGTGGTTCTTGACCAGCACTGCAGGCGTGTCGTCAGGGTTGATATTCTCGAATCTTTCGACAATCACGTTGCCGGTCTCCTTCTCGTACTCGCCGAAGACTTCGCTTTTCTTCATATCGCGGGTGCAGGGGATATCCTCGTGGAAATAGTCGGCGTGGGTGGTGCCGATATTGGGGAGGTCACGTCCTGCCTGCGCCCAGGCCGTGGCGTATGTCGAATGGGTGTGGACCACTCCGCCGATATTGGGGAAGGCTTTGTACAATGTCACGTGTGTGGGGGTGTCTGATGAGGGGCGCAGGTCCCCTTCGACAACTTTGCCATCGAGGTCCACGACCACCATATCAGAAGCCTTCATTTCGTCATATTCGACGCCTGAAGGTTTGATGACCACCAGGCCGCTGGCGCGGTCGATGGCACTTACGTTACCCCAGGTGAAGATCACCAGCCCGTGTTTTACAAGGTCGAGGTTGGCCTTGAGGACTTCTTGTTTGAGAGCTTCTAACATAACGCTACCAGAAATAGATGTAGAAAGCTACGGTGATACCGAGGATTACGCAGGTATGGAAAATGTCCCAGCCGTTCCAGCTGCGACGGGTCACAGCTTTCTGCTCGGCAGTAGCAGTGCCGAACACGAGGCCTCTGATCTCTTCTTCGGGTTTCGGTTTGGTGCAAAGGCTGACGACGATGCAGACGAGCAGGCAGACAGCCAGCATACAAGCGCAGAAGTAGAGCCAGTTGAAATCGTAGAATACGGTGCGGAACAGGCTTGAACCCATACTCTCACCCCAGGCAGTAGTGTAGATGATCTTGGCGCCGAGGCGGACAAGGCCGATAACCAGACCGGTGATCAATGCCCACTGACCGCCCTTGGGAGTTGCTTTCTTCCAGCATACACCCATCAGGAAGGCAGCTGCGATACCGGGAGCCAGCACTGACTGTACATCCTGCAGGTAGAGGTAGAGCACGTCTCCGATGCTCTTCATAACGGGGATCCAGAGGATACCGAGGGTTACGATTATGATTGTAGCCATACGTCCCACTTTCACGAGTTTCTGCTCGGAAGCTTCGGGATGTTTGGGTTTGTATACGTCGATGGTATAGAGCATAGCTGATGAATTGAACAGCGATGCGAGGGAGCTCATCAGGGCTGCGAGGATACCGCAGACAACGACTCCCTTGAAACCGGCGGGAAGCAACTTGGCAACCAGCAGAGGGAAGGCGACGTCGCCGTTGGAGAGGACGGGAGCCAGCTGACGGCCGAGCTCACTGTCGAGGGCTCCGGTGGCAGCTCCGCGCGCGAGTGCGAAAGCGATCATTCCGGGGATGAGGAACAGGAACACGGGCAGAAGCTTGAGGTATGCTCCGAAGATGGCGCCGCGGCGGGCCTGTTTCTGGTCACGGCCTGAAAGGACCCTCTGCACGATGAACTGGTCGGTGCACCAGTACCAGAAGCCGATGATGGCGGAACCAAGCAGGGCGCCGAGCCAGGGATACTGGGGATCGCTGAGCGGTCTCATAAGGTGGGACATAGAGCCCTGGGCTCCTTCATACGCGGGAGTGACGTTGCAAAGGTCAAGCATATTCTGCCATCCGCCGAGCTCCTTGAAGCCGAGGATGAGGATCACGATGGATCCCAGCAGCAGGATGGGAGTCTGGAGCACTGAGGTCTTGAGGACAGACTCCATTCCTCCTATCACGGTGTAGATAGCTGTCAGCACCACGAGGCCGATGGCGGCAACCCAGAAGAAGTCGACGTTGGCTCCGAAGATGCGGATGCTTTCGATGCCGAACACCTGCTGGAACACAAGTCCGCCGGCATAAACCGTCACGGCTACTTTGGTGAGCACGTAGCTGATGAGTGAGATATAAGTCAGAATCTTGCGCGAGCTGCGGTTGTAGCGTTTCTCGAGGAACTCAGGCATCGTATATACCATACTCCTCTCATAGAAAGGCACGAACACCCAGGCCAGGATCAGGATCATCCAGCCCTGGATCTCCCAGTGGGCCATCGCAAGGCCGCTTGACGCGCCGCTGCCGGCCAGGCCGATGAGGTGCTCCGAGCCGATGTTCGATGCAAAGATGGAAGCTCCGATGGCAATCCACGTGGCATCACGGCCGCTCAGGAAATAATCTGAAGAATTGTCTTTTTTCTTGCGGACTACCGATAGGATAATCCACACCATAGCTGCGACGAATATCGCAATCACTATCCAGTCTAGTATAGCCATAACAGTTTAGTTAGGGTGAATTGTTGTACTTAATACGCAAATTTAATTAAATTTGTAAGAATCTCTAACTGACGATATCATATAACTTAAATATACTGTTATGCTTTTCGAAAATTATGAAGTCTGGTTCGTCACCGGAGCACAGCTCCTCTATGGAGGTGACGCCGTAGTACAAGTTGACGGACACTCAAAAGAAATGGTCGAGGGCCTCAACGCCTCGGGCAACATTCCTGTAAAAATCGTCTATAAGGGCACTGCCAACAGCTCGAAGGAAGTCGAAGCCGTGATGCTCGCAGCCAACAATGACGACAAATGCGTCGGCATCATCACCTGGATGCACACCTTCTCTCCCGCCAAGATGTGGATCAAGGGTCTCCAGCAGCTTCAGAAGCCTCTCCTCCACTTCCACACCCAGTTCAACGCCGAGATTCCCTGGGACAAGATAGATATGGACTTCATGAACCTCAACCAGAGCGCCCACGGCGACATCGAGTTCGGACATATCTGCACCCGTATGCGCATCCCCCGCAAGGTGGTTTGCGGCTACTGGAAGGACGAAAAAGCACAGAAGCAGATTGCCGTATGGGCCCGCGTTGCCGCCGGCGTGCGCGATGCTCACAATGTACGCTGCCTGATGTTCGGTATGAATATGAACAACGTTGCCGTCACCGACGGCGACCGCGTAGAGTTCGAGCAGCGTCTCGGCTACCACGTCGACTACTACCCTGTCAGCAGCCTGATGGAATACTACAAGAAAGTGACCGACGCCGAGGCTGACGCCCTCGTGGAAGAATACAAGAAACTCTATGAGATCAAGATCGACGAGAGCGGCGAAGATGTATACTGGGAGAAAGTAAAGAACAGCGCCAAAGCTGAAATCGCCCTGCGCCGCGTGCTGAAGGACGAAGGTGCTACCGCTTTCACCACCAACTTCGACGACCTTGGCGACGCCGACATCAACGCTCCCGATTTCTGCGGTTTCGACCAGATTCCCGGTCTGGCCTCGCAGCGCCTGATGGCCGAAGGATATGGTTTCGGCGCTGAAGGCGACTGGAAGACCGCCTGCCTGGTCCGCACCCTCTGGGTGATGCAGCAGGGCCTTCCTACCGGATGCTCGTTCCTTGAGGACTACACCCTCAACTTCGCCGGAGACCGCTCTTCTTGCCTGCAGAGCCATATGCTCGAGGTCTGCCCTCTCATCGCAGTCGAAGACAAGCCCAAGCTCGAGGTTCACTTCCTCGGCATCGGCATCCGCAAGCAGCAGACCGCCCGTCTGGTGTTCACGTCCAAGACCGGCCCCGGCATCAAGGCCACCATCATCGACCTAGGCAACCGCTTCCGCCTCATCTCACAGACAGTTGAGTGCATCAAGCCGAAGCCTATGCCCAACCTGCCCGTAGCCAGCGCCCTCTGGATTCCCCAGCCCACGTTCGAAATCGGTGCAGGCGCCTGGATCCTCGCCGGCGGCACACACCACAGCGCTTTCTCTTACGACATTTCCGAGGAGTACTGGGAGGATTTCGCCGAGATGACAGGCATCGAGTACGTCCGCATCAACAAGGACACCGAAACCTCTGAATTCAAGCAGACCCTGCGCAACAATGAGGTCTATTTTATGCTCAATAAAGCCCTGAGATAGTATGGATGCAAGAAGAACCATCGAAGCCGGAAGGGCCGTCCTCGGTATCGAGTTCGGATCCACCCGCATCAAGGCCGTGCTTGTTGACGAGGACCACGTTCCCATCGCCCAAGGCAGCCACGAATGGGAGAACCAGCTCGTTGACGGCCTGTGGACCTACAGCAACGAAACCATCTGGTTCGGCCTGCAGAACTGCTATGCCGACCTTCGCAACGACGTGCGCAAACGCTACGACGTAGAGATCGAGCATCTGGCCGCCATCGGCATCAGCGCTATGATGCACGGCTATATGCCTTTCAACAAGGAAGGACATCTTATGGTTCCTTTCCGCACCTGGCGCAACACCAATACCGGCGAAGCGGCGGCTGCCCTTTCCAAACTTTTCGTCTATAACATCCCTCTGCGCTGGAGCATTTCACACCTCTATCAGGCCATCCTGAACAAGGAGGAGCACGTAGCCGGGATCGGCTACCTCACCACTCTTGCCGGTTACATCCACTGGAAGCTCACCGGAGAGAAAGTGCTCGGCGTAGGCGATGCCTCAGGAATGATCCCTGTCGATCCCGAGACCGGAAACTACAGGGCCGATATGATTGAGAAATTCGACAAGCTCGTCGCTCCCTACGGATTCGACTGGAAACTTGGCGACATACTGCCGAAGGTCCTCAATGCCGGCGAGCCGGCAGGCCGCCTGACAGAAAACGGTGCAAAACGCCTCGACGTTTCCGGACACCTCCACGCAGGTGTTCCCCTGTGTCCTCCTGAAGGCGATGCAGGCACCGGTATGGTAGCCACCAATGCAGTAAGGCCCCGCACCGGCAATGTTTCTGCCGGCACTTCTTCATTCTCGATGATCGTTCTCGAGAAGGAGTTGTCAAAGCCTAACGAGATGATCGATATGGTCACCACCCCCGACGGCAACCTCGTCGCAATGGTCCACTGCAACAACTGCACTTCCGACCTCAACGGCTGGGTAGGCCTGTTCAAGGAGTATGAGGAACTGATGGGTGTCCGCGTTGACACAGGCAAGATTTTCCAGCGGCTGTTCGATGCTGCCGACAAGGGTGATGCCGACTGCGGCGGTCTGGTTTCATACAACTACATCTCAGGAGAGCCCGTCACCGGCTTTGCAGAAGGCCGTCCGCTCTTCGTCCGCTCCGCTAATGACAGCTTCACTCTGTCCAACTTTATGCGCAGCATCCTTTACGCCACCGTCGGCGTGCTCAAGATCGGCAACGACGTCCTGCTGAAGGAGGAGAAGGTCAAAGTGGACCGCATCACCGGCCACGGCGGTCTGTTCAAGGTCAAAGGAGTAGGCCAGCGCGTCCTGGCCGCCGCTCTCGACTCTCCGATCTCCGTGATGGAGACGGCCGGCGAAGGTGGTGCCTGGGGCATTGCCATCCTCGGCTCCTACCTGGTCAACAACCCCGGAGGTATGTCTCTTCCCGACTTCCTCGACAAGATAGTCTTCGCCGGCAACACCGGAGTGGAAATTGCTCCTACCCCTGAGGACGTGGCAGGCTTCGAAGCCTATCTCGAGAACTACAAGGCGTGCCTCGCCGTAGAGCGCTCCGCAGTGCAGCACAAGAAATGACCAGGTCTAAAATCATGGGATCCGTATCGGCAAGAAAATACGGATCCCTTTTTATTTTAATGCTTCTCATACTGGCCGGATGTGAAAAGGAAGATCCTGCCATTACTGATCAAAAACTCTTTTTGGGTACAGTCTGGGGACTTGACAAAGTCGACTACTTTCTTGACGGAGAATTGGTAAGCAGTGTTGAATACAACGCCGACAACGCTGTTTATGTGCATTATTTCGAAGACTTGGCATTATGGATCAATCTGGATAACGGACAGTACAGAAGTGTCGTCCAATCCCACAGTTTATCGGGTCTTCGTATCAGCATCAATCCCGATGTCCCTGAAAGAGTAGTCACTTCCGTTACTCAGACATCTATGGTTATCGAGACAGATGGATTGGAAAATATGATATATCCAGAGCTTTTCCACTACAATCACTCTGTCTCCTATTACTCTGCTGCAAAGACCAGTCCTCTGGCTTCTTCATTTGAAGGCGAGTGGGAGGCATACAAGTCGGAACTGCTCAGAGATGGTCAAGTCGTAAATACTTGGGATCTGGATTATCGCGTCAAGTACTCAAAAGATGGCCTGGTTACCTACTCGGACCCGAGCGCGGAACACAATGGCAAATATTATCTGCTGATTGGAGACAAACTTGCTTTCAGCCAGACGTACAGTTCAATAAAAGTCGTCTGGACAATTAGCATAAATGGCAAAGAAATGGTTCAGGAGCAGTCATCCCCGACCATTCTCGGTACCACGAGGAACTATTTCCGCAAAGTCAAGTAACACGTCAGTAGATCCCGACGTTGTCGAGTGCTATGCAGGCCTTTGAGGCCAGGATATTGACCCGGATGGCAGTCGCCACAACCGGGTCAAATCTTATTATGCGCTTGTAGCCGATGGTGGTCTGCTCGTCCAGGGTCTGCCACCGGCCGTCAACCATCGCTTCGACGCTGAAACGCTGCACCCTCTGGCCCAAGGCGATATGCTCCTGCAGGACTATCTTGCCGACAGTCGTGGGCTTGCGGAACGAGGCAGTCAGCATGGCCGCCGTCACATCGTCGTCCGTTGCCCAATAGCCTTCTCCTGCCACTTTCGAAGCGGCGAACCTGCGTGAATTTCCCCTCACGTCAGAAGCCTCGAAATCAGCTGCTTGCGCGAGATTTTCAGCAAATTCCGCTTCGATTGCCCTGCCGAATTCAATCAGGACGGCGGAGTCCTTGGGATGGATCAGTCCCCTTCGGTCAGGAGGAACGTTAAGGATGAGATTGCCGTTGCGGCCTATGGAATTATAGTATATGTCCATCAGCTGTTCTACGCTCTTCACACGGTCGTCTTCCCTTTCGTGGTAGAACCATCCGGGACGGATCGACACGTCCACCTCGGCAGGTAGCCAGTCCGTGCCGTCCTCCTGCCCGTGGTTGAGGGCATAGGTATCGGCGTGGCCCGGAGCGAACTCAGCCTTGTTGAGCGTGCTCCAGTTCGTCTCTCCGGCATAGCCGGCCTCGTTGCCTACCCAGCGGCAGTCAGGGCCTCCGTCGGAAAACATCGCCGCCTGGGGCTGCTTCTGCCGGACTATCTCCCAGGTGACGGGCCAGTCGTAGTAGGTCAGGTTGTCGATCGTGCGGCGCTCATTCGCTCCACCGTACCATCCGTCGCCGCCGTTAGCCCCGTCGAACCACACCTCAAAGATGTCTCCGTAGTTCGTCAGGAGCTCAGTCAGCTGGTTGCGGTAATAATCGATATAGGCAGGAGTGCCGTAATCCGGATGGTTGCGGTCCCAGGGAGACAGGTAGACTCCGAACTTGAGGCCGTATTCCCGGCAGGCGTCGCTCACCTCGCGGACGAGGTCGCGGTCGTAAGGCGAATTCATAACGTTGTGGCTGGTATATTTGGTGTCCCAGAGGCAGAAGCCGTCGTGATGCTTGGCAGTCAACACTATCCCCTTGAATCCCGCACGGCTGATGATGTCCGCCCACTGGCGCGGATCGCAGGCCGTCGGGTTGAAAATCTGCTCGCTCTCGTCCCCGTAGCCCCACTCCAGGTCGGTGAAAGTATTCGTAGTAAAATGAATGAAGACATAGCGTTCAAGCTCGTGCCACGCCAGCTGCCTTTCACTCGGCACAGCTCCGCAGGGCGCAGGCTCAGTTATATTTGTACACGCCGCCGCAGCAAGCAGCACTACCATAAGGAAAAAGAATCTTTTCATACCACTAAGGTACGAATCTTTCAAGTTATACGTACGTATATAACAGTTGAGGGCCGACCCGTTATGGCGAGCCGACCCTGTCCCTGACCTAAACTAAAACTATGATAAACTTCGATGTGAAAATAAGCAAACACCGTGCCACAATTTGCCACAAGAACACAAAAACTTAAAAATTTTTATTATGACATTTTGACTCCTTTATTTATTAAATATTACCTTTGTGTAACTTGCAATCGGCAACAATCGTCAAAAAGAAAAGCAATTCCACGAATATCGAAATCCCCATATACAATGATCAAGAAACTTTCGCTTCTTCTGCTTTCCCTGCTTTTCCTGCAGGGAGCCGAAGCCTTGTATGCTCAAGGTTCTCTCTCATCTCCTAGCGCCGGTTTGCTGGGCGTCCGTCTGGACGGCGGAGTCCAATATGCAGTGGGCGCAGGACAAGCCAAGGGTCCGACAGCTGTGCAGCCTATGGGCGGCGCAGGAGTGTTCTACTACATCAGCCCCCGTTTCCGAACAGGATTGGACTACAACTATTCCCGGATGGTCAGGGAGAAGTCGGACGGCACTCTGTCCAAGCTTCCTGACGGAGGTGTAGCAGGAGAAGTCTACCGCAACCTGAAGACTCACTTCCACGGCTTGAGCGCCACGGCAGAGTATAACCTTCTGCCTGCCGGGCCCCTTTCTCTGTATGCAGGCGCAGGCGCCGGTGTGCTGATAGCTTCCGGAAACATCTACACAATCGGCATCAAAAACGAGATAAAGCAGGGCGGAGCGGGCAACTCAATCCAGGTTTCCGGTCACAACGAACGCCACAATTTCGCCGCGCCGTTCGTCCCGGTGTCTTTATCGCTGGAATTTGCATTTCTGCCGCAGGCAGCAGTCTGCTTTGACGCAGGCTACCGCTTCTTCCTCGCCGGCAAGAACGAATACGCCCCTGACGGTCAGGCTTACGCTATGCTGGGCCTGCGATTCAACCTGTAACAATTGCATCTATGAACATATCAAAAACAGATCGGATGAAGGCCGGGCTGCTGAGCCTGACGCTGTTCCTCATTCCGTTCTATACACTGGTATTCACAGCTTGTGACGACGGCCATCCTGAGTTCTTGTTTTCGCTTGATGCCGACTACAGCGAAGTCATCAAAGCCATCAAGGACTCGGACAAATCCCTTTCCGACCGGGTGGCACTGATCGAGGCTGCGGTAAGCAGCGGCCTTGCAGAGAGCAGCTCAATGATAGATCTGATCAAAGAGGCTCTCGCTTCGATGGAAGGCACGATTGACGAAAAACTGGCTGCCGTAGAAGCTGCAATGGCAGAGCAGACCACAGCTCTTGAGACTAAAATGGCGCTGGTTGAGGCTGCCGTAGCAGCCGGCCTGGCCAACAGCAGTGACCAACAGGAGCTGCTGAATCAAGCCGTTGCTGCGCTGAGCGGCTCCTTCGACGAGAAGCTCGCCGAAATAGAATCAGCCATCCAGGACAAGTCTACAGGCTTGGAAACGAAACTCGGTCTGGTGGAGGCTGCAGTCAAAGAAGGTTTCGCCGACAGAGCCAAGGCACAAGCTATGATCGCAGAGGCACTCAAGTCGATGGGCGGAACGCTGGAAGAGAACCTTGAGGCTGTCGAAGATGCCCTCTCAAGCCAGGCAGTCGACCTGTCGGCCAAACTGGCTTTGATCGAAACAGCCCTGAACGAAGGTTTCGCCGCCGACTCAACGCAAAACTCTCTGATAAAGACCGCCATCAATTCACTTGGCGGGACTGTGGACGAAAAAGTCAAAGCCATCGGAAATGCCGTCAAGAGCCAGTCCACCAGCCTTGAAGCGAAACTGGCCCTGATTGATGCAGCTCTGGATATTACCGGCACCTCGCAGCTGATGACGCTGGTCAAGGAAGCTGTAGCAGCTCTCCAGGGCACCGAGGAGCAAAAGCTCGATGCCATAAAGGATGCCATATCTGGCCAGACGACGAGCCTTGAGGCGAAACTTGGCGCCATATCAGCCGCCCTGGAGCAAGGCTTCATCGACGCGAAGGATGCCCTGGACGGTATCGGGACTGCTCTCGG
The DNA here is from genome assembly GCA_947169015.1 of uncultured Bacteroidales bacterium. Classification (GTDB taxonomy): domain Bacteria; phylum Bacteroidota; class Bacteroidia; order Bacteroidales; family UBA932; genus Equibacterium. The sequence goes on along the minus strand of CAMVOD010000001.1, from coordinate 247,531 downwards.
ATCGAGCCTGAGCGGCCTTGACCAAAATCTTGCCACTGTCAAAAGCGACATCCTCAACCAACTTTCCACCACCTCCGACCAATTGACTGCAACGGAACTGGCCGGCGCACTGACAGGCATAGTCAGCGCCATCAACAGCAAGTCCCAGACTGCCGCCCAGCAGCTTTCGGCCATACAGCAAGCCATTTCCGGTCTGATGGCATCGTTGAGCCCCGATTTCAGTCTGAGTTACGTGGGCTCCACTCCGGAAATCACTGTTACCACCGAACAGACTTTCAACATAGTTTTGAAAGTCGATCCCGAAGATGTGACGCTCGTCAAAGACAGCCTGCTGATTGAAAGCGTTTCAAGTAAGGTATTCTATAGAGTTGGCACCACATCCGGCGAAGAGCCTGAACCTTTCGTCGTCACTTCGCTTGAAGCAGATCCGAATACGAAAGGTCAGTATGTCGCAACGGTCTCTGCACATTCTTCCGGCCTGATATGGGAGGAAGCAACCCTGGCCTTCGTCTATAAACTCGGGCTGCCGGGCCATCCGAAACAGTATACGACTAAACCTTTCCAGGCCACTCTGCTGCCGCGCCCCGCCAATTCACTCAATGGTTCTTACTACCCCAACGCCTCGTTCCGGATGCGCGATACCTTCCTCGTTCTAGGCAACAAAACAATCCTGGATACTATGGGTAATATTTTCTATGGTTTGGGAAGTACTGATTACAAGACAGAAAAAGGAGATGAGACCAGGACCTATACGGCGGCCCAACTTAATTCTGTCACCTTCGAACCGACAGACCCGCCCACTGCAGCTTCTGTTTTTACCATCTTTGACAAAAACAAGCATTTCGTACGCTTCTATCCCGATACGACGGGCAACCTGACTTGGAGAGACTTCACAAGCAAATACGCGGACGATGCCGAGCATCAGAATGTGTCCGGCAAGCTGGTCCTGACCGACAACCAGGGTGCTATAGACTACATCAGCCTCTCTATGAATTGGTATGTGACCTGGCCCTTGGTCTACGAGATTTCAGACTCCGGGCAGGACACCCTGAGACCCAGCCATTTCGATTTTAACGGCAAGACGTATGTCCGTCATTATCCGCAGATTTGGGACAAGCTTAAGGCGTGGGGGCTGGGCTACTCCGCCATCAAAGCTGCCGGCCTTCAGATTGAGAGCGTGACGAGAGGTCGCGGAGATGGATACAAACCCATTCATCTGCGACTGTCGCCCGATTCCCCCACTGCCGACCTGGAGGTAGCGGACGGCATCAAGCCCGTCAAGGGCGACAAATATCAAACGTTAGGGACTTTCCGCCTTCGAGTGCAGCCAAGCGACGTCGACCCTTCTTTCCGGCCGACACAGACTCTCTACAAATACCAAGTTTCGTTAATGGTCAATAAAGATGATACGAATTAATCGCATACTGACAATATTCCTGCTGCTTATGCCGCTGGCACCCCTGCTCATATCCTCCTGCGGCGTCGAGCAGAAGAAGATTGAGATTCCGCTGGAGCTGGACTACAGCGGGCTTCTCGCAGCCATCCGCGATAGCGACAAGTCGTTATCCGACTATCTGACTATGATTGAGAATTCACTGGAGGACGGCCTGACCGACAACCAGGAAGCGATGGCGCTCATCCAGGAACTCATCGCCTCGATGGAAGGATCGATGGAACAGAAACTGGAGGCCATCGCCGCTGCTATGAAGCAGCAGACTACAAGCCTGGAGACAAAGCTGGTCCTGATCGAAGAAGCCGTCAACAATGGATTTGCAGACAACGATGCCCAGCAGGAGTTGCTGCAGCAGGCCGTCGCAGCTCTGGAAGGGACGATGGAGGAAAAACTCGAAGCCATAAAATCGGCAGTACAATCGCAGCAGGCAAGTCTGGAGACTAAGATAGGACTTATCGAGACTGTCGTAGCCGGAGGATTCGCCGACAGCGCTGCAGCTGAGGCCCTTATGCTGGAGGCCATCGATACCGCCGGCACTACCCTTGAAGAAAAAACCGCCCGGGTCGAAGCTGCAATTGAAAGCCAGTCTGCGGCTCTGGCCGCAAAGCTGGCACTGATCGACGCAGCAGTTGCAGGTGGTTTTGCCGGGCAAAAGACCGTGCAGGACCTTGTACGAAAGGCGGTCAGTTCGCTCGGCGGCACCTTGTCCGAAAGGCTCTCAGCCATCGAAGCTGCCGTCAAAAGCCAGACCTCGAGTCTGGAGACGAAGCTGGCACTTGTGGAAGCTGCCGCCGATGCAGGAACGACTTCTGCTGATAGCAAGCTGCTTCTGATACAACAGGCGGTGTCCTCTATGGGAGGCACGATGGATGAAAAACTTGACGCCATATTGGACGCCGTCTCTGACGACAAGACCACCCTGGAGACTAAATTCGGACTCATCTCTGCTGCGGTTGAGAGTGGATTTCTGTCCAACTCTCAGGCCGTCCAAGCTATGCAAACGGCGCTCAACACAAGCCTTGGCACTCTCGATCAAGATATGACTGCGCTCAAGACTGATGTCTTAAATCAATTGACAACTATTTCTCAGGAAGTGACTCCGACAGAATTGGCCAAGGCGTTCCAGGGCATTCTGGGCGCACTCGACAGCCAAAACCAATCTGCAAATGTGCTTCTTGCCGCCATTCAACAAGCCATCTCCGATCTGATGGAAAAGGCTGGCAACAAACAGTATCCGGAGGGGCTGGTATATATGGGAAATCCGTTGGAGACTATCGCGGTCACTTGCGGTAATACAATTGAGATTCCGATTCGCGTCAATCCATCAAACGTGCCCCTTATTATAAATACTTTGTCTTTTGTACAGGTTGAAAGAAACCAGTTCTTCCTGTCGGGGACAGACCGCAGCAAAGCAGTGAAGAATCATTACAGTTTGTCTGGGCTGGAAAAAGATCCTCAAGCAGAAGGCCAATATATCGTCAAGATACAAACCTTGGCTGATGAAATGTACAAGTATTGGGATGAAACCACCCTGACCATTAATTATAGCTATTTAGACAAGGATCACAATGTCAAGACAGTCAGCACGCAGCCTATCCCCGTTGCGATAATGCCCAACCCCATAGACGGATTGTCTTTCTCAGGGTGCGAAAAGACCGCATCCTTCCTGATTGACAAGGAACCAGGCGTCATTTACCAGCCTCTGAACAGCGTTGAGTTTACCGACGGGCAACAGACCCGGACTTACAGCGCAGAATTCCTGACATCGGTGGTGCTCGATCTTGACAGCCACATTAAGGTGAAAACCATCTTCGACAAAGAGAGGCATTTCGTGGGCATAGTTCCCGATACCACAGACTCGGCCTGGCTGCCGCTCTTCGATTCAACCACGGTCAATCATCAGGAGATTCTGGGTTATCTGGAGCTTACCGACAGATTTGGAGGTAATACCGACAAAAAAAACCACGCCTTGACTGGCCTGACCTGGTATACTTCATACATTGACACCGTCCTGACCAACACAGCCTTCTCGGGTAATGGCGCTTTGCAGGTGAATCTGGAATCAAAAGCCACGAAACTCGGCCTGAATCTGAACGATTATCCGGGCAGCACATTTTGCAGCGTGCATTTTGATTTTGCTTCTGCAGGCGGCGTCTGGCGTTCAGCAGCATTCAAGAGCGATTCGTGGGATCTCGAAATGGAACTGGAGAAGTATCCGTCCGGATCGCATTTTACCGTGGATGCCGTGATCACTCAGACCGTCCAGCCCAGCGACAACAATCCGTCGTTCCGGCCAAAGCAACGGAAGGTGCGCATCCGGGTCAATTTTACCGTCAAATAAAAAACGGAGTATATGAAAACACGCAAAATATATCTGCTCCCGCTGCTGGCTCTGCTGGTTCCGCTGTTCTTTACGGCGTGTGACGGTGCCAATCCGGAGCTGAACATCAAATTTGACACGAACTACTCCGAGGTCCTCGAAGCCCTCCGCGACTCCAGAAAGTCTCTGACCGGCAAAATGGCGCTGATTGACGCTGCGATGCGTAACGGCCTGAACGACAATCAGTCTCTGCTGGAACTCATTCAGGATGCGCTTGAATCCCTGGATGGCTCGATGGAGGAAAAACTGGCTGCCATCGAGGCTGTGATGAAAGCCCGCACTACGAGTCTCGAGACTAAGTTGGCTCTGGCCGAAGCTGCGGTTAACGAAGGTTTCGCCGACAGCCAGACACGGCAGAAACTGATGCAGGAAGCCATAGCGTCGCTTAGCGGTACGCTTGATGAAAAGATGGAGGCTATAGAGGCTGTCGTGAAATCTCAGAATACCCAGCTTGAGACCAAACTCGGCCTGATTGAAGCTGCCGTCCAGAGCGGCTTCGCCGACCACGCCAAGGCTCAGGCTCTGATTGCCGACGCATTCTCTTCGATGGGCGGCACGCTGGAGGATAAACTGGCGGCGGTTGAAGCCGCAGTGGCGAGCCAGACTCCGGAACTTTCCGAAAAGATGGCTCTGATCGAGGCGGCAGTAAAAGAAGGTTTTGCATCCGATTCGACGGGACAGGCTCTGATTGAGTCGGCCATCAAAGCTCTCAGCGGAACGGCCCAGCAGAAGTTGTCTGCGATCCGGAATGCTATGACAAGCAAAACGACCGGCCTGGATACTAAACTTGCCGCCATCGAGGAGGCGTTAAAGACCAATACTGCCACTATAGAACAGGCTCTTGACTTGGTCCAGCAGGCTGTTGAGGCTCTCGACGGCAGTGCGCAGGCCAGGCTCAACGCGCTTGGCACTGCCATCAGCGGCCAGACGGCGGGTCTTGTAACCAAATTCGGCTTGATCGTTACGGCGTTGGAGGGTGGTCTGCTGACTTGTACTTCTGCCGTCGAGTCGATGCAGACTGCCATCAATTCTTCCATCGGCGGCGTCGATGGTGACCTGCAGTCGCTCAAGACCGATATCTTCACCCAGCTTTCGGGCATCGCGGCCAAACTCAGCACCGCCGAACTTGCTGCTTTATTGACTGACGTCGTGAGTGCCATCAACACCCAGACTCAGACTGACGCCGGGATTCTCACGGCTATAAAGAACGCTCTCGAAAATATCGCCGGCGCTGTCACTTTTTAATCTGTCTATGCTATGAAGTGTTTCAAATATACCATATTGATTCTTCTGTCTGCTGTACTTCTGTTTTTGCAGGCTTGCACCAGCGACCCTGCGGAGATTGCAATCGACCTGGAGCCGGAATACAGCGGAATGCTCGATGCCATCCGCGGTGTGGACAGGTCTCTTTATGACAAACTGGCTCTTCTCGAGAGTGCCGTCACTGGCGGAATGGCCGACAGTTATGCAGCACTTGAGATGGTCAGGGAACTGGTTGCTTCGCTTGACGGGACTCTGGAGGAGAAGCTTGCCGTCCTCGAAGCTGCAATGAGGGCGCAGAGTGTGAGTCTGGAAACGAAGATGGCTCTGGTGGAGGAGGCTGTCCGCAGTGGCTTTGCCGACTTCGAGGCGCAGCAGGAATTGCTGCAGCAGGCCATCACGGCTTTCAGCGGAAGTGCCGCGGAGAAACTTGCCGCCGTAGAAGAGGCAGTGAAGGCTCAGACGGCTGGTCTTGAGACCAAACTCGGCCTCATCGAGGCTGCGGTCTCGGCAGGTTTCGCTGACAGTGCCGAAGCTCTGGCTATGATTGCAGATATCATTGACGAACTTGGAGATACTCTGGGCGATAAGATGGCTGCCATTGAGGCTGTCGTCAGCAGTCAGACCGCCGGTCTGGCTTCGAAGCTTGCGCTTGTTGAGGGTGCGGCCTTACAGGGTTTTGCCTCTGATTCTACTCAACAGGCGCTGATCCGTGAGGCACTGAATTCGCTCAGCGGAACGCTTGAGCAGAAGTATGCGGCTGTAGAGGCTGCTGTCAAGAATCCCACTGCAAGCTTTCCAGCCAAACTGGACCTGATTGAGGCTGCCGTGGCTGCCGGCCTGACTGACAAGCAGGATGCGATCAAGTTGATCAACGATGCCCTGGGTGCTCTTGACGGTAGCGTCGACACCAAGATTGCCGCCATCAACTCGGTCATCGGGAGCCAGACTACCGCTCTGGAGTCGAAGACTGGTTTGATCTCGTCTGCCCTGGAGGCTGGTGTCATTGCTGATACCGCTGCCGTCCACGCTTTGCAGACTGCCCTTGAGTCCAGTCTCGGAAAATTGGATTCTGATTTGTCTGCCGCCAGGGATGACATCATCAATACGATTTCCGGCATTGCCGCCAAAGTAACCCCGGCCGAGCTGGCCAAGGCCTTCAAGGGCATCACCGACGCCATAGATTCTCATTCCCAGTCTATCGCGGATATTCTTGCCGCCATCAAGAAGATTGTCAAGGATTTGGAAGCAGAGGCGGGTGTTCCGTCGACACTGGCTTGCGATCAATCCCTCACCACACGCAGTTTGGCGAATTTCAGCAGGAGTGTCTTCGTACTGCCGTCATCGAAGCGGACCTGAGCCTTCATTCCGGCGCCGTCTCCGTCGAAGGAGAGGATGGTGCCGAAGCCGAAGCGGTCGTGCTCTACGCGCTGGCCTACCTGGAGCGAGGCGACGGGGTCGGGGGTGAATCCCGGGGTCGGCGTGTGGGATGAGGGACGGGTCGGGGCGGGCGGCACAGGACGCGGCGGAGTGGAAGACGCGGGAGCTTGCGCAGCCTTGCGGGGATAACCGTAGGCAGGGCGGTCACCACCGGAAGTATAGTTCGTACCGTAAGAAGGACGGCCGTAAGAGCCCCCACCGAACTGGCGGCCGAAGGCGGCACCCATCGCGGCATTGCTGGCAGCCCTCGCGCCCGAGCGGGAAGGAATTGAACCGGTCAGGAACCGGCTGTCGATCTCACGCACGAAACGGCTCACGTCGTTGCTCTCGCTCTTGCCCCAGCGCATCCTGTTGTTGGCGTAGGAGAGTGTAACTCCCTTTTCGGCACGGGTCAGCGCCACATAGAAAAGCCTTCGCTCCTCTTCGATATCAGTAGGCATAAGGTCGTTGCCGGAGGGGAAGAGATTCTCCTCGAGACCTATGATGAAAACATAGGGAAACTCCAGGCCTTTCGAAGCGTGTACCGTCATCAGCGAGATCTTGTTGTTGTCGTCGGCCTGACCGCCGTCGCGTTCCACCGCAGACAGCAGAGTGATGTTCTCCACATACTCCGACAGCGTGACGGTAATGTCACCGACAAGCGACTCATCGCCGTTCGCACGGTTCTCGGTCTCCTCGTCGACGTAGTCCTTTATGCTGTTGTAGAGAGCCTCGACGTTCTGGAACTTGGACATCCCTTCGATTGAAGTATCCGCCTTGAATGCAATCAAAGCGCCGGACTGGTTGCCGATTTCCAGCGCCAGCACGTATGCATCCGTGTCGGCCATCTTCTGATTCATCTCAAGGATCATAGCGGCAAAGGCCCGGAACTTGCCGATGGCAGCACCCTTCAAACCGGCGGCAGAGAGCTCTTCATCCGGCAGCATCACAGTATCGAGCATAGAGATGCCCTTCGATGCGGCCAGCGCAGCAAGATAGCCAAGGGAAGTCTCTCCTATTCCGCGGGCAGGGAAGTTGACGACCCTGCGGAAGGCTTCGTCGTCGAGAGGGTTTATCACCAGCCTGAAATAGGCCAGCATATCCTTGACCTCGGCCCGGTCGTAGAACGAGAAGCCCGCATAGATGCGATATGGCAGGTTGCGCTTGCGCAGCGCCTCCTCTATCGAGCGGGACTGGGCGTTGGTGCGGTAAAGAACAGCGAAATCACTGTACTGCGCTTTCGCCTTGTAGATGCGGTCGACAATCCTTGAAGCTACCAGGTAACTTTCTTCCTGTTCGGTGAAGCCGTTGAGGACCTCTATCTTCTCCCCTTCTGCCTGACGCGAGAAGCAGGTCTTCTCAAGCCTGTGCTCGTTCTTGGCGATAATGCTGTTGGCGGCGTCCACTATGGTCCGGGTGGAGCGGTAGTTCTGCTCCAGGCGGAAAATCTTCGCTTCGGGATAATCCTTGTTGAAATGAAGGATGTTCTCGACACGCGCGCCGCGGAATCCGTAGATGCTCTGGCTGTCGTCGCCGACGACGCAGATGTTGCGGTGGGTCGCCGCGAGTTTCTTCAGGATTACATACTGCGCCAGGTTCGTGTCCTGGTACTCGTCTACGAGGATGTAGCGGAAGCGGCTGCTGATCTGCTCCAAAGCCTCGGGAAAATCCCTCAGGAGGATATTGGTGTTGACAAGGATGTCGTCGAAATCCATCGCCCCGGCAATCTTGCACTTCTTGGCGTAGAGGCTGTATATGTCGCTGATGCGTCCCTTGCGGACCATCTTGTCCTGCTCGATGACTTGCGGCGTGCTCGCATAGATGGCTGCGGTCATCAATTTGTTCTTGGCCGCAGAGATACGGTTGGCGACTTCCGCCGGCTTGTACACTTTTTCGTCCAGTTCCAGTTCCTTGATACACTGCTTCACCGCAGCGCGGCTGTCGGACTGGTCATAGATGGTGAATTGCTGAGGGTAGCCAAGCTCGGCAGCATAGTCGCGCAGGAAACGGATGAAGATTGAGTGGAAGGTTCCCATCCATATCCACCTGGCCTTGTTTTCACCCACCAGAGTGGCGATACGCTCCTTCATCTCGCTGGCTGCTTTCTTGGTAAAAGTAAGTGCCAGGATCTGCGAAGGGGCCGCGCCGCAGGCGATGGCATTCGCTATCCTGCAGGTCAGCACGCGGGTCTTTCCGGCGCCTGCTCCTGCAATGATGAGACAGGGTCCGTCGATGTTGCGGACAGCCTGAGCCTGAGCCTCGTTCAACTGGTCGAAAATATGATTTGCGCCGCTTTCCATAGTATGGCAAATATAAAACTGAAAAAACCTAAAACAAAGGTGATTTCTTCTTTTTTTATATGTATCTTTGCCGGATATTCTGAACAAATTATATATCAATATTTTTATAACAACCAATAATGTCAGAACAGATTAGATTAAAGAAGGGACTGGACATTCCCGTTGCCGGGGCAGCCTCTGCGACAATCGCCAAAACTGTGTCTGCGGACATTGTTGCTGTCAAACCTACCGACTTCAGGGCTCTAGTCCCTAAAATGGTAGTGAAGGAGGGGGACCGCGTACTTGCCGGTGACCCTCTTTTTGTTGACAAGAACCGTCCGCAGGTAAGTTTCTGCTCTCCTGTAAGCGGCACCGTAGAAGCCGTGGTCAGGGGTGAGAAACGCAAACTGCTTGCAGTGACTGTCAAGGCTGACGGCAAGATGGAATACCGCCGCAAGAAAGCGGCAGATCCCGCTTCCCTGTCCAAAGAGAAAGCAGCAGCCCGTATGCTCGAGATGGGTCTCTGGCCGACGGTCATCCAAAGGCCTTACGGCATCATCGCCAACCCGGACGACAGTCCGAAATCAATTTTCATCTCGGCTATGGATACCGCCCCGCTGGCGCCGGACTATGACTTTGTGCTTCAGAACCGTTTCAACGACGTTCAGACCGGAGTCGACGTCCTTGGCAAATTCACAAAGGGCGGAGTCCATTTCAGTATGAATTATTACACCTGCCCGTCTTCTGAGTTCAAGAAACTGCGCGGAGTCATCTTCCACGAGTTCGAAGGCAAGCATCCCGCAGGAAACGTAGGCGTGCAGATCAACCACATAAGCCCCATCAACAAGGGCGACATCGTATGGACTGTCGACCTGCTGTCTGTGGCTATGATAGGCAAGGCCTTCAACGAAGGCATCTACGACGCAGCCCGCCTCGTAGCTGTCACCGGCCCTGCAGCCAAGAATCCCGCCTATGTCAACGCCATCCAGGGCGCCCCGATGTCAGCTTTCGCAGACTTCTACGACAGCGCAGACAATGTCCGCCTGGTGAGCGGCAACATCCTCACGGGCGAAAATGTCGGCCCCGACGGATTCCTCGGCTTCTTCGACAATCAGGTAACCATCCTCAAGGAAGGCGACTACTACGAAACCTTCGGATGGTGCAAACCTTTCCGCCTGAAGAAATTCAGCTTCTCACACACATACTGGAGCTGGCTCTGCGGCCGCAAGAAATACGATATGGACACCAACACCAACGGCGGTCCGAGACCCTTCGTGGTTTCTGACGTCTACGGCAAGGTGCTGCCTATGGACATCTATCCCGTCTATCTGGCCAAGGCCTGCCTGGCAAAGGACATCGAGAAGATGGAGAACCTCGGCATCTATGAAGTGCTGCCCGAAGACTTCGCCCTGTGCGAGTTCGTCTGCCCTTCAAAGAGCAACATCCAGCAGATCATCAGCGACGGTATCGATTTAATGTTAAAAGAAATGGCTTAAGGATATGGGACTCAGAAAAACATTTGACAAGTTGGAGCCCACCTTCAAGAAGGGAGGTAAGCTCGCTGCATTCGGCTCGTTCTTTGAAGCCTTCGAAACTTTCGTATATGTTCCGAAAACCGTGACGGCCAAGGGAGCGCACGTACGCGACAGCATCGACCTCAAGAGGACGATGTCTACCGTGATGCTTGCCCTGCTGCCCGCAATCCTCTTCGGAATGTACAACATCGGCCTGCAGACCAGTTTGGCCAGCAGCTTCAACTGGGGCTTCTGGCAGTGCATCTGGTACGGCTTCCTCAAGCTGTTGCCGATGTATCTCGTTTCATACATCGTAGGTCTGTTCTTCGAGTGCCTCTTCGCAAACATCCGCAATGAGGAAGTCAGCGAAGGCTACTTCGTGACAGGTCTCATCATTCCTCTGATTATGCCCGTGACCGTTCCCCTGTGGATGCTCGCACTGGCAGTCGCCTTCGCCGTAGTTATCGGCAAGGAGGTCTTCGGAGGCACCGGATACAACATCTGGAACCCGGCCCTTCTGGCTCGTGCGTTCCTGTTCTTCGCATATCCGAAACAGATGACCGGTGACGACGTCTGGGTAGCGGGAGTCGACGGCTTCAGCGGAGCCACCCCCCTCAGCCAGATGGCTGCCACAGGTTCTGTGGACTATTCAGTAGCCGATATGTTCTTCGGCTTTATGCCCGGAGCTGTCGGAGAGACTTCAACCCTCGCCATCCTCATCGGCGCCGTCATCCTTGTCTGGACCGGCGTTGCAAGCTGGAAAATAATGCTCAGCTGCGTAGCCGGCGGACTGCTTGTCGGCCTGCTCGGCGACGTGCCTTGCTACTATCAGCTCATTATGGGCGGCTTCGCATTCGGCTGCGTCTTTATGGCCACCGACCCTGTGACCTCAGCTCAGACGGAATGCGGCAAATGGATCTACGGTTTCCTGGTCGGAGCCTTTGCAGTACTGCTCAGGCTCTTCAACCCGGGCTATCCTGAGGGTATGATGCTCGCCATCCTCGTGATGAACACCTTCGCTCCGCTCATCGACCACATCGTCGTGAACGCCAACATTCGCAAACGCCTCAAAAGGGCACAGACAGTTTAAGGAGGGCAGGATATGAATACAAACAGCAATACCTATACGATTATATATACGACAGTCCTCGTCGTAGTCGTTGCAGCAATCCTGGCCATCGTAGCTACGGCCCTGAAGCCGCGCCAGACCGCCAACATCGAGCTGGAGCAGATGAAGTCCATTATGCTTTCAGCCAACGTGGGCGAGAGCGGCGGCCAGCCTGACAAGAAAGCCGACTTCAAGAAGCTTTACGACCAGCACATCACCGAAGCCTACGCAATTGACGCGAAAGGCAACAAGGTGGCCGGCGTAGACGCCTTCAAGGTCGACCTCAAGTCGCAGTACGAAGCCATAAAGAACGGCGGAAACCTCACCCTCCCCGTTTACAAATGCAAACTCGATGACGGCAAGACCGTCACCATCCTTCCCTGCTATGGCGCAGGTCTGTGGGGAGCCATCTGGGGATATCTCTCTGTCGAGCCCGACGGACAGACCATTCACGGAGCCTATTTCTCACACGCCAGCGAAACTCCCGGCCTCGGCGGAGAGATTGCCGAACCCTGGTTCTACAACCAGTTTGACGGCAGCAAGCTGCAAGATGCGGCCGGAGCCTTCTCATCAGTCAAGATTGTCAAGGGCGGTGCGAACGGAAATCCCAACGGGGTTGACGCAATCAGCGGCGCGACAATCACTTCACGCTCACTTGAGAATACCATCGCCGCCTGGATGGATTACTACAAACTAATACTCGGAGAATAACGCCATGGATAAAGAAACATATTTGAAACCCCTTTTCAAAGGCAATCCGATTACGGTGCTGGTGCTGGGTATCTGCTCTTCACTCGCAGTTACAGTCCAGCTTAAAGGAGCGCTTGTGATGGCTCTGTCAGTTACTCTGGTGACCGCATTCTCGAGCCTTTTCATTTCCCTTCTGAGGAACACCATTCCCAACCGCGTACGTATCATCGTACAGCTGGTTGTAGTGGCGATGTTCGTTATTCTCATCGACCAGGCTCTGAAAGCCTTCTCATACGACACATCCAAGATGCTTTCGGTATACATCGGCCTGATCATCACCAACTGTATCATTATGGGCCGCATCGAAGCTTTCGCACTCGGCAACAAACCCTGGCCGAGCTTCGTCGACGGAGCCTTCAACGGCCTCGGCTACGGTATGATCCTCATCATCGTGGCCTTCTTCCGTGAACTCTTCGGAAGCGGCACCCTGTTGGGATTCCAGATCATCCCCGAGAGCTGGTACATTGCCAACGGCGGATGGTACGCCAACAACGGTCTGATGATCCTCCCGCCTATGGCACTCATCCTCCTAGGCTGCGTGGTATGGGTACACAGGAGCATCGACAAAGAACTTCAAGAGCAATAGGAGGACGCAGCAATGATGGATTATATCAACATATTCATTAAATCGATTTTCGTCGAGAACATGGTGTTCTCATTCTTCCTTGGAATGTGCTCCTATCTCGCCGTATCGAAGAGCGTGAAGACCGCAACCGGTCTGGGTCTCGCTGTGATCTTCGTCCTTACAGTCACCCTGCCCCTGAACTACCTGCTTTACGAACACGTGCTCAAACCCGGCGCGCTGACCTGGCTTTCAGAAAGTCTCGCAGGCGTCGACCTTACATTCCTGAGCTACATCGTCTACATTGCTATGATCGCCACCTTCGTGCAGATCGTGGAGATGTTCGTCGAGAAGTTTTCTCCGAGCCTCTATGCATCCCTCGGAATCTTCCTTCCCCTGATCGCCGTGAACTGCGCCATCCTCGGCGGCTCGCTGTTTATGCAGGAAAGAGGCTATGCCAACGTGGGTGAAGCCTTCACCTTCGGCCTTGGCAGCGGCATCGGCTGGTTCCTCGCCATCGTGGCGATGGCCGCCATCCGCGAGAAGCTGGCCTACAGCAACGTACCCAAGCCCCTCAAGGGTCTCGGCCTTGCATTCATCATCACAGGTCTGATGGGTATCGCGTTTATGAGCTTTATGGGATTTCAATTATAGGAGGAAGAGGATATGGATTTCAGAACAATCAGCATTTCTATAGTAGCGTGCCTGCTGCTTATATTGGTTCTCGTAGCCCTGCTGCTTTGGATCAAAGGCAAGCTCACCCCTTCCGGCACCGTCAAGATCGACATCAACGGCGGCAAGAAAGTAATTGATGTGCCTCAGGGCAACTCCCTGCTGGCGACCCTGGCCAATGAGAAGATCTTCCTGCCGTCAGCGTGCGGCGGAAAGGGTTCCTGCGGCCAGTGCAAATGCCGTGTACTCGAAGGCGGCGGCAGCATCCTCCCCACCGAGACCGTGCATTTCACCCGCAAGCAGATCAACGACAACTGGCGCCTCGGCTGCCAGGTGAAAGTCAAGGATAACCTCAAGGTCGTAATCCCCGACAGCGCGCTGAGCGTCAAGAAATGGGAGTGCGAAGTGGTTTCCAACCACAACGTCGCAACCTTCATCAAAGAGTTCGTGGTCAAGCTTCCCGAGGGCGAACACCTCAACTTCCGCTCCGGCGGTTACATCCAGATCGACATCCCTGCCATCACAGTGGACTTCAAGGATATGGACATCGACGAGCAGTACCGCAAGGACTGGGAATTCTACAAATTCTTCGACCTCAAGATGGTCAACAAGACTCCGACCATCCGTGCATACTCTATGGCCAGCTATCCTGCTGAAGGCGACATCATCAAGCTTAATGTCCGCATCGCCACTCCTCCTTTCGACCGCACGGCGCCCAAGGGCAGCAACAAGCTCCTCCCCGTCAATCCGGGTGTCAGCTCTTCTTACGTGTTCTCACGCAAGCCGGGTGACAAAGTCACCATCAGCGGCCCTTACGGCGAATTCTTCGTTCCGGACAACTGTCCGAAGGACCAGGAGTTCATCTTCGTCGGCGGTGGCGCAGGTATGGCCCCGATGCGCAGCCACATTATGCATCTGTTCAAGACCGAGAAGACTACCCGCACAGTGCACTTCTTCTATGGAGCGCGCAGCCTGAAGGAAGCCTTCTACCTCGAGGATTACCACGCAATCGAGAAAGAGTTCCCGAACTTCAAGTTCCATCTGGCTCTCGACCGTCCGGATCCCGCAGCCGACGAAGCAGGCGTTGCCTACACTCCCGGCTTCGTGCATAACGTGATGTACGAGACCTATCTGAAGAACCACGAAGCTCCGGAGGATGTCCTCTACTTTATGTGCGGTCCCGCAATGATGTCGCAGGCTGTTTGCAACCTGCTCGACAGCCTCGGAGTGCCGCCTGAGAGCATCCTATTCGACAACTTCGGTTGATCGCAGACGCCAGGCGGACGGGAACAGATTGTTGCTCCTGCTGCCGAGATTCTTCACGAAGCCCAGAGGAATCCCCTCATACCCGAGAAGGATGAAACCTTTGGGAGCGTGCGGAAAGGCAAGCGGCTCAAGCCGCAGATATTTCAAAGCATCCCCTGCAGACAACATCTCGCAGGGGAATGTTTTTTCATTGAGATGGCAACTGAGTGCAATGGCCGCCGTCGGCACGAGGTCACGGCCTTTCACTGAAGCCACGGCGACTCCTGAACGAATGACACCCAGCCTGCCCTCAAGTGCCATTATCTCCGCCGCAAGGCCGACAGGATATGCTTTGACCATATCTCCGGCAGAAGTCGCAACTCTGAAGCAGTCGGCGTCTTTTGCGAAATCACAGACAGCTCTGGCCGGCAGTTTCGGCAGCTTCAGCCTGACGCATCTGGTGTCGGCAGTCTTGCGCAGCGCAGCTATGTACAGTCCTTCGGAACGTGTCGTCCCGGGGATGAACTGCAAGCCATAAGCAGTACGCAGGGCCTGCGGAGCCACTTCGAGAGGCAGCATTTCAGCCCCGAGCTCACTGCATATCCACCCGGCATTGCCGTCGTTCTCAGCATTGTTGAAAGTGCAGGTGGAATAGAGCAGTATGCCTCCCGTCTTAAGGGAGGGCCACGCATCGGCCACTATCTTGCGCTGCCGTGCCGAGCACAGAGCCACATTGTCGGGGCTCCACTGCCCTATACTTCCCTCATCCTTGCGGAACATACCTTCGCCGGAGCACGGCACGTCAGCTAGAATTATGTCGAAATAGCCTTCAAGCGCAGAAAAACGCCGGGGTTCGTCATTTGTCACGACGATATTCGCGCGCCCCCACTTGGTCACATTCTCGGCAAGTATGGTTGCTCGGTTGCGGATTACTTCGTTGCTGACGAGGATGTCCCGGTCGTCAAGAGCCTCCGAGGCCACGCAGGTCGTCTTGCCTCCCGGAGCGGCACAGAGATCCAGAACTCTGACCGGAGCGTCACTGCGTATTTTGCCGAATATTTCCTGGACAGCCATCGATGCCGCATCCTGGACGTAACAGGCACCGGCGTGGACCAGGGGGTCGAACTGGAACTGCGGGCGCCGACTGAGATAAAGGCCGTCTTCACACCACGGAACCTGTCCGTCCGCCCAGGCGGCGAAGTGGTCTGCGAACGCCTCCTTTGTCAGCTTGAAAGGGTTGCGGCGCACTGAAACAGTCGCAGGCTCATTTTCCAGAGCCTGCAGGTATTTTTCCAACACTCCGTCTGAGAGGGCGCAGCGGAGGTTGTCTAAGAATATAGGGTCAAGATCAAACGACATAATCGCTCATCCCGTCCGGCATACGGCCGGCCGCAATCTGGGATATCGTGTCGGTAATGTTGTCGATAAAGGGCTGAAGGCGGCTGCCGATCATCATTTTCAGCATCGTGTTCAGCTCTGTGTTCAGTTCGATGTGGAAGTCGGTCGCACCGTCCTTGCTTGCTGCAGGGTCGAAATGCATAATGAACTGGAACGGAAAAGGAGACTGCCCCATCTGTTCGAAGACAAGGGTATTGAACGGCACCCTTTGGGCAAGCCGCATACCGAACTCCATTCCCATCGTTTTCACGAGGACGGAGTCCTGCGTCAATTCCACAAGATTGCGCTTGTCTTCCGGGAGTTTGTCAGCTATGCTCTCGAGGTTCGAGAAACGGCTGTAGAGCATTATCGGCTGTTGGTCGAGGAAGACTGTCTTGCCAACGATATGTTCGGCCATCTGCTATTTCCCCCAGTTTTCGGGTTTGAAACGCCAGTCTCTCAACACGCTCATCTCCGACTCGCTGATATAGTTGCTTTCGCCGGCGACCTGGATCAGGGTATCGTAGTCGGTGAGGGTGTACAGGGTGATGTTGGCAGTTTCAAAGGCTTTGCGGGCCTTGGTGAAATTGTATGAGAAGATGGCCACCATACCCTCTACCAAACCTCCCTGCTGTGAAACTGCCTGGGCGGCAGCAAGTGAACTCATACCTGTGGATATGAGGTCTTCTATAACGACGATATTGGCGCCTTTCTCAAAAACTCCCTCGATCTGGGAACCAGTGCCGTGGTCCTTGGGTTTCGGACGGATATAGATCAACGGCAGGCCCATCTTCTCGGCAACGATGGCTCCGATGGCGATCGCGCCGGTAGCGACTGCGGCTATGACGTCAACTTTCTTGAACTGCTCTCTTATGACTTCTTCAAGCCTTTCGGCAATGAAAGTACGGACTGCGGGATACGACAACAACTTGCGGTTATCGCAATAAATGGGGGACTTCAAACCTGATGCCCAGGTGAAGGGCTCTTCGGTATTCAATTCAACAGCCTTTACATCCAACAAAGCGGCTGCAACTCTCTTTTCCAAATTTTCCATAATAAAAACGACTGCCTTTCTTGCGCATCTTTGTAAAGATAAGAATATTTTTTATATTTTTGATTAGTTTTTAAAGTCACATCAAATGCATAAAGTATACATCGGTAACGAATGTATCACACTTGCTGATGACCGCGAACTTGAATTGTTCTGCGAACCTTACCATCAGATAGTCGCTGCAGGCGGCCTGGTGGAGAACCCTGCGGGGGAATGCCTTATGATTTTCCGCAGAGGCTGCTGGGACCTTCCCAAAGGCAAACAGGAGCCCGGTGAAGACACGGTCACCTGCGCAGTGCGAGAAGTTTCTGAAGAAACAGGCCTGAGCGGTCTTTCCGCCGGCAGTCTTATCTGCGTCACACACCACTGCTATATTTTCCAGAACGTATCCTGCATCAAGCATACCTGGTGGTATCATATGAAATGCTCCGGGAACCAGGAACTCGTCCCCCAGGCTGAGGAACAAATCGAAAAAGCCGTCTGGGTCGCAAGGGAAGGCCTTCCGCCCAAACTGGCGAACACCTACCCTTCCATCAGGGAAGTATTCCTGAATGCTTTCAAAGGCTAAAGATTGTCCAGCCTTTCCAGGATCCTGTCCAGAGTATCAAAATCCGTAACCAGGACGCTGCGGGCTTTGCTGCCGCTGAACGGGCCTACTATGCCTGCCGCTTCAAGCTGGTCGATAAGCCTGCCTGCCTTGTTGTAGCCGATGCCAAGCTTGCGCTGCAGCAGTGAAGTCGAGCCCTGCTGGCTCTGTACGACGAGTTTCGCTGCTTCCTCAAAGAGTTTGTCGCGCTTGCGCAGATCAGCAGTCTCTCCCCCGTCTCCTTCTTCATCTTCCACATCCGGCAGGAAGAAGGCGTGGTCATAACCCTGCTGGCTGTTGATGAACTTGGTGATGCGGTCTACCTCGGCTGTCTCGATGAGTGCGCACTGCACGCGGGTGATGTCGATGCCCGGATAAACCACGAGCATATCACCACGGCCGATGAGCCTGTTGGCGCCGGGCTGGTCGAGAATGGTCTTGGAGTCGACGGAAGAATATGTCTTGAAGGCAATTCGCGAGATGAAGTTGGCCTTGATCGTGCCGGTGATTACGTCGGTCGTAGGCCTCTGGGTCGCGATGACGAGGTGGATGCCGACGGCACGGGCCTTCTGGGCCAGTCGCGCGATCGGTTCTTCCACTTCCCTGCCTGCCGTCATAAGCAGGTCGGCAAACTCGTCGATCACCACTACAATGTACGGCATATAGGCGTGCCCTTTGAGAGGGTTGAGCTTGCGGCGCAGGAACTTCTCGTTGTACTCAGTGATCTTTCTCTCTCCAGCGATACGGAGCAATTCGTAGCGGTTGTCCATCTCGATGCAGAGGGACTTGAGGGTGCGGACCACCTTGTTGGTATCGGTGATGATGGCTTCATCCTCATCAGGCAGCTTGGCCAGATAGTGTTTCTCAAGCAGGCGGTAGAAATCCAGCTCCACCTTCTTGGGGTCTACCATCACGAACTTCAGCTCGCTGGGATGTTTGCTGAAGAGCAGGGAGGTGACGATGGCGTTCAGGCCCACTGACTTACCTGTACCGGTAGCTCCTGCAACCAGCAGGTGCGGCATCTTGGCGAGATCCATAAAGAACGGCTCGCTGGTCACGGTGATGCCGAGAGCGACGGGAAGTTCCATCTTGGCGCTCTGCTCGATGAACTGGGGAGAGTTGAGCACTGCCTTCAGCGGCACTACGCTCGGACGTTCGTTGGCCACCTCTATGCCTATGGCGTCGGAGAGGGTAAGCACCCTGACGCCTTTGGCGCCGAGAGACATTGCGATGTCCTCTTCCAGTCTCTTGACAGTAGCTATGCGGATACCCTCTGCCAGCCGGATGCGGTAGAGGGTGACTGTCGGGCCTCTCTTGGCCACGACGCTCTCGACCTTGATCTTGTAGCAGCTGAGGGAGTTGACTATCCTCACCTTGTTTTTCTCAAGTTCCTCGCGCGACACTTCGTACTGCAGGTTGCGGTAGTCCTCGAGAAGGTTCATCCCCGGGAACGTGTAGTTCGACAGGTCAAGCCTTGGATCGTAAATATGGTCCTGCTCTTCCTCTGAGAGATTATTCAGGAAATTGTTCTCGTCCGTCTCCACGACAAGTTCCACGTCGGTGGCGTCAGTCGTCGTTACGGGAGCCGGGGTAACAGCTGCCGCTGCGACCTTTACAGTTTCCGTTTCAGGATTTTCGGGAGTCTCGCTTACGAAGAAATCATCGGCGTCCAGAGGTTCCTCCTCATCCGGAGTCTCCTTTTCGTCGCCTTTGAACAACTCTTCGTCGGGGATATCTTCTTCCTCATCCTCAGATTCATCATCCCCGTCGTCTTCATCGTCGTCATCTTCATCGTCTTCATCATCTCCTTCCTCCTCTTCGCCATTCTCATCTTCTTTTCCGGTCTCTTCTTCAACCGGCTTTTTCTCCCTGTGGAACGCATTGTAGATGAACTTGTCGAACCATAGAGCAACCTTGCGGGTGAGCAGGATGAGCCATACGAACAGCAGGAACAGCAGGATCGCTCCTGTGCCCAGGCGCCCGATCATACTTGAAAGCCACTCGTTGGCAAGATGGCCGTACGAGCCTCCTACGCCAGTCGAGAAAAGTGCCTGCCCGCCGAAGAACGACGAGATGTAGGCGGCGATGACTGAGAAAATGATGCAGCCGAAGAGCGACAGGACGAAAGCCCTCACGGCCCTGACTTTGCGGATACGGAAGCAGGCCACTGCCAGCAGGCCGAGGAATACCGGCACGAAGAAGGCACCGATGCCGAACAGTTTTGCAAAAAGGAAATCCGCCCACTTGTAACCCAGTTTGCCGCAGACATTGTTGGCGCTGACGTATGACTGCCAGAGGTCTGGATTGCTCTTGAGACTCTGGTCCGCGCCCCAGTTGAAGGCGTATGAGATGAGCGACGCTGCGGTGAACAGGCAGAAGATGGCAAAAAGCACACCCATAACTATCCTGACGATGCTTTTCTGATCGTCAGTCAGTTTCGGTCGCTTAACTGAAGGGGCCTTTTTCTTGACCGGCTTCTTTTTCTTGCTGACAGTGTTTTTTCCTTTAGCTGCTGTGGCCATTATGCCTGGGGTTTCCTCTTTTTCTTGTTGAATCTTCTGTTCTTGCCTCCGTTGTTGTTATTGCCTGACGCGAATCCGGGACGGTTGAACTCGCCGGATACCGGTCCGAGGACTATGTCGCGGGGAACTTCGAGTTTACCTCGCGAGAGCTGTTCCATATCTTGGAAGATGGTCTCGTCGGCCACGCTGTCCTTGTTCCAGATGAGGTACTGCTGACGCATATAAAGTGCCAGCAGGCGGATCAGTTCCCTGCGGACATCTTCTCCCTTGTCGCAGTCGACGATAAGGTCTATCATATTCTGGATATTGCGGCCGTAGCAGGACTTGCGTATCGGTTCGGTGGAATAGCCGATAGGGTCCGGCTTGCTCTCGTGCTCTTCTTTAACGGGAGCCTCATAAGGGCCGTCGACATCCAGCTTGTAACCCGAGATGATATGGGCGTGGTCCCAAAGTTTATGCTTGTAATCAGGATACTCTTTCAAGTGGGGGTTGAGGGTGCTCATAACGTTGACCACGGCTTGCGCCTGCTGGGTGCGTTTTTCCTTGTCCTCAATCTCACAAACCTGCTCGAGCATCTTCTGCACGTGCCTTCCGTACTCGGGCAATATCAAGTGTTCTCTTTGGGTATTGTAGTCCATCGCTATTTCTATTCAAGCGTGGGTGGAGTTACTAAGCCTTTCCCCCACCGCACATTTTTATCTTTGTCTTCCCCATCCCTAAATCCCTTCCCCAAGGAAGGGACTTGACTCAGATTCGATGAGTTATATTCGATAACCTGTATCCACGAATTATATCATAGATTAATATGCAAATATAACGTATCTTTGTAAGAAGAATATGCAAAAAACGAGAAAAGTTCTGGTCACCGGCGCCTGCGGGCAGCTGGGCAGCGAGATCCGCAGACTGACTGCATCGAAGAAGGGTTTCGTATTCACTGACTATGCAGCAGCGGACGGCATCCTTCCGCTCGACATCTGCGACGCGGAAGCTGTCGCAGCCTGCATCCGTGAGCACAATATCGGCACTGTCATCAACTGTGCCGCATACACCAACGTCGAGAAGGCCGAAGACGAACCCGAGCTTTGCCTGAGCATCAATCGCGACGGAGTTGCAGTCCTGGCCTCGGCAGCCGTGGAGGCCGGAGCCTCTCTCATCCAGATCTCGACGGATTTCGTTTTCGACGGATCGAAGGGCTCGCCTTACCTCGAGACCGACACTCCGGCTCCCCTTTCAGTCTATGGCCGCTCCAAGGCCGAGGCCGAGGCAGTAATGGCCGCTTCGGGAGTCGCCGGCATAATCATCCGCACAGCCTGGCTGTATTCTCCCTACGGCCGCAATTTCCTCAAGACAATGCTGCAGCTCGGCTCCACACGCGAGACCATCACCGTAGTCAACGACCAGGCCGGCAGCCCCACATACGCTGAAGACCTTGCCCGGGCCATTCTGAAGATGGTTCCCTGTGCGGGCAGCAAGAAGTGTGAAATATACAATTACAGCAACGAGGGCGTCTGCACCTGGTACGGCTTCTCCTGCGAGATTATGCGCCAGGCTGCTCTGGACTGCAAGGTCATCCCCGTGGCCAGCAGCTGCTACCCGCAGAAAGCCGTCCGCCCTTGCTATTCCTATCTGGACAAAGGCAAGATAGCCGCCGAGTTCGGACTCGACGTGCCGCAGTGGCAGGATTCCCTGCGAAAATGTCTTGAGAGGCTTATTTGAGCCTGTTCCTTACCAAAAAATAGTAAACAAGGACGCCCACCCAGCTGCAGGAAAGCAGCACGATGGCGATGATTATCTTCAGGACCAGGTCGATGGTCTTGTTCTTGAAAAGGTCGTATACGCACCACAGACCGAGCGCAACACCAAGGATATAAATTATTGTTGCCATACTTTCAGGTTTTAGTTTGTTCCTACAAATATATAAAAAAATCAGGACTCGCCCCGTCTGCCATATTGTCAGTTTTTCGCGATTGGTTCATTAATTGAGATATGTTGCCTGCGAAAGGAGATCAACAATATGAACAACAACAATTTGGAAATGCTTGACAAATTCGCCGTCAATCTGAACGAGAGGGCGAAACAAGGCAAACTCGACCCCGTCATAGGCAGGGACGAACAAATACGTCGTGTTCTCCAGATCTTGAGCAGAAGGACCAAAAACAACCCTATTCTCGTTGGAGAACCCGGCGTCGGCAAGACTGCGATTTCGGAAGGCATCGCGCAGCGTATAGTCAACGGCGATGTCCCCGAGAACCTTAAGACTAAAAAGATATACTCACTGGATATGGGTGCGCTCATCGCGGGCGCCAAGTATCAGGGTGAATTCGAGGAGAGGCTGAAGGGAGTCATCGAAGCTGTTTCGGGCAGCGATGGCGAAATCATACTTTTCATCGATGAGATCCACACTCTGGTCGGTGCCGGACGCACTAGCGGTGCTATGGATGCCGCCAACATCCTTAAGCCTGCTCTGGCCAGGGGCGACCTGAGGGCCATCGGCTCCACCACCCTCGACGAGTACCAGAAGTATTTCGAGACCGACAAGGCCCTGGAACGCCGTTTCCAGATAGTGATGGTCGACGAACCTACCCCGGCAGAGTCCATATCCATCCTGAGGGGCCTCAAGGAGAAATACGAGAACCACCACAAGGTGCGCATCGAAGATGACGCCATCATCGCCGCAGTGGAACTTTCGCATCGTTACATCACCAACCGTTTCCTTCCCGACAAGGCTATCGACCTCATCGACGAGGCGGCCAGCAAGCTGCGTCTTGAGATGAATTCCGTTCCCGAGCCTATCGACGAGCTCAACCGCAAGATCAAACAGCTGGAGATAGAGCGTGAGGCCATCAAGCGCGAAGGCGAGTCGCCGAAACTCGACACCATCAAGGAGCAGCTCGTCACTCTCGGCAAGGAGCGCGAGGACCTTATGCGCCGCTGGGACAATGAGAAGAAGCTGCTGCAGGACATCCAGGCCAACCGCGACGCGATTGAGAAATACCGCATCGAGGCTGACGACGCCGACCGTCGCGGCGATTACGGCAAAGTGGCCGAACTCCGTTACGGCAAGATCAGTGCTGCTCAGGAGGCCATCAAGAAGCTTTCTGAAGAGAAGGCGGCCATCAAGGATCCTATCATCAACGAGGCGGTCAGCGAAGACGACATCGCCGAGGTAGTATCAAAGTGGACAGGCATCCCCGTGTCCAAGATGATGGAGAGCGAGAAGGAGAAACTGCTCCGGATGGAAGAAGAGCTTCACAAGAGGGTCATCGGCCAGGACGAGGCCATATCGGCAGTGTCCAATGCAGTGCGACGCAGCCGTACCGGACTCCAGAACGAGAAGCGGCCCATCGGTTCGTTCCTCTTCCTCGGCACCACCGGCGTCGGCAAGACCGAGCTCGCCAAGGCGCTTGCGGAGTATCTGTTCAACGATGAGAATATGATTACGCGTATCGATATGAGCGAGTACCAGGAACGTCACACCGTGTCGCGTCTGGTCGGAGCGCCTCCGGGATACGTGGGTTATGAAGAGGGCGGCCAGCTCACCGAGGCTGTACGGCGCAAACCTTATTCTGTCGTGCTGCTCGACGAGATCGAGAAGGCTCACCCCGACGTGTTCAACACTCTGCTTCAGGTGCTCGATGACGGCCGTCTGACCGACAACAAGGGACGTACGGTGGATTTCAAGAACACGATCATAATTATGACTTCGAATGTCGGCAGCGACATCATCCAGGACTACATCGCGAGCGGCAAACCGATGGACAGTTGCAGGGATGAGGTGATGGGCATCCTGAAAGGCTGCGTTCGTCCCGAGTTCCTCAACCGTATCGACGAGATCATAATGTTCCAGCCGCTGACCAAGGACAATGTCCGTGACATCGTCAATATGCAGCTCGACCAGATCAAGAAGAAAGTCCAGGAGAACGCCGGCATCCGCCTGAGCATCTCGCCCGAGAAGATCGACCAGCTCTGCGAAGACGGCTACGACCCAGCCTACGGAGCCCGTCCCATCAAGCGGCTGCTCCAGCGCGAAATCGTCGACCGCCTCGCCAAGGATATGCTCTCCGGCAAGGTCGTTCCCGGTATGGAATACGTAATCTGCTAAGCGCGGGCGCGCTTCCGGTGCACCAGAACCTACAGTTTTTTTGTGCGCGCGTGATTTGTAATCCGCTGATTAGCACCGTTTAACGCAAACTCCTCCCCTTGATTTCGAGGGGGAGGAGTTTCTGTATTTCGCTGAGAGTGAGCGCCTTGCAAAACACGGACTGCGGCTGATTTTCAAATAGAACAAAGCTCAATACAGCTTTTATTCAAATTTTGCATCTATATAATGCAGTATTTCGGTTATCTGCGCGTTTTATAGTAAAGGCAACATTTAAGACTCATGAAAAGCCGTATCAAAAACTTCTGGAAATATTTGGCAACAGCCATCCTGGGCCTCTTTGGTATATCCTCCTGCGAACCCGCATGTATGTATGGCTCTCCATTCGCTGATTTCAGGGTTTTAGGAACTGTGAAGGACGAGGCTGGGAAACCGATTGAAGGTATCAAGGTTACAGTTACTAAAGACTGGGGACATAATGGAGATACAGACTATAAGGTGGATAATACTATATACACCGATGCGAAGGGGCAATACCTCCTTGATCAAGACATCTTGCCGTCTGTGCCTGCGGTGACCATTCTGTTTGAAGACGTTGATGGCGCCGCGAATGGCGGAGATTTTTCATCAGCCGAAGTAAAGCCAGAAGTTAAAAACACCCCTGTAAAAGATAGCAATAACAGTTGGAAAGAAGCTATCTATGATGTCAGGGCTGACGTTGTATTGAAGAAGAAATAATTGGGTGTCCGCTTTGCAAATCACGGGCACAACGTGAGAGAAAAAGAAGTACTTTTGCATAGACGAATGAGATAATTCAAAAGCGCTATGAAGAAGTACTTCTTGTTGTTTGCGGTTGTCATGATGGCTTTGGCGACTGCTTGCGAAAAAAAAGATATCTCGATCCAAGAGGGCGAAGACTATATTGTCATCAAAGGCATAAAATGGGCTCTGAAGCCGGTGACGTCATATCTTGGGGATGTGGAGGGAGCTGTTCCGCCCGGTTTCTCCTCACCTACTCTGGACCAGCTCAAGAAGCTCCCGCAAGTTTCTGCGATGTACTATGGACATCTTTCTGACGGCACAAAAGGAGTCCTCTTCGGCAACACCTTTATCGGCGACTATTCTTATTCTTCTGTCGGAGATGACGGCAGGGTGAGGAACGCCGATTACAACCGGTATACCTTTACGGATGATGATTTGAAGCACGGCGTGTTCCTACCGGTGAATGACGGCTGGGACGGATACTACTGGGGCAAGTATGACCAGGGGTATTACACCTATCTGCATTTCAGCATGATAGAGATGAAAACGTATATGGTTCCAAACATGGACGCAGGAAGGGTACTCACCATCTTAGGTGGTCTGCTCCCGGTGAAGAATTAATCAGAATCCAATCAGTAGTTTGTGAACATGCTGAGCTCGAGGCTGTCAACGTACGGCGCGAGAGCTCTGTTGAAGGTTTCATAGTCGGTCGATTCGCAGACGTCGGGCGAAACAGGCAGGGTCACGTCCACCAGCAGCGTCTGGTTCGTGAAATTGACCATTACCGGAATGCCGAGAGTTTTTGAGACGCCACGGATCATAAGTTTCCCTTGTTCCGGAATGTCAATGATATCTTTCCTTTCTTCGAAATCAGGAAGCCTCTCGCCGTCAACATAGATTTCGGGATCCTTCAGGTCGGCATAGAGGCGGCAGGCGCCGTGGACAATGGCGTTCCATCCTGCACCCCATGTCAACTGCCAGCGTGAATACAGCCAGCCTGCATCTTTCTTAACACCAATAAGCAGCATGATATTGAGTTTTTGCTACGTAAAGGTAACAAGAAAAGACATTACTTCTTCAGGGTAACATCGGCCTTGGCCTCAAAGTCGCCCAAATGCCAGCTATTGTCGCCCTTATGGGT
The DNA here is from genome assembly GCA_947169015.1 of uncultured Bacteroidales bacterium. Lineage (GTDB taxonomy): Bacteria > Bacteroidota > Bacteroidia > Bacteroidales > UBA932 > Equibacterium. The sequence continues at coordinate 221,351 of CAMVOD010000001.1, read as the reverse complement.
CTGTTTGATTTGCGGTTTTACCTCTGCGGGTTTAAAAGCACCGCCATGTGCTTCGCCATCAATGTCTTCAAAGACAACAGTCACTACATCCGGAACCATAGTCTCCTGATTCATCAGAGCCCATGCACCATTGGCATCAGTGTAGAGAGTATCATTCTGATTCCATTCTTGACCCTCACTTTTGTTCCGCCATGTCTTTCGTACAGCAACTCGGATACCTTCTATTGATTTCCCCGTCTCATCCTTTACGGTTCCAAGCGCCTTGAAATCAGCGTGTGGTGAGCCGTACATAAGAACTGGTTCGCAGGATGCGAATCCGAGAATACCGAGGATGGCGGCAAGAAAACGTGTCCAGAATTTCTTGATTCTGCTTTTCATTTAGTTTGCATTTTATTCAATAAACATTGGATGAGATTGCCCTCGGAGTCCCGCAGATGCATGCCGTTCCCTTTGCAGTACTTCCAGTAGCGGCAGGCACCGCACATATCCTTCCTCATCCAGCTGCGGTCCCTGTAGGGCTGGAAACGGTTGTTCCAGACCTCCATGAAATCGTCTTTGTAAATATTGCCCTGGACGTAGTCGGAGCGGATGCTGGCGCAGGCGGATATAGAGCCGTCGGAAAGGACAGAACCGATGGTGACGCCGGCGTTGCATTTGAATAGATAGTCGCGGACGTCGCCCTCATAATTGCCGAGGAAGCCTTCGCAGGCAAAGGAAGCTTTGATCCGGCCTTCTTTGCGTGTGGCCTTGATGAAATCCATCAGGCTGCGGAGTTCGCTGCCGGAAAGCTGCAGTTCGGGGTCATTGGCAGCACGACCCACCGGGAAGATGGTAAACAACCGCCAGGCTTTGAGACCGAGGCTGATTAGATACTCTTTCATCTCGGGAAGCTGCGGCAGGCTGCGTTTGTTGACGCAAGTCACGACGTCGAACTCAACCTCACCGGAATCGACGACCATCTTGATGGCCTTGGAAGCCTTTTCGAAGGAACCGGGACGGCCACGCATCCAGTCGTGAACCTCTCCGAGGCCGTCGAGGCTGATGGTCATTGCCCTCAGGCCATTGCCGAGCAGGCTCTTGTAGCGCTCCGGAGTAAGGGCCAGGCCGTTGGTCACTATGCTCCACGGAAAGCCGCGGTCATAGATGGCACGGCCGCAGGCTTCAAGGTCTTTCCGCACCAGCGGCTCGCCGCCTGTGATGATAACCAACACTTTGTGTGGATCATAAACTTTCGCCACGGAATCAAGCGCCTTGCAGAAATCTGCCACTGGCATGTCTTTCACCAGAGACTGGACCCGGCAGTCGCTGCCGCAGTGCCTGCAGGCCAGGTTGCAGCGCAGCGTACACTCCCAGAAAAGCTGGTGGAGTTCATGCTTCTCCACCTCCTCTTCATGGAGCTTGCTGACTATGTCCAGCGCTATCTTGCGCCGCAGTGAAAGAGATTCCATTATTTCTTCTTCAAAACTATGTCTGTCTTGGCTTCAAAGTAGCCTTTATGCCAGCTTCCGTCGCCGTCAGCAACCTTTTTGAAATCAGGCGTAACCTCAGTGGACTTGAACTCTCCGTCATGCTCTGCCCCGTCAACATCCTCAAAGACAAGTGTTATTGTCGGAAATATAGCTTGATCATGACTATGGAGATAGGCACCACTTGCATCGGTATAAACAGTGTCTGCAGTAAAATAATTTTCGTCCCAATTAGTACGGACAGATACCATAATTCCTTCTATCGGTTTCCCGGCTTCGTCTTTCACGGTTCCTAAAGCCTTGAAGGAGGCGTAAGGTGAACCATACATGCCCTCAGGTTCAATTTCTTCTCCACACGATGAGAATCCAAGCACGCCGAGGATAGCTGTTGCAAGATATTTCGAAAGTTTATAGATACGGCTTTTCATGAGTCTTGTTTATTGCCTTTACTATAAAACGCGCAGGGAACCGAAATACTGCGTTATATAGATGCATAATTTGAAGAAAAAGCTGTAACGGGCTATACGCTATTTGAAAATCAGCTGCAGGAAATGGTAGAGGCTGCGGCGCCATGTCTGCCATTCGTGGGCTGTGTCGGGTGAGACATAGGTGGCTGCGTTGAAGCCCTGAGCCTTGAGTTCAGCTACGTTCTGCTCTATGCGAGCAGGGTATTCCTCAGAGCCGCAGGTCTCGAAGACGAGCTTCACTGCGTCTTTGCTGAGCAGCGAGGGGTCTGACACCACGCCGCCGCTGAAGATGCCCAGCCAGCCGAACATGTCGCTGTGCCTTACACCCACCGTGCCGGTAATCATGCCGCCGAGCGACAGGCCGGCCATGGCGCGGTGTGCAGCATCAGTCATCACGCGGTAGTGCGCCTCGATGTCGGGCAGAGCCTCGGTGAGGAACATCTCTTCGTAATTCTCATTCCATTTGTCTGCGAGAGCCAGGCGGCCGCGGTTGTCGCCGGGACGATAGACGAAGTCATTGTTCATCACGATGATGAGCGGCTCGATCTTGCCGTCGGCAATGAGGTTGTCGGCGATGATGGCTGCGAAGCCGGTGTGGGTCCATTCGGTCTCATTCTCGCCCGCGCCGTGCTGGAGGTAGAGGACGGGGTAGCGCCTACCCGGCTGTGAATCATAACCGGCCGGGGTGTAGACATACGCCCTGCGCCACTGCCCTTCAATCTTCGAGAAGAACCAGTGCTCCCTAACATCTCCGTGCGGCACATCCCTCATCAGGTAATAGCTGTCCTGCGGAGAAGGAATCTCGATGGTACTCACCCAGCCGTTTGAATAGGTGAACTCCAGGCCGGGGTCGGGAACTTTGACGCCGTCCACAATCCAGCGGGCAATCTGATAGCCGACCTTCGGCGCCTTGGCGATGACGTTCCAGTTGCCGTCGGCATCCTGTTGTGCCGGGAACTCCACGAAGGCGAACTCCAGTTTCACATCCTTGGCTGTGGCAGGGGCGCTGAAGCGGAACCAATAGTCTCCGGCCGCATTGACTTTGGGAAATTCGGACTGACGCTGAGTGCTGGAAGTGCGCTGCCAGCCGTCGGTAGAAGGTGGAACAAAAGTGCCCTGGGCGAAGGCGGAGCCGCACAACATGCACACCGCCGCGATGGAAAGAAGAAGCTGCTTCATGTGATAGTCATTTATTTCTTTACAAGATAGTGAATAATCTAAAAAGAAATAGCGCCCCGCACATTTTCGTTGTGCGCGTGATTTATAATCCGCTGACTGGTACCGTTTTACGCAAACTCCTCCCCTTGATTTCGAGGGGAAGGAGTTTGCGTATTTCGCTGAGAGCAAGCGCTTTGCAAATCACGCGCGCACAAGCAGACGCGCCGCGCACACCAGAAATGTCGGAGGAGGCATGAAACCACGGAAGCTCAAGCCATGCGCACTCCAAAATCATCATTACCGAGACGCCGTCTCTTCCAGATGCAGGAACCTTTCAACATGCTTATTCGTAGCTCCGTTCACCGTGAAGAGCCTCCTTTTGAGATGAATCAAATCCTTGCGCGGCATCTCATGAAAGCGGAACCCCTTGTAGTCCAATCCCGAGGCCACGGTCTTTCTGAGCATTGACAGATAGACCGAGTAATCTTCCCAAGGTTCATAGATGTCGTTTTCTGAGCCTGCAGAAGACTCTATTGCCACCAATGTCTTATTGATGCCGTCGAAATGGCTGAGGAATCCTTCCCGGTCAATAAAGAAATACTTGACAATGATATAATCGACCATCTGCGGCTTCTCATCATTCTTCAGTTTTGCTAATACTCTGTCCAATATTGTATAGTTCAAATACCGTCCTCGCTTGAAGCAACCATCTACTACTGCCAAAGATTTCCGCATTTCGAAACGAGCCTCTCTTTTAACCAGCTTCTCGGAAAAAGGATGATCTGATAAGAAATAGCCGAGCACATTCCATTTATACGCTATTGCTTTTTCTACAATTCGGCCGACAGAAGGATTATTTGCAATATACACCAGACACGACCTGAGGGCCTTGCCGGATACCTTTGCAGCATAGCCGCAGCGCATCAACAGTGGCCCTTGCCGGTTGTACTCTTTGTTGAATTCTTTTGTAAATAAGGAAGACAGATCTCTGCAAAAAGACCTCAAGACATCTTGTGACGGTGCTTTAAGACAGGCGTGGGTATGATTGAACATTATGCAGAAAGCTTCAACCTTCATTTCATATTTCTTTGCCAGTACGCTAAAAACCGTGTAATAAAAGAGGTAATCCTCAATTCTATAGAATAGTACTCTGCCATATCGTGCCTTGAAGTACAGATGGTGGAAAGATCCGTCCCTGTAGAAATGATTACTGATTTTATTCTTCATGCTTCGGTATTTGCCACGATACTACGGCTTTCTCGCATTAACGTCAATACCCCTGCAGTCGATTATTCTGCTTACAAGATTCTCTCTATCATTTTTGAAAGTTCGCGTTATTTGCAAATATTTGTAATTGTTGCACTTAGACCACGTCCTACTCCCTTGCAGGGGCACCTGGCTTTGCTCTTGCTGCTTGAAAGAAAGCCGATTAAAAAACACGGCCAATATCAGCATTTGTGATTCTGCGCGTTTTTGCGTAATTTGTCGTCAGTATACACTATCTGAACATCTGATTATGAAAAAACTATTATTGCTCATCTGTTTCTTTTTGACTCTGGCTGCGAACGCTCAGGAGAGGTTGGTACGGCTGTACGACCCTGCAGCGGCAGAATCGGCACCCGCACATATCAAGGATGCATCCCTGTACGGAAAGACAATGGTCATCTTCGGTGACAGCTACGTGCAGAACCACGTGCGCCCTATCGAGGAATCCTGGCACTACAAACTGGCGGAAAAATACAATATGGAATATCACAACTTCGGCTGGAACGGCAACTGCGTGGCATACGACCGCACCGCGGAGAATTTCGGACCGGCGATGTACGAGCGCTACAAAGTTCTTCCTGACAATGCCGACTATGTGATTGTCTGCGCAGGGCACAACGACGCCGACCGGATGGCCCGTAGCGGCGAAGGAACCGGTCTTTTCAGGGAGAAACTGACTGTGCTGTGCGAAGGGTTGATTGCGAAATATCCCGGAGCCAAACTGTGCTTCGTCACTCCCTGGCGGGTGCCCAGAGAGATGTTCCCCGAGATGACGGCGGTCCTGCTGGAAGTCTGCGGCTCATACAGCATTCCTGTCTTCGACGCCACCCGCAACAGCGGCATCTACGTCTGGGACGAGAACTTCCGCAGCCTGTACTTCCAGGGCCTGAGGGATACCGCCCACCTGAACGATGCCGGCCACAACCTCTTCCTCCCGAAGATGGAGCACTTCCTGCTTGGGCTGTAGATAAAGCCCCGTGTTTTACAAAACTCTTCTATCAGAAGAACTTGACAAACTCATCGAGCGATTTGTGGACAGGGTCGCGGGGCTCCTCTGCCCTGTAGCCAAGGGCGATGACTGACATTATGGTCTCGTTCTCCGGGATGTTGAACTGCGCGCGCAGGCCTTCCCCGTCGCGCATTCCCATAATCAGGGTGTCGAAACCCATTGCGCGCGCCTTGAGAATGAGGTATGCATCGCAAAGGCCGTTGTCGTGAGCACCCCAGCCCTCGCCGATCTCGTTGGTCTGCTGCCCCTGGAAATAGCCGGACTTGCCTCTTTCGAAAGTTGAAATCAGCAGCACTGACGCGTTGGCGGCACTGTTCTTATTGCCACCGATCAAGGACAGGACAGCATCCCGTGACTCTTTGCTAACTGCCGCATAGTATTTCGTAGGCTGGAAATTCGCCCAGGAAGGAGCATTCTGGGCAGCTTTGAACAATTCCTGCAGCTGGGCTTCGGAAATTGTCCTGTCAGGCTCGTATGCGCGGATACTTCGCCTTGAAGCAAAGACCTCATCAAAAGATGGAGCGGTATTGTTGCCGGTGGAACAAGCACTGAGAACGCACAGTGCAATTAATGCATAGAAGCTGGCAATTCTTTTCATATCGGTGTCATTATTGATGAAACTGGATGCAAGATAATAAAGATATGCTTACCTTGCAGATGTTTGATAGCTGCACCTTATGACCCTTGCCCAATTATTCAGGAGGATTGTACCCTACATCAAGCCTTACCGCCTCCTGCTGTTCGCCACTTTATCCCTCACACTTCTCGGTTCACTGCTCGCACAGGTCAATGCCGTCGTGCTTGACCGCACGGTGGATGCCATCAACTCCCTCGTCGGCTCGGCAGATTTCTCCTGGGCCAAGGCGGCACGGATCCTCACCATCGTCAGCATTGTCCTTCTTGGAAAGGAAATTCTGAGGGCCGGCATATCCTTCGGGCAGAGCATCTTCGGCGAGAAACTCCGCATCAACATCTCACAACGGCTTTCGCTCGGCGTGGTCGAGAGGATCCTGCAGTACCGTATGGCCTTCTTCGCCCGCAGCGACAATGCGCCGGGAATGCTCCAGGCCCGCATCGACCAGGGCGCCAGCAGCATCTCCCGCACAATCCAGAACTTTTTCATCAACCTGCTGCCGATGATTGTCAGTTCGGTGCTGGCACTCGTGCTCATCTTCGCTGCCAACATCTATGTCGGCCTGACTGCGCTTGCCATCGTGCCCATCTATTTCTGGATCACATCCCTTCAGGGGCGGAAACTGAAGAGCTCCCGCAAGAATATGCGCGGCTTCAACGAGAGGCGCAGCGGCAGCATAATGAGCATCCTCGAAAGTATGAACGTCGTCAAATCATTCAACAGGGAGGAAATCGAGCTGGGCAAGCAGACCGAGCTGCAGAAGGGCTACTACGGCAACCAGCTGAGTATCCGCCGGGCATCCTTCGGCTTCGATGCGCTGAAAAGCTTCGTCAGCCAGACCGGCACAGTTCTGATCATCATACTCACATCCTACCTTGTGCTGACCGGCTATCCGGGGATGACCATTGGAAAGATTATGTACCACATTATGCTCTTCTCCAACGTAACGGCACCCATCACTTCCCTGCAGCGCATCTTCGACGACCTGAACGACGCTCTGGTCTATGCAGAGGGGTATTTTGACATTGTAGATGCGGACGGAGAGCTCGAGCCGACAGGCAGCTACCGGCCCGAAAAGGTGCAGGGCAACTTCGAGATGAAGGGTGTGGACTTCACCTATCCCAACGGCACCAAGGCCCTGCACGACATCTCCCTGAAGGTCGACAGCGGCAAAATCACCGCCCTTGTGGGACTGAGCGGCGCCGGCAAGTCGACCATCGTAAATCTGCTGGACAAGTTCTATGAACCGGACTGCGGCAGCATCACCCTGGACGGAGTGGACCTGCGCGAATGGGACACACGCTTCTTGCGTGAAAACATCGGCCTGGTGCTGCAGAAGAACCACATCTTCGACGGAAGCATCGAGGAAAACATCCGCTACGGCAAGCCGGACGCGACTTTCGAGGAGGTTGAAGAGGCAGCCCGCAAAGCCAGCGTCTACGACCAGATCGTAGCCCTGCCGAAAGGCTTTGACACTGCAGCCAACCATCTGTCCGGCGGACAGCAGCAACGCATCGCCCTCGCCCGTATGTTTCTAAAGAACCCTCCCATCATCTTCCTGGACGAACCCACGGCATCTCTGGACGCCATCGCCACTGAGCAGATCAAATCCGCCATAGACGCCATAAAAAAAGACCGGACGGTCATCATCATATCCCACTCGATCTCACAGATCATCGACAGCGAGATGGTCTATGCCCTGAAGGAAGGCCACCTCGAGCAGAGCGGCAATCCCGACGAACTCTACCGCAAAGGCGGTGTCTACAAGGACATAGTAGACGCCTCCGCCCGCAGTCTCAACATCGAGAAGCTCGCCCAAACCCTCTCACAAGGAAATGCTTCCTCATAGTGACTGTATCCAGGCGATGGCATCTTCCATCGGAGTTTCTGTATTATAATCAGGATTGATGGGGTCTTCACAGAAGACTTCACCCGTGCGGGCTATTTCTGCCGACCGTGTGATGGCGAACAGATAGCCGTCTGAAAGGGTGTGTGTCACGTTTCCGCTGGGATACCCGGCGGTGGGGCAGCCGAAGGTTTTTACATTGTCAAGGCCCAGGAAACAGATAAGCGTAGCTTCTCCTGAACTGCCGGTATTGCCATCAGTCAGAACAGCCACAGGAGTTGATGCAGAGATCTTGCCGATGTCCTCAGTTGCTAACCCGTAGGACTTCGTCACATAATCAAGTGTTATGGGAGTAGTGCGCTTACGGCTCTTGAACCTCAGAATGATGTCATCCGGCAGCAGCGGAGAAACAGCGGTTATCATCGGGTACATATTCCCGCCGGTATTGTTTCTCAGGTCGACAATGACACCTTTGGCATCAAGGTGCTCCTGCAAATAATCGAACACTGTATGGATATATAGCGAGTCGCTTATCTTTACCCCGGTGTGTCCGGGCAGCACAGCGTGGATTATTCCGCCTTCCAGCATTTCCACTTCAGGTGCGGACTCCTGATAGGATGCCGTATCCTTGACCGGTGCCATAAGGAATGAATGCTTTCCCCCAGCCACTCCGGCCGCCTCCTCAATCAGGCCGTGAGCTTCATCGAGGTCTGCAACGGACTTGGCCGCCTGCAGTACTTCCTTCCGCTTCAAGGTCCATTCAGGACTGTCTGCATACAGGCCGTCCCGGTCCAGAAGATACACTGCATACTTTACATACCCTTTGGGTGAATGATGATTGATAAAGAGTGTACAAGATACTGCAGCCAGAGCCAGACCCAACAGCAAAAGATTTCCGATCAGTTTCTTCATCGTGATACAATAAACGTTATTTGAGGACCAATTATAAAAAAAAAGTCAGCTGTAAGGCTGACTTTTAGCTTAGTAGCGGAGGGAGGACTCGAACCTCCGACCTCCGGGTTATGAGCCCGACGAGCTACCAACTGCTCTACCCCGCGGTATTGGACCGCAAATATATGGGTTCTTTCTTAAATAACCAAATCGGTTTTTGTAAATTCGTATTATCCATAAATCAGAACCGATGATTCTCAAAAGATTTTTCCTCGCTTTAGCGGGCAGCAGGTCGAGTATGTTCTCGGCGGCGGATCCCTTCGAGAACTGCCGCCATTACATCCGGGCGGTTGGTAATGACGAAGTCCAGGCCTGCTTCGACCATTGTCAGCACCTCCTGAGGATCGTCAGGGGCCCACACCTCTGCAATCAGACCGGCCTTATGAGCTTCGTCGATCAGGGCCAGGTTCTCGAGGACGCAGTTGTATTTATAACTGAAACCGTCGATGCCGTCAGCCTTCATCTGGCTGAAAGGGACGTTGTGTGCCCTGTCCAGGAACAGTACCGGCACATCGGGGAACGCTGCCGCCAGTTCCTTGCAGGCCCTGTAGCTGAAGGAGATGAGTTCCACCCTTTTCTCCAGGCCATACTTGCGGACAGCCTCTGCCGTGCGTGCGATGCTGAGGCTCATCATATCCTCTGAGGGCTGCTGCTTGAGTTCAATGATAAGTTTTGTGCCGCCGTCAAGGCCGGCAAAGGTTGAGAAAAACTCGTCGACGGTAGAAATCCTCTCTCCGTTGGCCAGCGTAGTGTCGGCCAGGACCTGTTCGAAGGTCATATCCTCCACGTCCACTCCGTGGATATTGGTGTCGTGGAACACGATGAAGCAACTGTCGGCCGTGAGCTGTACGTCGCACTCACTGCCGTAGAAACCGTTCTCCACGGCAAGGCGCAGCGATGTAAGGGTATTCTGGGCTGAACCTTCGGTCTGCCAGAAGCCTCGGTGGGCGATTACACGGTTGACCGGGACCACTCTGCCGCACGACGCAGCGGCAGTCAAGATAAGTATTGCAAGAATCAGTTTTTTCATAGCTGTCAGGTTATTGGCCTGCACAAATATAGCTACAAAAGGAAGAACATAGAAACTCCGACCATACTGATGGTGACACCTACAATCTCTTTGAAACGGATTTTCTGCTTGTGCATTATTGAGTAGGGAGCGATGATGAGCACTGGAGTCAGCGCCATCAGCGTCGAGGCGATGCCGGCATTGGCATATCGCACCGCCATCAGCGACAGCGACACTCCCAGCGTCGGGCCGAACAGAGTAGTGAGGGCGGCATATTTAAGGCCTTGAGGATTATGCAAGGAAGCGCGCATATCTTTCACCTTGCCGCTCAGGACCAGTATCAGCCAAAAGCCCGCACCACCGATGAGCGCCCTGATCATAGTTGAGGCAAAAGGCATCATCGTATCCATTGCGGCAGGCACTTCGGCCGGCAGTGCAGCGGCATAATGCTGCATCCCTATCTTGCTGAGGACCAGTCCGACTCCCTGTCCTACTCCGGCCCCTATGCCCAGCAGCACTCCCTTCAGCGGCAGAGACAGCTTGACGGTATTGTGGTCTCCGCGGCTAAGGATCGATATAGCGATGCCGCAAAGGGTGACAATCATCGCCAGCCAGGATTTCCACGTCATCGTCTCCCCCAGCATCAGCCATCCGGCTATGGCGGCCGAAGGCGGGGCCAGCGTCATAAACAGCTGCCCGAAGCGGGCACCGATGACGATGTAGGAATTGAACAGGCAGAAATCCCCGAAGATGTATCCTACCAGGGCCGAAAGGCCCAGCCAGAACCAGGTCGGTGCGTCCGCATAGACTGGATACGGCTTGCCCAGCGTAATCCAGAGGATAATACCGAGAAAGATGGAAGCCAGTGTCAGGCGGATGACATTGACGGTCATAGACCCAAGTCTGTGGCTGGCTTCGTCACCGAAGATGGCGGTAGCTGTCCACAAGACAGCCACAAGGAGAGATAGCAGTTCGCCAAGATGTTCCATAGCGGTCTGAGTAGCGATGGCAAAATTAAAAAAAATTATATCTTTGCCGCCGAGCAGCGGGACAATCCCGCCGCAAGTGTGCTTGGAACCACTATAAAAACAAGTTATTATGTCTGAAACCAAATCTGCAGAGCACAACAAGCTCTCCGTCACTTTCTTGTGGCTCGCAGTCGCTTTCTGCGTCTGCCTTGTATCTTCTAATCTTTTCGTACCGCGACTGTGGCGTGTCGGGACTCTGCCCCTCCAGCTTTCAGGAGCTGTAATCATTTTCCCCATCTCCTATATCATCAATGACTGCCTCACCGAAGTCTATGGTTTCCGCAAGGCAAGACTAGTGATATGGATAGGATTCGTCCTCAGCGCATTCATCGCCTTGGCGGGGCACATCATCACCAGACTTCCCGCCCCTCTTTATGACGACAGCGTACCGGTTGCCGACAGTTTCAATATGCTCTTCGGCCTGGTCCCCCGCACTACCGTCTCATCGCTCATAGCATTTATCTGCGGCTCGCAGTTCAACGCCTGGGTGATGTCAAAGATGAAAATTGCGACAAAGGGCCGCGGCTTCGGCTGGAGGGCTATCATTTCATCCCTCGGCGGCGAGCTGGCTGATTCTGTCATCTTCTATCCGCTGGCCTTCGCAGGCAGCCTGCCCGTGAAGGGAATCATAGGCATCATCCTGACACAGGTAACCGTCAAGACCCTCTACGAAATCATCATACTCCCGCTGACAAGGCTGATTGTGAAGAAACTTAAAGTCCACGAGGGCATCGACACCTACGACTACAACATTTCGTATAATCCTTTCAAAATAAGCGATATCTAATTATGACCGAAGACAGGAAGAAAGAAGGGCTTACCGCCCTTGGACACAGCACTCCGATAACTATCACGGAATACACTCCGCAAGTGCTCGAAACATTTTCCAACCAGCATCCCGAAAATGATTACTGGGTGCGGTTCAACTGCCCGGAGTTCACGACTCTCTGCCCTATCACCGGCCAGCCCGACTTCGCAGAGATCAGGATTTCCTACATCCCTGACCAAAAGATGGTGGAGAGCAAGTCCCTCAAGCTCTATCTGTTCAGCTTCCGCAACCACGGCGGGTTCCACGAAGACACCGTCAATGTAATAATGAAAGACCTGATCGCCCTGATGGACCCCAAATACATCGAGGTGACGGGCATCTTCACTCCAAGGGGCGGCATCTCCATCTACCCCTACGCCAACTACGGCCGTCCGGGTACAAAATACGAGCCCCTGGCTGACCAGAGGCTCGCATCGCACGAACTTGCGTAATCAAACGCAATTATTTGTTCATCGCGTCAGCGACTTCGATGGCGGCAAGGCAGAGCAGCACGTACTGCGGAGCAGTGTTGATGCAGGACTCGTTCTCACCCCAGTGGAACGGGTAGTCGTCTTTGTTCTCGAAGAAATCTTCCTTCACGAGCAGACCCGGAACGATACCGCCGGGGATAGTTGAATAGTCGGCGCGGTTGGCGTTGTAAGCCACTTTCTTGGTATTGACACCCACACCGGTAACGAACGATACGTTGCTGTCGGGGTGGCAGCCGAAGATATAGTTCAGGCCGTTGAGGACGTACTCAGGGTCAATCATATCAGGGAAATACTTCCAGATTTTATAGCAGTTGTATGCGCTGTTGATGATTGAAGCGTTGCCTGCCCAGCTGGCTCCGGTTATGGCCACACCGTAAGGATTGTCCTGGCCGCCGCGGGTAATCATAGCGACATATGCGGGAACCAGGGATTTAACCTTGTCCTGGAATTTCTTGTCCATATAAGGATAAACCTTCAGGGCATTGGTGAGGTTCGGGCCGCCGCTGAATGCAGCGCCGAACATACCGTTGGAAACGTTTCCGTTGGAGCGTACAGGCTCGGGCTTTGCGTTGAGCTGCTCTTCAATGAGCGGGAGGAAGAAATCTTTGTATTCCTTCTTGCCGGTAGCGATCCAGAGCTCAATGGCTGCATTGATGCGAGGGTCGCCGCCCATACGGCGTCCGCCGAAAGCATTGGCGTTGGCATTGGCCTGAGGTGCTGCAGCCTCGAAATATTTATTCCACAGCATCTCGGCATTCTTCAGCGAGCGCTCGGCTTCCTCGGGGTAATAATTCTTCAATGCGGGGTATGCCGCTGCCAAAGATACGATGTCCTGCATCGTGCCTGCCGGGCTGAAGCGGCTTGTGAAGACGAAGCGGTCGTCCAGAGTGCCGGAGCGGTCGCCCTTTACTTCATAAGGCTTGAGGGAAGGATCATAGAATTTGCCGTCAGTCAATGTCATAGCATCGCCGAGGTGATGGTAGTGGTGCATATCGGGCTGACCGATAACCTGGGCTACGAAGCCGATATTCTCGACCTGGGCATTGATGTTCAGGGTGCCGTGCATAATAAGCTGGACATTGTCCGGAACTCCGTCGGGAACGTGGATGTCAGCGTACTGGGTCTTCTCGTCAATCAGAGTCTGGTCGCGCATCGGCTGGAATTCGCGCCAGATGTAGGCGAGGTCCTGGGTGGTGTTGAGCACTGAGTTGGCCTGGATGTCGTAGTCGCCGGCATCGTACCATCCGCCGATTGCAAGGCCGGGGATATGCTCAAGCGGTTTGTATTTGTCATTGGTCTCGTTTCCCTGATAGTAGCCGTCGTGCAGGCGGACATTTGCCGGAGCCTGCAGGGCGTCGTCCATATTGGCGCGGCCGTGCCAGATACGGTAGGCCTCATTCACCTCCATATGGTCCATATTGACAACCAGCGAGAAGTCCATTGAAGGATGCCACTTGTCGCTGTAGACGTCCTTGTCGATAGGGAATGCATTGGTCTCCACTCCCTGATAGTCGATGCAGTACAGGCCGGGTTCGCGCACGTCGGTGAAGTCAAGCTGTACATAGTTGTAGCGGCGGTGGTATTCACCCCATACATTGGCATTGATGGTCTTGGCTACAGTCTTGCTGCCATCCGGATTCACGCGCAGAAGTCTGGCTGTCCTGGCGGGGGTATCATTCTTGTCAAGCTCTGCCACGGCAACTTTCTTCTGGGCGGGAGTGTATCCGACCTGTGAAAAGCCGATATTCGCGGGACGGATCCAGTCCTTGGATATGCTCGGCTCAAGATACCACTCCAGAACCTTGCCCGTCTTGCCGCCGGGCAGGAGTGAACGGAGCACGAACATACCGTTCTGGGCGAGGTGACGTCCGTCATAGATGCCGATTTCGAGGTCGGAAGTAACTCCTACGCGAAGGGCGTCGTTTTCAGGTGCCAGGACGATCTGATGTCCAGTAGACATTGCGAGGGGCACCAGGAAGTCGCCGCGGCCGCGGTCGTCGAAGGTAGACTCTCCGAAATACTGGGTGATTTTCTCGGATACAGGGTGTACTTCCGTATCGTGCATAGGGGTCTTGGGAAGGATCCTTGCCTTGCCGTCAACGAGGTAGTTGTTGCCGAAATACGAAGCGGGGAAGAACTCGAGGTTCATACCGGCCTTGCCCACCAGTTCCTGGGGAACAGGCTTGTCCAGCCACACCTGTACAAGAACGCCTTTGTCTTTGGGAAGGACCTTGAGCCTGGGTGCGAATCCGTAATCTTCATAGGTAAGTGTCACTTCAACACTGCTTTCGGTGGTGTCGATCCTTCGGGGACTTACTACTCCGAATATGTCCCACTGCTCGGGAGTGTTCATAAGACGGATGCCGCCGCCGGTAGCGATGCGGTTGCCGCGCTGGATAATTTCAAGACCTGCGAATTTTTCATCGTAGAATCCACCGTTGTAGATGTTGTTGTACATCAGCACATTCGTGCCGCGTGCCTCGAAATAGCCGAGGTCGTTGAGTTTCATGCTCTGTGCATTGGCTGCAAAAGACAGTGCAGCAGCAATAACTGCAAAGATCAGAAATGACGGACGTTTCATTTTTTGTTGGTTATAATTAGTTTCAGTTGCTTATTCAGCGAATTGTTTCAGCCATTCAGCCAGCACTGAAGTGAATTCCTGCTTGTGGGCGAATTCATCCTTGAAGCCCCAGCCGTGGCCGCCGTCGGGGAAGATGACGAATTTCACAGGCACGCCGTTATCCTCAAGGGCCTTTACATAAATCTCACTGTCGTGGATGGGGACTGTCGGGTCATCCTGGCTGTGGAAGATGATTGCGGGCGGGCAGTTCGCGGTCACGAACTCATTGCAGCAGTAATAATAGACTTCCTCTTCGTCAGGATACATATCGAACAGCATATTGCGGCCGCCGGGCGTCACCCTTCCTTCGAAGGTTATGAGCGGGTACAGCAGTATCTGGAAATCGGGCCTTGTCTTGGCAGTGAAATGCACGGATGCAGTGGCGGCAAGATGTCCTCCGGCAGAGCCGCCCATAATGCCGAGCTTGGTGAAGCCCCATTCGTCAGCGTGGGAGCGCATCAGTGAGATTGCCCGTTGTGCGTCCATCAGGGGGACTTCCGCGTGGGCGTTGGGCATACGGTATTTCAGCACGGCGTAGGTTATGCCCTGCGAATTGAACCATTCAGCCATATCGGTGCCTTCGTGCTTGGCCGCTACGTATGAATAGCCGCCGCCGGGACACATAATGACAGCCAGTCCGTTAGGCTGCGCTGCAGGGAATACCAGCAGTTCGGGGTCGCTGATATTGCCGATGCGGCCGCCTTCCATCTCCCTTTCGGGACCGGTAAGACCGTTGGAAACGGGGGCTCCGTCCGGCCAGAGCTTTATTACGGTCTGGGCGGATGCAACGAATGACATAAGGAGCAATGTTATGAGCAAATATGTTTTTTTCATATCCAGGTTGTTATTTGACTGTCCAGACAGCTGAATCCTCTCCGTGGGCTGTCTTCACTACCACATCGTTGCGGCCCTTTGCGAGTTTGACGTCGGGCCAGCAGACGGTTGCGTAGGCGTCGGTCTTGGCATTGCCTACAAGTTTGCCGTTTACATAGAGCTTGGCCGAGGGAGCAGTGGTGAAAACAATCACGTCAGTGGTGTCTTCCTCCCTGTCTGTATAGCGCTTCGAGCAGAGGTGTACGGTCTGGGCTGCCTTGTTCCAGTTAGCCTTGTAGAAGAAGAATGCGTCCTTCTTGGTCTGGCGGTCGTGGGTAATAAGGCCTTTGTTGTTGAGATTGTTGACGTCGCCTTCCTGACGCATACCGCTTCCGAAGTCAAACATATTCCACAGGAATGAGCCCCAAACGTAGTCGCGTTCTGCAATGGTCTTCCAGTTGTTGATGTGGATGTAGGTCTGTTTCTCCTCGGGATGCCAGTGGCCGCGGGATACTGAGCGTACGTCGACCTCCTGCTCGGGACCGTACTTGGCAACGTGTACCGACAGGGCGGCACCGCCGCCATACTCGCTGATGCTGATGAGGGCGTTGGGGAAGCGGGCGTGCCAGTCGTCAAGGAACGGACCGAAATCTGCCACAGTGTCGTAGTACCAGCCGAAATATTTGTTCCAGCCGGTGCCGTCGGTGGTAGTTATATATGTGTGCTCCTGGTCGGTGGCGCAGGTGGTCAGGCGGCCGGGGTCGAGCTCGTGGGCGATGGCGTTGAGGTCAGCCACGATAGCGTCGATATTGTCGTGAACTTCGTTGAAAAGGCCCCAGAACACGATTGAAGGGTGGTTGAAGTTCTGTATGATCATTTCTTTCAGCTGGAGGCGCAGGTTGTCGCGGAATCCTTCATAGTCCACATAGCCTGCGACGAAGGGGATTTCCTCCCATACCAGGAAGCCACGCCTGTCGGCTTCGCGGAACATAAAATGAGCCTGAGGGTAGTGGGCAAGACGCAGGGCATTGGCTCCGATCTCGTCGAACAGGTCGTAGTCGGCCAGGTGCTGTTTCTCTGTCAGCGCCGATGCGATGCCCGCCCAGTCCTGGTGGCGGCATACTCCGTGGAGTTTGATGTGCCTGCCGTTGAGGAAAAATCCATTGTCCTTGTCAACCCAGAAATAGCGGAAACCGATGTTCTCCTCGATGCGGTCGATCTCCTTGCCGTCCTTTTTCAGCACGGTGACAGCCTTGTAGAGATAAGGGTCTTCCTTTCCGTTCCACAGGTGCGGATTGTCAACTCCGAGGGCGCAGATTGCCAGATCGTTGTTGATGAGGGTTGAAGCACGCTCAGCCACAATCTTTCCTGCAGCATCTTCGATGGCGAAGTAAACCTCGCATCCGCTGTAGTCTTTAGAAGTTGAAAGATGTATCTCTGCACGCACTTCTGCCCTTTTCTCATTGACCACGGGCTGGTAGATCAGCACTCCGTTCGATCCGAAGTAGAGGGGAGAGATGCAGGCCTCGTCAGTAACTATCATCCAGGCATCGCGATAGAGGCCTCCGTAGATGTTGAAGTCACCGGCGGTCGGAGCTATGTCAAAAACAGGCTCGTTGTCGCAGATCACAGTCAGGCTGTTTGCCGTGCCAATGCGGAGATAATCGGTAACCTCGAATGTGAAGGTATTGTAGGCTCCCTTGTGTTCGCCGACGATTTTGCCGTTCACCATAACGGTCGCCTGCGAACCAGCGCCTTCAAACTGAAGGAATACCCGTTTGCCGCGGTACTCGTCGGGGACGTCGAACTGTTTGGTGTATGTGCCGTAGCCGCGGCGGTATCCGCCGTCGTTCATAAAATCTTCTGCGTTCCAGGTGTGGGGCAGGTTTACAACCTGCTGGCCACCACCGGCACCTCCGCGGGCAAAACCGCCCCAGCGTCCACCGCCGGCAGAGCGGGTGGGAGTAAAGTTCCACGCCTCATTCATCGAAATAACCTCGCGTGCATCCAACGAGGCTGAAAGGAGCAGGGCCAGACACAAGCCTGCCAGGAATATCGTTTTTCTCATCATAAAAAGTAGGTAATTGTTTCTCTGCACCAAATATAGGAAAAATACACGCATAATTTGCGCCATTTTTACAGACAATTGACGCTGTTTGACACGGCTGCTTCGTTTTCAACCTACTTTTGTATCAGAAAAAAACAAGCGCAAAGCAACAAACATTTCTTTGCAGGAATAAACAATTAATACATACATTTATACCATGAAAAACAAAAAAGGTCTTATCATTCTGTCCACGGTGGTTGTGATCTGCGCCGTGGGTTTCATTGTATCACCCCTCGTTAACTGGTCTGTAGACAGCGGCAGCACCAGCGGTGACATCTCAAAATCTTCACGCTTCTCCCGCAAGACTGCGACCGAGAGTCTTACGAATATGGAAGAACTGATGCTGAACGACGAATCATACAAGAACGGCGTCGTAGTATCATACGTTGTAATGCAAACCCGCGCACAGCAGTTCGCCAATCTGGTGGATGCTTCCAACGAAGTGGCCAGTCAGATTGCCGAGTTTGCATCTACCCTTAAAGATATGGATAAAGCGCGCCAGACCGCGAAGAACGTCTGCGCATCACTCGCTCAGGCCGGTGACGATATCAACGCCACCCTTGAAGGGGAGTCGCGCCCGGATCTGGCCCAGAACACGATGAACGCTTCCCTGGCCTATATGACCCTTCAGAAGCAGAACGAGCTTGCCGACCGCTTCATCGAGACGGCCGACAACTATCTCAAAAAGGCTGAAGGAAACGACCGCCTCAAGTTTGTCCGCGACCAGTGGGTGGATTATCAACGTCTGACCGCTGCGCTCGATGGTGACGAGAAGAGTGCCAAGGAACTGGAAGACAAGGGCTATCTTTTGACTTGCGAACAAGGCGCTGCCGCCTTGAAAGAATTCGATGGCCACATTCAGTTCGGTTTCGCCCAGTTCGACGTGCTCTGTGAGTCTATCAACGTGAGCACCGAGTTGGGTATGGCTTATAAGGACATAACTATGAACGATCTGTTTATGGTGCAAAATGATGCTCTGAGTATCACTATGCAAGAGGCAGCCAAAGCCGAGAATCCACTGAACGAACAACAAATCACTGATCTTCTCGGGGAGAACTTAATAATTTCGCTGGGCGAGATGGCTGATCTTAGGCTGGGCGAGTCGGCTGGTATAAAGCTGGGCGAAATGGCTGATATAAAGCTGAGCGAAATGGCTGATATAAAGCTGAGCGAGATGGCAACACAGGTGATGTCTATGATCAATCCAAGCGTAGTGTCTTCTTTCAATCAAATTACTCTTCAGCATGGGGCCGGGGAAATCCAATCAAACGATGTTTTCAATGAGACTTTTATAATTGGTGAGAGCATCAAGACAATAACTATGGGTGAAGTTCCCCATTTGAACTTTTTCTAATCACTTACCAGCATGCGTATCAGGATTGCAGTATTGCTTCTTCTCTTGTTTCCCGTAGTTTCCAGGGGGCAGTCTCAAACATATTACCAATACACTACGGATGATGTCCAGATGGTGTTCTTCGACAAGAACCTGTCCAGGTACATCCCCCATATGATACGCATGTATCAGAACGGCAAGGCGCTGCACGAGCAGATCTGGACCAGCGATGCCATCTATGTCCCGGAAGCGCCTTTACTTCTGCTCACGGACTGGGAAGACGACGGCAATGGCGGAGCGACGCCGTTGCCTCGTTCCCTTATCCAGATCGGAATGGCTCCGCTGAATATGTCGTATTATGTCAATCCGTCGGGTGAGCGTTACCGGCAGCTTTTCTGCCACGAGTACACTCACATAGTTATGACTGATAAATACAACCGTCAGGACCTTGGCTGGCGCAAGTTCTTCGGCACCAAGGTAACCGTAGACAACACCCAGCCAATCTCGGCCCTGTGGAGCTATCTGAGCGTTCCACGCTGGTATTCCCCCCGTTGGTATCACGAGGGGATTGCCTGTTTTCTGGAAACCTGGCTGGGCGGCGGTGTCGGACGCGCGCTGGGCGGTTATGACGAGATGTATTTCCGCAGCATCATCGACGGCGGAGACAAGCTGTTCTCAGTAGTGGGTCTGGAGACGGAAGGCTCGACAATGGACTTCCAGGTTGGCGCAAACGCCTACCTCTACGGCACCCGCTTCGTGAACTACCTGACCAAGGAATACGGCTACGACAATCTGATCAGCTTCTACAACCGCACGGCCGACAGCCGCACATTCTTCGGAAGCCAGTTCAAAAAAGTATACGGGCAGCCGCTTCGCAAAGTATGGAATGAGTGGAAGGAAGACGAACGGGCGCATCAGGAGGAGAATCTGGCCGCAGTCCGCGAATACCCGGTAACGGAAACCACGCCGCTGACACGGGATCCGATGGGCTCCGTATCTCCCTTCGTCTATGACCCGGCCACAGGCAAGGCTTACGCGGCATCGAATGCTCCCGGAGGCTTTGCGCATCTGTCCGAGATCGACCTCAACACCGGCAAGGAACGCAAACTGAGCGATATTTACGGCATCCAGCTCTACAATCCGGCCTTCTTAGCTCTGGACCGCAATGCCGGGCGCATCATCTATACTTTCAACAACGCCAAGATGCGCGGCCTGGCCATATTTGACATCCAGAAAAAGAAGACTGTAAAGAAAAAGACCTTCCAGCGCATCAACAACATCGTATATGACAACGCCAACGATTGTCTTTACGGCCTTTTATCCAACGGAGGAACCCAGACCATCGTGCGTCTGGACCGCGACCTTGAGAATCCCGAGATCATATATGCTTTCCCGTTCGGAGTGAGCGTCTTCGACGTGGACGTAAGCCACGACGGCAAGTATCTTTCGATGACCCGCCAGGGTGACAACGGCGAGCATACGCTGATGCTCTTCAATACAGAAGAACTGGCCCAGGCTATCTTCAAGCCTGTGGAGCTGGTCACCTGGGAGGATTCAAACCTTGGACAGTTCCGTTTCTCGCTGGACGACAAATACCTCATCGGCAGTTCTTATTACACCGGCGTATCCAATCTCTGGCAGATCAATATTGAAACCCGCGAAATGGATATGCTCACCAACACCGACATCGGCCTCTTCGCACCGCTTGAGATTGCTCCGGACAAACTCCTCGCCCTCGAATTCGAGAGGGACGGTATGCGCCCGGTGACACTCGACCGCAAGGTGGTGGAAGACGCCAACGCCGTGGAGCTTTACGGACAGAAGGCTTATGAGAACAACGCAGAGGCGCTGGAGCAGGTGGGTCTGCTCCGTGAACCGCTTCCCCAGATAGAGTTCGGCGATATTTACAACGGCATCACCCCTTACAATGTGTTCAAGGAGATGCGTTTTGCCGGGGCATATCCCACTATCTCAGGCTTCACCGACGCCAAAGGCTGGAACCACGTGACGCCGGTGCTGGGTTACCGTCTCTTCTTCAAGGATCCCGTTGGCCTGAGCAGCATCAAGCTTGACCTGGGTATGTCTCCTTGGAGCAGCAACGACTGGAAAAACAAGGTCCACGCCGATTTCGAATGGAAGTATTACTTCTGGACGCTCAAGGCAGCCTGGAACCACACTGATTTCTACGACCTTGCCGGACCGATGCGTTCAAGCCGCAAGGGTTATATGGTCTCGCTGGCATATGATCACAACAATTCTATGATTGCGCCGTATACACGTTCCTGGGGCTTCTCGATTGGAACTTACGGCGATATGGACGCCCTGCCGCTGTATCAGGAAATAGAAGTCGACATCAAATCGATGCAGACGGCGTCTGTCTACGGCAAAATATCCAAGCTGCGCACCTCTCTTGGCGGTGTGATGCCTGAGCAAGGCTTCAATCTGGGTATTCAGGGCTACGGCTATCTGGCCAACGGCCACGTATTCCCTTCAGTGGAGGCATCAGGCGACTTCGGTGTCCTGCTGCCGGTGGACCGCAACAACTCTTTCTGGATCAGGACTGCTGCCGGGCATAACTTCGGCGATGCCCAGACTGTTTTCGGCAATACCTATTTCGGCGGTTTCCGCAACAACCGCGTTGACCACCGCAATGCCTTTATGTACCGCACATCGCTGGCAATGCCGGGTGCTGGCATCGACGCCATCCAGGCTCACTCATACGCGAAGGCCACTGCGGAGCTCAACCTGCGTCCTATCCGTCTCAACAATTTCGGAGCACTGTTCTGCTATCCCACCTGGATCCAATGCTCATTCTTCGGCACAGGGCTTTCGACCTGGAATCCAGGCCTGCCCCAGTCGATGTACTACAGTGCGGGTGTCCAGCTTACCTCGGAAGTGGTCTTTATGAACTATCTCAAAACCACGCTCTCGGTCGGCTTCGGTCACCTGTTTGCCCCTGAAGGGTTCCCTGCCGGCCGCCACGGCAACGAAATAATGGTTTCACTCAAGCTTCTCTGATGCAATTCGTCGCCGCACTGCTCCCCGTTGTCCTCTACATCGCAGTAGTTTATTTCCTGGACAATTTTGCGCTGATCAGCGTGAAGCGTCTGCTGCTGCTTGTGCTTTGCGGTATGCTGACGGCTCTGGCCTGCTTCGGCCTGTTCCAGGTGACAGGGCGGCTCCTGCCGGAGGGTGTGTCTGATTATGTCAATCCGGTGCTTGAGGAGGCAGTAAAAGCCATCCCGCTGCTGATCCTGGCCCGTCGCAAACATATTGCGTTCTTTATTGACAGCGTGATTTGCGGCGCCGCCGTAGGTGGCGGATTTTCAATTCTGGAGAACGTGTTCTATCTGCTGCTGGGCGACGGGATGAGTATGGGTACCGTCCTGTTCCGCGGGCTGGAAGTGGCACTCATCCATATGGGATGCAGCGCCATCATTGCTGCGGCCCTGATGTTTGCGGTCCGTCTGGCCGGCCGCCGTCGTGCGCGTCTGGAAATACGGCGGAAAGATGTGTGGCTGACGGTATTCCTGCTGCTGGCCGCACCAGCCCTTCACGAGATTCACAACGCTTTCCACTTCAATCCGCTGCTGCAGTTCATAGTTGTCTTCGGCTCTATGGCAGCTCTGCTGATGTGGACCTACCAGTATGACGGCGATATGATCCACCGCTGGCTTGACAAGGGTCTGGACAAGCAGGTGGAGCTGCTGCAGTCCATCCGGGCCGGACAGTTGAGCGATACCAAGACAGGCACCTTCCTGCTTTCTGTCAAGGATGCTTTCTCTCCCGAGGTCTTTTTTGATGTGATATGCTATGTGGAGCTGAATGTCGAACTTTCAGTAGCCGCAAAAAGCCGTTTTATGCTTCGGGAGGCAAAACTGGATATGCCGATGGATGAGCAGCAGGCCAAAAACCTGCTGGAAGTATACAAAGAGTACAAACTTCTGGAAAAGAGGCTTGGTCAGAGTGCAAAAATCATAATCGGTCCGGTAGTTAAGTTTTATCCGGCAGACCAGAAGGCGCTGAATGATCTGTTGACCGAATGTTCGACGGTGTATAAGGGATGACTGCGGCCATATCATACTCATTGCAGGATCTGTTGTTAAGTGTGTCACTGGCTACCTACCTGAGCACCTGCGTGATTGTGGCGGTTGTCCGCTGGGGGCACAAATGTGCACCACAAATCCAGGATACGGATTATTACTATCCTTCCTGGCGAACGCTGGTAGCCTGCGCCCTTTCCAACCTTTCCCTCATTCCGGTCATTTTCCTTCCCTCGGATCCCGACGCAGTCCTACAGCTGCGTATGATGTTGCTGCTGGCGTCTCCCCTCTTCTGCTCGGTGCTTATTTTCAATTATTTCGGCAGCGTACTGAAGCAAAACTGGTGGCGTAAGCCCACCCTTGCGATGTATATTACATATATCCTGATGGGAGTCGTCGCCCTTGTGACTACCCTCATCCCGGGGGAGCAGATGCAGGGTATGTTCCGCAGCATCTATTTCATTGTCGCCGGCCTGCTGGCTGTATTCTATCTGCTGAGTCTGATTATTGCAATGATAATGATGATCCAGCCCCTCAGCCAATTCTCCGAAGAAAGCTTCTCCAACCCTGAAGACTTCCCGCACGAGTACGCCAAGTCACTTATCATCATTCCTCTGCTACATATGATTTTGAGCTGGAGCGCGACCTTCAACGGAAAGCCGTCGGTGCTGTCCTTCTCCCTCATTATGCTTTCCGTCCTGTCGGTCATCATCCTTCTCGGATCACTGTCCCCTCATCGTGCGGTAGAAGTAGAACGAGTGGAGGCGGAGGTGAAAGCCGACCAGACCGAGCAAAGCAAGGAGCCTGTATTGTTGCCGCAAGAGCGGAAAGAAGAGATCCTGCAGGCCATCCGCCTTCAGATGGAGCAAGAAAAGGCCTGCCTGAACAGCCACCTCACCTTATCGAAGCTGTCCCAACTGTGCGGGTACAACCGCACATATGTTTCCAGCGTATTGAACGAGAGCCTGGGCGGCTTCTTTTCGTATGTCAACCACTGCCGTCTGGCCCACGCCAAAGCCTACAGGGATGCGCACCCTGAAGCCAGTATAGATGAAGTAGCTCTCGAATCCGGCTTCAACAACCGCCAGTCATATTACAACGCAATCAAGAAGGACGTCAGCAGCAACCTTTAATCCACAAGTCCTTCCAGCCAGATGCCCAGATCGTGGAGCCAGGCTTCGCGGTAAGGGAAGTCAAGATGGTCGGCCCATCCGTGGCCGCCTACAGGATAGATGTGAAGAGCTGCCGGAACCTTATGGGCACGCAGAGCCTCGTAATATCTGATGCTGTTCTCACAAGGCACGACACGGTCGTCCGAGTTAGCCATTATGAATGCGGGCGGAGTGTCTGCGGTTACTTGTTTCTCATTGCTGTATTCTTCGACAAGGGCTTTGGGGGCATTGCGGCCGAGAAGATTGATGATGGAGCCCATATGTGCGATTGCCGGATCGGATGAGACTACGGGATAGAACAGCACCTGGAAGTCGGGTCTCTCCTCGGGGCTGGTATAGTGCGTAGCTGCCATTGTGGCGAGATGACCGCCTGCGGAGCAGCCGGCAATTCCCAGTTTGGTGAAGCCATACTCAGCCGCGTGAGACTTGAGGATACGCATAGCTTCGTGGACGTCATCCAGCGGAACCTCGTGATGGCCGTTGGGAAGACGATATTTGATAACTGCGTATACTATTCCGCGGTCTGTGTACCATTTTTCATTTGCATAGCCTTCTGTCTTGTCCCAGACTGAAGAATATCCGCCTCCGGGGCATACAAGGATGGCCAGTCCGTTGGGCTTTGCGGGAAGGAACACCGCGAGCGTGGGTTTGGTGACATTCGCCACGTGGTTGCCGAAATCCTGCTCTTCTCCGGTAAGTCCGTTATCGGTCGGAGCACCGTCGGGCCAGATGTCGAACATTACGTCGGGTTTCGGGAAATTGAACTGCTGCGCTTGAGGCGCATTCTGGGCGAAGGCAAGCACGCTGCCGAGCAACAATGCCGCTGTCAAAGAAAGCACTTTCTTGATACTGTTCTTTTTCATCATAGTTGGTTTTTCACAAAGTTAATTATTACTTTTACTTTTATGAAAAACTACTATTCCAAACACGTACTGCCAGCCTTTCTGACGCTGTGCATCGTATCGCTGTGCCTTTGCGCCTGCAGCAAGTCTGTCAAGATCCAGACAACCGACGGCACCCTCGTCCTCAGCCCCCTTTATTCCAACGCCGTGCGAGTCCAGGTCATCCCTGACGGCCAGACCTTGCCCGAAGAACTGGTCTACACTGAAAAAGTCCGCACACCTGCTTTCAAGGTAAAAAAGAGTGACGCCGCCACAGAGCTGAGCACAGCCCGGATGACAGTGCGCTACTCAAACGACAACGGCACGCTGTCTTTCCTCGATGCGCAGGGAAACGTGCTGCTGAGCGAAGTGCCGGGCGGCCGCAAACTGCAGCCCTCGACTGTTCAGGATGTGCCGGTATACGCCGTATCGCAATCTTTCGTATCCCCTAAGGATGAGCACCTCTACGGCACCGGACAGTTCCAGGACGGATATCTTGACATCAGAGGCCTCACCCGCCGCCTGACCCAGGTCAATACTCAGATTGCCATACCGTTCGTGATGTCCAGCAAAGGATATGGACTGCTTTGGAACAACTACGGTCTTACCGATTTCAATCCGGCCGGCAACAGCGTAGTCCTGACCCCTGCCGAAGAAGGCGCAGGCCAGACTGTCAACGCTACCGGCACTTCCGGCAACCGCCGCGAAATGCGTTTTTCCAGGACATTCACAGGCACGCTGGAAATACCGCAGGACGGTGATTATGCCCTTCTGCTCGACGTAGGGCAGAAGATGGCCCGCAGGCATTTCCTCTCCATAGACGACGTGCCGGTCATCGATATTTCCAACACCTGGCTGCCGCCCACTGCGTCTGTCATCGTAACGGTTCCGGCCGGCCGCCATACTCTGAGCGTCGAAGGAGTCCGCGGAGACAATCCGCAGGTCTACTGGCGCAAGGTCACAGACGAGACAACCCTGAGTTCACCTGTGGCAGCCGCGCTTGACTATACTGTCTTCGCCGGCAGCGGTGACGAAGTCATATCTACATACCGCACGCTCACCGGCCCTGTTCCGAGGATGGCCGACTGGATGTTCGGCTACATCCACTGCCGCGAGCGCTACCACTCTCAGGACGAGATTCTCGAGAATGCCGCCGGCTTCAAGGAGCGCGGCCTTCCGCTGGACGTCATCGTCCAGGACTGGCAGTGGTGGGGCAATACCGGCTGGAACTCGATGGAATTCGACCGCGTGCACTACCCTGACCCGGCAGCGCTGACCTCCGCCCTGCACAATATGGGCACCCGCTTTATGATTTCAGTATGGTCGAAGGTCGACCGCAACTGTTCCCTCGGACAGAAGTTGAACGAGCGCGGTTACTATATCGACGGCACTGACTGGATTGACTTCTTCCAGCCCGAGGCAGCTGCTTTCTACCTGCAGAGCTTCCGCGACAGCCTCGCCATCCCCTACGGCATCGACGCCTGGTGGTTCGACGCCACTGAGCCCGAGAATGACGACCTTGCAGGCAGGCTGGTCGGCCCCGATAAAGTTCCCGGAGAACTCTACCGCAACGTCTATCCTCTGATGGTCAACAGCACAATGTACAAGGGACTGAAGGATGTCACTCCCGACCACGAGCCCGTCATCCTCACCCGCAGCGCATTCACCGGCATACAGCGCTATGGCGTAGTCACCTGGTCCGGCGACGTCGGCAACGACTTCGGCACTCTGCGCAGGCAGATTGCCGGCGGCCTCGGCCAGATGGCTGCAGGCCTCCCCTGGTGGACCTACGACGCCGGAGGCTTCTTCCGTCCTGGCGACCAGTATACTTCCGAAGAATATCAGGAAAGGCTCGTGCGCTGGGTGCAGGCTTCGGTCTTCCTGCCCTTTATGAGAGTCCACGGATATATGAGCCAGACCGAGCCCTGGCGCTACAGTGAACAGACTTACAACCTGATGGCTGCTGCTATGAAGCAACGCGAGCAGCTCCGCCCCTACATCCTGGACTGCGCCAAAAAGGTCTCTGAAGAAGGATACACCCTGATGCGTCCTCTCGTCTTCGACTTTGCCGACGACCCGGAGGCCCTCAGGCAGGACTGCGAATTTATGTTCGGCCCGAAATATCTGGTATGCCCCGTCACCGAAGCCGGTGTCAGCAGCTGGAGAGTCTACCTTCCTAAGAATGAAGGCGGATGGACCGACACCCGCAGCGGACAGCGATATGAAGGGGGCCGCTACGCAGATGTTCCCGTCGACATTACTGCTATCCCCGTATTTGTCAGGGAATAATTTGCAATAATGGATTTCAGAAACTAACTTTGTTTAGTGCAACCCACTGAATATTAATCAAAACCATACTTCAATGAAAAAGATTCTTTTGCTCGTAGCGAGCTTGCTTCTTATCTGCGGCACTGCAAGTGCGCAGGGTCTTCTCAAGAATCTTGGCGAAAGGGCCAAAAATGCTGTAGAGAACAATCTTGGCAACAAGGTTGAACAAGGTGTCAACAAAGCGCTGGACGGAGTCCTCGGCGGCAACAAGAATAAAGACAGAAACAACGACAGAGACGATAACAGCAAAGCTGCAAGAAACGATGCTGCTGATGAAGAGGAATTTGAAGAACCCGCAAAAGATGAAGCTGTCGACTTCGCAGAAATTCAAGCTAAAAGTGACTTTGTCCGTGGTGCCAATGTGTTCTTTTCTGACGACCTGAAAGGCGAGCAGTTGGGCGAATTCCCTTCCAAATGGGACTTGCTGGACGGCAGCGAAGTGGAGGTAGTCAACATCAAAGGCATGCAGGCCATCCGGTTTAAAAACTCCAGGATCCAGCCGCTGATGGAAGAGAAGGAGTACCTGCCTGAAGAGTTCACCATCGAGTTCGACGTGCTTGCCCAACCCGCGGAGGAAGGTTCCGGTTGGGATGCTACGCTCGATTTGTATCTGAATGGAGAGAATGACAGAAGAGTTTTTGATATCCGGATGAGCCCGGAATACCATCCCTACTATGGCAACGAGTATAATGGCATTAGCTGGGGCTGGGGTGCCGAGAATCCCAATGGCAACAAGATGACGGGAGAGCCCGGTACGCAGACCATCAGAAAGTATTTGAAGAAGAACGAGTGGAACCATATCGCCATCTCCTTCAACAAACGCGCGTTCAAGTTGTATCTGAACTACCAGCGCATCGTGAACATCCCGAATATGATCCAGCCCCGCTCTTGGCAGCTTCGCGGCGATTCGGACAGTGACAAGGGTATTTTCATTACCAATATCGTTGTGGCTAAAGGTGCTGTTGAACTGTATGAGCGCAATGCCACTGACTATTCTTCAGCCGTTGAAAAAGCCATCGCCGAAACCGGTAAATTCGTGACCAACAACATCCTGTTCGAGACCGGGAAGGCCACTCTGAAACCCGAATCTATGGAGGAAATCCAGAAGGTGGCCGACTATATGAAGAAGAACCCTTCTGCCCGCTTCGAGGTTCAGGGACATACCGACAACCAGGGCAGCGACGCAGTGAACGACCCTCTCAGCCAGCAGCGTGCCGAGGCCGTTGTCAAGGCCCTTGAGAGCCAGGGCGTAGATCCCTTCAACCTGCGTCCCGTCGGCAAGGGCAGCCACGAGCCGGTAGCTGACAACAGCACCGACGAAGGCCGCGCCAAGAACCGCCGCGTCGAGTTCATCAAGAAATAGTTTTTCTCAAGAAGCATAGAAAAAGACGGCTCGCGGGCCGTCTTTTTTATTGATGGAGTTTTCAGTATATTTGATAATTGGAATAATCCTCATATTATGAACATAGGAATCATCGGAGCCGGCTGGATTGCCGACAAAATGGGAGAAACCCTTTCGGGAGTCCCCGCAGACAAAGGACTCGTCAAATATGCCATCGCTTCGCGCGACATCGTCAAAGCACGGGGCTTCGCAGAACACTGGGGATTCAAGAAAGCCTACGGCTCTTATCAGGAACTTGTGGACGACCAGGATGTAGACCTTGTGTACATCGCTACGCCCCATTCCCACCACTATCCTCATACGAAACTTGCCCTCGAGGCCGGCAAGCCAGTGCTTTGCGAGAAGGCCTTTATGGCCAACGCCCGTGAAGCAGAAGAGATTCTGAATCTCGCCCACAAGAAGGGCATCTTCATCACCGAAGCCATCTGGACCAGATATATGCCTCTATCCTTGAAGGTGAAAGAACTGCTTGATGCGGGAGAAATAGGCGACCCGCGAATCGTGAACGCCAGCCTCTGTTATTATATGGACCACAAGGAGCGCATCCTGCGTCCCGACCTGTGCGGAGGAGCGCTGCTCGACCTCGGAGTGTACAGCATCAACTTCGCAAGGATGTATTTCGGCTCCGACTTCGCTTCCTGCGTGTCGTCCTGCACCCGGTTCAGTACAGGTACAGACCGCCACAACCACATCATCCTGACCTACAAGGACGGCCGTGTGGCCAACCTGCAGGCCAGCGCCGGCGGCCTCAGCAACCGCGAAGGCCAGATCATAGGCGAGACCGGCTATATCGTGGTGGAGAACATCAACTGTCCTGAAAGGGTCACCGTATGGCACGATTACGAGAAAACCGCAGAGTTCCTGCCGCCTGCAGACCAGGTCACAGGCTATGAATATCAGGTTTTCGCTTCGAAAGATGCGATAGAGAAAGGCCTGATTGAATCTCCTTTTATGCCCCACCAGGAAACCCTGGACATAATGCGCCAGATGGACGCCCTCCGCAAGGAATGGGGCATCCGCTACCCTATGGACTAAAGATGGATTACTGCCTCAGGAAGGCAACCATCGCATCGATATCATCCTTTGCGAAAGTTTCCTGACGGCCTTGCCCGAGGTTCTTGATATTGACGGTGCCGGCGGCGGCTTCGCTGTCGGCATTTATCGATATGAACGGGATGCCGCTGCGGGTGGCATAGTCGAACTGCTTGCCGAGCTTGCTCTCGTCCGGAAAGATTACTACTGAGAAACCTTGTTCGCGCAGTTTTGCGCAAATCGGCATCACATACGACACGGCTTCACGGCCCATATTGGCGAAGAGGATGTCGGGCGCTCCAGCCAGGGCTGCGGGATATTTGTCGAGGCCCAGAAGTACATCATAGATGCGGTCAGCGCCGAAAGAGATGCCCACGCCTGAAACGTCCTTAAGACCGAAGATGCCGGTCAGGTCATCGTAGCGTCCGCCTCCGCAGATGCTGCCGATCTCATAGTCGAGAGCCTTGACTTCGAATATCGCTCCGGTATAATAGTTCAGACCGCGCGCCAGCGACAAATCAAGCTCCACCTTCTGCTGAATGCCTGCGGAAGCTATGAGGCTGAACAGCTCACGGATCTCGGCGATGCCTTTCATTCCAACTTCCGAAGATGCCAGTATGCCGCTCATCTTCTCTATCTTGGCTTCGTTGTCGCCCTGCAGCAGAAGCACAGGTTCGATGACAGCAATCTGTGCGTCTGAAAGGCCCTTCTCCCTCAGCTCTTCCTTTACAGCCTCAAGGCCAATCTTATCGATTTTGTCAATAGCCACAGTAATGTCGACCATCTTGTCGGCGGCACCAGCCACTTCCGCTATGCCGGCCAGCAGCTTGCGGTTGTTGACCTTGATGCAGACATTGATGCCCAGCCGGTCAAATACCATATCTACAATCTGGACGAGTTCCAACTCATAAAGCAGCGAACGGCTGCCTACAACATCGACGTCACACTGGTAGAACTCACGGTAGCGGCCCTTCTGCGGACGGTCGGCACGCCACACAGGCTGGATCTGGTAGCGCTTGAAGGGGAAGTGGATCTCATTCTGGTGCTGGACCACGAAACGGGCGAAAGGCACGGTCAGGTCATAGCGCAGACCCTTTTCACAAACCTTCATTGCAACTGCGTTGCTGTTTTCCAGCATTGCGGGATCCACAGCGGCAAAAGCATCTCCGGAGTTCAGGATCTTGAAAAGCAGCTTGTCACCTTCGTCTCCATACTTTCCAAGCAGGGTACTGAGATTCTCCATAGCCGGCGTTTCTATCTGGGAATATCCGAACAGGTGGAAAACTCCGCTGATTGTTGAGAAAATGTAGTTGCGGCGGGCCATTTCGACCGGTCCGAAGTCACGTGTCCCTTTGGGGATTGAAGGTTTCTGTGCCATAGAGCTGTAATTTGCATCGCAAATGTAGCATTAATTTGCGGTTTTTGCGTAACTTGGTGGGAATTGAAAACTGACCTATGAAAAGAACTTTGTTCATCTCCATTATCACTGCCGTGGCAGTGATTCCCGCAGCAATCTTCGCGGTTGTCTCTTGCGGGGGATCAAGGCCCGAAGGACCTTGCGACATCTATGCTAAGGGAGGGACACCCTGCGCCTCTGCGCACAGTACCACACGTGCTCTGTTCAAGGCATACAACGGTCCTCTCTACCAGGTTATGCGCCAGTCGGACGGCAAGACGCTGGATATCGGTGTAGTCAAATCACACGGTTACGCCGACTCCGAGGCCCAGGACAGATTCTGCGCCGACACTTATTGCTGGATTACTACCATCTATGACCAGGGACCGAGCGGCAACCATCTGAAACAGGCTCCCCGCGGAGGATTCGGCGGCCACGCTATGGGCGGCTTCAACAACATTCCCGTGGCTGACTGGGCTCCGGTAACGATTTATGGCCACAAGGTTTATGGCGTGTTCATCGCCCCGGGTATGGGACTCCGCTGGAATGACACCAAGGGCATCGCCGTTGACGACCAGGCCGAGGGCCAGTACTGGGTCATCGCCGGCAACCACTACAACGACGGCTGCTGCTTCGACTACGGCAACGCTGAGACCGACTCGCGCGACGACGGAGACGGAACGATGGAGACTACATACTTCGGAAATGCCACCGCCTGGTACAAGGGGGTAGAACCCGGTCCGTGGATTATGACCGACCAGGAGAACAACCTCGTCGGTTGCGTAAATCCCGACCCCAACGACAAATTCTGCCCCACCATCAATCCGGTTGAATGGAGATTCGTAACGGCCACAGCCGACGGCGAGCCTCACCACTGGAGGTCTATGGGCGGAGACGCCCAGCAGGGCGAGCTCAAGGTCTATTATGACGGAGGCCGCATCCAGAACCCCCGCAGCAGCTACGACCCGATGCGTAAGCAGGGCGCCATCCTCCTCGGTAACGGTGGCGACAACTCTGTCGGTTCCCAGGGAACATTCTACGAGGGCGCCATCACTTTCGCAGGCACCTTCCCCAGCGAAGAGCTTCAGCAGAAAGTCCAGGCCAACATCGTTGCTGCCAAATATGACGTTGAACGCGTGACCGTCGCCGCTGAAAAGGACATCAACAGGCCCAACCGCCTCCAGACCTTCGTTCCCGGCGAAACACAGAAAGTCGCCGTCAAATTCGTGAACACCACCGGCAAGACTGTCAGCAACCTGACCCTCGGTGTTGAAGTTCCCGCAGGCTGGAAAGCCGAGGCCGACAAGAAGATCGGTTATTCTGTAGAGCCCGGCCAGACAGTCATCGAAACCTTCGACGTCACCTCTTCCGACAAGGAATTCAACGGTGACTTGCGCGGTGTCGCCAAATGGGGCCGCAACACTGAAAAATCAGTGGAGAAAGTGCGCAATACCGCTCCTGTCAAGATCAATGAGTTCCGCATCGCAGGCGCCAACCCTTCAGATTCGTTCATCGAGCTTTACAACGCCGGTGACAAGGCTGTCGATCTCTCAGGTTGGAACATCACTGCACACAAGATCAATATCCCCATCTTCTCAAGCATAAAGGTTCCTGCAGGCACCACTCTCGCCCCGAAGAGCTTCTATGTGTTCGGTCTGGCCACCACCGGTCTTGCCGTTCCCGCAGCTAAGGGCGACAAGGTTATCTACACCCGCAGCGTAGACGGAATCAGGGCCGGCGACACCATCGATATCGACGGGGAGAAAGTAGTAGTGGCAAAAGTCAACGCTCCTGCTGCCGATCCGACCAGCAGGGTTGCTCCGGGCACTCCCACAACACTGTGGCAGCCGCTTCCCGAAGGACCGGTAATCACTATCCCCAAAGGTTCGAAGAATATTCCCGTTACAAGTACCGCCGGCTTCAAGGCAGGCCAGAAGATGGCCATCGGCTATGGCGCAGAGTATCCTGCCGTCGACCGCGTATGGGAGAAATATGAAGTGGTAACTGTCACTGAGGTCGGCAAGCCCGGAACCCAGGCATACCTCTCTTATGACGCCAAACCCGGCGACACCAACATCAAGGTATCTTCTGTCGCAAACATCACTGCAGGCGACAAGATCCGTCTGGACATCGCCAGCGAAGGCCACGGCATAGAGTGGGTCACCGTCAAGAGCGTTGGCACCCAGTCTGAAGTCAGCACATTCGGAGGTCCTCTGCCCATCGAGAGAGCCGGAACCGGACTTGAACTCGAAGAGCCGCTCAAATTCGCACACTCTTCAAATATGCCTTTTGCAAACAACGGAACCGGCATCAGTTTCGAACCTGCCACCAAGTTCGACCACTCGTCCAACGAGCCCGTACTCGCCCTTGTATTTGAAATCGAACTCGGCAGCGCCCTCGCAGCTGACCACGACATCGACGCGCCCGTAATGAAAGCCGGTGCAACAGCAGCCGGATTCCAGGGAAAGGCCGACCAGTACTTCGGTGGTCCTGCCTTCGCCAATGCAGGCAACATCACCCTTCGCACTGCTGACGGCAATGTCGCTGACGCCCTCAACTACGGCCTCATCGTCGAGCCTTGGGTATCTGAAGGCTATCACGGCGATTCAGGCCACGGACTTGGCGGAAGCCGCGTCCAGGTTTATTCTCCGAGAGGAGGCTTCGGTATGGCTCCGGTTGCAACCCCGAATCTCAGTTCAGGCCGCTTCCCCGACGGAGCCGATGCTGACAACAACATCAATGACTTCAAGCTCCAGGCCAGCTGCAACCTTGCCGCTGCCGTTTATGCGGGAGCCACAAATATCAAGGTTTCAAGCGTAACAGGCCTCAAACCCGGCTCTAAGCTCTACCTCGGCAACGAAGTGGCTACAATCAAGGAAGTCGGCACTCCCGGAGCTACTGTTCTTTCGGCCACTGTCCTCCCTGGTGCCAAAGCACTCCAGGTGGAGGGCGTCCAGGGCTTCCGTGCCGGCCAGGCCATCAAGATCGGTCAAGAGAATGCAGTTATAGAAAGCGTTGTTCCGGCCCGCCGCCAGTATGGCGCTCCGACCAACGTCATTCCTCCGAGCACAATCAACCTGGTCAACCCCATCACATTGGTCCACATCCCGGGACAGCAGGTTGCAGGTACAGGTGTGACCCTTGCCGAGCCTCTCAAGGCTTCGCACGCAGCCGGCACTCCTATGACCGACAACGTACCTTCACCCGGTGCGCCTAACGCTTACTAACGACATTTATGGCACAGGCAAACCGTGCTGTCATACTTAAACGGGTCACGGCGGCTCTTGCCACCGTGGCCCTTGTTCTATGTCTTGTGATGGCCTTGCACTCCCTGAGGGGAACTGCAATGATCGGCTGCGGCGCAGGCTCTTCGTGCGACAGCGTCTTGGGCAGCAGATGGTCGTCACTGATGGGTGCCATCCCCGTCGCAGGCATAGCAGCCGGCGTTTATCTTGCCATTCTTTTGTGCTTGTGCTTTGTCAGGGACAAGGAGATAGCTCCACTCGCCTGGAAGTTCCTCCTTGTCTTCGGCGGAGCTATCCTTGGCAGTGCCGTATGGTTTTTCATCCTGCAGAAATGGATCATAGGACAGTACTGCAAATACTGTATGGCCACACACGCCACAGGAATTGTCGTCACCGGCCTTCTGTGGTATCAGGCCCACCATAACTGCCCTTCGAAATGGAATCCGCCCTGCGCCGTCGCCGGACTGCTGCTGGCCGCTGTCCTTGCCGGCTTCCAGCTGTTCACCGCTCCGAAAACCGCTTATGAAAGCGGAGAGTCGGCTCAGTCACTTCCTCTGCTCAAAGCCGGCGAAACCCCGATGCTTGGCAGCGAAGAAGCAACATATCATATAAACCTGATATTCGACTATCAGTGCTCTCACTGCCGCAAGATACATTTCGCAGCAAAGGAGATTGCAGAACGCCATCCGGATATCGCATTCATACTCGTGCCCTGCCCTCTCAGCTATGCCTGCAACCCATATATACCGGCAGGCGGCGCTGACCGTTTCGCAGGCTCCTGCGACCTTGCGCGTGCCGCCCTCGCAGTATGGCGCGCAGCCCCGGAGAAGTTCGCAAGCTTCGATGAATGGCTCTTCACTGCCGACGATCCGTCTAAAGGATGGTATCCTCGAAGCGTGGAAGACGCCAACCTCAAAGCTGCCGAGCTGCTCGGCGGACAGGAACAGTTCTACGATGCCATCCGCGACGCAGCCATCAGTTCCATCCTCTCTAAAAGTTTCGAACTGTTCGGCCGCACCACCATCCAGGGCAAGAGCGGAATCCCCAGACTTGTCTACAAGTCTCAGTGGATAATCCCCGAGGTAGATTCCTCCGACGGCCTGATGGAGATTCTGGGCAGCGAATTCAATATTCAATAAATTGATTATTTTTACGGCCAGATTAATCAATACCGACAAATGAACAATTTTTGGAAAACCTTCCTTGCAGCTCTGTTGGGCTGCCTGGTAGCCCTTGGGCTCATTTTCTTCCTGATGATGGGCAGTCTGGGCGCAGCCATCGCCGGAGGATCAGCCAAGACAGCTGTAGTCCCTCCGCAATCAATCCTCAAAATTGACTTTTCCACTCCGATCAGCGAGCGTGGACAGAACACATTCTCCCTCCAGACTATGTCCAACTTCTCAATGGGAGAAGGTATGTCCCTGCTTACCGCAGTAAGGGCCATCGACCAGGCCGCTGCAGATCCCGGCGTGAAATTCATATACCTCAACACGGACAATATGACGCTGAGTATGTCCTGCGCAGAAGAGTTGCGCCAGGCCCTCGCACGTTTCCGCGAATCCGGCAAGCCTGTCGTTGCTTACGCCAATGCTTACGACAACCTGAGCTACTACCTGGCATCTGTGGCCGACAAGGTCATCATCAACAGCTATGGTGATGCAATGCTTACCGGCGTGAGCACCAACCTGACCTTCTTCAAGGACCTTCTCGACAAACTTGGTGTCGACATCCAGCTCATCCGCCACGGCAAGTACAAATCAGCCGGCGAACAGTTCACTCAGAACCACCTCACCGATGCCAACCGTGAGCAGAACCAGGTGCTCGTCAGCAGCGTCTGGGCTTCCTTGGCAGAAGAGATTGCGGCAAGCCGCGACTTCAGCGCTGAAGACCTCAACGGCTGGATAGACAATCTTGAGCTTCTCGATGCCCGCACGCTCCTCGACAGAGGCATCGTCGACCAGACGTGGTACAAGGACGAACTTGAAAACTATCTCTGCACCCTCTTCGACGTAAAGGAATCCAAAGACCTCAAATTCGCCACTCTTGACACATACGCTATCGCCAAGGTTAAAGATGACGTCAAGGTCAAGGACAGAATCGCAGTCCTTTATGCTGACGGTGAAATCGTAATGGATGGCAATGCCGACCAGAATATCGTGGGTGAAGATCTCGCCCGCCAGTTCAAGAAACTGCAGGAGGACTCTACGGTGAAAGCCGTCGTCTTCAGGGTAAACTCTCCCGGCGGAAGTGCCCAGGCTGCTGAAATCATCAACCGCGCAATGCAGAACCTCAAGGCATACAAACCCGTAATCGCAAGTTACGGCGATTATGCTGCATCAGGCGGATACTGGATCAGCTCGAATGCAGACTATATCATCACCGACAACACGACCCTCACCGGCTCCATCGGAGTATTCTCGATGGTTCCCAACATCGGCGGCGGTCTGGACAAGACCCTTCACATCAAGTCAGCCAGTGTCAGTTCGCACAAGCACTCTGATATGATGCAAGGTATGCGCAAACTCGATGATGCGGAAGTTGCCTATATGCAAAAAATGGTCGAGAACATCTACACCGAATTCACTTCACTCGTTTCCCGAGGCAGGAAGATGTCCGTCGAGCAGGTGGATGAAATCGGTCAGGGCCGCGTATGGACCGGCCGTGACGCCCTTACAATCGGCCTTGCCGATGCCAAGGGCAGCCTTATGGACGCCATCAACTACGCCGCCGCTTCAGTCGGCCTCGAGAAATATCAGATAATGGTCGTTCCTGAAAAGAAGACTATGTTCGAACAGATGATGTCCCAGTTCACAGGCAATACCGGCGACGAAGACCAAATCGCCGTCCGCACCGGCATCAAGCAGGTCGACCAGGTGCTTGGAATCCTCGACGACCCTCAGATGATGTACGCAAGAATGCCGTATATCTACGAGTTCTAGTCGCTGACTAAGACGATAAAAAGAGGCTGTCCCAAGCGGGACAGCCTTTTTTATTGAAGTCAGTTCCTGTTGAAAATCTTAGAATTTGAATCTCAGTGTTGCAACCACCTTGTTGATGGCGTTGTTGTAGTAGCCGACAGGCGCCAGATTGCCGTCATAATCATTGTAGAGCGTGAAGGCTGTTTCGTTCTTGAGCTGTCCCTGCCAGGCGACATCGAGGTTGGTGCCCCTTCCCAGTTTGAAGCCGACACCGGCTGAAACGAACTGGTTGCCGAGGTATCCGGGCCTTCCGTCATCGTAGTAGGCATAGCCGCCGCGAACTGTGAACTGAGGCACGATATTGATCTCTGCACCTGCGCGGAAGATGTTCGCGTTGCGCAGGTAGCTGTTGCTCATATAGGCGTTCTCATCCCTGAAGACTGCGGTGCCTCCGCGGTGGTCTTTCAGACGGACTTTTGAGTAGTTGACACCTTCATAATCGAAGCTGAGCAGACCGACCGTTCCGATGGTGTAAGCTATACCGAGAGAGTATCTCATCGGAGAAGTCATCTTGTAATCATAAGCACCGTTGGGAGTGTCGACGTCATTCTTGTTGCCGTTGTCGAAACTGTTGGTCATATTGGCTCCCCAGTAATCTGTGAGGATGTACCTGGTAGGAGTCGAGATGGTCGCACCCAGACGCAGATGCTCGGTGGGCAGGTAGATGACACCTGCTTTGAGACCTACTCCCGTTCCGACTGTCTTCTGCCAATAGCTGTAGGTAAAATTCTGGAAGCCGGTTTCGAAATCGTGTGAGCTCACAGCTTTCTCCGTGTATATGTCGCTTACCTTGTAGTCGACATTGTAGATATTGATGTTGACTCCGAAATAGAAGTTGTCGTCCACGTTTCCTGCGAAGTTGACGGTAAATTCATCAATGCCGCCGACTGTCTTGCGGTAGATACTCTGATAGGTATCTGCTGCAAGGTATGCTCTGTTCGTATCGTAGTCGAAATTTTCCGTCACGGCAAGCATATTGTCGTCGACCTCCTCAACAAGCCAGGTATCCCACGCAAGCTGGGCCGACCAGGGAATGTCAGAATTATAATTGCCGTAATCAGCAGGATCAGAAGCAAGCAGGGTCATAGTCTTGTCACCGAGCCAGGTAGATGACTTGTTGCCACGGCCCGCCTTCATAGTTCCGGTAGTGCTGGCTATCGAGTTGAAACTCTTCACACGGTTGAAAGCAAAACCGAAGTTGAAGCTTACGAGTCCTGAAACGCGGCCTGTTGAAATATTCTGGCTGTATGCAAAGCTCG
The DNA here is from genome assembly GCA_947169015.1 of uncultured Bacteroidales bacterium. Lineage (GTDB taxonomy): Bacteria > Bacteroidota > Bacteroidia > Bacteroidales > UBA932 > Equibacterium. Next base: position 182,609 of record CAMVOD010000001.1, on the reverse strand, counting down.
GAAGCGAGAACTTGGTAAAGTCAGCCTGATTGTATGAACCGAGGTAATCGGTTTTGCCGACCGCTGTCAACAATGACGGTGATATCTCGAACTCGGACATCCTGAGGACTCCGCTGCTGGCAGGGTTGATGCTGAGCGCACCGAGGTCTCCGCCTACAGCAGTGAATGCATTACCCATCGCAAGAGTACGGGCAGTACCTATATACAGGTTCTCTGAGATGTTGTATGCCTGATCTGCATCCTGGGCAAAACCCGCCCAGGAGAGTGACAACAACAATACTGTCAATGCTGCTTTATTAATTGTTTTCATCACCGTAAAATCTAATAATGTTTTAGTAAAATGTGTTGTTAGCAGTGTGGTTGCACGCTTTAGCGTCTTCCGCCGCCACCGCTGCCGGCACGTCCTCCGCCACCGCCGCTGCTTGCGCCGCCGCCAGAAAATCCGCCGCCGCCAGAGCCGCCTGAGAATCCGCCGCCACCACCGGTTGAACGGCTTGAACCACCACCTGAGAATCCGCCGCCGCTAGAGCGGGTTGATCCTGAATTGTTGTAGCTGCTGCCTGAAGACCTGCTGCTTGAACCAGAAGAAGATCTGGTGCTTGAACCGGTCGAACGGCTGCTTGAGCTTGATGAGCGGGATACCGATCCGCTTGAACGGCTGCTTGAGCCACTTGACACTGAACCTGAAGAACGGGTTGAACCGCTGTTCACTGATGAAGACCTGCGTGAGCCTGAAGTGGTTGAAGTGCTTGAGCCTGCTCTTGTGGCGCTGCTTGAGCTTGAGCTGCTGATTGAACGAGAGCTGACAGACCTTGATGAACCCGAACCGGAACGGGTGGTAAGTCCGGTTGAAGCATCCTGTGAGCCTACAGACCTTGTTGAACCGAGGTTTGCTCCGGTAGCCTGTGCCACTGATCTGGTTGAAGCGTGGTTGACAGCTGCAGTCACTCCGTCAGCCCTGCGTGAGCCTGTGGTAGCGAAAGAGCCTGAAGCGCGGGCAGTCGATGTTGCCGTGCCGCCTGCTACGGTCGAACCGCCTCTGCGGCCATAAACGACATCGTTGTTCCTTCTTCCGCCGCCGTCATAGTAGTTGCCACCTCCGCCGTAGTATACGCCGTAACCGTAGCCGTAATAAGGACCGTAGTAGTAGCTGGGACCGTAGGCGAAGTAGTGATGACGGTGATACCAGGAATCATAGTAGAACGGAGAAGTCCAGTATGAACCATACCAGTAGGGGCCGCCTATGTACCAGGGATCGTAATACCAGGGATCATAAAACCAGGGATCATAGTACCAGGGGTCGAAGTAAGCAACCCTCCAGGGACGATAATACCAGGAGTAGCGGTATGTGCCCCACCAGGGATTGTACCAGGGCCTGGTCCAGGAATCGTAGTCGATAACGTTCACAGTAAGCGTGATGTCGGTATCGTCAAACTTGCGAAGACGGCTTTCGTATGTCTCATCGGCATCGAGATCATAGAGAGAAGACTTGCTTGACGCAATTTTGTCGATATGGACAGTGTACTGTTCTGTATCTTTAGCTGCCTCCCGGGCAGTATAGACATCATCGTTCTTAACGGCGGCCTTCTCAGCTGCGGCCTGAGCGGCAGTCATCATCCTGACCCTGTCGGGCTTGTAGTAGATGCCGTCGTCATACAACGAAGAAGAATAGTAGCCATAAGAGCCACAAGCGCTAAGCACCAGCGTAGCAAGTAGCAGTAAGATCATTCTGTTTTTCATGGTTACCTCCTATGTTAGTTATTTTTATTACTTTTGCTCCCGTTAAAACTGCTTTGAAACGGATTGCAGAGCAAATTTATCAAAATTTATACCAAAAGAAAAAGAACATGGCAAAAGAACTGACCAGCCGGAGCGAGAACTACTCTCAATGGTACAACGACTTGGTTGTCAAGGCTGACCTGGCGGAGAATTCCGCAGTGAGAGGATGTATGGTGATCAAGCCCTACGGTTATGCAATATGGGAAAAGATGCAGCACACGCTCGACAAGATGTTCAAGGACACCGGGCACAGCAACGCATACTTCCCCCTCTTCATCCCCAAGTCATTCCTCAGCAAGGAAGCCGAGCACGTAGAAGGCTTCGCAAAGGAATGCGCCGTGGTGACCCACCACAGACTTATGAACAATCCTGACGGAAGCGGAGTCGTCGTCGACCCTGCCGCCAGGCTTGAAGAAGAGCTGATCATCCGCCCGACATCAGAAACCATCATTTGGAACACATACAAGAACTGGATCAAGTCCTGGAGGGACCTGCCCCTTCTGATCAACCAGTGGGCCAACGTCGTCCGCTGGGAGATGCGCACCCGCCTCTTCCTCCGCACCGCCGAATTCCTCTGGCAGGAGGGCCACACCGCCCACGCCACTGCTGCAGAAGCTGTTGCTGAGGCCGAAAAGATGGTAGGCGTATATGCAAAATTCGCAAGGGAATTTATGGCAGTTCCGGTAATCGTCGGACACAAATCAGAGAGCGAGCGCTTCGCAGGCGCCATCGACACCTACTGCATCGAGGCTATGATGCAGGACGGCAAGGCCCTGCAGGCCGGAACATCGCATTTCCTCGGTCAGAATTTCGCCAAGGCTTTCGACGTTCAGTACGCCAATAAAGAGGGCAACCTTGAATATGTATGGGCTACATCCTGGGGCGTTTCGACCCGTCTGATGGGAGCCCTGATTATGGCGCACAGCGACGACAACGGCCTCGTCCTCCCGCCCAGACTCGCCCCTATCCAAGTCGTAATGGTTCCGATCTTCAAGACTCCCGAAGAGCACGCTGCCCTCGTCGAGAAGATGGAGGCCATCAAGGCTGATATGGAAGCCAAGGGACTCAGCGTCAAGATTGACGACCGCGACAATCTCCGTCCGGGCTTCAAATTCGCAGAATGGGAGCTCAAGGGCGTGCCCTGCCGTATTGCGATGGGTCCCCGCGACCTCGCTTCAGGCACAGTCGAGCTTGCCCGTCGTGATACCCTCACCAAGGACTCAGTTCCCCAGGAAGGCATCGCTGATTATGTCCTCAAGCTTATGGATGACATCCAGGACAACATCTACAAGAAGGCTTTGGATTTCCGCCAGGAGCACACCATCAAGGTTGACACCTGGGACGAATTCAAGGAGAAGATCGAGCAGGGTTATTTCCTCCTCTGCCACTGGGACGGCACTACCGAGACCGAGCTGAAGATCCAGGAGGAGACAAAAGCCACCATCCGCTGCATCCCTTCAGACAGTTTTGTATGCGAAGAGCCCGGCAAGTGCGTCTATTCAGGCAAACCGAGCGCACGCCGCGTCGTCTTCGCCAAAGCATACTAACAAACAACTACGTCTATGAAAAAGATTCTCGCAACTGTCTTGCTCCTGCTTTGCGCTGCAGCTATGTATGCGCAGGAGCAGCCGGCCTCCGATTCCGCTGCGGTGGAGAAGCCCAAATACTGGAACACTTCCCTGCTGACCCAGCTTGGTTTCTCACAGGTATCCCTGATAGACTGGGCAGCCGGTGGTTTCGGATCGGTTTCATTGAATTCATACCTTGACTTCAAGGCTAATTACGCAAAGAACAAGAGCATCTGGGAGAACCGCGCCCAGTTCGGCTACGGCTTTATCCAGAATATGGGCGAAGGCTTCAAGAAGAGCGACGACCGCATCATCATCGACAGCAAATACGGTTACAAAGCTGCCGAGAAACTGTATTTTTCTGTGATCTACAACTTCCGCACACAGTTCACCACAGGTTACAAGGACAAGAAGGGCAGCCCCATTGTCTCCAACTTCTTCTCTCCTGCATACACCTCTCTCGGTTTCGGTATCAGCTACACCCCTACGCCTAACATTTCCATAAACTTCGCTCCTCTGACCAGCAATCTGGTGATTGTACAGGACGCTGACCTGAGGTCGCTGTACGGCAACGCCCCGGACCAGTACGTAAGATACGAGCTCGGTGCGCAGGTCAAATTCGACGCATCAGTGAAAATCGAAGATTTCAAGGCGAACACCACCCTCACCCTGTTCTCGGACTACCTCAACAAGCCTCTGAACATCAAGGTGAACTGGGATGTCAACATCACTGCCCAACTGACCAAGTTCCTCGGTGTCACTCTCAGGACTTATCTCATCTACGACGATACCATCAAGCACATCGACAAGCTTGACGCAGCCGGCAATCCGGTTATCGGCGAAGACGGCAAAGTCGTGAAGATCCCGGGCGTTCAGTTCAAGGAAATTTCGGGTCTGAGCTTCACCTACACTTTCTGATGTCCCGTTCTTTACAGGGAGCTTTCGACAAGACCCTCCTGCGTCTGACGGGAGAGGACGGCGGAAGCTTTCTGCTGGGAGTCAGCGGAGGTGTCGACTCTATGTGTATGGCGGAACTGTTCCTGCACAGCCGCCTGCACCCTGAATTTGCCATAGCCCACGTCAATTTCCGCCTTCGCGGCGCCGACAGCGACGGCGATGAGGTCTTTGTCAGGGAGTGGGCCGAAAAAAACAGCATCCGCTTCTTTACCAAAAGTTTTGACACGCGCTCTTATGCGGCGGACAAAGGCATTTCCATCGAGATGGCCGCACGGGAGCTGCGCTATGCCTGGTTCAGCGAGCTGCTTGCAGAGCAGGGCTTTGACTGGCTGGCCGTCGCCCACAACCTCAACGACGCTGTCGAAACTATGTATCTCAATCTCCTGCGGGGCACCGGCATCCGGGGCATCGCAGGTATGAAAGAAGCCAGCGGCAGCATCCTCCGCCCCCTTCTCACCTTCACAAGGCAGCAGATAGAGGAATTTGCCAGGGAGAATAGAATCACACACCGGACCGATGCCACCAACAGCGACAGCAGCTACACCCGCAACCGCATACGAAACGAAATATTCCCCCAGTTCAGGCTGATCAACCCCTCTTTCCTCGAGACGTCAAGCCGCGAGATGGCTCATTTCGCAGAGATTGAAGCCCTGCTGGATGACCTGTTGGAAGAAAAGAAGAACGCTTTGACTTCATTCGAAGGGGACGCTTTCTGCATTGACATCGAAAAGCTCTCAGAGGAAAGCCAGCCTCGTTACTGGCTGTTCCGTCTGCTCCAGCCGTTCGGATTCAATGATGACATCCTGGCCAGGATTGACGCCGCTCTCGAAGGTCAGAGCGGCAAAACCTTCTACAGCGCTACTCATAAAGCCATCCGCGACCGCGAGTTCCTCAAGGTCTATCCTATCGCCGAACCGGATCCCGCCTGCATAGACATCTCCGTCCTGGACATTTGGGACGGCTTCGATCCGCGCTCAGCCGACGGCAGCGTCCTTTATGTAGACGCCGACAAAGTCAACCTGCCCCTTGCCTGCCGCAGATGGCAGTCCGCCGACCGGTTCAGGCCGTTCGGGATGAAAGGTTTCCGCAAACTCAGTGATTTTTTCACTGATCTCAAGTTTGATGTGGAACAGAAGCAGCGCCAGACAGTCGTCACTACCACCGACTGCGACGGCAACGAGCAGATTGTCTGCATCGCCGGCCTTCGCATCGACGACCGCTACCGGGTTAGCGAAAAGACCAAAAGGGTTGTCAGAATCAGTTGCCGAGTTCAGAGATGAACTTGATGCGCACAAGGCGCACTTCCTCCTCTTCGAAGTCCGGACCCAGCTCTTTCAGAGCGTCAGACACCGAATCGCTCTGGGCTTCTTCCTTGAAATACTCGTATATTTCATCCATCTTGTCTTCATCCAGATTCAGACGGATGTAATAGTCGATGTTGATGCGCGTGCCTGAGTTGACAATGCTTTCAAGCTCGTCGATAAGCTCGCTCATCTCCATATCCTTGGCGCGCGCTATGTCTTCGAACGGAATCTTGCGGTCTATGCTCTGGATGATGAAGACCTTGACGGCAGACTTGTTGGCAGCAGTACGCACTACGAAATCGTCAGGCCTGAGGATGTCGTTCTCCTCGACATACTTGGCTATCAGCGAAACGAACTCCTTGCCGAACTTGCGGGCCTTGCCCTCGCCCACGCCCTGACACTTTTTAAGTTCCTCGAGGGTGATGGGGTACATAATGGACATATCTTCGAGAGACTGGTCGGAGAAAACGATCCAGGAAGGAAGATTGGCCTTGCGGGAAACTGATTTGCGCACGTCTTTCAGCATAGCGAGCAGCACCGGGTCGCCGCCCTCCCCGGACGGTACGTGCTTGGGACTGATGAGAGAATCGCCGTCATCATCATCTTCGCCTTCGACGAACGTACGGTCCTCTGTCAGCATTATGGTATAAGGAGTCTCGTGGAACTTCATTCCTTCGGGGGTCACGAAGATAAGACCATAACGCTCGATGTCCTTGTCCAGCAGGTGGAGAACCAGCCCCTGGCGGATGACGGCAGCCCAGAATCTCGGACCTTTCTCCTTTCCGGCTCCGAAAAGGGGATGCTTGTGATGATTGTATGACTTGATGACAGAGTTCGACACTCCCGAAAGGATGTCGGCGAGATACTCTGCCTTGAAGTTTTCCTTCAGCGACAGTATCAGGTCCATAACCAGGCACATCTGCTGCTTGCCGTCGAACTGGGCCTTCGGAACCAGGCAGTTGTCGCAGGCCCCGCAGTTGCACTCAGTATAGTCTTCACCGAAATAATTCAGCAGGATCTTGCGGCGGCACTGATTGGTCTCGGCATAAGACACCACGTCCAGCAGCAATTGCTTGCCTATTTCCTGCTCGGAAATCGGCTTGCCCTGCATAAATTTTTCAAGTTTCTGTATGTCTTTATAGCTGTAGAAAGCTATGCACTTGCCCTCGGCCCCGTCACGGCCGGCTCGGCCGGTCTCCTGATAGTAGCCTTCGAGACTCTTGGGGATGTCATAATGGATGACAAAACGCACATCCGGCTTGTCGATGCCCATACCGAAAGCGATGGTAGCCACGATGACGTCTATCTCCTCCATCAGGAAAGCGTCCTGATTGTGGGAACGGGTCGCCGCGTCCAGACCGGCGTGGTAGGGCAAGGCCTTGATGCCGTTCATATTGAGCAGCTGTGCTAGCTCTTCGACCTTTTTGCGGCTCAGGCAGTAGATGATGCCGCTCTTGCCGGGATTCTCCTTGATGAACTTGACGATATCGCGCTTGGGATTCGACTTGTCCCTCACTTCATAATAAAGATTCGGACGGTTGAAGGATGACTTGAACACCTTCGCGTTCATCATACCCAGGTTCTTCTGGATGTCGGACTGCACCTTGGGCGTGGCAGTAGCGGTGAGCGCGATGACCGGGGCGCGGCCTATCCTTTCTATTATTTCGTGGATGCGGCGGTACTCGGGCCTGAAGTCGTGTCCCCACTCGGAGATACAGTGCGCTTCGTCGATGGCATAGAAAGATATCTTGAGGGTCTTGAGAAAGGCTATGTTCTCTTCTTTTGTCAGGGACTCGGGAGCGACATACAGCAGTTTGGTCAAGCCTTCGGTGAGATTATCCTTGACTACCTGTATCTGGGACTTCGACAGGGATGAGTTGAGGAAGTGGGCTATGCCTTCCTTGTTCTGCACGAAACCACGGATGGCATCGACCTGGTTTTTCATCAGGGCGATGAGCGGAGATATGACTATCGCTGTGCCTTCCATACACAACGCAGGCAGCTGATAGCAAAGGGATTTGCCACCTCCGGTAGGCATCAGCACAAATGCGTCGCCACCACCGATGAGATGCTGGATAATCTCTTCCTGGAGGCCCTTGAAAGCGTCGAAGCCGAAAAAGCTCTTCAACTTGGCGTGCAGATCAGCTGACGTTATTTCCATTTGATTGTGTCGAATTAAACCTAAATTTACTAAAACTCCTCGTTAATGACAAAAGAATTGGATAAAAATTCGTACTTTCGCGCGGTAAAAAACTGTAAATCAAATTTTACAAAAATGAAATACATCAAATCTATCTCAGCAGCAGTTTTTGCAGCCATCGTGCTCACTGCTTGCGGTGTTTCTGCACCCAAAGTTGATCCCCAGCCCAGTTCAATAACCAAAGCCGACGTTGACAGCGCCAGCTACGCATTCGGAGTTTATATGGCTCAGATGACCACTATGAACAAACTCGGTGACCTCAACCTGAACGAGATCATCAAGGGATACAAGGATTATCTGAAGGACAACGACCAGTTCGACAATTACTTCGTAAATGACCGTATGAATTCATTTATGGGCAAGAGAAGGGAAGCTGTCGGTAAGGAAAACAAAGAAAAAGGCGAAGCTTTCCTCGCAAAGATTTCCAATGAAGAAGGTGTCGTTACTACCGAGAGCGGTCTCAGGTACAAGATCCTCAACTCAGGTAACGGCGTTTTCGCAACTTCAGCAAGGGATACCGTCACTGTCAATTACACTCTTACTTCCGTTGACGGAGAGAAAATCGAGTCATCTCTCGATATGGGCGAGCCTATCACCTTCCCGCTCAGCAATGTAATCCCCGGCTGGACCGAAGGTATGCAGCTTATTGACGAAGGCGGCAAGATTATGCTCTACGTTCCCAGCGAACTGGCATACGGCGAGAACGGCCCCAACGGCCCCAACGAAACCCTCGTATTCGAAGTCGACCTCATCGAGGTTAAGCACGCCAGCGAAGAATAATCTGCTGCAAGGCACATAGATTCAGCGGCCGGTATGGATACCTACAAGAGGATATTGTCTTATGCAAAGCCTCTGGGTAAATACTGGCCGCCGTATCTTTTATTATCGGTCCTGTCCGTCATCTTCGGCGTCGCGAACTATGCCCTCATAGGCCCGGTGCTGTCGATGCTGTTCGAACCCTCCAAGGCGGCATCTGCCGCAAGCTTGCCTGCCGGCAACTTCAATCTGGAATATGTCGAGCAGGCGATCAACCACACTCTGTACGGAATCATAAGCGGGAGCGGCTTTCTCAAGGGCCTGCTGTACGTGTGTCTCGCGTTGGTGGCAGCTACGTTTTTTTCCAACGTGTGCCGATACCTGTCACAGAGAATCCTCGTGAGTATGAAGACCTCTCTGATGTATAACCTGCGCAGCGATCTGTTCCGCAAGGTAGCCAGCCTGGACGTCGGCTATTTCAACAACCGCCGCAAGGGAGACATCCTCTCGAGCATATCCAACGACGTGGCCGAAGTGCAGAATTCCATCGCCGGAAGCTTCCATATTTTTTTCAGAGAGCCACTCCTGGTAATCGGATTTCTGGCCGCCCTGTTCTTTATGTCGCCCAAGCTGACCATCGTATCCCTTGTCGCACTGCCCGTGTCTGCCATAGTCATCAGCAGGATAACCGGCAGGCTCCGCAGGGATGCCGTCGAGACCCAGACTCTTATGGGCAAGATATTGAGCCACTTCGAAGAGGCTATTTCCGGGTCACGCATCATCAAGGCCTTCAACGCCCAGAAATATGTTGAAGGACAATTCCGGAAGGACAATGAAGCCCACCGCCGCATCAGCCTGGCCGTATCCAACCGGCAGGAGCTTGCGTCGCCGGTATCCGAGTTTCTGGGTGTCACCGTGGCCGCAGTAGTGCTGCTCTACGGCGGATGGCTGAACTACCGAGGAGAGCTCGGTATGAGCTGGGCCGCCTTCGTGGTATACATCGGCTTCTACTGGCGGGTGCTGGAACCGGCTAAAGCTATGGCAGCATCCTACGCCGCCATTCAAAAAGGTCTTGTTTCCGCCGGCAGGATATTCGAAATCCTCGATGCATCCAACGACATAAAAGAGAGTGAGAAACCGATTGAGCTGGACGGCTTCAACGACAGCATCGAATTCCGCGGCGTCAGCTTCAGCTATGGCAGTGAGCCGGTACTCGCAGACATCAACCTCACCATCCCCAAGGGCAGGACGGTGGCCATCGTCGGCCCGTCAGGGGCAGGCAAATCCACACTTGCCGACCTCATCCCCCGCTTCTGGGATTGCGGCCAGGGCAGTATCCTTGTCGACGGCCGCGACATACGCAGTCTCAGCATAGCTTCGCTGCGTTCCATAATGGGCATCGTCACCCAGGAGCCCATCCTTTTCAACGACAGTATCTACGGCAACATAACCTTCGGAATGGAAGGAGTCAGCGCTCAGCAGGTGGAGGCCGCGGCAGCTATCGCCAATGCGGACGAATTCATCTCCCGGATGGAAAAGGGCTACCAGACCAATATCGGTGACCGCGGCTCCAAACTGTCCGGAGGACAGAGACAGCGGCTGGCAATCGCCCGCGCCGTGCTGAAGAACCCCCCGTTCCTCATCCTTGACGAAGCAACATCATCTCTCGACACAGAGAGCGAGCGTCTGGTGCAGGACGCCCTGACCAAGCTGATGTCCAACCGCACCTGCCTTGTCATCGCCCACCGCCTCTCCACCATCCGCCACGCAGATGAAATAATAGTACTTCAGAAGGGCCACATAGCCGAGCGTGGCACGCACGACCAGCTGATCAAAGCCGGCGGACTTTACAGTCATTTGTGCGAGCTGCAGGATTTTTCGTAATTTTACGGCATTATGACTGACAAAGAGACAAAATTCGACAAGAGCTATCTCCAGATGGCGACAGTGTGGGCGAAGAATTCCTACTGCGCCCGCAGGCAGGTGGGAGCTATCCTCGTCAAGGACAAAATGATAATATCCGACGGGTATAACGGCACTCCCTCCGGTTTCGAGAACGTGTGCGAAGATGAGAACGGCGTCACCAAACCGTACGTCCTGCACGCCGAAGCCAACGCCATCACCAAAGTTGCCAAGAGCAGCAACAGCAGCGACGGTTCCACTCTTTACGTAACCGCTTCTCCCTGCATTGAATGCGCAAAGCTCATAATCCAGGCCGGTATCAAGCGCGTCGTCTACCACGACGAGTACCGCATCACCGACGGGCTGGACCTGCTGCGCCGCGCAGGCATAGAAGTAGTGAAGTACGATTCAATTGACTAGCAATGGCTGACTACCAAAACAATAAACTCCTCAGGACAGTCCTGTTGGCGATTTCAATCCTCATCGCCGCAATCCTCATCTCAAACGCCATAAAGGGCAGGAATAAAGTAGACGTCAACTCAATCGACAGCGACTGGGCGAAACTTATGGTCATCCTCAAAACAATGGATGACAACTATGTCGACGACATCGACCACAAGAAGGTGACCGAAGACATCCTCCCTGCACTTATGAAAGAGCTGGACCCCCACTCTGTCTATCTGCCTCCGACTGACCTCCAGGAGGCTGAAGAGTCGCTGCAGGGCGGCTTCGACGGCATCGGCATCCAGTTCAACGTGCCTGCCGACACCGCCATCGTCACCAACGTAATCACCGGCGGCCCGTCGGAGAAGGCTGGCCTTCAGACCGGCGACCGCATCATCAAGGTCGACGATACCGTCATCGCCGGAGTCAAGATGGACCAGGACAGTATGGTGAAACTTATGAAGGGTCCCAAGGGGACGAAAGTCAAAATCTCAGTCAAACGCTCCGGCATCGACGACCTGATACCCTTCGACATTACCCGCGACAAGATTCCCGTGAACAGCATCGACGTGGCCTTTATGCTGAACGATACCACAGGATACATAAAACTCTCGAAATTCGCCCGCACCAGCTACCTGGAGTTCCTTGAAGCTGCCTCCGACCTCCGCAAGCAAGGGATGAAGAGGCTGATCTTCGACCTGAGGGACAACACAGGCGGCTATCTCGACCAGGCGCTGCTTCTCAGCAACGAGTTCCTCAAGAAAGGGGACCTGATAGTGTATATGGAAGGCAAGCACCGCAAGCGCGAGGATATGCACGCCGACGGCCACGGCAGCTGCCAGAACATAGAACTTGCCGTACTGATCAACGAGTCCAGCGCTTCTTCCAGCGAAATTTTCGCAGGCGCGATGCAGGACAACGACCGCGCCACCATCTACGGAGTGCGCTCGTTCGGCAAGGGCCTCGTGCAGGAACCTGTCTATTTCACCGACGGCAGCGGCATCAGGCTCACCATCCAGCGTTTCTACACTCCGTCGGGCCGTTGCATCCAGAAGCCTTATGCCGACGACTATGACTATGACATACTGCACCGCTACAACAGCGGAGAGCTCTTCAACGCCGACAGCATAAAGGTGGTAGATTCCCTCAAGTTCACCACCAAGGGCGGAAGGACAGTATACGGCGGTGGCGGCATCATTCCCGACGTCTTCGTGCCTATCGACACCGTCGGCTCGAATGAGTTCTACATAAAATGCAACCGTCTCGGCCTGCAGAACAAATACGCAAGCCAATTCTTCGACAGCAACAGTGCCGCCCTCAGGAACCAGACGACTCTTGACGGCCTCAACAGATTCCTTGACGGAAAGGACATTGAAGGCAGTTTCCTCAAATTTGCGGCAGCCAACGACGCAGTTCCGACCAAAGACGAATGGGAGAGGTCGAAAGGATATGTACTGACCCAGGTGAAAGCCCTCATCGCGCGCTATTCCCCGCTGGGAGACAAAGGCTTCTACCCTATCTACCTGACTACCGACAAACTGGTGACCATCGCTACCGAGGGTCAGTAAACCGTATGGATCCGCTGAAACTCTACACCGAGGCAGACATCGCTCCGCTGTCCAGGCGCTTCAACGGCGCTGAGCCGTTCTTTGCCGTCGGTTCGTGTTTTGCTGCGGAGATTGGAGAGAGGCTTGCACAGAGCGGCATCGACATCTCTTTGAACCCTTTCGGCACACTCTATAATCCCGCGTCCATCGCTGCCGCAGTGCAGAGGCTGGTTTCTGCTGAACCTTTCACTCAAGCAGACGTGATTTTTTCAGAACCTCTGGGCCGGTACAACTCATTCTGGCACCACACCAGTTTTTCCAATCCTACCGCTGAAGGTTTTCTCGCCGCAGCCAACCAAGCGCTTGCTGCCGCCTGCGAAGCATTTGCTAAAGCCGAAGTATGCCTTGTGACACTTGGGACTGCCTGGGTGTTCCGCCACCTCGGCACAGACAGGATAGTTGCCAACTGCAACAAAGTGCCTGCGAAAGAGTTCCGCAGGGAGAGACTGTCCGTCGAAGAGTCGGTCCGACTTTTGTCAGAGATGGTCAGTGCCGGGAAGGACAAGGAATGGATATTTACCGTGAGCCCCATCCGCCATCTCGCTGACGGTGCGTATGGCAACTCACTGAGCAAAGCAACCCTCCTGCTGGCGACGGAGCAGCTCGTCAAGACATTTGACAATGTCCATTATTTCCCCGCTTTCGAAATTATGATGGATGAGCTCAGGGATTACCGTTTCTATGCCGACAATATGACTCATCCTTCAAGCCAGGCGGCAGAACTCATCTTTATGAAATTCCTGGACTACGCCTTCACGCCCCAAGCCGTCGAGGCCGCACGGAAGGCCCGCAGGGAGTACCGCAGGAGCCGGCACCGCCCGTTATGGGAGGGCAGTCTTGAAAACAAGGCATAAAAAAAGACGCCCGCGGGCGTCTTTTTTATTTATGTATGACCTTTACAGGTTAAGTACTACTTCGAAGTAGGGGATTCCGTCGATTATCGTCAGTCTGTAGAGGGTGTCGTCAACCTGGTAGAAGACTTCATCGTCGATAATCACTGTCTCATAGTCAGTAGGTATCGCCTCTACAAGGGCTCCGATAGGAGGCTCGATCACGTAGTAGTCGCCGTCTGCTCCGATGATGTAGAACACTCCGTCGTTGTAGTAGTAGTTGATGTCATCCCTGACGGTCTCTACTATCGTTGCGTAGGTTCTGGGAGTGTAGTTGCGGTTGACTACGATTGAGTAGCGGGTCGCAAGCCTTGCTGCGCGCTCTGCCCTGCGGATTGCGTCGTTAAGGGCGTTGATCTTGGCAATGGTGATCAGGGTGCCGATCATTGAAGCGCGGAAGTGGCTGCCTCTCGGAGGTCTCGGACGAGGAGGAGGGGGCGGATTGTGTCCGGGTCCTCTCGGAGGCCTCGGGGGCTCGTGATGAACCATCGGACCATTGTCGTGGGGTCTGGGCGGATTGTTGTTCATTCTCCCATTATCCCTCGGAGGTTCGTTGCGGGCTGCCGGAGGGTTGTTGTTTACCCTGGGCGCCTCAGCGCGGCCACCTTCGTGAACTCTGGCCTCTGTGCGGGTCCCAGCCTTTGAAGCCACGTTGTCGTGCCTGTTAGCAGTGCTTGCGACGCTGCGTCCGGCATTGCCGTTGCGATTTGCAGCGGCGGCATTGACGCTGCGAGTTGAAGCGCTGACGCTGCGGGTCGCTGAACTGTTGCTGCTGCGAGTTGACGTGCCTACGCTGCGGGTTGCTGCTGCGGCATTGTTGTGGCTTGCTCCGCTGCTGATATTACGTGTCTCACGAGTATTACTGATAGAACGGCTGCTTGCTGAAGGCGCTGACTTGGTAGCAGTTGACCTGCTTGCGGCGGCAGTATTGGCAGCATTCATATTTGAAGAGGAACCACTCCTCCTGCTTCCGCCCGTTGACACATTGTTTGTCGCGGCGCTGCTTTTAGCAGGAGAGTTCTTTTGCACGCTGGTAGAAGATGCTGAATTAGCAGACCTTCTTGATTGTCCCATCACCTCGATCGGGCTGACACACATCATTACAATGATGAGGGAAAGTGCCATAGGTGCAAACTTTTTCATAACTGTAATTTGTTTGGGTTGAACTTCAGTTCACGTATTGTCAAAAACCTTACCAAAACATAAGTTTTTCACTAAATTTGGCACGTAGAAAATCTAAATCATTATGGGTAAACAGGTTTTAGTTACTGGAGGAAGCGGATATATAGGCTCCCACACGTGTGTAGAACTGATTATGGCAGGTTATGAACCGGTAATCGTAGACAATCTCAGCAATTCAGAAATCGATGCAGTAAAAGGCATCGAGAAGATTACAGGCAAGAATGTCGATTTCAACCAGGTCGACTGCCTCGACGTCCCTGCGCTCGAAAAAATCTTCAGTACTCACAAATTCGAGGCAGTGATACATTTCGCAGCGCTGAAGGCCGTAGGAGAATCCGTACACATCCCGCTGGACTACTACCGCAACAACCTCGGCTCGCTTATCAATCTGCTGACACTGATGATGAAATACGACGTGCCGAACATCGTGTTCTCTTCATCGTGCACAGTATATGGCCAGGCCGATGTGCTTCCTGTCACTGAACAGACTCCCCGCAAGCCTGCCCTCGCTCCTTACGGAGCCACCAAGCAGATGTGCGAAGACATTCTGCACGACACCGTAGCCGCATACGGCAAGGTAAAGGGCATCGCCCTCCGTTACTTCAACCCCATCGGAGCCCATCCCAGCGCACTGATAGGAGAACTGCCGCGCGGAGTGCCCAACAACCTGATTCCCTTCGTGACCCAGACTGCCGCCGGAATACGCCCTATGCTCAGCATTTTCGGAGACGACTACAACACTCCCGACGGAACTTGCATCCGCGATTACATCGACGTTGTGGATCTGGCTAAGGCACACGTTGTAGCTGTAGACCGTATGTGCGGCGGACGCAGCAAGGCTGACTATGAAATATTCAACATCGGCACCGGAAGGGGCGTGTCCACTCTCGAAATCGTGAAGACTTTCGAGAAGGTTAACAACCTGAAGCTCAACTACAAGATCGCCGGCCGCAGGGCAGGAGACATCGAAGCCGTCTGGGCTGACACCAGCTATGCAAACAAAGAGCTCGGCTGGAAAGCCGAGCGTCCTTTGGAAGATACTTTGCGTGCCGCCTGGAAATGGCAGCAGAGCCTGGGATAATTACAATTTACCTGCGAAGAAATCGTTGCCTTTGTCGTCCACGAGGATGAAGGCAGGGAAGTCCTTGACTTCGATGCGCCAGATGGCCTCCATACCGAGTTCAGGATATTCAACGCACTCGATGCTCTTGATGGAGTTCATCGACAGCACGGCTGCAGGGCCTCCGATGCTTCCGAGATAGAATCCGCCGTGCTTCTTGCAGGCGTCAGTAACGGCCTTGGTCCTGTTGCCCTTGGCAATCATAACCATTGAGCCGCCGTGGTCCTGGAACTCATCGACGTAGGGATCCATACGGTTGGCTGTAGTCGGGCCCATCGAGCCGCAAGGCATTCCGGCAGGAGTCTTGGCGGGGCCTGCGTAGAGTACGGGGTGATTCTTGAAGTAATCAGGAAGGTCTTCTCCGGCGTCAAGACGGGCTTTCAACTTGGCGTGTGCGATGTCGCGTGCCACGATGATGGTGCCGTTGAGGCTGACGCGGGTAGATACGGGATATTTGGAGAGTGTCTTGCAGATTTCTGACATAGGCTGGTCGAGGTTGATCACGACGCCGCCGCCTTCACCGGCATTGCGGAGTTCTTCGGGGATCAGTTCAGCCGGATTGTCATCCATCTTTTCGATCCAGACACCGTCAGCATTGATCTTGGCTTTGATGTTGCGGTCGGCAGAGCAGCTTACGCCCAGGCCGATGGGGCAGCTTGCACCGTGGCGGGGCAGACGGACCACGCGGATGTCGTGGGCGAACGCCTTGCCTCCGAACTGGGCGCCGAGACCGATCTTATGGGCTTCTTCAAGGAGCTGTTTCTCCAGCTCGACATCGCGGAAAGCGCGGCCGGTCTCATCTCCGGTAGTAGGCAGTCCGTCATAATAATGGGTTGACGCCAGTTTCACGGTAAGCAGGTTCTTCTCGGCAGAAGTGCCGCCGATTACGAATGCGATGTGGTAAGGCGGGCAAGCAGCTGTTCCGAGGGTACGCATCTTTTCGGTGAGGAAAGGAACAAGTGTGCCGGGATTCTGGATGCGGGCCTTTGTTTCCTGGTAGAGATAGGTTTTGTTTGCAGAACCGCCGCCCTTGACTACGCAGAGGAAGCGGTATTCCATACCTTCAGTTGCTTCGATATCGATCTGGGCCGGGAGGTTGCATTTGGTGTTGATCTCGTCGTACATATTCAGAGGTGCGTTCTGGCTGTAGCGGAGATTCTCTTCAGTATAAGTCTTGTAGACTCCGCGCGACAGAGCCTCTTCGTCACAGAAACCGGTCCATACCTGCTGACCCTTCTCGCCGTGGATGATGGCGGTTCCGGTGTCCTGGCAGAAAGGAAGCTTGCCTTTGGCGGCGACTTCGGCATTGCGCAGGAAAGTCAGGGCTACGTATTTGTCATTGTCGCTGGCCTCGGGGTCGGAAAGGATAGAGGCCACCTGCTGGTTATGGGCGCGGCGCAGCAGGAAGTTGACATCTCTGAAGGCTGCATTTGCCAGCATTTCCAGGGCTTCGGGAGCCACTTTCAATATCTTATGTCCCTCGAACTCGCCTACGGACACGCCGTCTTTCGTCAGGCAGTAGTATTCAGTGGTATCGGGACCAAGCTGAAACATAGGTGCATATTTGAATTCCATATCTTTTAGGTTTTAATTGTTTCCGTTGCTCATCAGATAGACTTTCATAAAGTCGTTCAGGTCCCCGTCGAGGACGCCCTGGGTGTCGGAGGTCTCATAGCCTGTGCGCAGGTCCTTGACCATCTTGTAGGGATGGAGGACATAGCTGCGGATCTGGCTGCCCCACTCGATTTTCTTTTTCTGTCCTTCAAGCTCGGCCTGCTTTTCCTGACGCTTCTTGAGTTCGAGGTCATAGAGGTGTGACTTCAATATCCTCAGCGCATTCTGGCGGTTGTCGAGCTGGCTGCGGGTCTCGGTGTTTTCCACCACGATGCCGGTGGGGATGTGCTTCACGCGGACGCCTGTTTCAACTTTGTTGACGTTCTGGCCGCCTGCTCCGCTGCTGCGGTAGGTATCCCACTCCAGGTCGGAAGGATTGATCTCTATCTGTATGGTGTCGTCCACCAAAGGGTATACGAAGACGCTTGAGAATGTTGTCTGGCGCTTGCCCTGAGCATTGTAGGGAGAGATGCGCACCAGGCGGTGGACACCGTTCTCGGCCTTCAGATAGCCGTAGGCATATTCCCCTTCGAATTCGATGGTCACTGATTTGATGCCGGCCTCGTCGCCTTCCAGCATATCGCTGACTTCGATTTTGTAGCCGTTGCGCTCACCCCAGCGCATATACATACGCATCAGCATAGCACTCCAGTCGTTGGCCTCGGTGCCGCCTGCTCCTGAATTGATTTTGAGGATGGCTCCGAGATTGTCGCCTTCCGCGCTCAGCATATTGCGCATCTCAAGGCTCTCTACCTGTGCCAGCAGCTGGGAATAAGCGGCATCCATATCGTCGGCCGCATCCTCGCCGAATTCAGAGAGAGTATTGCAGTCATCCATCAGGCCTTCGGCTTTGGCATAGCCGTCAACCCAGAATTTAATGGCTGATATCTTCTTGACTACGACTTCGGCCGCCTTGGGGTCGTTCCAGAAGTCCGGAGCCAGGGTCAGCTCCTGTTGCCTGGCTAGTTCTATACGTTTGGCAGGTATGTCAAAGACACCTCCCCAACGTCTCTAACCGCTGTTTAATGTCTTTAATCTGTTCTGAGGTAACCATATCTTATTTTATCTTTTTACAAATCTCGTCTGCCTGAGCGTAGGTGAAACCTCTTGAAACGGCGAAACGCAAAAGTTTGGCACGTTTCTCTTCCGAAGATGCTGCCTTGAGCGACTGGGCCTTGGCCTTCATCATCTTCTCGAGTCTTTCCATCTGCTGGCTCTGGTCTATCTGGTCCATCGCTTCCGCTATGGTCTCCTTGTCGAGACCTTTACGCTGCAACGCGCAGCGTATCTTCATCTCACCCCAGCCAGACAGCCTGCTCTTGTCCCTGACGAACGCGGCAGCATATCTGTTCTCATCAATGAACCTTTCTGCACAGAGCTTTTCTATCATCGCCTGCGCATCCACTTCCTCGGACAGGGCTGCTATCTTGGCTGCGATGTCGGCCTTGCAGTACTCGCGGCGGCTGCATAGAGCCATCATACGGCTATAGATCAGCTCCTCGGTCATAGGGAAACTCCTCTAGCCTATTGTAGCTCCGTTCGCAAGCCTCTCTTCAGGACTTACCACACGCATTTTGCCGTCCGGCTGCTGAGCCATAAGGATCATACCCTGCGACACGATGCCCTTGATCTTGCGGGGCTTGAGGTTGGCCAGTATGCATATCTGCTTGCCGACCATTTCTTCGGGAGTATAATATTGGGCGATTCCGCTCACAAGTTCGCGGACATCGAGGCCCGTGTCTATCTTGAGGTGGAGGAGTTTGTCGGTGTTGGGGACCTTCTCCGCCTCGAGAACGGTGGCAGTGCGGATATCCATCTTCTCGAAGTCTTCAAAGACGCATTCTGCCTTGGCAGCAGCCGGAGTCTCTGCCAGTGCTGCAGCGGCGGCCGCTTCGTGTTCGGCCTTGGTAGCCTGCAGTTTGGCTATCTGTGCGTCGATCTGGCTGTCCTCTATCTTGGCAAACATCAGCTGCGCGGGAGCAATCTGGTGGCCTGCCGGCAATACCTCGGCATTTCCAAGGCTGTCCCAAGAGAGGCGGTCAAGACAGAGCATCTGACGCAACTTCTCTGATGAGAACGGCAGGAAGGGTGAGAAAGCGATGGCAAGGTTGGCGCAGATCTGCAAAGAAGTGTAAAGGATTGATGCAGTGCGGTCGATGTCGGTCTTGGCAACCTTCCACGGCTCGGTATCAGAGATATATTTGTTGCCTATGCGGGCCAGGTTCATAGCCTCTTTCAGAGCCTCACGGAACTTGTAGTGCTCGATGTTGTCTTCGATGGCGGCCCTGATCTGCGGAAGCTGCGCCAAAGTCTCGGCATCGACTGCCTCGGGCTTGGCATTGGCGGGAACCTTGCCGTCGAAATATTTATGTGTCAGGACTACCGCACGGTTCACGAAGTTGCCGTAGATGGCGACAAGCTCGCTGTTGTTGCGGTCCTGATAATCTTTCCACGTGAAATTGTTGTCCTTGGTCTCGGGAGCATTGGCGGTCAGCACGTAGCGGAGCACGTCCTGCATACCCGGGAAATCCTCGAGGTATTCATTCAGCCATACAGCCCAGTTCTTGGAAGTCGATATCTTGTCGTTCTCCAGGTTCAGGAACTCGTTGGCAGGAACATTGTCAGGCATAATATACTTACCGTGGGCCTTCATCATAGAGGGGAAGATGATGCAGTGGAACACGATGTTGTCCTTGCCGATGAAATGCACCAGCTTGGTGTCTTCATCCTGCCACCACTTCTGCCAGGTGCCCCACTTGCCAGGTTCGCGCTCGCACAACTCCTTGGTATTGGAAATATACCCTATCGGAGCGTCGAACCACACGTACAGCACCTTACCTTCGGCGCCTTCCACCGGGACCGGAATGCCCCAGTCAAGGTCGCGGGTCATAGCGCGGGGCTGCAACCCTGAATCGAGCCAGCTCTTGCACTGACCGTAGACATTCGGACGCCATTCCTTATGCTGCTCCAGGATCCAATCGCGGAGCCACGGTTCGTACTCGTTGAGGGGAAGATACCAGTTCTTGGTCTCGCGCAGGACGGGAGTCGACTTGCTGCGCTTGCTGCGGGGATTGATCAGTTCTTCGGGAGAAAGGTCACGTCCGCATTTCTCGCACTGGTTGCCGTATGCATCAGGATTGCCGCAGTGGGGGCATTCTCCGACGATGTCGCGGTCTGTCAGAAACTCCTGGACCTCCTCGTCGTAGTATTGCTTGCTTGTGCGCTCTATCAGTTTCCCGTCGTCATAAAGCTTGCGGAAAAACTGAGCGGCAAACTCGTGGTGAGTGGCCGAGGTAGTGCGTGAATAAATGTCGAAACCGATGCCGAAATCTTCGAAAGACTTCTTGATGAGCGAGTGGTAGCGGTCTACCACCTGCTGAGGGGTTATGCCCTCTTTGCGGGCGCGCTGGGTAACGGGAACGCCGTGCTCGTCGGAACCGCAGACAAAGAGGACCTCGCGGCCGCGCATTCGCTGATATCTGACATAGATGTCCGCAGGAACATAAACTCCGGCAAGATGTCCGATATGTACAGGGCCGTTCGCATACGGCAGCGCGCTGGTGACAAGAATCCTTTTGTAATCGCTCATAGTTCAGTTTATTTTTTGGATGACTGCAAATGTAGCAAATTATTTTTTACAGTATTGAGGGCGGACAACAGCCGCATCTTCTCCTTGCAGGTTTCGCCGTCACCTTTTTTGAAGGCTGCGTCGACTTCCTTGACTGTCGCTGCGCACAGCCGGTCGATGACCTTGATGCGGTAGGCGATGACGGCGCGGGGGACATTGCGTCCGAGCAGCTGCTCCTCGGGGGTCAGGGAATCACGGTATACTTTGACGGTGAGGGGATAGTTGTCGCAGATGACATCCATCATAGTCGCTGCGACGTTCTGGTCGGGATGGGTGGAGAAGAAGCGGATAATCCTGCCCTGGGCGACTTCACAGTCATCGCCGCCTTCGCGTGGACGTGCGAAATACTCGTCATATATCTTCTTGAACACCGGATTCTCGAACTGCAGGCCGTCTTCCTCCATCGAACGCCGGATATACTCAGCCACCGTAGGGACTGCTGTCTTGTCCGCATCTTTGTCGTAGCGCAGGCTGTCATCAGTGAACATCGGATACTCGCCGAACTTGAGCAGGTAATAAATGATCTCCTTCTCATTTACGGCCAGGAATGCGTCGGTAAGCGGCTGGGCCGGCGTCTCCATCTGTTCGGTTGAAGAACCGTCATCATATCCTGCAGGGATGGGCTCATAGTCTCCGGCGAAAGGGGCCTGGGATTCTTGCTGCGCCATCCGGCTACGGGACTGCTCGAGAGAGTTGCGGCGCTGCCGCAGCTGCCTTATCTTCTGGAAAACCGCATCTTCCTTTATGTCGAAACGCGATGCCACCTGGCCTACATAGACGTTGCGTTCAATCTGGTCGGGAATCACCGACACCGATTCGATGATGTCGTTGATGAGCTGAGCCTTACGTATCGGGTCATTGTCGATCTCCTTGAGCAGGAGATTTGTCTTGAAAGTGATGAAGTCGCACTTGTTGGAAGCGATGAACTCTTCTATCTCCTCGCGGCTGTGCGCTTTTGCGAATGAATCCGGGTCATCCTCCGGCGGCAGCAGCACCACTTCGACCTTCATACCCTGCTGGAGGATCATATCGATTCCGCGGATGGAGGCCTTGATGCCGGCTGCATCACCGTCGTAGATGACTATTATCTTGTCGGTGAAACGTTTTATCAGAGATATCTGACCGACGGTCAGGGAGGTTCCTGAAGAGGCCACGACATTTTCTATGCCTGCCTGGTGCATCGAAATCACGTCGGTATAGCCTTCCACCAGAAGGCAGCAATCCTTGTTGGCTATCGCCGTCTTGGCGAAGTAGATGCCATAGAGGGAGCGGTTCTTGACGTAGACTTCGGTCTCTGGCGAATTGATGTACTTGGCTTTGCTCTTGTCGCTGGTCAGGATACGGCCTCCGAACGCGATGACACGACCGCTGAGGGAGTGGATGGGAAACATCACGCGGTCGTAGAAGCGGTCGCTGAGGGAGCCGTCGTCCCGCTTGATGACCAGTCCGCTGTCGACGAGGTATTCTTCTTTGTAACCCTCTTCCTTGGCAGTGGCTGCGAAGGACTTTCCGCCCGCGGGTGCGAAGCCAAGCCCGAACTTGCGTATGGTGTCGTCGGTGAACTTGCGCTCCTTGAAATAGCTCAGGCCTACAAGGTGGGTGCGGGCGGCATCCCACAGAAGCTGCTGGTAATACTTCTGGGCATATTCGTTGACTATGAGCAGGCTTTCACCCTTCAGGCGGGCAGCAATCTCCTCGGGGCTCTGCTCTTTCTCCACTACTTCGATGCCGTATTTCTTCGCAAGATATTTCAGGGCCTCGGGGTACGACATCTTCTCGTGCTCCATTATGAAGGATACCGCAGTCCCGGCCTTGCCGCAGGCGAAGCATTTGAATATCTGCTTTGTCGACGAAACGCTGAGGGACGGATTCTTATCCTGGTGGAACGGGCACAGGCCGAGGTAGTTCGCGCCTCGCCGCTTGAGCGATACGAAATCCCCAATCACCTCTTCGATGCGGGTTGCATCGAGAATCCTGTCGACCGTAGCCCTGTCAATCATTGCCTCAGGAATTAAGGAGCCGCAGTTCCTCTTCGGAATAGAGCAGGTGGTTGATGAAACTGTCTATCGCCGTTCCCCACGGAAGCTGGTCTTTGAAAATGACTGAGAGTATCAGGAAGATAAGCAGCACTGCCAGCACGATGAGCACTACCGCCCACCATTTTATGCGGCGGCGGGGTTTCGGCTCTAAAGCGGGTGTTGCGATTGGAGCAGGTTCAGCCGGAGCCGGCTCAGGCTCAGGCTCGGGTTCTGTTTCAACATTCAACTCCTGCTCGGACTCCAGTTCTATGGCAGGCTGATGCTCTGCTGCCTGCTCACTGGAGGGTTCAGCCACAAGCTCCACCACAGGTTCGGACTCGGGCTCTGCCACCGTTGTTGCTTCTGGTTCTGACTCTGACTCGGGATCCAGCATAGTTATGGGCTCGGAATCCGCTTGCGAGTCCTGCTGTTCATCCTTCAGTTCCAGTCCGTAATCCATCAGCGTGCTGGACTTGATGGTCACTGGCTCGAGGCCCATCCCTTCGGGATAGATGTCGAGATCCTCAGAAGCCACGAAGAAATAATCGTTCTGGGCAGTTGCCCTGAGAGCGCCCAGGCCTGCCAGCTCCACCCTCTTCGTGCGGTCAAGGGCCTCCTTGAAACCAGCCACGAAAGACTTCAGCCACGCATCGACGTCGGTGCCTTCTTCAAGAGAAGCGGCAAGAGCGGCCATAAAGAGCGATGCATCACCGGTTTCAGCAGTCCTGAAAGACAGTTTGCGGTATGGCGGGTTGATGGTACGGCCAAGATCCGAGAACGACGCAGGCATCAGCCGTGTCAGGAAACTGCCGAGCCCGGGAACGGTCACGACATCGTTCTCAAGCAGCAGGTCCTTCAGACAGGCGGCGAAAATATCTACGTCATTCATAGCCTACAAATATAACACTTTACTTGTTGAAATCCTTCGCAAAGGCTGCGGCTTGCTCACTCGTGAGGAAGCCGTTGTCCTTGATTATGATTTTGTAAGTGAATGTCACTGTTTCGCCGGGCTGGAGTCTGTACTCTACCGGCTGGGGAAGGCTGCGGTCGAATTCGCGGCCGCCCATATTGTTGACGGCGAAAAGGCCGTAGCCGCGGGCGTGCGACCAGGCAGGGAAGTTCGGGTTGCCCTTGGAGTCTATGATCAGTATGGAGATGTCGTCACCGTCCTTGGTGCCGTTGAGCATCGTCCATTCGGCCCTCTTCGACCAGACGTCGTCACCGCGGTCACCAAGACTGTTGACATACTCGCCGCACACACCTTCGTTGTTGACCGTGGCCACCTCCGTCACGATGCCGTTCGCATCGGTGTAACGCTCCGGCTTGTCGGACGGCTTCTGGAAGGCGCGGTCAACGCGCAGCCCCAGCATACCCTCCTTGCTCTGACCAAACACCACGGGGCTTACGGCAGTGAGTTTGGCAGTTCTCACAATTGAACGTTCGTCCTCAGTTCCGTCGAAAACAAAAGTGGTTTCTTCCGTCATCAGTACGTTTCCGTCGTTGTCAACCCAATTCGAAAGGGTCACAAGTTTACCGTCCCGGGCAGATACAACCTTGTCGAAGACCACTGAGCCGTAAGCAGACTTGCGTTCGGCAGGGATAGCGTAGGAATTGTTCCAGAAATCGAGGCCGTTTACATTTCCGAAATTGAACCACAGTCCGGTCTGATGCGGATGGTCTGTGCTTTCGAATGCCCTCGGGGCGCGAGGAAAACCTCTTGTGATCTCTTTCCCCGAAGCGGATACAATCGGCCACAGGACCGGTTTCTCCAAATCCTCGGGATAAATCAAAGATGTGAAATACTTCCCGTTGACTGTGATGTCCACCTTGCGGGCTGCATCGTCCCTCGTAAAGGCGACGTCAGCCTTATTGCCGGCGCTGCAGCTCACAGCCAGAGCCAGCACCGGCAAAAAAAGCAGTAAACGTCTCATACGGATCAATATCTGAATACCTTGCCGCCGGCCATCACTTCCTGGCTGGCTGCGTCGAATACTGTATACTCGTGGGTACGGAGCGCTGCGGTAACCATAAGGCAGGCGATTGAATGGTTGTAGCCGGCCATATAGTTGGCATTCGGCTGCTTGCGGCTTCGCACGCACTCCATCCAGTTGAGCATATGCAGCGTCGTCATAGGGTCGCCGCCGGTATTTGCGTCAGTAGATATCGGACCGGCATTAGACAGGGAGAATGATTCGAGTTTGTTCTCTTCCATACCCATACTTCTCGCTTCGCGGGCGGTCAGATAGCCGTTTGAAGACACCATATTGGTATCGAGGTTGAGCTCTCCGCCGTTTGAGTAGTATATCTCTTTGGTGCCGCCTGCAGAATTGGTGAAGCGTGAAGAGTAAACTACCTGGAAGCCCTTGCCGGGATCATCGAGCGGGCCATAGTCGAGCACTGCGGTCATAGTATCATAATTGGTGCGGCCGTCTTTCCAGAGGTAGATACCTCCGTTGGCGGCTACGCTGCGCGGGTAGTTGTACCCCGTGAACCAGTGCACGGTATCGATCTGGTGCGCCATCCACTGGCCGGGAATACCAGACGAGAACGGCCAGAACAGACGGAACTCCAAGTATTTGCGGGGGTCGAACTCCTGTTTGGGACGATTCAGCAGATAGCGGTCCCAGTCAGTGTCTTCTTTCTTGAGGAGAGGAACGACGTTGGGACGGCGCCAGCGGCCGGGCTGGTTGACATTCCAAGTCATCTCGACCATAACTATGTCGCCGAACTTGCCTGAACGGATGAAATCGTTGGCAGCGTGGTAGTTGGGCGCACTGCGACGCTGAGAGCCTATCTGCACGATGGTACCGGCCTTCTCAATTGCAGCTTTGGCGACTTTGGCATCAGCCATCGACTCTGCGAAAGGCTTTTCTACATACGCATCCTTGCCGTTTTCTGCAGCCTCGGCGGCGTGGAGCGCGTGTTGGAAATCGGCGGTAGAGATGATGACGGCGTCGATGTCCTTGTCTTCATACATCTTGTCATTGTTCACATAGGTCCTGATGTTGTGACCGAACTTGGTCTCAAGGTTGGACTTGGCTTCTTCCCTGCGGAGTCTCCACAGGTCGGACACTCCGATGATGTCGAAGTTCTGCTTCTGGCAGTTTGCCTGGAAGGCAGGAAGCAGAGAGCCCCTGAAACGGTCGGAGTAACCTACCACGGCTACATTCACCCTGTCGTTGGCTCCCATTATGCGGCTGTAGCTTGCTGCGCTCATACCGTGCGTGCTGGCCACCATTCCGGCTGCAGCAAAGCCGGCTGTTTTGAGGAATTCGCGTCTGTTCATATCTGTATTGTTAAAGTTTGTATCCTATTTGTTCGGATTCTTGCCTGTCAGGATCTCCATAATCTTGTTGGCCACATCGCTGTTCTCAAGGAAGCACTGGAACTGCTGTGACTTGGGACCGAAAGCGAACAGCGGCACCGTGATGGGAGTATGGCTGCCTGAAGCGAATGAAGTACGGATGAATCCTTTCTCGGGATCGCCGCCGCGGAGAGCGACACCGCCGGTCTCGTGGTCGGCGCTGACGATTACCAGAGTGTGGCCGTCTTTCTCGGCGAAGCGGATGGCTTCTTCGATGGCCTTGTCAAAATCCAGCATCTCGCGTACGAAGCCGTAAGTGTTGTTGCTGTGCTCTTCCTTGTCGATGCGGGCGCCTTCTACCATCAGGAAGAAGCCTTTCTTGCTCTGTTTCGAGAGGTATTCAATGGCTTTGCGGGTGGTGGCGGGAAGATAGTTGCCGCGGTCGGCCAGCTGTACGCTGGGCGGGAGGTACATCACCGGAGATGCCGCTCCGTCCACTTCGCTGAGGCTGCCTACCATATTGTAGCGCTTTTCGATGGCATTGCGGGTCTCTTCGGGGCGTTTTGCAAAGACTTCAGTGGAGCCGGCAGAAACGAAGTCAAGGCAGGCAGAGGGAAGGTCGGCCCAGATTTCATCGGTTTTGTTGCGGGAATCCTGATGTGCGTAGAAAGATGCGGGAGTTGCACCGTTCAGGTCATCAGTAGAAACGACTCCGCAGGCATAGCCCCGCGGAGAGAGCATTTCGGGGATATTCGGTATTGCATTCTTGCCGGGATCCATACCGACAAAGCCGTTGGTCGTTTTCTGGCCGGTGGCGTATGCCGTTCCTGAGGCTGCTGAGTCAGTAGTGAAATTGTCGTCGCTCTGAGTGCGCACGAAGCCGAAGGTATGCAGGTTGGTAAGGGTCAGCTCACCTCCGTTGGCATACATACCGGCATTGACGGCGGCCAGCCCCATTCCGTCGCCGATCAGAAGGATGACGTTGCGCACCTTCCTGTTGGTGGCGTCGAAGCGGAAGTCAGGGGTGTATGAGCCTTGGTGGTTGACAGTGGTCTCACCGATATAGGCAGTGTATTCTGTTTTCTCGACGGTCTGTGCAAAAGATGTGGCCACAACAGCCAGAAGGGCAAGAGTGCAAAGTAATTTTTTCATTGTGATAATTGTAAAGCAGGGTTATTGATGCTAACAAATTTAGTAAAAAATATCTGCAATCTTGCTTAACAGTTCCTTATGCAAATCAATGCTGAATTGCTAATTTTGTTGAAAAAGCGCTATTATGCTGAAAATCGGAGACAGGATGCCGGATTTCGAGGTCACGGACCAGGACGGCAACATTGTAAGGTCGGCTGACCTGGTCGGCAACGGCCGCAAGACTATCATCTACTTCTACCCCAAGGACAACACTTCGGGCTGCACGGCCGAGGCCTGCAGTTTCCGCGACAATTATGCTGCACTTACTGCCGCCGGCTACAATGTCATAGGCGTCAGCAAAGATTCCGCAAAGTCGCACACCGGGTTCCGGGCCAAATACGAACTGCCGTTCAGGCTGCTGGCAGACACATCGACCGCAATGCTCCAAAGCTTCGGCGCGTGGGGAGAAAAAAAGATGTACGGCAAGACAGTCCTGGGGACCCTCCGCCGTACATTCATTTTCTCTCAAGACGGCATTCTGGAGCGTATCATCGAAAAAGTCGACACCAAAAACGCCGCCGGGCAGATACTGGAAGGATAAGTATCAATACGTTGTCTTGATGCGCGAGGCAGTCAAGGTGACGTTGCGTGTCGACGGTGCAGGGGCGGGATTGCCCTGGAGACGTCTGGGTTCGGGAGCCACGATTGTGATCGTGAGTTCATCGCGGTCGGGGGTGAAATTGAAAGCGAAACGCTCCTGGCAGCCGTTGTTGAACAGGGAGAGATAGTATGCTCCCAGTTCGTCCGTCCCGGTCCACGAGCACCAGCCTGCAGGTCGAAATTTTTATTGGGTTTGAGCTTCTTGTCGCTCATACCGTCCAGCAAATTATAGATGAGTTGGTTGAAGCCGGCTTCATCACCTATCTGTCCGTTCGAAGCCACCACCAGGTCATATTCCGGAATCACCATTATCAGCTGGTTCTGCCCCCCGATTGCGCGCCACGAATTGTGGCGGCCCATCCAGACCTGGTAGCCGTAGCCCTGGCCGCCGTCGTCTTTTTCATACTTTCCATTATTTCTGAAGATTGAAAATAGTGAAAGCATAGCAAAAAACAAAAAGCACCGGCATTTCTGCTGGTGCTTTTTGCGCTCCTCTTCGGGGACTTGAACCCAGGACCCCCTGATTAACAGTCAGGTGCTCTAACCAACTGAGCTAAAGAGGAATTTTCCCTTTCGGGATTGCAAAGGTAGTGATTTTTATCGTTAGACCAAATTTTATTTGATAATTCTTATCGCAAATGTGAAATCATACTGGCCGAAAGGCACTCTGTAGGGCTCCAGAGGAAGGGTGCCCCAAGAGGTTATGCCACCTACGCCCATCTGTTTGAGGTCGACGTTCACATAGGTGTCAGCGCGGGGCACAAGCTCGCCGGCGTGCCACTTATAGTCCTTCTCGGTGACGTCAAGGTCGCTCATCCGGTAGTTGATGGCTGAGGCGCTGAAGAACGCAGGTGCAGTGAGTTCCAGTCCGAAGCCGGTGTTGTCCACAACCTTCCAGCTGCGCAGGCCGGTGCGGGTGCCGCTCTCCCCGGGTCTCACGTAATCATAGCTGAACATATCCGCAACCTTCGCCTTATATTCGCCTACCAGCGCTCCGGAAGAACGGTCATTGTAGTTCTCCCACGGGCCGAGGCCGTAGTAGTCGACATTGGCGAAGCGGTGAGGCATAGCGAACTTCATTCCGAAGCGGAACATATCTGACTGTGCGGCACCTTCTGCCGGAGTCATCTTCTCATTGACAATGATCTCACCGTCGGCATTGACCGTGTATTTCAGCTCGATCGCAGCAACTGCGGGCGCCTGTCTCTGCTGAGACTCGGCAAGCTTCAAAGTGGCGGTGATGACTGCACATCCACCCTCCTGGGAGGTCTCTACCTTCTCAAGCTGGATTGCAGGATTCTTCCAGAACGCATACCTGAGCTGCAGGTTAGCTCCCTTGTCGTTGTCGGTTGCCGGGCGGTAGAAGTTCGGCTCCAGCGGGTCGGTGATCAAATCGACACCTTTATATGTAAGTCTCTCCAGATAGCCGGTCTTCTTGCTGAATTCGGCCTTGAAGAAAGGAGTCGAAGCATAGTAATAATTGAAATCTTCGCCGAGGGTCACTGCTTCTGCCTTGGGAGCAGCCGTCTGTGCGGCGAATGCTGCTGCGGCGTCAAATTCCTTGACGGCCATCTGGTCGTAAGCCACCACGGCACCGGCTTCAAGCAGGGCATCAGCCTCTTTGAGGCGGAATTCCACATCAAGCAGGATTTCATCGGCACCTGAGACCTTGGCAAGGGCAGCGGCGTACGGCAAAGTCACCTTGACGTTTGTCTGCGGAGCTGCCTTGAGGTCACTTACAACTCCCTCTGAAACTACTTTGTTGTCAGCGGAGAGTTTCCACACAAGCCGATACTTCGACAGGTCTGTGAAGAAGTTTTCGTTATAGATGTTGACGATACCTTTTGCGAGATCCACCGGAGTTGTGAGGATATTGCGGTACTGATAGCGGATTTCGTAGGCAGGCTCGGCGAAGTCGCGGTTGCCGGTCACAAAACCGTTGCTGTTGAAGTTACGGTCGCTGTTCGGGTCGTAGTTGTTGTAGCTGCCCGCCATAGTGTATATCATATTGCCGTTGTCGTCATACTTGGCGAAAGACTGGTTGACGAAGTCCCAGATGAAACCGCCCTGATAGTTCGGATACTTGCGGACCAGGTCCCAGTACTCCTTGAAGTTTCCGACTGAGTTGCCCATCGCGTGAGCGTATTCGCACTGGATGAGAGGAAGCCGATGTCCACCCTGAAGGTATTTCTCGCAGTCGTCTGGAGACATATACATAGGGCAGAAAATGTCGCTGCGGACAGTATTGTCGGGATTGGCGAAGTCGAGGGCACGCTCGTAATGAACGGGGCGGGAAGGATCGTATGCCTTGATCCAGTCGTAGCAGGCCTGGAAGTTGTCGCCGTCGCCGGCCTCGTTACCCATACTCCATATTATGACTGAAGGATGGTTGAAGTCACGCCTTACCATACGGCTGTCACGCTCGAGATGGGCTGTCTTGAAAATCGGATTCTTCGCCAGAGTCCTCGGGCCGTAGCCGATACCGTGGGATTCGATGTTGCCTTCGTCCACTACATATATTCCATATTTGTCGCACAGGTCGTACCATCTCGGATCGTTGGGATAGTGGCTGGTGCGGACAGCGTTAATATTGAGTTCTTTGAAAATCCGGATGTCGCGCAGCATCTCTTCCTCGCTGATGACATAGCCGCCTGTGGCGCTCAGTTCGTGGCGGTCGGTTCCTTTGATGAGGACCGGCTTGCCGTTGACCAGCAGCTGGGCGTTGCGGATGGTGACTTCCCTGAATCCTACATTGACAAAACTAATTTCCTTCGAACCGTTGTCGCCGGCAGTGATCACTTTCAGCTTGTACAGATAAGGGCTTTCAGCGCTCCAGAGATTGACTTTGCCGGCCTTGATGCTTGCGGTGAAGATGCTTTCTCCGTCGAGAGCCGCAGTTGCCCTGAAGTCTGTCTTGTCCTTGCCGGAGAATCCTTCAATCTTCGCAGCACCTTCGGCAACTTTCTTGCCGGTGGCGTCAATCAGTTCCAGGGCGATGCTCTTTACGCCCTTGGTTGCAGCTCCGCGGATGTTCAGGCTGCCGTTCGTATAATTATTGGCCAGAACGGGGGTAACCTCGATGGTGCGTACCCTTGCCTCAGGCCTCTTATAGATGTAACATTCTCTTGCAACACCTGTCAGTCTCCAGAAATCCTGGTCCTCCAGGTATGTTCCGTCGCACCAGCGCAGCACCTGGAATGCGAAGAGATTGTCTCCTGCCTTCAGAAAGTCGGTGATGTCGAATTCAGCCTCTACCTTGCTGTCCTCGCTGTAGCCTACGAACTTGCCGTTGATGTAAAGCGTGATGCAGGATGTAACCGAGCCGAAGTGGGCGAAGACTCTCTGCCCGCTCTCGAGCCAGCCTGCAGGTATGTTGATTTCTTTCCTGTAGGAACCGGTATGGTTATGCTCCGTAGGGATCTCGGGAGGATTGGTCCTGAAGAAACTCCTCCAGGCGTAGCCAGTGTTCGTGTATACCGGATCGCCGAATCCATTCAGTTCCCAGATTCCGGGAACGGGCATCGAAGCCCAACCCTTGTCATTGAAGTCTGTCTTGTAGAAATCAACGGGCCTCTGGTCGAAGTTTTCCACGAAATCGAATTTCCACATACCTTCGAGTGATATCGTCTGAAGGTTGTCGAACTGCATCGTGGCTCCGATGGGAGCGCGGTTGATATGGTTGACTTCGGTATCAAAAAAAGGTGTGTTCTGGCCATAGCCGAGCACACTGAAGAAAATGAATACGGCTGCAAGAGAAAAGAATCGTTTCATAAAAAGTTTTGTTTATTGTCAAGAGTAACAAATTTAATAAAAAATGTATTACATTTGCACTCCAACCCTGAGCCCGGATGGCGGAATTGGTAGACGCGCTAGTTTCAGGGACTAGTGGACGAATAGTCTGTGCAGGTTCGAGCCCTGTTCCGGGCACTAAAAAAACGGAATCCCCAATTTGGAGATTCCGTTTTTTAATTGTGAGTTATTGGGCAGGAAGCTGTCTAATCTGCATCGCGTACCAGGCGGACGGACTTTCCTCTACTGCGTCTGTCCTCATAGTAGCGGTACCCTTCCGTTCCGGTGGTGTTGTTGAAACCACCGGTGTCACTGAACCAAACATAGTAAGCACAGGGGTTTTCCTGATCCAGGTAGGTGCTATACGTTGACGTCCAGTAATAGCCCGAGTATAGATCCGAGTATGGATTGCCTGGGTTATCGACATTGGTGACAACCGTTCCACTGCGCTGGCCTGCCGCAGGCAAGAATACTGCACCGGCCAGGGCCATATTATCCCATTGATCCTTGGTATAGATGTTGGTGCTGTATCTATCGGGCAGTCCGGGCGTAAACGAGTATCCGTCGGGCAGGATCCATCCGTCGGGCAGCAGCACCACTCCACAGGTGGCCAGGCCGTTGTCGTGGGTAATGGTCGCAAAGCCCATCTTCGACCGGGCATTTTGGCGGGTATTGATCAGGTAGAACCACTCGGCGTTGCTCAGCGTGCGCCAGCCTGTCATCCCTGTCGGATTGTACGCAAGATCGACGTTGCCCCAGTCATTGTTGCCCGCGAGGTTGACATTATCGACCAAGAAAGTGCTCTCCGTGTTGGGGGCCACTCCGTTGAGACCGGTAGCGCCCCAGCAGAAGAGGTCAAGACGGCTGCCTTCTGTCGCGGTGGGATTGTTGTTGTTAGCCGCATTGCCGACATATTCCCACGCATTGGCATACATCCTCCATTCTCCGTAACTCCAATACAGGTTGCCGGGAGCGAAATGAACCCTCTTGTTGTCGCTTACAGAAAACAGGGAAGCCACCTTGTTCATCTTTATCGTGATTTCGTAGTACTTGCCCTTCTCGAATGACACCTCCGACTTCTCATAGTCATATATGTCATCATCGGCGATAGCTACGATTTTATAATTATCGCGGAAACTGTTATTGACGGTGTTCACGTAGTCATTGCACAGCGCTACGGTCAGTTCGCTGGTCGGACTGTCGGGCGTAACCGTCAGGGGCCCGTACGTGGTGGTATGGTTGAACGAGAGCAGGCACAGTTCGCCCAGCTGCAAGAATTCGTCTCCCTGGTTCTCGCTGATTTCAAAACCGAAACTGTTATATCTCGCAGCTTTCTCCAAGGCGTAGAAATACCACTTTTCACTTTCGTCCCTCATCACCTTGTCGTCAGTGACAGTGGCGACCGTGTTATATCCTATGAAATTGCCGGCGGCCTTGACCACCCAGCTTTTGGGATTGCGGTTCGGATAATAGGGGGTTTCTGTGCCGGTGTCTTTGCAGGTGGCGAAAGTATAGCCGTCCACCTGAGTCTCGGAGTTATGAAATCTGACCACCCACGCTCCGTTCTTCTTCTGTCCCAGGCCGGACTGCCATTTGAAGTTCAGATTGCCATTGAACAGATTGTCAATTTTATAATCGACGGCTACACCTTCGGAGCAATCATCGGTCACCAGAGTATAGTCGGGAACGAAGACGGTCATATCCCTGTAAGCCTTCTGCTGCACCAGTTTGTCGCTGCTGGCCGTGATGGTGAGCTTGGAAACATCGAGCGAGTTGCCGGCCTTGTCCAGGAACTTAAACTTGACGATAGCCTGCTGGTTGACGAACTTCGCAGGGCCGTTCGGGGTGATGTTGCCATTCTCGACCTCCCCCGCGTTCACATAGGCCACGGCATAGTCGTAGTTGGCGGCGATGTCTTCCAGCGTACCTTTCTGCCCCTCATAGCTCATAGTGCCACCCTTGGGGAACTGGAGCCTGAGCAGGTCGCCCTGATTGATGGTGATGCCCTCGAAGGTGCCGGTCAGCGTAGCCGAAGAGCCGCTAGCCGTCGGATGGAGCGGAGAGGAAGCCCAGGCGGCGTTTCTTGGGGCATTTGTGCCTATATTGCCGCTCTCGGGATTGATGTCCGTTACATAGATGTTCTCTGTCGTCGCCCACGTCGCGTTGAGCGTTTTACCACTAAGCGAGAGTGCCTTGGTGCCCGGCTCGCCCTTCTCGGCAACCACTGTCATAGTGTAGGTTGTCCTTCCCTCTGAAGCGCTCTGGTCCGGTGTCTCGACGGGTGTGTTTTCTATCTCCTTGGCGCAGGAGAAGACGGTCAGAAGGCAGACCGCTGCGAATATTCTGGCTATGCTTTTCATATTATTCCCAAGTTTCTTCTACGGCCGTATCATAGCCGCTTCTTGTTGCGGTTGTTTGCAAAGGACTGCCTTGCAGCAGAGCGGAATCCGCTTTAATCTCTACGACCTCGCATACCGGGGTCTCATAAAATTTCGTTTCCATATAGTTGTGTGATTTAATTATATCAGTCGAAAACTATCGCTTGACAGAGTGAAAAACCATCTCGGACCCATCGTACTCTCTTTTCAGGCTGACAAGAGCATTATCCTTGTACAGCAATTCCATCGTCGTCTCGTCATCGAAGGTGATTGTCAGCATCCCCTTGCTGTACTTGTATGTGCCGTGGCTTTCCCAATCGGATGTCCATCCGGGCAAAGTGTCTACAGTCCCGTCTGCATTCATATGCATCGCGGGGTGGGAAGGCATAACGGACTGGCTGCTCTTGACGACTTCTGTTCGGGAAATGAATTTCAAGGTGGTCGTCGTAGTCATCACGCCTGCATCCAACACCAATTCCTCGTGCACATATTGCCACTCGGTATTGGAAAAAGCAGGTTTGAAGGCAAACATAATCATAAGTGAGGCGATAATTCTAAGGAAATACATAAGTCACATATTTAGACGAAGATAATGATTTTTTACTGTATATTTGTTAAAATTAACAACCTAAAAACTACATCTATGACACTCGCTATCATTATCGCCGTCGTGGTACTGCTCGTACTGTGGGTGATTTCAGTCCAGAACAAGCTCGTCAAACTCG
Organism: uncultured Bacteroidales bacterium; assembly: GCA_947169015.1. GTDB lineage: Bacteria > Bacteroidota > Bacteroidia > Bacteroidales > UBA932 > Equibacterium. The sequence goes on along the minus strand of CAMVOD010000001.1, from coordinate 147,653 downwards.
ATGAGTTCGCAAACAATGCCCTCAAGCAGATCAACGTCCAGCAGATGTCCCGTTATGATGCTCTTATGACGATGGTCAAGACTGCCCGTGAATATGCCAAAGACGTGGAGTCAAAGACAATAATCGACGCCATCGAAGCCCGTCGTCCGGTTCAGTCCGCCAACCCTACTACTGAGCAGATCAATGAGAACGAAGCCATGCTCGGCCAGGCCATCCGCAACTTCAATGTGGTTTTGGAGAGATATCCTGAGCTCAAGTCAATTTCGCTTTACGACAATGCCCAGCAGGAGTATCGCAAGAACGAGGACCAGGTCCGTATGGCCCGTATGACATTCAACGACTCTGTCACCAAGTTCAATATGCAGACCCGTATGTTCCCCGGCAGCATTATTGCCGGTATGTTGGGCTTTGCTCCCAAACAGTACCTGGAAGAGGACAAATCAAAGGCAGACGTTCCTCTGGACGAACTGTTCCCCGAGAAATAACGATATGCGCAGGCACATCGCATTATTGCTGGCCTTGTCCCTGACTTGCGCCACGGTTCTTCCTTCGCTAGCTCAGTCGATAAGGGACATCGAGACCACCGTCAATCTGTTCGCGAACGGCAACGCCCAGGTCATCCAGAAATGGGATGTCACCGTCGTGGACGGCACGGAGTGGTATATCCCGGTCGACAATCCCGGCAAAAGCTACATCCACGATTTCCACGTTTTCGAGAACGGCAAAGAATACGAAAATGACGGACGTCATTGGAATTCCGACCGTTCGATGGAGGAGAAGACCTTCCGCTGCGGCATAGTGGAGAAAAGTGGGGGCAATATCGAATTGTGCTGGGGCCAGGGCGAATATGGAGACCACGTCTATACCATCAGTTATATCATAGACAACCTCGTGCAGTCTTTTGACGAATGTGACGGATTCCACTGGCATTTCCTCAATGACGAATGGAATGTCAAGCCGGAGCACGCTTCGATAAAGATATGCAATGAGACTGACAAGGCGCCTTGGTACTGGGCGAGCGAAGACTCCTGCAACGTCCGTTTCTGGGGCTTCGGAATGGAAGGAGAATCCTGGGAGGAAGACGGCGCTATCTACTTCGAGTCGAGTGCGCCGTTCAGATACGGTAGTTTCTTCTCCGCCCTTCTGCAATTCGACAAAGGTCTTTTCTCGCCCGCTCTTGTCAAGGCTGACGGCACTTTCGAGAAACTCAAGGATGAGGCAATGAAGGGAAGTGACTATGATAATGGTGATTCCTTCATCGATAAGATCTTCTTCGGCATTTTCATCTTTATATTCGTAGGCATCCCGGCACTCCTTATTTTGTATGCCATATTCCGCCTCATCAGGAGGATTTACTGGAAAGTCAGCGGAAGGCACTGGGACAAGAAGGTTTTCGGCCAGAACAAGATCGACGGCTGGTGGCGCGATGTTCCGCTCAATGGCTCTCCCACAGCCCTTTACAGCCTCCTGGTTTCCGGAGACCTGCTAAAGCCCGACAGCGCCAAGATGTTCTCGAACGTAGTCAGCGCCTATTTCCTCAAATGGATCCAGGACGGATGGGTGGCTGTGGAGAAAGACCCCAAGAAGGAAGACAGGCTGAACCTGCGCTTTGTCAAGGCAAATGACCCTATCGATATCGATGATCCTGTTGAATCACGGGTCTACTATTCAGCCATTGAAGCTGCAGGCGACAATCAGCTTCTCGAAGCCAACGAATTCAAGAAGTGGTCGTACAAACACGACCAGAGTGTGACCGGCTGGCCTGCGTCCGCCAAAAACGAGGGGCGTAAATTATGGAATCAGGTAAGCCAGGAAGATCGCTGCCACGCGGTTGAATTTCGCAATTACCTGAATGACTTCACCCTTACCTCTGAGCGTCAGGCCCCTGAAGTCGGAGTGTGGAAGCAGTATATGATTCTGGCAGCGTCGCTCGGCATAGCCGAAAAGGTGTCCAAGAATTTCGCGAAACTGTTCCCGGCCGTGATGGAGGAATATGCCAAGCAGACCAATATGCTGGATACCGCCACGACTTATACTGTCCTGCGCAATCTGGACAATTCTTCTTCATCGATGATGTCTTCTGCACTCAACCGCCAGGCCCAGCGAAGGGCTGCTGCAGCGGCGCAGGCAAGGCGTTCATCAGGTGGAGGCGGCTCCATCTCGTTCGGAGGCGGTGGCGGCGGCTTCGGCGGCGGCCACGGCGGCGGCTCGAGATAGATATCCTGCCATCTCCTTATACAAAAAACTGCGGACCGGTTGCCGGTCCGCAGTTCGTATTATAAACAAGCCAGTCAGCTTAAGCGTGGCGGGCTTCGATTTCTTTGTTGATCTGGTCCATACGCTCATCGCTGAGTTCATACTTGCTGATGATGAAGATAGCGAGGAGGAGAAGGATGGCAGGGATGACGCAGACGAGCCAGAGGATACCCTGGAGGGCCAGGGGAGTCTGCTGGGCAGCATCTGCATTGAAACCTACCCACGCGAGTACGAGACCGGGAACAACGCCTCCGAGGGCCATACCAGCCTTGAAGAAGATGCCGGTAAGAGCGTTTACGATGCCGGCGATGCGCTTGCCTGTAGTATATTCTCCATAGGAGATAACCTCAGGAACGAGGGCCCACATATAACCGGTAGCGGTGATGATACCTGTGGACTTGACGAACTGGGCGATGCACAGCAGCACGAAGTTGCTCTTGGTGGCGGGGATGGACACGAAGGTGTACATCATCATCATACCGAGGATGGCAACACCAAGGAAGAGGTAGAACATACCTTTCTTGCCGATCTTACGCTTGATGGCGGGAACGAGGGGCATAAAAATGAATGCCGGAATCGTACCGAGCCACATAAACAGGGTGGTGAGCAGCGGAGTTGCACCCACATTGAAAGTCATAAAGTATGCGTCTGCGGCGTTGCTGACGCTCATCATTGCAAAGGCGGTGATGAAGAAGAAGGCAACTATACGCAGGGGCTTGTTGCGGCCGAACTCCATCCACAGGTCGCTGACCTTGACATTGGCTGACTCTTTCTCGTCCATAACGACCCTCTCTTTACATTTCGCGAAGCAGAAGAACAGCAGGGCGAGACCGGCGAGGGCAAAGATCGTCATCGTAATGAACCAGGCGGGAGCGGCTTCCGGAGTATTGTAGACAGCCGTCATCTTGCCCGTGGCAGGATCGAGAACCTTCGGGGCGAAGATAGCTATGATGATCGGGAGAGACTTCACGCACAGGGCTCCGAGGTTTGCCATAAACATACGGGTGGATGTCAGGATGGTAATCTCGTTGGTATCGCGGGTCAACGAAGCGTTCAATGCGCCGTAAGGCACATTCACGAGAGTGTAGCACATCGACATTCCGACGTAGGTGATATAGGCATAAAGCAGCGAGCCGCTGAAACCGTTCCAGAAGCAGAGGATGGCCAGGCCGACAAGCGGAATACCGCCGAGAATAAGCCAAGAACGATATTTGCCCCACTTGGGATTACGTTTGTCCACGATGGTGCCGACTACGGGATCCCAAAGGACGTCCACCAGGCGGACGATGAGAAACATCAATGCCGCAGCTCCGGGCTTGAGTCCGAACACGTTTGTGTAGAAGAAGAGCAACCAGATGCTTATGGTCTGGTAGACAAGATTCTGAGCCATATCACCGGCGCCAAAGCCAATCCTTTGACCCCAGGACAACTTATAGAAGCCTTTTGACTCTTTAGTAGAAGTTTCAGCCATAGTATTTAGTGTTTATGATTGCTAGAACGGTTTGAAGCCGACAGCATCGCGGGCGAGCTGCAGGGTGGCGGCCGCAGAAGCACGGGCCTTCTCGCGTCCCATTGCGGTCACGCGGTGCAGATAGTCGGCGTCATTGTATATCGAGTCGATCCTTTCCCTTATGGGCGCGACGGTTGCACAGATATCGGCTGCCAGCTGCTTCTTCATATCACCGTAACGGATCGAGCAGTCGTTCCACTTCTCTTCAAAGAAAGCTACGGTCTGGGGCTCGCTTACCAGCCTCATCAGGGTGAAGAGGTTCTCGATAACCTCCGGCTTCTTTGAGTTCGGCTCAGTCGGACCGCTGTCGGTGACAGCTCTCATCACTTTCTTGGTAATGGATTTGTCGTCCTCATAGAGGTACACGCCGTTGCCTTCGCTCTTTCCCATCTTGCCGCTGCCGTCAAGTCCGGGAACCTTGATGAGGTCATCGCCGAAATTGAAAGCCTGGGGCTCGGGGAACACGTCGACGCCGTACATATGATTGAAACGGCGGGCCAGCAGACGGGCTATCTCGAGGTGCTGCTCCTGATCCTTGCCCACCGGGACGTATTTCGAACGGTGGATGAGGATGTCGGAAGCCATCAGGACGGGATAGGTAAGCAGGCCTGTGTTGACATTGTCGGGCTGGAGGCGCACCTTGTCCTTGAAGGAAGCCGTGCGTTCCATCTCGCCTTTGTATGCAAGCATATTCAGCAGGACGTAGAGCTCGGACACCTCCGGCACGTCGCTCTGCACGTAGAGCGCACACTTTTCGGGATCGAGGCCGGCAGCGAGATATTCAGACAATATGATGCGGACTCCTTCGTGGAAATCTGCAGGATGGGGGTGTGTAGTCAGGGAATGCAGGTCGGCTATGAAGAAAAAGCACTTGTGCGTCTCCTGAATCTTGACAAAATTGCGCAGCGCCCCGAAGTAGTTGCCCAGATGAAGATGGCCGGTGGGGCGTATACCGCTGAGAACGATATCCATTGTAAAAACTTAATCTTTAATTTGTGTGAGGACTTCACGGATCTTGGCCTCGATCTCGTCTGCGAGCTGAGGGTTGTCCTGGAGCATCTGTTTGACGGCGTCACGGCCCTGGCCGATCTTGGTCTCGCCATAGCTGAACCAGCTGCCGGCCTTGTTGATAATGTTGAACTCGACACCGAGGTCGATGATTTCACCGATCTTGGAAATACCTTCGCCGTACACGATATCGAATTCTGCCTTGCGGAAAGGCGGGGCCATCTTGTTCTTGACGATCTTGACACGGGTGCGGCTGCCGGTGGCATCGTCACCGTCCTTGAGCTGGCCTATCTTGCGCACGTCGATACGGACTGAGGCGTAGAACTTGAGGGCGTTGCCGCCGGTCGTGGTCTCGGGATTTCCGAACATAATGCCTATCTTCTCGCGCAGCTGGTTGATGAAGATGCAGCAGGTGTTGGTGCGGGAAATGTTGGCAGTGAGCTTGCGCAGGGCCTGGCTCATCAGGCGGGCCTGAAGGCCGACCTTGCTGTCGCCCATCTCCCCTTCTATCTCGGCTTTCGGAGTCAGGGCAGCCACAGAGTCGATTACGATGATGTCGATGGCGCCGCTGCGGATGAGGTTGTCCGCAATCTCAAGAGCCTGCTCGCCGTTGTCAGGCTGAGAGATGAGCAGCGTGTCTACATTGACGCCGAGATTTTTGGCGTAGGTGCGGTCGAAAGCGTGCTCGGCGTCGATGATGGCAGCTATGCCGCCAGTCTTCTGGGCCTCTGCAATCGCGTGGATCGCGAGAGTGGTCTTACCGCTGGATTCCGGACCGTAGATTTCGATGACGCGCCCGCGAGGATAACCTCCGATGCCGAGAGCGTGGTCGAGCCCGATAGAGCCCGAAGCGATTGTTGAAACTGAACAATCAGGCTGATCTCCCAATTTCATGATTGTCCCTTTGCCGTAATCCTTCTCGATTTTGGAGATGGTCGCCTGCAGAGCCTTGAGCTTCTCCAGGTTGGGTTCGGCTTGTTTGTTTTCGTCTTCTTTAGCCATAATGATGATTGTTAAGTGTTAATAAACCGCTGATGTTCTTCTCGCAAATTTAATCTTTTTCATACTTTTGCACAACACATATTGACTATGAAAACCGCACTTCTGGGAATGACTCTGGCTGAGCTTGAAGCCTTGTGCAACGCGCAGGGACTGCCCCGTTTCGCCGCAAAACAGATGGCAGACTGGCTCTATAAAAAGAAAGTCAGGGACATCGCCGAAATGACGAATCTGTCCAAGGTGGCGAGGGAGAAACTTTCGCAGACCTGCGAAGTCGCAGCCAGCGCTCCTGCCGGCTGCATCACCTCCTCCGACGGCACCAAGAAGTACACCTTCCCCACTGCGGACGGCAGATTCACAGAGACTGTGATGATTCCCGACGGCGACAGAGCCACCGTCTGCGTGTCCTGCCAGGCAGGTTGCAAGATGGGATGCAGATTCTGTATGACCGGAAGGCAAGGCTTCCACGGGAACCTGACGGCAGCTGAAATACTGTCCCAGTTCATCTGCATCGACGAAGCCGACTCCCTGACCAACGCAGTGTTTATGGGTATGGGCGAGCCGCTGGACAACTGGGAAAACGTCAGCCGGGCGATAGAAGTGCTCACCGCCGACTGGGGCTTCGCCTGGAGCCCGAAGCGCATTACGCTTTCGACCATAGGCATCACCGGCACTCTGAAAGAATTCCTCGACAGCACCAGGTGCCACCTGGCCGTCAGCCTCCACAATCCTTTCCCTGACGAAAGGGAAGAACTGATGCCCGCCCAGCACAGGCACGACATCCGGAACGTCATAGCCCTCATCAAGAAATACGACTTCAGCGGACAGCGACGTGTCAGCTTCGAATACACGATGTTTGCAGGAGTCAACGACGACAAGCGTCACGCCGACGGCGTGATATCCCTGCTGAAAGGCATCCCTTGCAGGGTCAACCTTATCCGCTTCCACAAGATTCCGGACAGCGACCTGGCCACCTGCCCCCCTGCTGTGATGGAACTGTTTGAACAAAGGCTCCAGAAGGCAGGCATCACCACCACCATACGTGCATCCCGCGGTGAGGATATCCTCGCCGCCTGCGGAATGCTTGCAGGAATAGTCAACGGATCTTAGCCGGAGCTACTGCAGGTGGATGCTGTGGAAGCCCTCTCCCAGAATCTCCGAACTGTTGATGACATTGATGAAGGCCTTCGGGTCTATCTCGGCGATGAGCTTGCGGAGCTGTATAACCTCACGGCTGCTCACCACGACATAGATAATGTCGCGCTGCTTGCCGGCATAAAGGCCGGTGCCCGGGATAAGGGTCGCGCCGCGGCCCATCTCCTCGATGATGTAGTCCCTCACCTCGTCCACTTTTGACGTGATTATCATCATCGTCTTGGAAGGAGCGCCCTGCATCACGCGGTCCTGGATTACGGCAGCGACGAAGATGATCACCCAGGAATACATCGGAAGGGTCCAGTCGCCGAAGGCAAGTACTGTCGACAGAGTTATGAGGCCGTCGACTATTATCGAGGCGGTACCCATAGAGATATGGAAGTACTTTCTCACTATCATATTTATGACGTCAGAGCCTCCGGTAGTGGTGCCGGTACGGTAAACCATACCGAGTCCTACGCCATAGATGACGCCGCCGAACACGGAAGACAGCATCTGCTGATGCATATCCGAGAAATTGGTCAGTCCAGGATCGAGCAGGGCGTCAAATCCATAGACTGTATGGACAAGGAGCATAAAGAGCGGCAGCAATATCGTGCAGATAAGCGTCTTGATGCCGAACTTCGCCCCCAGGATGATGGAACCTATTATCAGCAGAGGTATATCCATACATAATGCAGCAACCTCTGTACGCCATCCCCAAAGATGGTGGAACACCATAGCCAGACCGTAGGTTCCTCCCGGCGCAAAGCCATAAGGCTCGACAAAAAGCACGGCACCGAAAGAATAAAGGAAACAGCCTACAATCATCATTGTGTAGTCTTTCACAGAATCGTGAACCTTTATCTTGAATTTCCTTTCCATACTTCAAATTTATAAAAAAAACTGACCGGATTGTCAGAATCCGGTCAGCGGTATGATATGGTTCAACAGATTCCGACTGCTTATTCAGCCTTCTGATCTGCTGACTCTTCAGCAGCGTTTTCGCCGGCAACCTCAACCTTGAGGGTAGCCTTCACGTTGCGATAGCATTTAACAGCTACGTCGTAAACACCGACTTCCTTGATGGCGTCCATATCGATGTCCTTGCGGTCAATTTCGAAACCCATAGCTGCGAGAGCATCTGCAACCTGGATGTTGCCTACTGAACCGAATACCTTGCCGTTTGAGCTGACCTTTGCAGGAACTTTTACGGTGAGGCCTTCGAGTTTGGCGGCGAGAGCTTCAGCGTCTGCAACGAGCTTAGCCTCTTTGTGAGCGCGCTGACGGAGATTCTCGGCGTGAACCTTCTTCGCAGAAGGGGTAGCCATAATAGCCATTCCCTGAGGGATGAGATAATTGGCTGCGTAACCGTTTTTAACCTTTACGATGTCGTCTTTCAGACCGAGGTTCTTGATGTCTTGTTTAAGAATGATTTCCATAGTGCAGCCTCCTATTTCAAAAGGTCAGTAACGTAAGGAAGAAGTGCAAGATGGCGGGCTCTCTTGATGGCCTGGGCCACTTTGCGCTGGAATTTCAGAGAAGTACCGGTGATACGGCGGGGAAGGATCTTGCCCTGCTCGTTGAGGAATTTCTTGAGAAACTCAGGATCCTTGTAATCTACATACTTGATACCGGCTTTTTTGAAGCGGCAGTATTTTTTCTTTCTAACCTCGACTGTCGGGGGATTGAGATATCTGATATCGTCCTGTGCCATAATATTATTCCTCCGTGTTTACAGGTTGTTCAACAGTTGCGTTGGCTTTCTTTGCGCGACGGCGCTCAGCGTAAGCCACTGCGTGTTTGTCCATAGCCACAGTCTGGAAGCGGATGATGCGCTCATCACGCCTGTACTGGGTTTCCAATGTGTCAACAAATGCAGGTTCAGCCTTGAACTCGATCAAGTGATAAAAACCTGTGGTCTTCTTCTGGATAGGGTAAGCGAGCTTGCGCAGGCCCCAGTCCTCTTCATACACGACCTCGCCGTTGTTGGCCTTGATAAGGTCGATGTACTTAGCAACCGCTTCCTTCATCTGGCTTTCAGACAAAACGGGAGTTGCGATGAAAACGGTTTCGTACTGATTAAACATTTTCTTAATTATTTGATTATTAGTTAAAGCCCCTCTGGGTTTTCCAAAGGGGCTGCAAAGATACAACTTTAATCTTAATTACCAAATAAATCGCTAACTTTGGGACTGTTATGACAGACAACCGCCTGAAAGTATTCTGCGAAGCCGCTGAGTGTCTCAACTTCAGCAAGGCCGCCGCCGCGCTCGGCATAAGCCAGCCCGCAGTCTCAAAGCATATCGCGAAACTTGAAGAAGAGCTCGGCTGCGCGCTTTTCGTCCGTTATGACAAAAGCATCATCCTCACCGAAAAGGGCGAGCAACTGCTCAAGATCGCCCGTTCAATCCTCGACAAATATGCGGAAATAGACAGCCTGAAGGGCTAATAATAAAGGCCGCCTCGAAAGAAGCGGCCCTTACTATTTTTGCTGTTATGTGTTGTATATGTGTTTTATAAAGCACATTTTATAAAGAAATCTGTGTTTTATAGGAAACATTAACTATATTTGCATCAAATAGAAATAATAAATGGAAAAACTCTTTGCCAGACACGATCAGATTATACGGGATGTTCCGATGGATTATATCCGGGATTTTGAAGAAAAGATAGATTGGGATGCCCGGCTTTCCATAATAAAAGGACCGAAAGGTGTGGGAAAATCCACCCTGATTCAGCAGCATATTCGGAAAACATTTGGCTCTGGCAACCACAAGGCCCTTTACTGCTCAGCGGATTCCGGTTACTTTACTACCCATACGCTGGTAGAGACGGCAGAAGAATTCATTAAGCTGGGCGGAACACATCTTTTTATCGACGAAGTTCATAAGTATGATGGTTGGAGCCGGGAAGTCAAGGAGATATACGATACTTACCGAAACTTGAAGATCGTCCTTAGCGGATCCTCTCTTATTCAACTTAACGACGGCAAGGCAGACCTGTCCCGAAGAATTTCGGAACGGATGATGCCAGGATTGTCTTTCCGTGAATTCCTGCTATTCAAAGCCGGTATCCGTCTGGAGCCATTCTCCCTGGATAATCTTCTTCAGGAACCGTCGGCCATATGTTCCCACATCCTCGAGGAATGTCATCCTCTGGAGCATTTCCGCAGTTATCTTGAATATGGGTACTACCCTTTCTTTCTGGAGAGCAGGAAAGACTTTGCCTCAAGGGTCGAGAATGTCGTAAACTATATCATCGACACAGAGCTTCCCAAGCATCGCGGGCTAGAGGTAGGTAATACGCGAAAGGTAAAAGCTCTGCTCCAAGTTCTGTCTGTTATGCTCCCTTACGAGGTGGATATTGCCAAGCTTTCACGGACCATAGGCATTGAACGGAGAACCGTGTTGAAGTATCTTACATATCTTGAAGAGGCCAATCTCATCCGCCGCCTTTACACAAATCTGGATTCTATCACGGATCTCCAGAAACCTGATAAGATTCTTCTGGATAACACCAATCTGCTCTTCACCCTCTCCTCGCTTACTTCTCCTGAAATCGGGACGGTCCGCGAGACCTTCTTCTGCAACCAGATTGCTTCTGCCGGACATAGAGTAGAATATGGTGGGCTTAAGACGGGTGATTTCCGAGTTGGGAAGAAAGTTGTGATTGAAGTGGGTGGACCTGACAAGGGATTTGACCAAATCCGTAATGAGGAGGAATCCTACATTGCTGCCGATGGCATTGAATCATCCGTTTCCCGAAAGATTCCGCTCTGGGCATTTGGATTCCTATATTAATCATTACATATATTTGGCCTTTGCCTCCTCGACTGATATGTTGAGAAATACAATAAAGGCCGCCTCGATAGAAGCGGCCCTTATTATTTTATGCTTACAGCAGTTAGAGAACCTGGAAGTCAATAGCCTTGAGGTCTTCGTCACGTGAAGAACTGCCGTACAGAATCTGATATCTGCCGGCCATCGGAGCGAGTTCGTCGATTGCTGCGCTGTAGTATGCGAATGCTTCGGGAGCCAGAGAAATCGTGACGTTCTCAGTAGCTCCGGCTGCGATGTTGACGCGCTTGAAGCCCTTGAGGGCCTTGATGGGAGCTTCAGGATTGTCGAGACTCTTGACGTATACCTGGATGACTTCGTCACCGGCGATCTTGCCTGAATTGGTGACAGGAACCGTGATGTCCACGCCCTTGCCGGCCTTGACTGATTTCTTTGACAGCTTGGCGTCGCCATATGCAAAGTTTGTATAGCTCAGGCCATAGCCGAACGCATAGAGGGGCTTGCCGTTGAAGTAGCGGTAAGTACGGTTAGCCATACTGTAGTCCTTGAAGTCGGGAAGCTGGCTTGTAGAGGCGTAGAATGTAACGGGGAGACGGCCTGCGGGATTGTAATCGCCGAAGAGGATGTCTGCCACAGCGATACCTGCTGCCTGTCCGCCGTACCAGGCCTGCAGAAGGGCGTTGTACTGGTTCTCGATTGCACCGAAACCGATGGCGCTGCCCGTGCAGTTTACAAATACTACAGGTTTGCCGGTAGAGTGCACTGCCTGGAGGAGTTTGATCTGAGGCTCGGGAAGCTCGATCTTGGTGCGGTCGCCGCCGCTGAAACCGTCGTAAGTCACCATCATTTCCTCGCCTTCCAGCTGGGCTGAAAGACCGCCGACCATAATGATCACGTCTGCCGATGCGACTTTGGCTGCGATTTCGTCGTAGTCAGGAAGCTTGCGCTGGCTGATGTTGAATGCGAAGTAAGCTGTGCCAGTGGCGCCTTTGGTGTAGTCGATGGCGATAGTGTAGGTGCGGCCCTTCACAACAGGGAATGAAGTCTGCGGAACCATACCGCGGCCATAACGCACGTTGGTGGCTTCTTTCTGCTCGGCTACGGTTTTGCCGTTCACGGTGAATTTCCAAGTGTCGTTGCCGCGGATGCTGTAGTTCATATCACCTGTGAAGTCGGCAACGAATGTTCCGGTATAACGGGCAGAGAAGTTGGTCATCTCAACGCCGGGAGCGAAACGGTAGTTGCCTGAAGTGCGGAGGTTGAGGGCTGTATAGTCAGCAGTTGCAACCGGAGCTCCGCTCATAGCGGTATTGTTGAAATACTCACCGTGGAGGCCCTTGCCGCCGTTGATGTCTGCCATATGGTCGAGAGTCAGATAAGGATCTGCCAGTTCGCAGCCTTTTTCATAGATGATGTCGGCTCCGGGGACTGCCTTCTTGAGGGCGTTCAGGATAGAGAGGGTGTTGGCTGCGGTAGGCGTGCCGCTGTAGTTGCCGTTCTGCATACCGGCATTGTCAGCGTTGGGACCTACGACAGCGATGGTTTTGGTGTTCTTTGACAGAGGGAGGATGCCGTCGTTCTTGAGAAGGACCATAGCTTCGCGGGCTGCCCTCTGTGCCATTGCAGTATGTTCGGGGCTGCTGATGTCGTCAGCGCCGAGGTTGGCCCAGGGATCCATAGACTCAGGGTCGTGGAGACCGAGTTCGAAGCGGCTGGTGAATATGCGGCGCAGGCTGACGTCCAAGTCGCTCTCTTTGATGAGGCCGTCGGCAAGAGCGGTCTTGAGCGCCTTGTAGCTGGTTCCGCACTCGATATCAGTGCCTGAGAGGACACCGTCGACGCTGGCCGTAGCCGCATCGGGATGTGTCTCGTGCTGTCCCTTCGTGTAGAAGTTGTTGATGGCTCCGCAGTCTGAAACCACGAGATGTTTGTACTGCCATTTGTCGCGCAGGATGTCGACCAGAAGCCTGTCGCTGCCGCAGCAAGGTTCACCCTCGTAGCGGTTGTAGGCGCACATTACTTCCTGCACGTCTGCTTTGGTTACCAGCTCCTTGAAAGCGGGGAGGTAGGTCTCCCAAAGGTCACGCATCGAAACGTAGATATCATCTCTGTGGCGGCTTGATTCAGGACCGCTGTGGACTGCGTAGTGCTTTGCACAGGAATGGGTCTTGAGATATCTCTTGTCATTGCCCTGCATTCCCCTTACGGTAGCGCTTCCCATAACACCTGTCAGGTACGGGTCCTCGCCGTAAGTCTCCTGTCCGCGTCCCCAGCGGGGGTCACGGAAGATGTTGATGTTGGGGCACCAGAAAGAAAGACCCTGGTTCCAGATGCCGCCGGTGGCCTCGGTCTTGTCCATCACGTTGTGGTTGGTGATGTTCCAGTGTGCGCGGGCCTCATCTGACACCATAGTGTAGATCTGGTACTGCATATCCTGGTCAAAGGTAGCAGCAAGGCCTATCGCCTGGGGAAAAACTGTTGCATCGCTGGTGCAGATGCCGTGGCAGGCCTCTGACCACCAGTTGTAGGCGGGGATGCCCAGACGCTCGACTGAAATCGAACCATTCATCATCAGTCCGATCTTCTCGTCCGGAGTCAGCAGGGAGATGATGTTGTCCACCCTTTGCTCCGTCGACAGGTTCGGATTCTGGAACGGGTACTCATAATTGCCTGAAGCATTGTTCTTGCAGGATGTCAGTGCTATGGCCGACACTGCGATCAAGGCTAAGAATAGTTTTTTCATGAGTATAAGTTTTAGGTTATTTGGTGTTGGTCCTGATGAAGATTTCCTTTTGCGGCCTGAGAGGGTCGTTTGTTATGATATAAATGCTTCCTTCAGAAGAAGCTGCAGTCTTGGGGGCAGTCACCTTGATGTCAAAAACAGCACTTTTGCCGGGGCGTATCACGGCACCCGCCTTGAGAGAGGTCTCTATCCCGCCGGACAGCTTGACGTGCCTCAGTATCAGGTCCTTCTTGCCGTCATTGTACACAGTAAGCTGCTTCTTTACGCTCTTGCCCTTCCTTACGTCTTTCAGGGTGAAATACGAAGGGTCGACCCGCATCGAAGGCGCATTCTTGTCATTGCGGTCGAGGTCATCCACCATTATGGCGGAAAGGCGGATGGGGTGTTCTGCCTTGACTCCGTCTACATAGAGGGTTATGACATCATCGCACACACCGTAGTTTGAGGCCGACACGGGGATGTCGTAGGTCACGGTCATTCCGTCGGCAGCACCCGGCTTGAGCGAATAAGGAGCCTTTACGCTGAGGTGCGGATTGCTGCTCTCCGCCTTGAGAAGCACTGTCTTGCCGCTGCCGTTGTAGAGGGTGATGCTCTGCGACTGGCTGCGCCCCTGCGCGGCATAACCGAAACGGTAGGCCAGGTCGCGGGACCGTATTCCGCTGCCGACAATGCTCGGGTACGTCTGCTCCGGGCCGACAGGAGCCGGCTCGACGTCGGCAGAGATGACCAGCCGGTCCTCGCTGGTTTTCGTGACCACCGTAACGTCACGGTAAACCTTGCCGGACATATTGGCCGGGTTGAAACGGACGACAAGTTCGCAGGTCTGCCCGGGTTCTACGGGCTGGGTCGGGTAATCGACAGTCGTGCAGCCGCAGCTTGTGGCCACGAAATCAATCTGCACCGCCTTGTTGGAACGGTTATAGAACCAGAAACTGCCGCTGACCGGCCCGTCGGCTTCCTTGATGCCGCCGAAGTCTATCGTCTTCGCCTGAAAGACAAAAGGCCCCTCGCCTTCCGCCCTGACGTCCGGAGAATGGAACAGAAGGACGGCGAACAGAACAGAGAAAAGCCTTATGCCTCGCATCAGTATTATGATTCGGTAGCTGCTTCTATCTTCTTGAGCATAGCGAACATAATGAGACCTGCGATGACGCAGAGTGCCATCAGGATACCCCAGTTGGCCCAGAGAGGAACCTTGTCCCAGAGCAGGCCGGGGATAGAACTGAGATAGTTGCCGATGGCAGTGGCTGCGAACCACAGACCCATCATCAAGCCTTTGTATTTCGGAGGAGCCACCTTGGTCACGAAGGAAATACCCATCGGACTGAGAAGCAGCTCGGCAAATGTCAGCACGAGATATGTAGAGATGAGGTATCCCGGGACAACCGGATCGGGAGAGACGGTACCGCCAAGCTCGGCAGGTGAAGCCTGTCCCTTTGAGGCAATCATCATAATGACATATCCGATGGCTGCCACGAACATTCCAAGACCGATTTTCTTAGGGGCTGACGGCTCCATACCCTTGGTATATTTTTCCGTCTTCTTGGCTGCAAGAGAACTGAAGATGGCCATAGAGATAGGGGTCAGAGCCACTACATAGAACGGGTTGAACTGCTGGAAGAGCTGGGGCTGGATTTCGATCGGATTGGGAATGCCCGTGAAAATGATGTACGCGCCGAACCAGAGCATTGCCGTGACGAATCCGCAGATGAACTTGCCTTTCCTTGTCTCAGACTGGAAGGTGCCGAACAGCGTGTAGACAGATGCGGCAATGAGGGCGAGCACCCAGATGTTGAAGCCCATCCTTATCCAGCCGCTCGCATAGTCCTGGGTGTAGTCCCTTGCGAACCACGTCAGGGACTGCCCGTTCTGGTGGAACGCCATCCAGAAGAAGATTACGACTGCGAACACGAGGCAGAGGGCTACGATGCGGTCACGGGTCTGCTTCGGAGAGAGTTCCACAACCTCGGCATTGCCTTTGGCTGCAGCCTGCTTGGCGTTGACATCGGCGTGTTTGTACCACTTGCGGGTGAGCACGTAGATGAGCATCGATACGATCAGTGAGACGCAGGCGATGGCGAAGCCCATATTGTATGAAGACGCCAGGTGCTCGATATAGTATGAACTGAACTGGTCAAGAGGCATAGAAGCAGGGCTTCCCGGCATCAGCGACGCCAGATCCTGAAGTTTCGCCGTATTCTCGGGAGTGATGGTGCCGTTCAGGAACTGGTGGGCCAGGGCGGGGATGTCGGCCTTGTAGATGAGGCCTGCCTTGCCGAGGAATTTGTTGGTTATGGCAGTGGCTGCTGAAGGAGCGAACATCGCGCCGATATTGATAGCCATATAGAAGAGGCTGAAGGCGGAGTCGCGCTTTGCGGAATACTTCGGGTCGTCATAGAGGTTACCTACCAGCACCTGCAGGTTGCCTTTGAAAAGGCCTGTACCTATCGCGATGCAGAGCAGGGCGCCGAGCATCAGCACCACGCCGAGTGTGTTGGCGGCAGTGGGGATGGAAAGCGCGACATAACCGAGGAACATTACGCAGATACCCGTCACGACGCATTTGCCGTAGCCGATCTTGTCGGCCAGGATACCACCCACGACAGGGAAGAAATAAACTGCAGCCAGGAAAATTGCATAAGTCGTGCTGGCCAGTGAGCCGCCCCATCCGAATTTTGCCTGGAGGAACAGCATAAATATGGCAAGCATCGTGTAATAACCGAAACGTTCGCCTGTGTTGGCCAGAGCCAATGCATACAAGCCTTTAGGATGTCCTTTGAACATAATGGATTTAAGTTTTAGCTTACTCAGGTAACAAATTTAACAATTTTGAAATAAGTATTAAATTTGAAAGCAATAAAAAGCCCCTGCAATGAAGTTTTTGCGCACACTGGCGGTTTATATACTCCTCATTCCGACAGTCCTTCTGTCGCTGCTGCCGCTGTGCGTCCATCATCTTCTCGCCCGCTTCGTGGCCTGGTTGCTGGGTCCGGTCCTGAAATACAGGCTGCCGGTGGTCCGCACCAACCTGAAGGCCGCCTTCCCCGACCTGCCGGAAGAAGAAACGCAAGCCCTTGTGAAAGGCTATTACCTCCATATCGCAGATTTGATATGCGAAACAGTGTGGAGTCTTACCCGCAGTTACGCGCACATTAAAAAGAAAGGTGTCTGCAGCGTCGAGGGAGGAGAGTTGCTCAACGATATGTTCGTGCGCCACGGCAGCGTGGTGGTGCTGCTGGGACACACAGGCAACTGGGAGCTTCTTCCCGGCCTGCCGGTCTACAGCGATGAGGCCACATACGGCTATGACAACGTAATGAGCGCCTACCACACTATGTCAAACGCCCTGAGCGAAGAGCTGTTCCTGCGCCTTCGCAGCTTCCACCGCTTCAAGCGGAAGAATCTTGTGCCGTCCGGCAGTTTCCTGCGCTATGCCCTGGAGCACAGGGACGACAGAAAAGTCTATTTCTTCATAGCCGACCAGCGCCCCGAAGGGAAAGGCAGCGTCCAGACCCGGTTCCTCGGGCTCAAGACCGAGTGGGTGGCAGGCGCCGAGGCCATAGCCCGCAAGACGGGCATACCTGTTGTATACATCGGCATCAACAAAATAGCCAGGAGCCGCTATGTGATAAAGTGTGAGGCCATCTGCGAAGACTCCGCCGCCACGCAGCCCGGAGATATCACGAAATCATTCGCATCGAAGCTTGAACGGGATATCATCGCCGACAAAGGCAACTGGCTGTGGAGCCACAAAAGATGGAAGGATCTCGGAATTTATGACAATAATAAACGATAACGATATGAAAAGATTTACAAGAACCCTATGTGCTTTGCTCTGCATTTTTGCAGGCATACAGACGGCGAATGCCCAGATGCTTGAAGCAGGGCAGGAGCAGCCCGCCGGAGTAGTGATCTATTCGCTGCCCCAGACTTCCATAATGCTCACAGTGGTGGCCGAGAAAGAAACCTTTGTCGCCGGTCCCTACGCCCAGTTCGCCCAGAAATATATGGGCGCGCCGGCCCGTACCTCGGATGAGGTGACGTACACCCTCAAATCCATCGATATGGCTCCATATCTCGAGGCGGATCCTTCCACAAGGATAGCCATCAACCTTTCCGGAAGAGGAACGGCTGCGGCCAATTTCCTCCAGCTCTGCTCTCAGGGCCTTGTCATCGCTTCTGACAGCTACACCGGAAAACCGGAGTCGTGGAGGTTCCCTTCCATTGCCAACAACGATGTTTTCGCCGGCAAGGATGTCGAAGGCAACCTTACAAGCGCGACTACCACCCTTTATAAAACCGTAAATACTGCGGAAGGATTCCAAAGAGTAGCGGTATCCCAGAGCCAGGTCGTTGAGAAGTCGCTGGAGAAGAAAGCGCAGGAGACTGCCAACGCCATCTTCGACCTTCGCAGGAACCGCGTCCAGATAATCACCGGAGATACCGATGCAACATTCGAAGGTAACGCCCTGCAGGCAGCCATAGCTGAGATTACGAGGCTGGAGCAGGAATATATGAGCCTTTTCTACGGTGCCAGCACCACCTCTATCCAGACGATGAACTTTGACGTAGTTCCCTCTAAATCTACCGCAAATCAGATGTACGTGGCATTCAGGATTTCTGAAAATGAAGGTCTGCTGCCCCCCAACGAAGTTGCAGGGCGTCCGATCGTGCTCCAGCTGACATTCGACAAGACTGCATCGATAACTACCGGTGGTGTCGACTCCGGCTCAAGGCCAGTAGCCGCCGGCACTGTTTATTACAGGGTGCCTGCAGTCGCCACCGCAAGGATAATGGACGGCAGCCAGACACTGCTGCAGACCCGCATTCCCGTCTACCAGTTCGGTCAGACGCTTTCTTTCCCGTTGAACTCAGTACTAAAATAATATTATGGATATAAGTCATCTCAACCCTGAGAGAGTGTGGAAGAACTTCTACGCCCTCACACGCATTCCGAGACCTTCGAAACACGAAGAGAAGGTTTCAGCATTTCTTGAAAAATTCGGCAAGGACCTCGGTCTGGAGACCATCAAAGACCCGATGGGCAACATAATCATCCGCAAGCCTGCCACCAAAGGTATGGAAGACCGAAAGGGTATTATCCTTCAAGGCCATATGGATATGGTGCCGCAGAAAAACAACGACGTGGCGCACGATTTCCATAAAGACCCCATCACACCCCGCATAGTGGAGAAAGATGGGCAGCAGTGGGTTTATGCCAGCGGCACCACCCTCGGTGCAGACAATGGTCTGGGCGTAGCTACCGCAATGGCCATCCTTGAAGCCAAGGACCTCCAGCACGGTCCGGTCGAAGCTCTTTTCACTGTTGATGAAGAGACTGGTATGACCGGCGCCTTCAAACTGGCTCCCGGCGTCCTGAAAGGAGACATCCTCATCAATATGGACTCCGAGACCGAAGGAGAACTTTATGTCGGCTGTGCAGGCGGTGTGGATGTGAGCGTGACAAAGAAATACAAAGAAGAGCCCGTGCCTGCCGGCTATGTGGCCTATGAAATCACTGTCAAAGGCCTACGCGGGGGCCATTCCGGTATGGAGATCAACGAAGGACGCGGCAACGCCAACAAAGTTATGGCAAGGGTTCTGCTGCCCCTGCTGCGCGACCACAAAGGCAAGCTCTCGTGCATCCTGGGCGGAAACCTGCGCAACGCGATTCCGCGTGAGTGCGTGGCTGTAGTTGCCGTGCCTCAGGCTGAAGCAGCTGCAGTAGAATCAGCCGCAGCCGGCGTACTCGCCGAGGTCAGGAATGAATTCGGCAAGATCGACCCCGCAGTGGAGATTATTGCAAAGAAGACCAAAGCCAAGACTGTCATAGCAGGAAATGTCGGCTTGAAAATGATTATGGCCGTGTCAGCTTGCACCAATGAAGTGACCCGTATGAGCCTCGATATGCCCGGAATGGTGGAGACATCCGGCAACCTTGCGATAGTCCGCACCGAAAACGGCGTATTCACCGTAAGCAGCCTTATCCGCAGTTCGATCGACAGCTCCAAGATGGATATGGCCGAGCAGATGCGCAACGTCTTCGAACTGGCCGGGGCCAAGGTCAAATTCTCCGGTGCCTATTCAGGATGGAAACCGAATATGGATTCAGAGATTCTCGACGAGATGAAGAGAGTCTATAAGAAACTCTACGGCAATGAGCCGAAGGTCCTGGCCGTTCACGCCGGACTGGAATGCGGCATCCTCGGAGCCAAATACCCGAACTGGGATATGGTATCCTGCGGCCCTACCCTCTGCTCTCCCCACTCTCCCGACGAAAGGGTATTCGTTCCCAGCGTCGCCAAGTTCTGGGATTTCATCGTGGAAGTCCTGAAGGAAGTGCCTAAGAAATAACGTTAGTGCATAAAAAATAATAAGGGCCGCTTCTTTCGAGGCGGCCTTTACTATGTATAACCTAAAACTTAACCTATGAAAAACTTGACTTAGGATTAAGCAATAGGCGTGCCACAATTATTCTTTTACCTCACGAACTGAAATAATTTTTACGGGTTCCAGCGGGAGGTTGCGGTTGTTGGTTTCTACGGCTGCGATTTTGTCGATAACGTCAATGCCGGAAATCGTCTCGCCGAAAATAGTGTACTCGCCATCGAGGTGCTTGCAGCCTTCTTCGCTCTGGACGAGGTAGAACTGCGAGCCTGAAGATGCCTTTTCGGGATTTACGTTGTCACCTCTGCGGGCTGCTGCAAGGGCGCCTTTCTTATGGGTCTTGCCGGGCACGATCTCAGCGGGGATGGTGTAGTTCGGACCGCCGGTGCCGTACTGGGCTTCCTTACCTTCCTGCTTGGTGAAGGGGTCGCCGCCCTGGATCATAAAGTTTTTGATCACACGGTGGAAAAGCATACCGTCATAATAGCCGCTGCGTGCGAGTTTCACGAAATTGTCGCGATGCAGGGGTGTTTCCTTATAGAGTTTCACGACGATGTCGCCCTTTGTGGTTGAAATCTTGAACACAGGCTCTTCGGCTATCTCTTCGGGCTCTGCGGTTTCGCCCTGTGAGAATGAAGGCTGGTCTGTATTGATATCCTTGGGTGCTTTGTTGCCGTTCTTGCAACCTGAGAAAAAGAGTGCCATAGTAACGATCAGTGATAATGTCAGTATTCGTTTCATAATGTTGGTTATTTGAAGGGCAAATTTAGCCAAATTTCCTATTTTTGTATGGTAATCTTGACTCCGAGATGGCAAATCCTTTGAAACAACTGGCGAGCGAAACCGCAATTTATGGTCTGAGCACCATTCTGGCCCGTGTCGTCAACTTTATGCTGGTTCCCGTATATACGGCGATACTCAGCCGCTCCGATTACGGAGTCGTCACGGAGTTCCTCTCTTACATAGCCATCCTGCAGGTAGTCCTGGCCCTGGGCCTTGAGACAGGCTGTTTCCGCTATGCGACCATCAAAGAGATCAACAACTCCTCAAAGGTTTTCTCCACTGCGTTCTCGATAGTCTTCGTGCTGTGCGCGCTGTTCTACGTCTGCTGCTCCGCCTTCTCCGGCGGCATAGCTACCGCCCTCGGCTACGAAGGCAACGGCCGTATCATCAAGTATGTGGGTCTCATCCTGTGGATAGACACCATAACGGCCATCATCTTCGCAAGACTGCGGTATGAGCACAAGGCGCTCAAGTTCGCCGTCATAAAGACCCTCAAGATACTTACAGAACTGGGAGTGAACCTGCTGCTGTACCTCCGCTTCCCGAAGTTCGCAGCAGCCCATCCTGACAGCTGGATGCTCACTTTCGTGAGCCCCGTGCCGGATTATACCTATGCGATATTCGCCATCCTCGTTAGCTGTCTGCTGTGCCTGATACTGCTGATTCCGGAAATCTTCCGCCTCAGGTTCCGTATGGACAAGGAGCTGACCCGCTCACTGCTCATCTATTCTCTCCCGTTGATGATAGCGGGACTGCCCGGAGTGCTGAACGACTTTATGGACAGAATCCTTATGCGTTTCCTCGACGCCGACCCGGCCCTTTGGCGCGCTGACCTCGGTGTCTATCAGGCAGGTGTCAAGATAGCCGTCATAATGTCCCTCTTCGTGCAGATGTTCCGCTATGCTGCCGAGCCTTTCTTCTTCCAGAGGGAGAAAGACAAGGACAACAAGGCCCTCTATGCACAGGTGATGAGCTATTTCGTGGCATTCTGTATGTTCGGCTTCCTGGTTGTCACCCTATACCTTGACGAGATCGGCCTGATCCTCGGCCGCAACTTCCGGGAGGGTCTTTCCATCACTCCGATAATGCTGATGGCGTATGTACTGCTGGGAATGCAGTTCAATATAAGTATGTGGTACAAACTGAGCGGCAAGACCGGCTATGCAGTGTGGATCACGCTTGCAGGCCTGGTCGTCACTCTTGCCATCAATTTCATCTTTATGCCCCGCTACAGCTACTATGCGGCAGCCTGGGGTCACGTGGCAAGCTATGTGGTGATGATGGCCATCTCGCTGTGGCTCGGCAACAAATACTACCCCATTCCCTATAATTGGGTGCAGATTTCCCTGTGCATACTGCTCGGTCTCGGAGTATACATAGGGTCACTGTTCGTACCGGAGCTTTCCCTCTGGCCTAAGCTGGGAGTACAGACTGCGCTGCTGCTCTGCTACCTTGTCCCCGTCGCCGCCAGCATCTTCTTCTACCGTCGCCGCAGAAAAACCGCTTGAAACCATAAAATCAAATGAAAGTCAAGATAGTCAACAAATCCGCTTACCACTCACCCTCCTACGCCACTCCATATTCAGCCGGCGTGGATCTTAAGGCAAACATCGCAGAGCCCGTAACCCTCGGCTCACTGGAGCGCACGATGATTCCGACAGGATTGTTCATCCAGCTGCCGGAAGGATATGAAGCCCAGGTACGCCCGAGAAGCGGCCTGGCCGCAAAACACGGCATCACCGTCACCAACAGCCCCGGCACCATCGACGCCGATTATCGGGGAGAAGTGTGCGTGCTGCTCGTCAACCTCTCGAAGGACCCTTTCACCATCGAGCCCGGAGAAAGGATTGCACAGATGGTGATTGCACGCCACGAGCACGTTGAATGGGAGGAAGTCGAACGACTCGATGAGAGCAGCCGCGGTACAGGCGGATTCGGATCTACCGGGACGAAATAGGCTATGAAAGACTTGTACGACATTTTTACAGAGTGCGGAGCCAAAGTCTGCACCGACACCCGCCGCATAATTCCCGGCTCTGTATTTTTCGCCCTCAAAGGCGACAATTTCGACGGCAACGACTTTGCCGCGGCGGCCCTGGAGCAAGGCGCCGCCTATGCAGTGGTTGAAAGGACTCCGGATGGATCGGACGGACGATTCATAAAGGTGCCCGACACTCTGCTTGCTCTCCAGCAGCTTGCGAGAATCCACCGGATGCATTTCGACATACCTGTTGTGGGAATTACCGGCACAAACGGAAAGACTACCACAAAAGAACTGGTGAACGCGGTCCTCAGCGCCAAATACAGCACATTGTGCACCAAAGGCAACCTCAACAACCACATCGGGGTGCCTCTGACACTGCTCGGACTGGGCCAGGAGCACCAGATTGCTATCGTCGAAATGGGAGCAAGCCACCCCGGGGAGATCGCATCTTCGGTGTCGATGGCCCTTCCGACCTGCGGCCTGATCACAAACGTCGGGCGGGCCCACCTCGAAGGCTTCGGTTCTTTCGAAGGGGTCAAGAAGACAAAAGGCGAACTCTATGACTTTCTGAACGCTACCGGCGGCACCGTATTCTACAACGCAGACAGCAGCGACATCTGCGGTATGGTGGAAAGCAGGAATAGCATCGCCAAGGTAGCCTACGGAGCCAGGTATCAGGGCGTGAAAATACTCACGGCCAATGTGCAGGAGCCTTTCCTCCGCATCGAAATGCCAGGCGGCCGGCAGATCCGCACCCACCTGGTGGGCGCTTACAATGCCGACAACGTGCTCGCCGTCCTCTGCGTCGCAAGGCATTTCAACGTAGAAGAAGACGCGGCTATAGCTGCGATTGAAGCGTATATACCTTCGAACAACCGCTCCCAGATGGTGGCAACTGCCGACAATACCCTCATCGTGGACGCTTACAATGCCAACCACACCAGTATGCTCACCTCGCTCGACAACTTCTCTTCGACGGGATTCGGACAGAAGGTTCTGATCCTCGGAGATATGTATGAACTCGGCGACTTCTCGCTCCAGGCCCATTGCGACGTGCTCCGCAAAGCCTGCACGATCACGGACGAGATATTCCTGGTGGGGAAAGGGGAGTTCAAGGCGGCTGCCGCCCACGTTCCGGAGGCATCGTGCGCAAAATTCTTCAAAACAGCAGAAGAACTGCGCGACTACCTGGGAGGACATCCCCTCAAGGACAAGACCATATTGTTGAAAGGTTCCAACAGCAACCGACTGTTTATTCTGCCAGAAATTCTTTGATTGCACAAATTTCTATAAATTTGTACTGATCTATGGATACGGCGATAGTCATACTCAACTGGAACGGACTGCATTTTATGAAGCGGTTCCTGCCAGTGCTGAAAGCCAACACCCCGAAAGAAAATTTCTTCCTCGTAGTCGCCGACAACGGGTCGACGGATGGTTCGGTTGAATGGCTGAAGGCAGAACACGCGGACGTGCAGCTCATAGAGTTCGACAAGAACTATGGCTTCACCGAAGGCTATAACCGTGCTTTCAGGCAGATTGAAGCCGATTACTACATCCTGCTCAATTCAGACGTCGAAGTGACCCCAGGCTGGGCGCAGACGCTTATCAACTTTATGGAGGACAATCCTGACGCCGGCATCTGCCAGCCCAAGATCCTCTCGGAGTCAAACCGCGACACATTCGAATACGCAGGTGCCGCAGGCGGCTTCATCGACCATTTCGGCTACCCGTTCTGCCGCGGACGCATCCTCAGCAACATCGAGAAAGACCACGGCCAATATGACGAGGAAGAGGAGATTTTCTGGGCTGCCGGGGCTTGTATGGTGGTCCGCTCTTCCCTCTACCATCATCTCGGAGGCCTCGACGAGCATTTCTTCGCCCATATGGAGGAGATTGATTTCTGCTGGAGGGCCAAACTGCTCGGATTCCAGGTCTGGGCCGTCCCCCAGGCCAAGGTCTACCACGTCGGCGGCGGCACACTGCCCAACAATTCGCCCAGGAAGCTGTACTTCAACTACCGCAACAATCTGCTGATGCTCTACAAGAACCTTCCGGGCAACCTTCGGTGGAGGCTGATCTCAATCCGCAAGGTCCTGGACTTCTGCTCGGCGATGGTATATCTGCTCAGCTTCAAGTGGGACTGGTGCAAAGCAGTCTTCGAGGCTCACCGCGATTACCGTAAGCTCAAGAAAGTCGAAGACCACTCAGTCTTCTCCGAGGAGTTCAACGACATCGGCCACTATCGCGGCAGCATATTGCTCAAGTTCTTTTTGAGCGGCAAGAAACTCACCTACGACCAGCTGCGTTTCAAGTGATAATCCGGATATTTCCCCCTCTGCGACGCATTATCAGACGGCGGCGGCGCAAACCAGTGCCTGACGAGGCTTTGCGCGCCGAGGCCAAGGCTTGGCTTGTGCCCCGTCTTGCGCAACTGGCAGCCAAGCACGGCTTCACCTACAACAGAGTCTTCATCAAGAACAACGTTTCGAACTGGGGCAGCTGCAGCACAAAAGGCAACATAAACCTCAATATGCAGCTGATGCGCCTGCCCGAAGAACTGCGCGACTACGTGATACTCCACGAGCTATGCCACCTCAAACAGCTGAACCACGGCGCTGAATTCCACGCGCTTCTCAACTCTCTCTGCGACGGCCGGGAGAAAGAACTGCGCAGTCAGCTGCGACGCTATCACATAGGGGCTAACGGCGCCAGTGCCTCTTGATGAAAACCCTGGCTTCGCGATAAATCGCCGAGTCGAGTATCTTCAAAGCGACTACATACAGCACCACTGCGATGACTATCTTTGCGCATAGCAGCAGCAAGGCGTTGGAAATGAACTTGGTCGCGAAGAATGTGGCGATGAAGACAAGCACCGACAGCCCGGCGTAAGGTGTGACATCCTTCAGAAGCATCGGCAGGGAATATCCCACAAACTTTCCGCTTATCAGATGCCAGGCGGCCAGGATGGCGAAATTGCAGACCGCAATCGTGAGGGCTATCACAGTGATTCCATATCTGTAAACGACAAAAGCCATAGCGATCTGCAGGGCGGCACCTATCAGCGTAATCAGCAGGTTCAGGTCGGAACGCCCGTGGGCTATGTTCATCTGCGAGTACATATTCGACAGGGAGAGGGCGATGCAGCCTATGCTGCACAGCTGCATAACAGGAACGCTCGGCAGAAATTCTGGGTTGATGACCTGTATCAGCTGCGGTGCGATGAAAGCCAGACCGAGCATTGCGGGACATACCAGGCAAGATGTCAGCCTCATAAACTTGCGGAAGACCTTGAGCCCGCGCTCTTCATTGTCATTGACCCTTGCCAGAGTGGGCTGAGCGACGCTGTTGACCGTGCCGGAAATCATAGTCTGGCCCATCACCGTCCATTTGTTTCCCTGCGAATAGAAACCCACCTCCCTTTCGGTGAATGCCCTGCCCAGGATTACTGAGAAAATATTGTTCTGGATCTGGGTGACAAACGAAGCAATGACAAGTTTGAAACTGAAGCCGAACATTTCCCATACAGGCCTGAAGTTGATCTTGAAAGTGGGATGCCAGGGGACCAGGATTATCCTGAGGACTGAGGATATGAAACTCATAAGCACGGTGTTGACCACCAGCGCCCAGTAACCATAGCCTTTAATCGCAAGGATGATTGCGGCGATGCCGGCTATAAGGCTCGACGCTATCTCGATGGCAGCCTTCTCCCTCACCATCAGGAAGCGGAACAGATAAGCATTGAATGCCAGAGTAAAGCCGTTGAAGACGAAGGCCAGGAACAGAACCCGGGAGATCTTCAACAGCTCGGGCTGCCCGTAGAAATCAGCGATGAGCGGAGCGCAGAACCACAGCAGCACATACATCGCTATGCTGATGATGTTGTTGAACCAGAAAACAGCATTGAAATCGTCGTGGCTGAACTCTTTCCGGTTTGCAAGGGCAGATGTGAACCCCCCTTCCTGCAGAGTGCTGGCGATGCCGGTGAAAATGGCGAGCATACCCACCAGCCCGTAGTCTCCGGGAGCCAGACGGCTGAGCAGCACCAGCCCGATCAGGGCGCTGATGACCTGCTTCATACCGCTGTTGAAGCCTCCCCAGAAAAGGCCTTTGATAGTTTTGTTCTTGAGTTCCAGCTCTGCCATATATTACAAATTTAATTAATTTAAGGATATTGCATACCTTTGTTATGCTATGAAGGTACTGCTCGTCAACACATCCGAAACCACAGGAGGCGCCGCAATTGCCTGCGGACGCATACTGAAGGCCCTTCGCAGCGAGGGAGCAGACGCCTCGATGATGGTCCGCAACGCCGAAAGGTGCGCTCAGGCAGTGATTCCTGTCGGAGGCTCCCTGCAGAAAAGATGGTGTTTCATTCGCGAGAGGGCGGCGATATGGGCCGCCAACGGCTTCCGCAAAGACAAGATTTTCTATGTGGACATCGCCAACTGCGGCATCGACATCAGCAAGACTGAAGCTTTCAGGGAAGCTGACGTCATCCACCTTCACTGGATAAACCAAGGCTACATATCTCTCGATGGGCTGAAAAAGATTGCTGCCAGCGGCAAGCAGGTAATATGGACAATGCACGATATGTGGCCGTTCACCGGCATCTGCCATCACGCCGACAGCTGCACAAAATACACCTCTGGATGCCACGACTGTCCGCTGCTGCCCCGGCGCGGCTGCATCGACCTTGCCCGGAGGACGTTCGACCGCAAGCTGGCGGCTCTTGAGGGCTGCGACATTACCTTCGTCGGCTGCAGCGAGTGGCTATCCGGGTTGTGCCGCGAGAGCAGGATAGCCCAAGGCCGCAAGGTCGTCTCCATCCCCAACCCCATCGACACTGCGGTATATGCCCCGATGGACAAAGCTGCCGTCCGGCGGAAACTGGGCCTGCCGGCCGACAAGAAGCTCATATTGTTCTGCTCGGTCAAGACCACCGACGTGCGCAAAGGAATGCATTATCTGCAGGAAAGCTGCCGCATCCTCAAGGAAGCCCGCAGCGACATCGAGGTGCTTATCCTCGGCAAGGACGGCGAAGCTCTCGGCGCCGCTCTGCCCCTGCCCGCCCACGCCCTGGGCTACGTCGGCGACGGCAGTTCCCTTGCTGAATACTACAACGCAGCCGACGTGTTCGTCACCCCTTCCCTGCAGGAAAATCTGCCGAACACCATAATGGAAGCTCTCAGCTGCGGCATCCCCTGCGTAGGGTTCGACATCGGGGGCATCCCCGAAATGATAGACCACAAATCTAACGGATATGTTGCCGGATACAAGTCGGCCGAAGACCTGGCCCGCGGAATAGACTGGGTGCTCGACGAGACACACTACTGCGAACTCTGCAGCAACGCCCGCTCAAAGGTGCTCGGCAGCTATTCAGAGAAAGTAGTAGCTCAACAATACATCTCCCTTTTCAAATGAAATTCTCCATCATCACGATATGTTATAATGCCGCGGCAGTCATAGAGCGCACCCTTGCGAGCGTGACCGGCCAGAGCTGGAGCGACAAGGAATACATCATAATCGACGGCGCGTCCAAAGACTCCACCCTCGACATCATTTCGCGTTACAGGGACAAAGTCGACATCCTTGTAAGCGAGCCTGACAAAGGACTGTACGACGCAATGAACAAAGGTTTGAGGCTGGCGAGCGGCGACTATGTCCTCTTTATGAATGCCGGCGACCGTTTCCACGAGCCTACCACCCTGGAGCAGATTGCCGGCCAGGCTGGCCGCTTCAATCCGCTGCCCGGTGTGATTTACGGCAACACCGCCCTGACCAATATGGCCGGGGAGATCTACGGAATGCGCAGGCTGAGCCCGCCGGAGCATCTGGACTGGAAGAGTTTCAAAAACGGGATGCTGGTGTGCCATCAGGCTTTCTATGCCCGCAGAGACCTTGCCGAGCCTTACGACCTGAAGTATCGCTTCTCGGCCGACGTTGACTGGTGCATACGCGTGATGAAGAAGGCAGACCTGCTGTACAACACGCATCTGATTGTCGCCGACTACCTTGAAGACGGCAGCGGAGTTACGATTGACAACCGCAAGGCGTCACTGAAAGAGCGCTTCGCCATAATGCGCAAACATTACGGCCTTGTGAGCACACTCTGCCATCACGCCTGGTTTGCGGTACGCCTTCTCTTCAAATAACGGGTTGCCGCATAGCCTGCCAAGATAAGAGCGGTTGCGACCATTATGCCGAAACTCATTCCGGCATATCTTTCCGTCCTTTTAAGAGAAACCGGGTCGAAGACGAATTCTATCTCGTGATGGCCGGCCGGGACGGCGAGCGCCCTCAGGATATAGTCCGCGCGGCCCACCTTCACTTCCTTGCCGTCGATAAAGGCCTGCCAGGACGGGTAATATACCTCCGAGAAGACGGCAGTGCCGGGACCCTCGCTGTCAGTTTCATATACCAGACGGTTCGGCGCATATTCCTTGAGTACCACCGTGCCTTGCGAGCCGCCGTTTCCGACAGCCTCGGCGAATGATTTCTCGACGACTGCGACTTCAGCAGGATTGATTCCGTGAATGAGGGCTATCTCCGAATTCGCATCGTCGACGGTCACGACCTTGTCAACGAACCAGCCGTTGCCGAGCGCATTGGGGTTTCTGAGCGGCATTGCCTGATTCTCGCCTACGGGGAACACGATGTATTTCGTGTTGAGCATATTGATCACAGGGTATTTGGTGACCGGAACTGCACCCAGGTTTCCGCCGGCATTGTTGACTTCCTCATAGAGGGCTATAATCTCCGGAGAGATATGCTCCTCGATCATTTCCTGATAGCGGCGGAGCTTGACGGCGCTGTAGCCGCCTACGCTCTTGTGCCAGTATGATGTAGTGTTGTCATTGAAGACGTTGGTCGTCAGATTGAGCACCCTGTAGTCAGGATCCGTATCCTGCAGGATATACTTGTCGATTTCTGACTTTTCTGCTACAGTGTTGAGCTGCTTGGGGGTGATGAACAGGCTGTCATTCACATAGCGTTTGTCTACGGTCCACAGGTCGATGAAGCAGAGCAGGGCACAGAGCAGGACGGCCACGTTTGCCTTGAGTTTGCCGCCGCGAAGCAAAAGCAGCAGTGCGACACCGACAGCTATGATTGCGAAACTGCGCCAGGCGTCGGCCGTGAATATCGCCCCACGCACGTCTTCCAGCATACCAGTAAACAGCATACGAGACTGATCGTCCAGTGAGCCCAGGGCAGCCATCTCGGAAGACGACACGAAACTCGGGAAGAAGACTTTGGGCATAAGCGCGAACACAAGTGCGACGCCAGCTGTGAGGGCTGCACTGCCACAGAAGGCAGTTTTGCGTTTCTTCAGCACAGACGGATCGTCGATTATTTCCTTGAGGGCCAGGACCGCCAGGAACGGGATGGTGAATTCCGCTATGACCAGAATCGACGCGACAGTGCGGAACTTGCTGTACAAGGGCACGTGGTCGATGAAGAAGTTGGTCAGTCCCATAAAATTGCTTCCCCAGCTGAGGAGGATCGACAACAGCGTGGCTGCTACAAGGGCCCACTTCACCGGTCCTTTGACTATGAAGATGCCCAAAACGAACAGGAACAAGACGAAGGCTCCGACATACACGGGGCCTGATGTTCCGGGCTGCTCACCCCAATATGAGCCGAACTGCCCGAGATACTGCCTGAGATTGGCAGGAGCCTTCCTGGCAGCAGCCTTGTGGCTTGACAGGGGAATGTTGGAAGCTCCTCCCTTGACATCGGGTATCAGCAGGGAGAAAGTCTCGCCTATGCCGTAGCTCCACTGCGTGATATAATCTCTGTCGAGACCGTCTGCAGTCTGGTTGCCGGCATCTGCCTTGACCAGCTCGCTGCCGTTGCGCATACTCTCCTTGCTGTACTCATAGGTATGATAGAGGTTGGAGAGATTCACTCCGACGGCCAGTATGGCGGCTATCAGCAGCACTCCGGTAGCCTTCAGGAATGTCGCCACCTGTTTGCGGCGGAAGGCAAGCACCGCTTCTGCAATGACCAGAAAGAGGATGACGAACAGGAAGTAGTATGTCATCTGAAGATGGTTTGCACATATCTGGGATGCCGCAAAAAAGGCAGTCAGCAGGCCTCCTGCAATATATTTTCCTCGGTAGGTGAGCAGGATGCCGGCTATAGTGGGAGGGATATAGGCAAGCACCATCACCTTCCAGATGTGCCCGACCCCTATTATTATCGGGAAATACGATGAAAAAGCCCAAGCCACAGCACCCAGGACCGACAGCAGCACGGACATTCCGATCACCCGCATCAATATGTAGAAGCCGAGCAGCAGTACGAAGATATACCACACATAGGTCGGAAGGAACAGGTGATAGACCTTGTCCAGAAACTTTATCGGCATCTGGGACTGGTAGCTCGGGGCCATCTGGTAGTTGGGCATTCCTCCGAAGATGGAATTGGTCCAGCGTGAGGAGATACCGGTTTCAGCCCTGTAGTCCACTACATCCTGGTTCGCACCTATCATTCCGACGTGGTCGTCTCCGGCCAGGACCCTGCCCTGGAAGACTGCCGGCGTAAAATAAGCAAAGGAAATGATGACAAAAGCCACTATGGCGATGACATCGGGCAATATTTTTTTAAGCATAGTTTGCTGTTTTAACATATCATAGACTGTCGCTCACTTCTTCGTAGTATTTCTTGCTGACCGGAATCTCAGTGTGCGCCAGATTGTCAATTTCCGCGAAGATATAGTTATCCTTGTCTTTTCGCAAGGCCCGGATATGTCTCGGGTTCACAAAATACGAACGATGGCAACGGATCAGGCCGTTTCCTGTCAAGTTTTCCTCAAGTTTTTTCATCGTCGCCCTCAGCTGGTAGTTCTTTACCTGGTCCGCGTCAAGATAGAAGATACGGACGTAGTTTTCCTGAGCCTCGATATACAGAAGCGCTGAGGCCGCTATCACGAACTTCAGGGTGTGCTTGTCGTCGTAGAAGCGCACGCGGTTCGAGCTGTCGTCGACTATCGAGGCCTTCGAGGCCCTCGATGCCTTGAGCATCTGTATGAGGGTTATGATGGTATATGGATATATAAGCACCGTCAGCAGATATATCGAGGTATACATCAATGTGTTGAAGTATGTAAGCGATCCTCTTGAGATCAGGGAGACATACAGAG
The DNA here is from genome assembly GCA_947169015.1 of uncultured Bacteroidales bacterium. Classification (GTDB taxonomy): domain Bacteria; phylum Bacteroidota; class Bacteroidia; order Bacteroidales; family UBA932; genus Equibacterium. The sequence continues at coordinate 115,904 of CAMVOD010000001.1, read as the reverse complement.
CCGTGAAAAGAGACATCGCAAGGAATTCACCTGAAATCCATACGAAATAGTTGCCATAGTCGCCGCTGAGCTTTTTTCGCAGGATGTAGAGAAGCGTCCTGGAAAGAATGAGCACCATAAAGATGATGCACATTATCATAGCGATGTTGAACTGGTAGCGGGCATCAGGCGTTTTGAGTGCCGCCGGATAATTGCACAAGTCACTCGCCTCGATATTGAAGGGCTTGTAGATGATTGCGAACACCAGTAAGAACAGAGGGATGATTATGATATACCACAACTGGCTACTGTACTTGCCAAGCAGGCGATTGTTACTTTTCATACTCTTCTTGCTCTCCGGAAAGCCGTGTGACGAAAATAGCCTTTCCGATTATTTGTCACAAATATAGATTTTTTATCCCAATGTGCACCTGTTTCGTCAAATATAGCCGACATTCATCACTTTTATTTTATTAATAGTGTGTCCGCCGATACCTTTGCCGACCGTTTGAATTTGAATTTTAACCGACAATTTTCAACGAAATGCAATATCCACATTATCTTCAAAGGCTCCAGGATGCGACCCGCAAATACTGGGACAAAGTCGCCCTCAACACAATAGGCGGCGACTCTTTCACTTATGGCCAGATGGCCACTCAGATTGAAAAGTTCCACCTCGCTTTTGAGGCCCTCGGCTTCAAAAAGGGAGAAAAGATCGCCCTTTATTCAGGCAACGGCGCCCGCTGGGGTATGGTATATATGGCAGTCAACACATACGAGACTGTCATCGTCCCCCTTCTTGCCGACTTCACTCCTGACAGTGCATCTTTCCTTGTCGACCACTCGGAAAGCATAGCCCTGTTCACCAACGAGGCCAGGTGGAAAAAGATGGACATCGGCAAGATGCCGCAGCTGCGCATCGCCATCGATGTCGACAACTGGAACTGCCTCTGGGCTAAAGACGAAGCCACAAAGAAAACATACGAATCGATGGATTCCCTCTTCGAGGCTAAGTGGAAAGGCAAATATGGTCCTGACAACGTGGTTTTCCCGACTGACAACTGGGATAATCTCTCGACCATCAGCTATACTTCCGGCTCGACAGGAGATCCCAAAGGTGTAATGCTCACCTATCGTAACTTCAGCGCGAACGTAGACTACAGCCAGAGACACGTCCCCGCAGGAGACAAGATGGTATCTATGCTCCCTATGGCCCATATGTATGGACTCGTCATCGAATTCATCTATCCCCTCTGCAACGGAACCGGTATCTACTGGCTCGGAAAAGCTCCTACCCCTGCCACGCTGATGAAGGCATTCGCAGAAGTTAAACCTTACCTGCTCATCACTGTTCCCCTCGTGATGGAGAAAATCTATAAGAGCAAGGTGAAACCCACCCTTGACAAGCCCCTGGTAAAAGTTCTCACCAAGATACCCGGACTAAACAACATCATCTACAAGAAAGTGAAAGACGGCCTTGTGGCTGCGTTCGGCGGCAATGTACAGGAATTCATTATGGGTGGCGCCGCTCTCAACCCCGAGGTTGAGAAACTCTTCAAGCGCATCAAATTCCCTTATCTCGTAGGATACGGAATGACTGAGGCCTGCCCTCTGCTCGCCTATGAACATTGGACCAAATATGTCGCCGGCTCTTGCGGTAAAGCTGTAGACTGCGCGACTGTACGCATCGACTCAGAAGACCCTCAGCATATCGCCGGTGAAATCCAGGCCAAGGGAGAGAACATCTGCATCGGCTATTTCAAGAACCCCGAAGCTTCGGCCAACGCATTCACGGAAGACGGATTCCTGCGCACCGGAGACCTCGGCATTATGGACAAAGACGGCAACATCTTCATCAAAGGCCGCAGCAAGAGTATGATTCTCAGCGCCAACGGTCAGAACATCTATCCTGAGGAACTCGAGGCTATCATCAACAACCAGCCTTTCGTGGCCGAAAGCGTCGTGGTAGACCGCAGCGGCAAGATTGTCGCCCTCGTATATCTCGATCCCGAAGCCGTCAAGAAGGAAGGCCTCGACACCGAAGCCATTTCAAACATCCCTGAGAAGATCCGTATAGCCGCAAACCGCGTACTTCCCGGATACAGCCAGATTTCAAAAGTGGAACTCGTGAACGAGCCTTTCGTCAAGACTCCGAAGATGAGTATCAAACGCTTCCTCTACAAATAACCTAAACCTTCTACATAAATCAAATTCCGGCTTTGCTCTAGGCTTGGCCGGAATTTTTATATCTCTTTGCGCAGGCGGGCTATCGGAATGTTGAGCTGTTCCCTGTACTTGGCTACTGTGCGCCGGGCAACCTTGTAGCCCTTTTCGGTGAGGACGGTCACAAGCTCTTCGTCTGTCAGCGGCTTTGACTTGTCCTCGGCCTCGATGCTTTCTGTCAGGATTTTCTTGATTTCCCGGGTAGAGACTTCTTCTCCGCTTTCCGTCATCAGACCTTCCGAGAAGAAATACTTCAGAGGATAGATGCCGAAGTGCGTCTGGATATATTTGCAGTTGACGACTCTGGATATGGTTGAAATGTCGAGCCCGGTCCTCTCTGCGATGTTCTTGAGCACCATTGGCTTCAGTTTGGTCTCGTCTCCGTCTATGAAGAAGTCGTATTGGAACTCGATAATGGCGTTCATCGTGTTCTGGAGAGTCCTCTGGCGCTGCTTAATGGCTTCGATGAACCACTTCGCGGAATCCAGTTTCTGCTTTACGAACGTGACTGCCTCCTTGCCTTCCTTTGTCGACTTGGAAGCGGAATCCATAAGGATGTCAGCGTAGCGCTTGTTCACTCTCAGTTCGGGGACGTTGAAACGGGGCATCGACATCACTGGCTTGCCGTCCTTGAGCTCCAGCACGAAATCTGGAACTACCTGCTGGGCCTGGTCGTTGTAGGAATCGTCGATCTGGCCGCCGGGACGGGGGTTGAGATGTATAATCTCCTCGATAGCCTTCTTGAGCCTGTCCTCGTCGATTTTCATCTTCGAGAGGATCTTGGTATAGTGCTTTTTCGTGAATTCTTCGAAATGGTTCTCGAGAATCTCCTGGGCGTCCTGCTGAGCCTGGTCGCGATGCTTGGCTTTGATCTGGAGAAGGAGGCACTCACGCAGATTCCTCGCTCCCACACCGACAGGGTCGAACTCCTGGATTATGCCAAGCAGGTCTTCCAGTTCATTGACATCAGTCTCGATATTGAGCCTAAAAGAAATGTCGTCGGCAAGAGACTCCAGGTCACGGCGCAGATAGCCGTCGTCGTCGATCATTCCTATAATGAATGTAGCTATCTGACGGGCCCTCGGGGTCAGATGGCAATAGCCCAGCTGGGACTCGAGATTCTGACGGAAACTCTCCTTTACCGAAAATGTATTGTACTGGGGTTTGAGGTCCTTGCCCTGGTTGTTGACATAAGTCTTATAGGAAGGAGTCTGGTCGTCAGCCGGATAATCGCTGAGGGACACCTTCTTGGGGAGTCCGTCGTCCTCTTCGGGATTCTCGTCGACAACCTCGTCGAGCACGGGATTCTCTTCGAGTTCTTTCTGAATCTTCTGCTCCAATTCCAGCGTCGGCAGTTCAAGAAGCTTAATCGTCTGAATCTGTAGAGGCGAAAGCTTTTGAACCTGTTTCTGCTGCAAAGACTGTTTGATCATTTCCATATCTTCAGAAGCTTGGATAGTCGATTTTCTCCCTTACGATGAAGCCGGAAGGGAACTGGCCTTTGATTGCATTAAGGAATCTGGTGGCGTCGGCTCTAGTGCGGAAATTACCCACAGTCACCTTGAAATAGGGATTTTCATATTCACGGTAGACCGCAACGGATGGATAAAGGGCCCTGAATGAATTCGAGACTTGCTCTGAAACCGTCCTGGCATTGCGGCTGTTGTCGAAAAATATCCTCACCCTGTAGCCGTTTATCTGTTTTGAAGCATTACTGAGTTTGTGTCTTGACATAGCGGACACAAGGGTGCCGGGCTGGTCGATGGTGACTTTGCCCTGGCCCGCCGCGCTCTGGCTGACCACCGAAAAGATGTTCTTGCCATACAGAGTCGAGTCGAGCGACGCTTCCATCACGGCGACAGAATCGACCTGTGCGGCAGCGTAGAAAACAGATATGCAGGCTAAGACTGCGATTATGATTATCCTTCTCATTTCCTGTTTCATTCCTCAGTTTTTATAAATGAGTCCAACGGAACATTTTTCTTGCTGATCTTGTGGTATCTCGTTCCGTTCCCTTTGGCTACGGAGAGGTTGTAATTCACCACATATCCCTCCTTGCCCATATCCTGGACGGCATCCAGCCCCCTGGCAAGCAACGAAAGAGGATTGCTGACGTGCACCCGCAGGGGAGCCTCAAGCTCTGTCACATCTTTGGCGGCAACCTGCAGCACCGTGCCTTCATACATACTGACCTCCAGTATGCTGCTGCCCTCAGGACTGACGACAGCCGCCTCGAAGTCTTTCAAAGTCATTGCGAAATATGGGTTGTCGACAGTCAGGACTGAATGGACTATCCCCCTCATATCCGTCAGGCTGTATCTGAGCGAATCGACTGAGTTCACCCTGAAGTCGCTGAATTTGATCTTGCTGTAGTCCGCACAACTGCACAATGCTGAAACAGTGAGTGCAAGCAAAAGCACTTTCTTCAATAAGGTCTTTGTAGCCATTTTATGTCAGATACTTTGTGCAAAGATAAAAAAACTATCTTTGCAGTCACAATTATAGCAGGCTTCACAATGCAAAATGGGTACCAGTCAGTAAGAGCGATATTTGACCCGGCAAAGCTGCAGGTCTACATCGAAACCTATGGCTGTCAGATGAATGTCAATGACAGCGAGGTAGTCCTTTCAATCCTCCAGAAGGCCGGATATGCCCTCTGCGACAAGATCGAGAACGCATCTCTGGTGCTCATCAACACCTGCGCCATCAGAGACAATGCCGAGCAGAGGATTCTTGGCCGGCTGGAAGTCTTCCGCCTGGAGAAAAAGAAAAATCCGGCACTTGTGGTCGGAGTCCTCGGATGTATGGCGGAAAGGCTCAAGGAAAAGCTTCTCGCCCATCCGGTAGTAGACCTTGTCGCCGGCCCTGACGCTTACCGCGACCTTCCGAGGCTGCTTGCCGCCGTAACTGCCGACAGCAAGCAGATCAACACCATCCTCTCGCACGAAGAGACATACGCCGACATTTCACCTGTCAGGATGGACCCCAATGCCGTAAGTGCATACATCTCCATTATGCGCGGATGCAACAACGTCTGCTCATATTGCGTAGTGCCCTACACCAGAGGCGCCGAGCGCAGCCGCGACCCTCAGACCATCCTTCACGAGGCCAGGGAACTGTTCGCCAACGGCTACAAGGAGATAAGCCTCCTGGGCCAGAATGTCGATTCATACAACTGGAAAGGCGGCCAGGGCTCTGACCAGCCTATGGATTTCGCAGACCTGCTGGAGCAGGTGGCCCTGATCGACCCTTCTTTGAGAGTGCGCTTCTCGACATCACACCCCAAGGATATGAGCGACAAGGTGCTGTACACAATGGCCGCCCACAGGAACATCTGCCGCCACATACATCTACCCGTCCAGTCCGGCAGCAACGCTATGCTCGACAAGATGAACCGCAAACATACTCGTGAGTGGTATCTGGAGCGCATCGCAGCCATCCGCCGCATCATCCCCGACTGCTCGATAACAACTGACGTCATCGCAGGTTTCTGCGGTGAGACGGAAGCCGACCATCAGGACACCCTGAGCCTGTTCAGGGAGGTGGGTTTCGACGCCGCCTTTATGTTCCAGTATTCCGAAAGGCCCGGCACCAAAGCCGCAAGGCATTTTGCCGACGACGTGCCGCCGCTGGTCAAGACTTCCCGCCTTAACGAGATCATCGCCCTGCAGAATTCCCTTTCGCTGGAAAGCAACAGGCGCGACATCGGCAAAGTGTTCGAAGTCCTTGTCGAAGGTCCTTCGAAACGTTCCGACAAAGATATGGTGGGCCGCAGTTCCCAGAACAAGGCCTGCGTCTTCAAGGCTTCCGGATGCAAAGCCGGCGATTATGTGAATGTAAAGGTTGTCGACTGCACGAGCGCCACGCTGCTCTGCGAACTCGTCTGAAAGTTATTTCAGAGTCCAGGTACTTCCTTCCTTAGTGTCTTTGACCACTATGCCCAGAGCGCCCAGTGCGTCACGGATCTGGTCGCTCTTCGCCCAGTCCTTGGCAGCCTTGGCCTCCTTGCGGTACTCCAGGATCATATCCATCAGCCCGTCGATAATCTGCTCGTTGCCACCTTGCTCCCTCTCGTCAGTCAGACCCAGCACATCGCCGGTCACCGTCTTGAGAAGTTCGACGAGGATGTCCTTGTCTTCCTTGCAGATCTTCATCTTTCCGTCTGCCACGGTATTGACTATGCGCACGGCTTCGAAAAGGTTGGAGAGCGCTATCGGAGTGTTCAGGTCGTCGCACAGGGCATCGTAGACATTCTCCCTGATGCGGGCGATTTCTTCATTTGCCGGAACATCCTCCACTTTGAGACCTTCCACGTCAGCTGCTGCCTGCATAAGCCTCCTGAGGCCTTTCTCGGCAGCCTGCAGGGCCTCGTTGCTGAAGTCCAGGGTGCCGCGGTAATGGGCCTGGAGTATGAAGAAACGGACGGTCATAGGGCTGTAGGCCTGCGTCAGGATCTTGTGGGTGCCGTTGAACAGCTCGTCAAGAGTGATGAAGTTGCCGTAGCTCTTGCCCATCTTCTGCCCGTTGATGGTAATCATATTGTTGTGGATCCAATAGTGGACGCCGCCCTTTCCGCGGGATGCGGTGTTCTGCGCTAGTTCGCACTCGTGATGGGGGAACATCAGGTCCATTCCGCCGCCGTGGATGTCGAACTCCTCGCCGAGGTATTTCTCGCTCATAGCCGAGCATTCCAGATGCCAGCCGGGGAAGCCTTCGCTCCACGGAGAAGGCCAGTGCATAATATGCTCGGGAGCCGCTTTCTTCCACAGCGCAAAGTCATAGCTGCTGCGCTTGTCGCTCTGCCCGTCCAGCTCCCTGGTATTGGCGATCATCTCGTCGATGGTGCGGCCGGACAAGATCCCGTAGCGATGGTCCTTGTTGTATTTTTCAACGTCAAAGTACACGGAACCGTTGCTGACGTACGCATATCCGGCATCCAGGATCTTCTTAACAAGCTCAATCTGCTCGATGATGTGGCCGGAAGCCCTCGGTTCGATTGAAGGCGGCTGCACGCCGAGCTTCGTCATAGCTGCCTGGTAACGGAGAGTATAGTACTGGACCACCTCCATAGGTTCCAGCTGCTCCAGTCTTGCTTTCTTTGCAATCTTGTCCTCACCCTCGTCAGCGTCGTGCTCGAGATGTCCCACGTCAGTAATGTTGCGGACATATCTGACCTTGTAACCGAGGTAGCGGAACAACCGCACCAGCACATCGTAAGTGATGCCCGGACGGGCGTGTCCCAGGTGCGCGTCCCCATAAACGGTCGGACCGCAGACATATATTCCCACGTAACCGGGATTGATGGGACGGAAAAGCTCCTTGGTTCTGGACAGGGTATTGTAAAGATAAATCTCTCTTGCCATAGCGAATACTGTTGTTACGGATGCAAAGTTAGAGTTTTTTACTATATCTTTGCAAAGAAACCCGAACGGGGCCGACTACTGGCAAAATATTCATCGACCCCGGATAGTGATTATCTCCTGATGATAATAATCACTATCTTAAAGATTAGTTTGAACATTGTTGTTCATCAAAAGGGAATTCCGGGTACCATTCCCAATGGGGTCGGCTTGCCGGCCCCTTTTGTTTTGCTACTAATTCTCTCTTCCGGGTTGTATTTCAATAGCTGACTGTATCGGGCAGACCATAGATATAATCAATGCCTGTCATAGGGTTGTAGCTGTCTCTGGCTGCACCCTCTACGTTCAAGGCGAAGAGACTGCCCTTGGCATATGCCACAGGGATTCCGTTTATGATGTTCTTTTTCCGAAGTGACACTTCGTATTCATCATTGACAAAAGAATATCCATCCACATAGCTGTCTGCTGCGTTATTGTTCGTAACTGTCGGCTCGTATGGCCAGGCAGGAATCCTCTGGGCACGCACACTGACATAGGTTGTACTGCCGTCTGCATCAATCCTGCAGGTGCCTCCCGAACGCGAAGAGCTTCCGTTTTCGATAAGCAGCACCGGTATTGAAGCGACGTCGCCGTTTATCTTTACCGCATAGAAGATTTTCATATAGGCGTGTCCTACCGCAGTGTAATGGACCTGTGTCGACCCCACTGCATAATGGTGGTCTACAGGGTGACTCTTGTTCAATTCGTGCATACTATCTTGAATGCCTCCTGTTCCAAGGTCCAGAGACTCGTAACGGTCCGATGACGCATCCCCGTCCCCGAGATGGTTCGTGGTTGTATAGACATCCAGAAAAGATTGCCATACATCACAGCAATATCTGCCCAGGACCCTGTTGCTGCAATACTGGTTCTCCCCGTACAGTATACCCGTAACGCTTGTCGCCAAGACCGTACCTGACGGCCAGTCCACTGTGTCGGAGACCTCAACAGAGCCAAGGCCGTCACGGAAAGAGAATTCCATCAGCAGGGGGTTTTTATTGATCCTCACAATGAATTCCTTCGACACGAGCCCGTCCGTCGTAGTAAATGTCAGGGGGATATCCGCATAAGACACTTTTGATATCGTGGTCCCGGAATAAGTCGGTGTATAGCTTGTACTCACGGTGTATGTATCCTCATTACCTGATGTTGTCTTTGAAATGGACAACCCATAATAAGCGGCTTCTGACTGCGGATATGTCATCTCATAGCTGACACCATCCCTTCTGACAACAGTGAACGAATTGGACATTCCTTTTATGATACTGAGCTGGGGGCGGCTCAATATCAGAGCATTGTCATCAATTACCGGGTCGCCCGGCTCTATCCTCCAGCCTTCGTCCTCAACCAGCACATTGTCGAAATTCAATGTCAGGTTGAAGACCATATTGCGATGTACGCTGCAGTCACGCATTGCATCTCCGAAGAAATATCGGTACGTGACATTTTCATAGGTAGCCGTCGGCGTCCTTACTGTAAAGTAAAACTCAACATAGGTACAAACTTGCCGGTAGATACTTCCCGACGGAAAACTCTCCATCCTTCTCAGTCTGCCGGAATTGACGCTTGAAGGGAAGACCGTGCCCTGCTCATTTTCCAGAACGAACAGAGAGGCTGCCGAATCTGCATTCAATGCGGCAATATCAGATGGGGAGAATCTGTCTCCTTCATCGCTGATGTCCCTGGCCGAAGATGCTTTGAAAGGTTGGAAAGGAGTGCATCTGACCGCCACATTGCCAAGTTTTCCACCGGTAATCGTGTATGTATTTGGATTCCCCGTCGACTTGGAGAAACGGATATTGTACTGAGTTACCAGCTTGTCTGCAAAAAGGGTTCTGGAATCAGTTCCGGGACGATAATTAGGATAATGACCAGCCATCGGGAAGCCTCTCGTGTCGAACTCACCCAAATCGCTCGAAAAACCGTACGAAAAATCTTGCAGCTTTCTGACTGCGGGTACGCCGGATGTACACAAATCGCCGTTTGTAGTGAGGTCGCCAAGATTTGCGATGATGTACACGTCAAACTGGTCATTGACCGTAGTATTCAGAGACTCGTTGACAAAGAGCGAACGGCCGGACATATTGGCATCTCCCTGGTAATAGTTTGCAGACACTGAACGTCCGCTGTTGTCAAATACGAAAATCGAGAAATCCGTAATCTTATCCGTTGGTGAAGCATCATACGACGAACGTGTAAACATATCACTGTTCGCCGCAGAAGCAGGCTGCACCACAAAGGTCAGGTCGGCCGGTGCGCCGGCCATATCCTCAGCCGGCTGCTTGTTGCAACCGGCAATGAGGACTGTGCATAGCAATAAAAGAGATATGAGCTGTTTCATAGCTTGTTTCTTGTTGGTTATTTAAAAGTTTCCGCTTCCGTTGCCTGATCCTCCCTGTCCGGGATCCACATTGAAGACAACGTCCACGTGGAGGATGGCCGTAGCCGTGAGGGATGTGTCGCTCTTGAGGACAGCCTTTATCGTCGCATCACCCGAAGCGACTCCAGTTGCGACTCCAGCCGCATTTACGGTTGCATATGAGCCACCGCTGACTACACTCCAGTTTACAGTCGAATTGCTTATGACAACTCCCGAAGGGTCCCGATACGACAGGACGCCGTCAACATAGATATCGGTATACTTGCGGACCACGTACGTCTGGGTCGCACCTTCTCCGACCGTAGTTTCTTCCGGAGTCAACCCCAGACGATATCTTTCTGTCATCTGCCGGACGACCGAAACTGTTGCCGTCGCAGGATAAGTCACTCCGTCAATTGCATATCCCGCCACTATCGTTGCCGTTCCGGGAGTCAGGGCTGAGACAAGGCCTCCACCATTGACGCTTGCGTGGCTGCCGCCGGCAGAAACCGTCCAGCTTGCGCCCACAGGCACACCTCCGTCGTCCACTCCATTTGTCTTTGTGTGGAACAACGCCGTCAACTGCCTGGTCCCACCGACTTCAAGCATAGAGGATGCGGGCGTTATCTCAAGATAATATTCCTTGACTACAGGGACACTCGAAACAACTACCGTCACATAGTCTGTCTGTCCCATATATCTGGCTTTCAATTTCGCAGTACCCTGCGCCCTTCCGGTGACAAGGCCGGTATCATTAAGTGTCACGTAGCTGTCTCCTGAGTATATGCTCCAGGTTGCAGCTGCTGTCACATCTACTCCGCCGTCATCGGCTCCACCGGTAATGGTATGATATTTCGCCGTAAGCTGCTGCGAACTTCCAGTGTTGAGTGCACAAGGGTCCGGAGTAACTTTCAGTTCGTGGCTTACGTCGTTGCTTCCGCTGACATAAATCGGAGCCTGTATCATAGTATGGCCATAACTGCCGGTATAATCAGCCGTCAATATGGTCGAGCCGGCGTAGTTTGAGCGGACATATGTAGATGTTCCATAGCCGGTCCGGACTTCGGCTATGCCGGAGTCAGCAGTATTCCACAGGACTTCGGCAGCGTGTTCAGCCGACTCATCATACCCCGTCAGGAAGAATTCTGCTTTTTGAGATTCTCCCGTGGTCAGGTCAATCCGCCAGGGTACCAGCCTCACTTTGCTGACATATACCGGAAAACTTGCCTGACGGCCGTCACAAGTCACTGTAATTGTCGTTGTGCCTTTGTCATAGGCCTGCAGGGTTTTATTGCTCCGGTCAAGCGCAAGCACAAGATCCGGATTGCTTGATGCAAGGTTGACATTCAGTCCCCTGAAAGTGCCCGTAATGCTGCTTCCGTCAGTATAATTCAGTTTCAGTCTCAAATCATTGATATTTGTGACTGTATAACTGCCTGAGCCATAAGTATCATTGCGAAAAATATATTGCGGCCCGTCAAGGCATTCTATCGATATGGGCGCAGGTCTTGACACAACGTTCAATGTCGCAGTGCCGCTTACTGTCTTCCCCAAAGCTGAATACCTTGCTGTTATGGCAACCGTCCCCGCTGTGTTCTGCGCCACGACGACGCCTCTCGGCATAGCACTGTCAAATCTCGCTATCGCGGCTGATTCCGTACTCCAGATGCAACTTGAAGTAACATCTGCCGTTGAACCGTCACTATACGTAACTATGGCAGTATATGCCAAAGAAGTCCCCATATAGACAGTTGACTGCGACGGGATTACCGTGAGGCTCACCGGAGGGTTGGTGACAGTTATCGACCTGTTTTCAGAAACGACTCCGCTTCCATCGACTGCCCTGGCCCTTATAGTGGCCGTTCCTTCCCTTAGTCCTGTCAGTGCTGCGTTAAGATTGGCGGTAGATACCAGGCTTACCTTGTCGTCTCCGTCAAGGATTTCCCACTCTACTTTCGGAAAAGAAGGATTGCCGCGGGGTACTGCCCTTACTTCCATCGTCTCTCCCACCGTGACGGTCCATTTTGACGCTGTGAGATACATACTGCCCATATATGTTCCAGTCACGTGGAGAATGGCAGAATCTTTCTTTGCGTAGTCCTGACGGCTTTCGTCCCAGGTATCTTTCCAGTAGACCACGTATTTGTAATCACCCATAAGAATGTCCTGCGACAAGGAATAGCTCACCCCATTGCCATCGGGCGTGCCGCTCACAGTCAGATACTGCGACGCATCGCCCTGCAACTTGAATCCGATGTGCTGGGTCCAGTCGTCAGCTATGCTCAGCCCTGCATAATAGCCCGAATTGGGGGATGTAGCGTCCCGTGCTCCAGAGTCTGAAACAGACTGGTCTCCATAAGCATATCCTATGTTCCACTTTGTCGTAGAATTGACCTCTGCACGATTGATCGTCGTCTCTCGCGGGCGGTTATTATATGCAGCATCAGTATTTATCCACCGCGTATCGTTGATATGCAGGACCGCATCGTCGTAATACCTGCCATCCGTCGTCGTTACGGTTATGGCATAATCTCCCGGCGGAGCATAACGGGTCGGAGTCCAAGTGACTGCATCAGTTCCGGCATCGTAAGCATAGTCAAGATAGTTGTTGCCACTTGCAGCGTGCGGCAATGAGGCCGGCGGTATTACCGTCCACCTCAGCCCCTGACCGGCAACACCTCCCTGCCCTTTGACCCTGCCGTGATAGCTGTCTTCATATTCTATTGTAGAAACTACACTCTTACGCGGGTTTACAGGGTAGACATCTGCATCGAAACTCAGATAGTGGTCTATGACATTGAAATCCGTCTGGTCTGTCTTCCAGTCGTCATAAACAAGACCGTCTTCGGTCAAAGTCATATTCCAGACATACCTGTAGTTGCCGACCACATTGAAGTCGGTCTTGGCATCAGCGCCGATGTAGCTGCGATAGTGTATAGTTCCTACATAATAGACCGAATTGGCCGTAACTGTAACGTCAATATAAGTCAACAGGTCCTTTACCGCTCTGACGGCGTCATCGCGGTCAGGATTCTTGTCGTGGGAAGATGCCGCCGAACCAATCTTTCCCTGGAGATTCTCAGGGACGTAAAATACCACAGAAGAAGCATTGACCGAGTTGTTGGCACTGTAGTCATCCTGCGCAAGCCGGTTTGTGGCGGAAGCCAGCCGGCTGCCGCCGAAGGCTGAGAGAATGCCGTTTGCATTGCCCACCTTAAGGTTGGTCACCTTGACCCCTGCATCCGTACCTCCGTCATAAGCGGTTGTGACGTTCAACGTAACCTTTGCAAACAAGCGTCTTAGTTCGAATTCCTCCCCTGCGCCTGAGGGCGTATAGTTTTCTATACTGCCAGTCATCGGTATCCCCCTGGTGTTCACATCCGAATACGAAGGAACTGTATATGTGAAGTCCGACAGCAGTGAACTTCTGGAAGAAGGAAGCCTCGCAGTCTGGTCTCCCATATTGGCAAGCGCATAAAGGTAGTATACCTTGTCGCTGCGCAAAGGAATTTCCATCGAGTCGAAGCCAGAAGTGAAATGCTTCTTGTAATGCAACGACCCGGTCGTTCCATCATAGACTGCCACAGTAATGCCTGACACCTTGCTGTCATCAAATGCAGGTGCGATGAAGGCACTTCTGGTTTCAGGCGAACTTAACGACTTGACGTGGTAACCAAAAGCCACAAAGCTCCTCAATCCGTCATCGCACTTGCCGCCAGATTGGTTTTCTTCCCTCGTGCAGGCAAGCAATGCCATCATTACCGCGATAACTGCTAATATCTTTTTCATATCCGCTCTCCTATAGTTCAACTGTTGACAATTCGAAATCTTCTATGCTTTCCCAACCGGCCACCCCGACTCCGATACGCCCCTTAGCTATATCAAGGGTGATGAATATATCCTGCAGGTCAACCGCATTCCAATCGTATCCTATGGAACTGACAACTTTCCCCAATGGGAAGGTCACGTTGTCCCCGGATGCGTGAGTAACGTCCAAGGCAATGCTGTCATCTCTCTGACGGCAGATCCTGCATCTGTATTTGTTATCATCCTCAAAGCGTGGAATACACCTGAATTCTCCTTCTGTCGCCTCACAGGTAAGCAGGTCAATGCCGCAACTGTGACTCTTCAAGACCAATGAGAAATCATCAGCATCAAAATCTGTATTGATTATGCCCATATGTACTGTCGCAAACTGTTTATGGAACACTACGGTAGTGCGCGCCGTTTCTCCGCTGCAATCGACGGCATCACTGTATGCGTACAGCGAATCGCATTCAATGCCAGTCGGTATAATTACAGTATGCCCCTTCCGCACACACTTGTCAAGCCCCTGGACCGCCCCGAAAGCAATCAGAGACCTGGGAGTATTGTGCGTATAGACATCCGGATAATCAACCGTGTTGATTCTGTCGTCGAACACCTCCCTGTCACTCCAACCTACCAGAGTGACCGGGTCCTCGATCCTTTCCCTGCCTGCAAAAGCCACTTCCAAAATGCAAGGGCAGATTCTTCTGTCTTCCTTTACTGAGCACGACGGTGGCAACAGAAACATAGCCAGCACTGTTATGGTGCAGGTCAAGCTGCGGCGAAATTGACTGTTCATTGTTATTCCTGATTATTAAAATCTCTCACTTACTGTATGTGTCCCTTCCCACGTCTTCACTTGTGAAGAGAAGTGATACGGCATTGAACCGGTTATTTCCTGATCGGGTCCGCTGCTGCCGAAATCGGTTATGACAAGTTCATTTATTACATATCTGCAGTTTCTGGCAAGCCTGCCGCCTGGTCCGGTTATGTCAATCGGATAATAGGTTTTTGCCGTGCCGAGAGTGCACGCAACGACAAGTCGTGTGTGCCTCGCACTCCAGGCTGCAGCGTGGGAATCCGTCGAAGTGTTGTTCTGGTAACAGTAGAAGTAGTGAGGAACCGTATGGGGACTGGATCGCGTCACTGTCCGTCTTACCGCCTCGCACACCAAAGCGTCTGACTGACTTTGCGTATAGCCGCGTTTGTTTATCCACGAAGATGCCGGCGGAATGTAGTCTATGCCGTCTGCAAGAGTCGACTGTCCAGCTACATTGACAAGATATATACTGTCTATGGTAAAGGTCTTAGCCGTGAGGTCCGGATATTGTGAAAAATCGACGCTGATCTTGTCTATCTCGACTTTTGAGACAAGACGTTCAGCTGTCAGGCTGCAGGTCTTATCTTCAGGCACACTGAAGGATTTGGCCGCTACCATCGAGAAGGCACCAGCTTCTGAAGCAAGAGAACGTACATATCCGTTTATCTCACTCTCCCACGAGAAGGAACTCACAGTCGTGCCGCAATTGGCTACTGCATATACTTTGTATGTCCCGGCCTCAAAATTCCTGAACACAGTATTGCCCGCCACAGGCACGGCATCCACTACGGCACCGGCAGCACCTACGAAGTAGAGGCACGCATTCTCGATGGAGGCCTCGTCCACGGCAGTGGCAGCGCGGGTTGACCCCGCGCCATCACTGTCCAGGACGAACGTCACGCCGAATGTTTCCGACGACGCGCCTGCCTGCGGCCTGTCACAGGCCGGGCAAAACAGCATCAAGCCGCACAATACAGCAAACAAACACTTATCCATTCTTCTAAATGGTTATTCCTCCGTTGGTTCCAAGTGTCACTACCGTCCAATCCTTTATGTCAATAGTAACTTGGGCCGTGACTCCGGTTACGGGATTCTCTTCGTCTGCACCACCCTCGTTTCCGTCATCCAGGTTGCCCAGATTGACCAGTTTGAGGTTGTTGATCACATACATCTTGTTGCTTTCGAGGTCAACTCCCAGGTCTACAGGATAGTCGTACAACTTGCCGTTATACTGTATCTGGACTACCAGCATTGTCCTCTTGGGCGCCCACGTAGCGTTATAATCCGCCTGGGGATAGTTGTTAGGGTACGCATAGAAGTAATGATTGGTTTCATAGGTCGACCCTGCAGCCACGTTCACCGTAAAAATGTCCTGGGTGAAATTACCGATACTGCCGTTGGCACGGTATCCACCCTTGTTATACCACGTCCCTGATGCGGCAGCATAGGTATCGAGACCGTAGTTGAACTGTCCTGCGACATTGGTGATATACACTTTTTTGATTGCAATCGGCCCGCCCGAACGAAGTGCATTTTCAATACTTTTTACGACAATCTTGGAAGCGATACGGTTTACCGGGATGGAGACGCTGCTGTTCGTTGAAATAGTCTGGCCCGTTTTAAATCCCACCATCTCGAAATTATCGTGGTTGTTGACCAATGTGGACACAGTCGCCAGCAATGCCGTCTTGGAGACGATGGAGTTGAGCGTAGCCGGACCATTTACGATGCAATAAATGTCACGCGTGCCTGCCGTACATTCCACCTGCGCGCTTGTAGTGACATTCTTGGATACGTATCCGTCTCTTACGTCACCTGCAAATACGAATATCTGCAGTGTGGATATTTTCGTCTCTCCTTCTGTGTCATTGTTGCTGGCGCCGGTATTCACCGTGCCGATTGCCTTGGTGGGATTGCCGTCAGGAACAATTGTGACATCGAGAATCACCTTCTGCGCACTTGCCTGTGAAGGGACGTCGATCTTCTCATCACACGAGGTGAAGAGCATCAGAGCTGCAAAGGCAGCTGATAATATTGTTTTTTTCATCGTTGTTATTTTTTAGTGGTGATTCTAAATAGTGACTGTGCCTAGACTGAGTCCAAGTTCCCATTCTTCGACGGTGATGCTTACAGTTGCCACTCCGGTGTCGATGGGATCATATGGTTTGTCTGTAGGAGAACGGGTTATCACTACCTCGTCGATTGTATAGGTTTTGTTGCGCTCAATGACAGGCAGTTCAATGGGATAATACCCGCTCACTCCGTCAAATTCCACTTCGATGCAAAGGATTGACTTCCTGCCGCTCCAGGTACCTCTGTTCTCATCATCAAGATCTTTCACGCTTGCCGCAACACTGTTGGGATATGGATAGTATGCGTGTTCAACTTCATACGAAGCATTGTTTTCAATGGTCTGGTCAAGAGCATCATACAGAAAGGCATCGGCCACTGCATCTTCGTGATTCAATTTATTGTACCACTCTGACGGCTCTCCTGTGAGGGCGTAGTTTACCGCACCCGCTACGTTGAGCATATAGATGCCGGTAACTTTCAGTGTCTTACCCTCATAAGTCGGCGTATCAGGGAAAGCCCTAGTTATCTTGGCTACTGATACACGGGCTACGATACGTTTTACTGTGATTGCCAGAACGGCGCCGTCCGTCAATTCCTCCGAGACAGACCCCGTCATCACAAAACTGTCGAGAGCATTGTCTTCAAGCCGGGTCAGCGTACTGCTCAATTCATCCAGCGTTGTGACATTTTCAAGTGAAGGGGCATTGACTACTGCCCATACCGTTTTCTCTCCCGACGTAGCCATAAGCGTCAGACTCATTTCGTTATCAACGCTCCGGTATGCTTCGATCTCACCATTTGTGTCAAATGCCAGCACCTGGAGGCTGTTTACCTTGGATTCGTTCGCATAAGTGTTTCCCGTGGCTTTGGTCATCGATGTTCCGTTGATCTGGACTGTGACCTCGACGGGTTTCCCTTCTTTACAGGTCTTGCACTGGTTTTCCTTGTCGCAGGCACAGGTAATCATAGCCAGAGCCGCGATAATCAATAATTGTTTTTTCATTTCTAATTGTTTAAGTGTTTTTAATAAATGTCTTCGTCTTCTCTTTTGTTCAGACCATACAGCGCTATCAGCGCTGATATTTCAGGGTCAAGATTGCCCCTGTGGATATATGACTGATCCTGACTGCAGGAAGTCATATAGTGTTGTACAGCTTTCGTCTCATCGCCCAGCCTGGAGTAAAGCAGAGCAAGCAGGTAATTGACTTGCGCAGTCTGTTCGCACTTGCTCAGTATGTCCAGTGCACTCCGGTTACGGTCCAGTGCGACATACGCCACCGCCGTATTGTAATCCTGGTATGGCGCCAGCAACATCAAGGCTGCTTCATAATCACGGTTCCTGATCGCATCCACGCCTTGCATATAGATGGTGTCCAGAACTGTTGTATGGACAGTGTCTTTCGCCATACTTTTCCGGTGCAGATAGAAATCAAACGAAACGGTACGCAACTTTGGATACAGCTCATCCTTGAGGTACTTGTAATACCTTTGCTGCTTCATCCTTGACTCCCTGACGTCAGAATCTTCGATATCTGCCAGTCTGTAATAGTTCTGTTTATCATCATCTGACAGGTTGTCGTCGATACCGACCAGCTCGTCAAGTCCTTTCCAGTTTTCAGCATTTATGTCGCTCTGGAAGGCAATGTCAGGCACTGACTCTTTGACCATCCTGCCGTTTTCATCGACACTGAATCCCCTTGCTGCCTCGAGGGAGTCCCGATAGTGCCTCATCCACGAGCGGAAGTATTTCGATACGGATTCGGAACGCCTCTGGGAAAGCTTCTCATTCTGCCTGTATTTCCCCTCAGGTGAAGCAGTCGCCGTCACACGTATCGAATCCAGCTCGAAAACCTCATTCCCAATCAGGCTGACCAGCTGCTTCTTGATATTGCCGATCTCCTCCGCGTTGCCTGCAAGGTCACTTCTGACGTCTGCTCTTGCTACTTGAAAGACTATATCATACGAAGCGCTTGCGCTGACTTTCCTTTCCACCACTTCGGTCAGGTATCTTTCCGTCTGGTCGGCAAACATAGAGACCGAAGAGATATAGAAAGAAAGCGGTTCGCCGCGAGGAATAGAATACAGTTTCTTCTCCTGCTCATAAATTGCCCCGGACAAGACTATATCCACTTTTCTCAGCTTCGGCCTGGTGTCGATCTGCTGGGAATAGCAATACGTGAAATCTCCGTTCATATCAACCAGCACCGTGTCCAGACGTATGCCCTCGGCAACGATGGGCGCTTTCACATACTTCTCGTACATCCTCTGCTTCAGGAGCATACGATAGTGGTTCCGTTTGCGGGCCAGCTTGTTGGTATAATGTTCCACAGCCTTGGCTTCGCTGACGCCGTAGTAAGAATAGAACATCTCGTCTGACACCTCCGAAGAATCTTTCTTGAAAGCATACAGCTGAGGTATGTTGCGTTCGATGAACAGTTCAAGCTGCCGAAGGTTGATGAATGCCGTCGTGTCCGAAACGATTCTGGAAAGGAAACGCTCATACTGCTGATAGCCACGTAACTGAGCCTTCCGGTAGCCTCTTCCTGTAATAATCACAGGGTCTAGCCGCACGCTGTCTTCAAGAATGTACAGGTCCGGATCGAAGCGGAGCTGCCATTTTTTGTCCATCATAGTGTGCGGAACCCTGATGTCGAACTGGATCGCCACTTTGCCGTGCCGTTCCGCCACATTCCTGAAACGGGCGGAGACGACTGCGGCATCAAGAACTTCATTGGCCAGCATTTCCCCTGTCTCATCATCCCTGACCGCTTTCATCAGGAAAGTCTGACGACCATAAATGTCCAGAATCTGAAGCGTATCCTTCATTTTTGAGCGGTACTCCAAATCCGGAAGTTGACTTTCGTTGGTCAGTGATATTCCGGCATTCGTGTTGTTCTCCCTTATCGCATCGAGCTTTCCCTGGGGGTTCCTGACGCGATAGACGCTGTCCCGGTAGTATTCATATACGCTGGACCAGCCATCCCTTCCGCCTCGGGAAGAAGCGACAGCGCTCTGGGCATCCGCATTCAGGCACGCCGCTAGCAGCACTACAACAACTATCGAATTGCTAAACCGTCTGCTCATCTTTTTTCCTCCTTATAAAACAGACATCTGATTCCTGCAGCGAAGCGGGCAGACATCCTGTCGCCATCCACAAAGAACATATAGGGCGTCCTTACATCTGCATACAGGGAAATACGCCTTGATATGTATTTCTCAGCCTGCAGGAGCGGGAATGCACCCGCCATCAATTCATTTTCGCCATATTCAGGCAACCTTATTTCTGTTGTCAGTCCAGCTCCGAGATATACATTCATAGAGTGGTCTTTGTTTCCGTATATCCTCAGCAGACAAGACAGGTCGATATAGGCTGCGGCGGAGCAGTAACCGAAATCTGCCTCGAGCGATGTCATCTTCATCTGTTTACCCACAGTCAGAGCCACGCTCGGCAGGCAAGCCTCAAGACCGGCCAATGTTACGGCTCCGCCTTTGGTCCCGAGCACGAACTGAGCTCCGGCCTCTTGAGGAAAGAGACTGACGGTCAACGCTATAAATATTATTGCCCTGTATATCTTTTTCATCCGATGTATATGCTAAAGGATGTATACCAACGACACCATTACATTGTTCGGCCAGAAGAAGAACTTGCTGCCCTGGTCTACTATCTTTCCGCAATGCGGGCAGGAATAAGCAGTATACGCAGCTCCACCCGTCCACGCACCGGCACCGAATTCTATGTTGATCGACTTGTGGATCATCAGAGTATATCCCAGCGAGAAACCTACGCCGTATGCATCGCCCTCTTCGGACTGCTTGATGAAGGCTCCACCCCGGTTATATTCCTGATACTGCAGCTGAAGGGCTGCCCACCATCCCGAATAGATGTGCCAGGGCCAGAACCTTACGCCAGCATACAGGCACTTCTTCCTGTTTTCAAATTGTCTGTCGACATCACCATAGTTAAAAGTCCAGGGATTGAACCTGATACCTGCATTGAAAGAATAATGCTGCGCGATAGCGACGCTGCTCTCCGCATTTATGGTTCCCATATTGATGTAATCCACTACATTCGTCCCTATGGACCATCGCTGAGCTGACGCTTCACCCCGCGAAAAGCACAGGATGCAAAGTATCACGGCTGAGGTATGTACAAGTCTTTTTTTCATCGGTCCACTTCCGGCAGGATGGTTTGTTTAGTTAATTGAATAGCCTGGAACAAGGCCCTGCGGCATCATAACATCAGGAATCGGCCCCTGGACGCCCTGGAGGTTCTCACGGCGGATATTCATCCTGGTCGCAGACACCTCAGTGAAGTACCTGTCTTCGCCTTCGGCATTCTGGTACTTGGCATTCCTGATCTTTCCAACTACGTGTACCAGCACTCCCTTTTTAAGTAGTCGGAAATCATCTGTGTTCCTCGACGCCCATACTGTCACGTTGTGCCACGTCGTTTCTTCTTTCAAGACTCCGCTCCGGTCCTTGAATCTTTCATTGGTAGCGATAGAGAACCTCGCCATCTGCGAATCTCCGCAAGTCATGATTTTCGGGTTCTGGCCGATCCGGCCCAGAAGCTCCACTCTGTTGATTGAATTTTCCATAATGCTTTTGTTTTATGTCCGGGGGCAAAGGAAATGCGTCGAAACGGGCCTAACCATACTCTAAGCATTTATATCCGCTTAATTTCGATGCTGAAAATCCGGAATCGCGCATACATTTCCGTCATCGGAAAAACTGTCTGTTCCCGTATTTGAAACAAGCGCCCAAAACGATAGCTTTGGACAGTATTACCGGAAAAAAGGAGGACTGATTATGAGAAAATGCCTTGAATGCGGAGCCGAAATGGAAGGACGCAGCGACAAGAAATTCTGCAGTGATATGTGCCGCAATACTTATAACAACAAGCTCTATCGTAAGGCGAGAAATGTTATCTCATATGTTAACAGAAAGCTTGCGTCAAACAGAAGGATTCTCGACAACTTGTATTCTGACGGCAGGACGACCGTCTCGAAAAACCTGCTGGAAGAGGAAAGGTTCGATTTCGGCTATTATACTTCTTCCAGCAGAAACAGGCTGGGCAGAACGACTTACCGTTGTTATGAATTCACATATTCCGCAGACAAACACGATAACATCACTATCGAAAAAGACTGACTGAGCTTTTTTTGCTATTTTTGGTCAGCCGAAAAAACTTTTGACCGATGAACGAAAATCCTTTGCTGACGGAGTCGGGACTTCCCTTCGGAGCGCCAGCTTTTGACACAATTGAAAACAGACACTACATTCCCGCATTCGAAGAAGCGCTGAAACAGGCGAAGGCCGAGGTGGATGCAATTATTGAAAACAGCGCCGAGCCTGATTTTGAAAACACGGTGCAGGCCCTGGAACTCTGCGGAAAGCAGCTGAACTCTGTGGAGCAGATATTCTTCAACCTCAACGAAGCCTGCACAGACAGCGAGATGCAGCAGATCGCGGAGGACATAACCCCCAAGCTGACCGAATTCAGTATGTATGTGTCGCTCAACGAGAAACTGTTCTCCAGAATCAAGGCTGTATACGAAAAAAGGGACAGCCTCGGTCTGAATGAAGAAGACAGCCGGCTGCTCAGCGAAACCTACAAGGCTTACGCCCGCAACGGCGCCAACCTCCCGACAGAAGACAAACAGACATTCAGCAAGATGTCGGAAGAACTCTCGCTCGCATCCCTGCGCTTCGGCAAGAACGTCCTCGGAGCCACCAACGCATATACTCTCGACCTGACTGACGAAGCCCAGACAGCCGGCCTGCCCGACTTCGTTAAAGAATCAGCGGCAGCCGAAGCTGCAAGCCGCGGCAAGACAGGCTGGGTCTTCACCCTGGACCGTCCCTCATTTATGCCCTTTATGCAGTACAGTTCAAAGCGCGACCTTCGCGAAAAACTGTGGAGAGCCTACAGCTCCCGCTGCATAGCAGACAACTTCGACAACGACGCCAACATACATCAGATAGTGGACCTGAATATGCGCAGGGCGCAGATGCTGGGCTATGGGACATACGCCGACTATGCCATCGAGGACAGGATGGCAAAGACAAAAGAGACCGTGAACGACTTCATCGCCGATATGATGGCCAAATGCCTGCCGTTCGCCCGCAAAGAGATAGCTGAGCTGCAGGCCTACGCCGAAGCCAACGGATTCGAAGGCCGGCTGATGCCCTGGGATTTCAGCTACTGGGGAGAAAAACTGCGCACGGAGAAATATTCAGTAAATGACGAACTTCTCAAGCCTTATTTCCAGCTCGAAGCCGTCCGGGATGCCATATTCGGCCTTGCCGGAACACTCTACGGACTGTCATTCATCCGCCGCGGAGACATACCCGTCTACCACCCCGACGTCCAGGTCTACGAAGTCAAGGACGGCGACCGGCACCTGGGTCTGCTCTATATGGATTTCTTCCCCCGCGAAAGCAAACGCGGCGGCGCCTGGATGACCTCCTTCCGCGACCTGAGCATCAGAGACGGCGTCGAGACCAGACCGCTGGTCCAGCTGGTCACGAACTTTTCAAAACCGGCCGGAGACACCCCCTCGCTGCTGACCCACTATGAAGTCACGACCTTCCTTCACGAATTCGGCCACTGCCTGCACGGCCTGCTGGCAGAAGGCTCATACGCCTCACTCACCGGCACCGCAGTGGCAAGAGATTTCGTGGAACTTCCCTCACAGTTTATGGAAAACTGGGGCTATGAACCCCAGTGGCTCAACTCATTCGCAAGGCACTACAGAACCGGGGATGCCATTCCCCAGGACTTGATAGACAAACTCGTGGCCGCCAAGAACTTCCAGGCAGGCTACGCCTTCGTGCGCCAGTTGCGCTTCGGCACCCTTGATATGGCGTGGTACACCGCACAGTGCACCCCCGAAGAAAGCGCCGCAGACTTCGAGCACAGGATACTCGCCGCAGCAGAAGTGCTGCCCGTCATCGAAGGCACAGCCATATCCCCCCAGTTCACGCATATATTCTCCGGAGGATACTCCGCCGGATACTATTCTTACAAATGGGCGGAAGTGCTGGAAGCAGACGCATTCTCCCTTTTCAAGGAGAAGGGCATCTTCAACAAGGAGGCCGCCGCGTCCTTCAGGGAAAACATCCTCTCCAAAGGCAATCTCGAGGATGCAGATGTCCTGTACCGCAAATTCAGAGGTCGCGACCCGCGCCCCGAAGCCCTTCTCGAGCAGAACGGCCTGAGCGTCGGGACAAAATAATTTTGCGTATTACAGTTTTTTATCTACTTTTGTCGTCCGCTTCGGCGGATATATATGATGGCGGGATAGCTCAGCTGGTTAGAGCGCATGATTCATAATCATGAGGTCCCCAGTTCAATCCTGGGTCCCGCTACCCGAAATAGAGGCACTTGCATCTGCGAGTGCCTCTTTTTTTGCATTTGTTTAAACTTTCGGCACAGGCGCTTGTCTATTATAGCAAACGAAATGAAACAATAGATATAAAAATTATTACCATGAAAAAAGTATTTTTGATTCTCGCTCTTATTTCTCTTCCGTTTGTAACGAATGCGCAGATGCCCGCAGGTATGAACATACCCGCTCCCCAGGAACTTTCAGATCAGGCAATATCTTCCCAGACAGACCAGATGGCAGCCGCATACGGTCTTGACGAAGAGCAGGCGTCACGCTTGCTCAAACTCAACAAGATTTACCTCGGCAAGATTAAATACCCCGTAGTTGTTCCCGACGAATTCAAAGCGGCTGAGCAGGATGCCGATGGTAGCGGGCAGGAAGCACGCACTGCTGAATTCGCCCCCTCAAAGATGTCTGACGAGGATTTCCAGAGTATGATGTCGATGATGGCAGATATGGAGGACCTGATGGTTCAGATGGAGGAGAATCAGGATAAATATGAAACTGCTCTCCAGACTATCCTGGACAAGAAACAACTGAAGGCCTGGAAAAAGGACAAAAGACACTATGAAACCGAGCAACGCCTTCGTATGGAACAGGAATTCGCCATCAATTTCAATAAGATGAGCGCCAACTTCGGCGGTGATGGTTTCGGCGGCGGTTTCGGCGGCGGTTTCGGATTCTGATGACTTGGACGAGGGGTCTACACCAACTGCCTCCCTACAGTTTCGCTGAGAGTTCGCGGTAGAGTTTGCGGGAGACAGGAACGACGATGTTGTCAGCGTCGAGTTCGGCGCTGATCATCTCGTTGGGGTCCTTGCGCAGCGCGTTGATGTGAGACAGGTTGACGTAGTAGGACCGCTGACAGCGGAAAATATTATAAGGTTCCACCAGAGGAGCTATCGCATTCATCGTATTGCGCAACTGGTAGTTCTTGACCTTGCCGTTGTCGAGATAATAGATGATGACGTAGTTGTCCTTCGCCTCTATATACAAAATGGACTTGTTGTCCAGCACGGCCTTGACCTGACGGGAAGTATCACTGAAACGGATAAGCCCCTTCTGTTCCGCGATATTGGACTCTCTTTTTCCGACCAGTGCGCACACTATGGTTATCCCGAAATAGGGGAACAGCAGTACAAGGAAAGAATACTGCGTGCACAGACCCACATATTCGAAATAAATGCGGCCGTCGTGGCGCATCAGGAACAGATAAAGCGCAAGGAAGTAGGTAATGATGACCATTTCCAGCATACAGAAGCCGGCAAACTCCCACCAGGTATGGTTGACGAACCTGTAGAGCAGGAAATACACAAGCCTGGTCAGAAT
This sequence comes from uncultured Bacteroidales bacterium, assembly GCA_947169015.1. Classification (GTDB taxonomy): domain Bacteria; phylum Bacteroidota; class Bacteroidia; order Bacteroidales; family UBA932; genus Equibacterium. Next base: position 90,524 of record CAMVOD010000001.1, on the reverse strand, counting down.
CGTCGTGACAAGCACGATGCACATCATTATGGCAGTGTTGAAAAAGAACAGGGAACGGCCCATATCCAGCATCTCTTCGCTGCCGAAAGGCCTGTATACTACGATAAAAGTAAAGAAAAAGAGAGCCGGGAACAGCATATACCACAGATGCGTGGTAAACTTCCCATACAGCTCGGGCAGCTTTAACGAGTTTGTGGTGACTTGCTTTGATGCGCTCATTTCGTCCCAATTGTCTGCAATTCGCCCCAAATATAATATTTTTATCACAGTATTGCGCTTTTCCGCCAAATCTTTATAAGCAAGCAGTGCTCTAAGGCTAATTTTGCCACCGTGAAAACAATTATGGCCATAGTGCTGCTTGCCCTGAACTTCTCCAATGCGGACTATCTGTTTTCGCACAAGGCAGACTACAAGGCAAGTCTCGACGAACTGCAGAAGATGCTGCCTGCAGCAACCGACAGCAAAGAGAAAGCTGAGGTGTACTGGCGCCTTGCAAGAGCATATCTGATGCTCGGCGATGCAGCTGAGGGCAAGGACGCCAAGCGCAGTCTGTTCGCCCAAGGCATTGCCGCAGCAGACCAGGGCATAGTTGCCGATCCCTCCAATTATAAATGTTATATGTGGCGCAGCGCCAACCGCGGCCGCGACTGCCAGACCAGGCCGCTGCCCCAGCAAGCAGCCGCATCCAGCCAGATACTTTCGGATCTGGAAACCATTCTGGACAAACTGGGACGGACAGATTACTCGGAAGCCTGGGAGGCCCTGTCACAAGTATACATCCCGCACCCCCTCAAGTCAGACGACGCCGGAATAAGCTATGCCTATATGGCCGCCTTGAAAATCCCCAAGGACGAAATAAGGATTTCAACTCTTCTATGGCTGGCAAACCTCCTCTATGACCGGAACAAAGACGCCGCCGACCGCGAGAAGATGATCAAATCCAACAGGGAAAAATACGCAGCCGGGGCCAAATCCAATACGGCAAAATACGCATACTTCGAAGGCAACGCTTCAGTCCCGTGGCTGGACTCATCACAGAAAGTGCTTTCCGACAGGGAAGAAGCGCGGGCAATCATCCGGTACGCAGAGTCAAAATATAACTCCAGGACAGAAAAAACTCCTGTCGACAGGCAGGATTATATGGAATTGGTAAAACTCAAGAACAAATGGAATTGAAATTCAACTACTCGCAGGACATCATCGACCTGCAGACAAAATACTCGCTGTTCAAGCGCGTGCTGAACATATTGTTCTCCCTGACCATAGACGGAGGCTTCGACAAGGAGCTGATGACACGTTCGATCAATCTGCTCATAGAGCGCAACGACTGCTTGCGTATCCGTTTCTTCAAAAAAGGGAAGGAAACCCTTCAGACCATTGACGCAGAGCGCAAGACAGGCGACATCCCCGTTGTCAGGTTCGACAGCGTAAGCTCAATGGATGCGTATATGAAGCGTTTCCGTAAAAAACCCACCGACGCCTTCAAAGGCCGCGTGCTCGAACCCGTGTATGTCACCGATCCGTCCGGGGCCGAAATGATTCTTTTCAAGATAAGCCATATGGTGGCGGACACCTACGGCATCGGAGTGCTAGTAAACGACCTTATGGGCATATACAACGCACTGCGCAACGGCACTGAACTCCCTGCAGCCCCCGGAAGCTTTGAAACTGTGCTGAAGAAAGACAATGAGTACCGCGCCGACGAAGCAGCCACCAAGAAAGATTACGAATTCTTCAAGGACTACTATGAGAACCGCCACAGCAAGGCGCCTATGTACTGCGGAATCCACGGTGACGCCAATGACCGCTGGCTCAAGTTCAAACGCAAAGGCAACATAGCGCTTCCCTATCTGATGATACGCTGCGACACTCAGGGATACCGTTTCGTCATCCCTGCAGCCATCTCCCGGCTGGCCCAGAAATGGTGTGAAGAAAATTCCGTAACGATGAATTCGTTCTTCTTCTACACCTGCGCCATAGCAGCGTCCCTGAAAAACGGCCGCGCGCCCTATCAGCTCCCGCTTGAACTCCTCAACTGCCGGGGCACTGTTGCGGACCGTCGGGCTGCCGGCACCAAAGTCCAGAGCCTCAGTGTTTATACAACAGTGGATTACTCCCGTTCATTCAACGAGAACATCGCAGATTTCTACGCAGACCAGAACGAGTTGTACAGGCATACCCGTCTGTCATATCTGGAAGTAGAGGCGATGCAGCACAAGTTATGGAAATACTCGATGTTGAGCCAGATCACCAATTTCTGCTTCTCGTTCATACCTATGGCGACGCCCGAAGGTGTCACTATGCAGGTCTACAGCAACGGCAAAGGCGCCCTTGTCACATATATGGCACTGATCCACGACGTTAACACCGACGAGATACAAGTCTCCTACGACGTCCAGACCCGTATGGTGACTCCGGAACAACTCATCGAATTCCATAACTGCTATATACACGTCATAGAGGCAGTTCTGGCAAACCCTAAAACTAAGCTTTCTGATATCTTATGAAAAAACTGCTTTCAGAGCGCGAAATACAGGCAAATTTCCTCCTCCGCGACGGAGATTACCGCAGTATCCGCGATATGCTGGAGCGTATCAACAGCATAATCCCCGACAAACTTGTACTGGCGGAACTCGACAAAAACAAGGAAATCAGGTATCACACCTGCCACGACTTGTATGAGGAGGTGATGAACCTCGGCGACGGAATGCTCGCAGCAGGACTTGCCGGAGCGCACGTAGCCATCGTCAGCGACAACTGCGCCAGATACGTCATAGCAGACATCACTATATCTTCCGGAGTCGGAGTCGTCACCCCTATTGATGTCAACGCCCCTCAGGAACTGCTGGAAACATTGCTGGACAAATGCGATGCAACCGCAGTCATATGCGGCGCCGGCCATCTCGACCGCCTGGAGAAGGCCCGCTCTGCCAGCGGGAAACTTAAGACAATCATCACCATCGACCGCAAGGTCGAAGGCTATCCCTTCTATGAAGAACTTGTAGCTGCCGGAGCGGCGCTGAAAAAGGACAGCGTATACCGCAACATCGACCTCGACCTGGACGCTCCCGCGAAGATACTGTTTACCAGCGGCACCACAGGCGCCAACAAGGCCGTCGTACTGACGAATGCCAACCTGACTGCCAATATGATCAACTGTATGGACGTCATCCACACAGTCGGCGAGCAGACTTCGATGAGCGTGCTGCCGATGCACCACGCGACAGAGATCAACACACATATTATGACCCGTATAGGCTGCGGCAGACTGACCTACATCAACGACAATATGCGCAATATGATGACGAATATCAAGTTCTTCCAGCCTGATATCGTGACCGTCGTGCCGATGATAGCCACCGCTTTCTACCGCAACATCTGGGCTGCCGCCAAGAAGGCCGGCAAGGACGAGAAGCTCCGCAAGGGCATCAAGCTCTGCAACCTGCTCCGCAAGTTCGGAATAGACAAGACGCACGAATTGTTCAAGGATGTATATGAGCCGTTCGGCGGCCGCCTTGTGATGCTCGTCTGCGGCGGCTCTATGCTCAACCCCGTCGTCATCAAAGGGCTGAACGACCTTGGCATCGGCATTCAGAACGGCTATGGCATCACCGAGTGCGGCCCGCTGATCTCTATGAATTCCGATACCCTCAAGGAACACCTGAGCGTCGGCCGCCAATGTCCCGGACTGGAGGTACGGCTGGCCAATGTCGACGAAAACGGCATCGGTGAACTTTGCGTTAAGGGCAAGAGCGTGGCCAAAGGATATTACAAAGACCCTGAGGCAACCGCAGCAGTGTTCGGAAAGGACGGATTCTTCAATACCGGCGACAGCGCCCGCATCGACAGCGAGGGCCGCATCTTCCTTATGGGCCGCAAGAAGAACACCATAGTCCTTCAGAACGGCAAAAACGTATGCCCCGAAGAAGTGGAGAACGTTATCGAGAAACACATCGATTATGCCGACGACATCGTCGTCTACCAATGTGAATATAATTCGGGACACGCTCCCCGCGAGGTCCTCTGCGCCGGACTGTATATCAGCGACGCCGAACGCCGCGCCGACCATACCGCAATAGTTGCAGATATGGAAAAGGTCAATGCGGAACTGCCCGATTACAAGAGAATAGAATATGTTGAACTGCCGGACACCGGATATGAGAAGACATCGACCCGTAAGATCAAGCGTACACAGCTGCCTTCGAAATGCTCCGGAAACGGTCTGAACCTTATGTGATAATGGATACTAAAACTCAATTACTGGATATCATACAGGATTATGTAGACTATCCTGTGGAAGAAATCGAGACCGACAAATCTTTCAAGGCTACTGCCGGTGTGGATTCATTCGTATTCATAGAAATGGTTGGCAGCATAGAGGACCGCTTCGGAATTTCCATTCCGAACGGTGACCTCAAAAACTTCACGACGATCAACGATATCGTTTCCTATATCGACTATCGCAAGTCAGCCTGACATCCCCGGCTGCAGGCTTGTTATACGTCGGCTGTACCCTTGATGGTCTTGATGCGGCCGTCAGGTTCGTACTCGAGCTCGACCACCTTGAGGCTGCGGAGCCACGTCACACCGTTGCTCGGAACGCAGTCGTGATGGAAGAGGTACCATTTGCCCTTGAACTCCACGATGCAGTGGTGGGTAGTCCAGCCTACTACAGGGGTGAGGATGACTCCCTGATATGTGAAGGGACCGTAAGGATTGTCACCTATGGCATAGCAGAGGAAGTGGGTGTCTCCGGTTGAGTATGAGAGATAGTATTTTCCATTGTATTTATGGACCCAGGTGGCCTCAAAGAAGCGGTGAGGGTCGCCGTGCTTGAGAGGATTGCCGTCAGCATCCAGGATCTGCACGTCGCGGGGAGCCTCGGCGAACTGCAGCATATCGTCGGAAAGCTTTGCAATCTTGGGGCAGAGAGCCGGCTCGTCGTCGGCCGGAAGCTTGATAGGCTCGATGGCGTCGTTGTTGCGGTAGCGCTGCAGCTGACCTCCCCAGATTCCTCCGAAATAGAAATAGTACTCGCCTTTGTCTTCCAGTATGCAGTAGTCGATGCTGTAAGAGCCCCTTACCGGGTCGGGCTGGGGAATGAACGGACCTACGGGACTGTCGGCCACGGCAACACCGCAGCGGAAGATGTGGGTCTTGTCCTTTGCCGGGAAGTAGAGGTAGTACTTGTCACCCTTCTTGGCGATGTCGCAGTCCCAAAGGTGGCATTTTGCCCAGGGAATGTCTTCCAGTTTCAAGATTACACCGTGATCCTTGAATTCGCCGTTTTCCACGTCGTCAGTGCTGAGCACGTGATAATCTTTCATATTGAAATGGTTGCCGAGATCGTCCTCGGGCACGCCTGAATCCCAGTCGTGTGAGGGATAGACATAGAGTCTGCCGTCAAATACGTGCACAGACGGGTCTGCCATATAATCAGAAGGGAAGATGTATTTCGGAGTTTTCATAATAAATAAAGTTGATCCTTACAGATATGGTGCGTTTCTACAAATATAAGTGTTATTTTGCGCAAATCAGAATCCTGTCGAGGATTTCTCCCTCGTCCAGAGCCGTGATGGTCAGGGTATGTTTTCCGGAGCCGGACAGCGGCACGATGGTATCCCGCACGGCCTGGTTGTTCAGCACGTTTTCTTTCCATTCCTCGCTGCGGCCGTAAGTCTCATAAGAGAACGTCGTTTCTTGCGAGCCATCCACTGAAAGGGTCAGCCTCAACTGGGTCCCGGACACCGGATGGGAAGGCACCATCCTCAAGGAGAGAAGCACTGCATCGTCTGATGACTTGAATTTGAACGTCACAGGCTTGCCGACGGGCAGCATCGCAGCACGCCCGTTATGCCCGAGTCCTTCGCAGGGCTGGACGGCTCCTCTGGCATCACATCCGTCCAGCTGCACCTCCACCAGAGGTTCCGCAGCCAGAGCCGTTGCAGAGTTTTCGTGGGGAAAGCGTGCAAAAACAGGCAGTCTTCTGGGCGCAGCATTCATCATTCCGTCCCATTTGCCCTTATTGTAGCGGGCCGTCAGATCCTGTATTGCGTCGTACGCCGCATCTGCCTCAGACCAGTCAGCCATATTGTGTCTGGCAAGCTGTGCTTTCAAAGCCTTCTCATTCATCTTGGCCGCTGCCTGGACCGGATACTGTACCAGATGGTAGAATGCCGTCTGCCGCTCAGGCGCAATCTTTTTTCCAAGGGCTTCGGCCTGAGCATAAAGCGAGGCATAGTCCTCCAGCCTTTTACGGATAGTCGCCTCGCCCCAGGGCAGGTCCTTGACGATACGGTAGGCCGGGTCACGTTCCTCTTCTCTCGTCGCCCCCATAAATTCAGGCTTGCGGATGTATGCCAGACGGTAATGTTCCATCATCACAGGCAAGGCTGCGGATGCTATTCCGGCACCGAATTCCCTCTCCAGAAAGGCACGGCAGTGCGCCTCCCAGCCTTCCTTGCGGACTGAGTCCATATCCCAGGCCATATCCATAAACAGTTCGATCTGATATTCTTCGGGCTTGATATCACCTACATTGAGAATCCACATCTTGCGGATACCCTTGTCGAAAGCCAGTCCCATCTGCTGGTAAAGCAGCGCAGGAGAGAACGTACCGAGCCAGAGGTAGTCGTGAGGACGGCCCCAGTAGGAAACGTGATAGTAGATGCCGTTGCCGCCGGCACGCTCCCTTTCCTGCTGAGTCGGGAAGTGCCGGATATATCCGTAATTGTCGTCGCACCACATCAGGGTCACGTCGTCAGGGACTTCCAACCCTGCTTCATATGCATCCAGAACCTCCTTGTAAGGGATGAAGACCTGGGGAATACGAGTTACATCGGCATCGACTCTGTCTGCCAGAAGCGCTCTCTGGGCGGCAATTACTTCTGCGAGAGCCGATTTCTGTTCCTCAGGAGTGGTCGCACCGCTCATCGGTCCGTCGTGGATGCCCCTCATTCCGAGGGTGTAGATTATCTCCTGATCCTTAACAGCCTCTACCCTGTCTGTCCAGAAATCCATCACGTTGTCACGATTGGTTATGAAGTTGTACTCCCCTTTACCCCTCACCTGCCATTCACCGTTGGCGTTGCTGGCCATAGGTTCGCAGTGGGAGGTGCCGATGTAGATTCCATACTTCCTCGCCACCTCACGGTTTTCTTCCGTCAGGAAAAACGGGACTGAACAGCCGTGCATAGCCGGCCAGAATGTGTTGGCACGAAGTCTCAGCAACAATTCGAAAATCCTGGAATGGGTCTGCGGACCGATCCTGCCGGGTATGTCTGTCGGCTCCAGATTACCGGTCACCCACGGTATGAAGGCAAAATCTTCATCATTGATAAAGATGCCACGATATGCCACTGAAGGCGCGTGGGTCACTTTGAAGTCCTTTTTCAGAACGAACTGCGACTTCACGCCAGGGCTGCAGTCAGCCCACCATTCCCACGGCGAAACGCCAAGCATCCGGGAGAGTTCCATAAGGGCGTAAGCTGCGCCGTGGCCGTCACTGCCCGCGATCAGCAGCTGGCCTGAAGGCAGGACTTTCATTAGGAAAGCCTCGTGCAAGCCTGCTACGGAAGCCACATCAGGATCTGAAGCAAACGCAGGGTCGTCGGCACTGACCACCAGGATCTGTGCATCCTGACCCGCTTCGCTGCAGGTTGCTGAAAGGACATTGGATATGTCTCCGGAGAAGATTTCCAAGGCAGTCCCGACGACCGGATCGTCAATACCGACCGAGACTGTCACCCGTGAGTTCCCGTCAATTATGAATGCACCTCTGCTGCAGGCGCACAAGATTGAAAGAATTGCTACAGAAAGAACAATACTACGATATTTCATTGCATTCGCTTTTTAATTCAAAGACATTAACCTCACAGGACCCATCAGTCCGGAAGGCTGAAGCGGAGCGTAACGGCTGAAAAACTTGAAATTGACGATGGCGTGGCGTCCTTGTGAAGGGCGGGGCTGATTGTTTTCAAGCCACTGCGGAACTTCCTTCATCATACTGCCCACCATCGGACTGCCCGGAGCGTGGGAATACCTGAAAGGTTCACCCCAGACAATGTCGTCAGGTTCGAATTCATCCCCGATCATACGGTTTACCCATAGATTGGTGACACGGATTTCCAGTTCATTGTCCCCATCCTTCAGCGCAGCGCTTACATCAGCCACGAATGGCGGACGCCACAACAGTCCGCACGAAACGCCGTTGATGAAGACTTCAGCCAGATTGTGCACCTCACCGAGGTCAAGGAAGGTCTTTTGTCCCCGTGAAGGCTTTGTTGCCTGGAATGTCTTGTGGTAGGTTGCAGTGCCGGAGAAATACTTCACTCCAGGCTCAGGGTTGTCCTTCCAGTCCGTAAGACTTTCCATAGATATCTGAGCGGGTGCTCCGAGTCCTTCGGGGAAGTTCACTGTCCAGGGACCTTCGAGCGTCTGTCGGGGAGTGAGCGCCAGGGATGAAGGCGCTCCGCCCGGATTGAGAGTCACAGGCAGCCGTTTGTCGCCGTGCAGGACGACGAACTCAGAGCCGCCCGGATCCAACACCAGTCCCTTTATGAACGGCAGGTCTGCCGTCACTGCCTTTTCGGCATCCTGGTTGGAAACGAAATAGATATCTATGTCCGCGTCGCGGCGATGGATCCAAAGGATGTCTCCTTCGACCTGATTGTCGACGAAATCTCCCCGCTGAAGCAAAGCCTGGCACTTTGCAAAATAGTTGAAGAGAGCTTTTGCCCCGCCAGCCTTCCACCAGGTGCTGCCGGGAGTGAACTGCGTGCCCCACTGGCCGAAGGTCATACCGGGTTCTGCCCACGGCCAGGGATTGGCTGCGCCGGCGTGCAGCATCAGCCGGTTGATTCCTACGCAGAACACCTTGTCGGCCATCACCTTGAGACTGAAGGGATCATCTTCCCAGGCATTCAGCGGCCAGCAGGTGAAACCTTCGGCATAGACCTCGCGGCGGCCCATCTTATGAGCCAGTTCGGATATCTGGTAGATGCTGCGTCCGCCCCAGGTAGGAGGGTTGGTCCAGAACTCGCCGCAGAGTATGAAATCCTCATCCTGCATTGCGACCTTTTCCGGATTGAGCGGGTCTCCGTAGGGCTGGATCAGAAGCCTCATACCGGGAGTCTGTTTCACCAGTTCAGACATATATGCGTAATAGTTCTCGGCGAAGAGGTCCTCGATAGTGGCCTTCCAGTCTTCCTCGAACTGTTCCTTGCCCTCCATCGGGATTCCGGCGAGCGCAGGCAGCCAGCTGCGCAGCGCATAGCCGCGATGTGCGGCGAACTCCTCCTCCATACGCGGAGTCCAGTTCTGGCTGTGCTGCTCATAACTGTCAATCTCGAAATTCACCAGAGTCTTCCCGGCCAGTTCACCTGCTATTTCAAGAATCATCGTGGGATAACCTTCAAAGAAACGGTGCACTGCTTCACGACTCATTTTGTCGCACTCAAGGCCTGCACCGGATGCGGGGGATGTGGAGGCATTCCGCCTTCCGGACGGAGTATAACCGAAACGCAGGATAGTCCAGCGTCCGCTCTCCGGCGCCCAGTCAAGCCTTCCAGACGAGTCCATCTTTCCCGTAAGGTCCACAACGTCTGCTGTCGCTACAGCGGTCTTGCCATCCGGCACGGCCAGCACGCAGATGTCCCGGTAGAAATCCAGATTTGTTTCCGGCTGCGCCAGGCGCACGCCAGTCTGAGCGGCCTGTACCTTTGTTGCCGTCCAGACCAGAGCCTGCATCGCATATTCAGGTGTAATGTCGACATAAGCGCTCGATGACCAGCCGGGGCAGTTATGAGTGCCGAAAGTAAGCCCCAGGCGTGCGCATTCCTGCATAGCGAAGCGCATAAGTTCCTTCCACTCCGGGGAAGCGATCGGATTCTTTTCGTACAGGAATTCTGTCTGCTCGGGGCCTCCTACCTGAAAGTTCTGCACACCGCCGAGTCCAGCTGCCGCGTATGCTTCAAGATCGTGAGTGATGCCCTCTTTGGTGACCCAGCCGTCCATCCACTGCCAGATCATTACCGGCTTGGCTTCCTGCGGAGGATTGTCAAACGCAGAGATTATTTCTTTCTCGCTTCGGGGAGTACATCCAGCCGCAAGAACAGCGTACAAGCAGGCCAGATATAGTATATAACGGTTAAAAGCCTTCATACGGTAGTTTTTTTTGATGTTTGAAGTTAGCAATTTTTCCGGAGAAACTGAATTCAAAATTACTAACAGGGCGCTTCAGCGCCGTGGCGCATTGTGCGATGTGTACGGAGAACAGGACAAGGCGCCTGCAGGCGCTAGCGAAGGCCGTGAGGCGAGGTATGTGCTGATAGCAGGCCGTAGCGGCGGGGTTTGGGGCAGGGCCCCAGTAACAAAGAGGGGGATGTCGCGCAGCGACAGGGGGTGAAAAACTACCTCAACAAAAAAAGCAACCGGCAGATGCCGATTGCTTTTTTTGTTGAGGTAGACGGGCTCGAACCGCCACTAAGAGGACCAGAATCTCTTGTGCTGCCATTACACCATACCTCAAGAGCGTCCGCAAAGGTATAAAAAATTATTGTTTCTCCAACAAAACTGTTGCATAAGATGCAACTCCTTCTTCTCTTCCCACAAATCCGAGCTTCTCGGTAGTGGTCGCCTTGACAGAGATACAATCCTTGCCGACCTTGAGGACAGAGGCTATTTTCTCTCTCATCTGCTGGATATAAGGAGCTATCTTGGGCTTCTGGAGCAGCAGCGTAATGTCTGCATTAGCAAGCCGGTACCCTTCAGCAGCCACAAGAGCCGCCACCCTTTCCAGCAGGATGGAACTGTCGATGTTGGAATACTGCGGGTCCGTATCGGGGAAATGATGGCCGATGTCTCCCAGGGCCACGGCCCCGAGCATAGCATCGCACAAAGCGTGCAATATCACATCTCCGTCTGAATGAGCCACACACCCTTTCGGGTTCGGAATCTCCACTCCGCCGAGAACAAGGCGATATCCAGTCGCAAGCACGTGTACGTCATAACCGTTGCCAATTCTGAAACTGCTCATAATGATTCAAATGTTAAATGTAATTCAGATATATCGCCGCCACTGCCGTGAGTGCCGCTGTCTCGATACGCAGCCTCGATGTACCCAGGGAGATCGGCTGCCAGCCCTTCTCCACTGCCAGGCGCATCTCTTCCCGGCTGAAGTCACCCTCCGGGCCAATCATTATCGCGTATCTGTCACTACCGGCTTGAGCCAAAGCTTCACTGATTGCAATTTTCTTTACGCCGAGGAACTCCGTATCGTCGCAGTAGCAGATGAACTTCGACACATCCGCATCAAACGGGTTGCAAAGGAAATCCTTGACCTTCACCGCATCATCTACCCGGGGCACCGCACCCTTGTGAGACTGCTTCGCGGCAGATACTACTATGCGCTCACAACGTTCCTTCTTGAAAACCTTCCGCTCCGAATAATCTCCGAACAACGGAGTAATCCTGTCTACCGCTATTTCCGTCGCCTTCTCGGCAAACCATTCGAAACGGTCTATGTTCTTAGGGGGAGCTACTGCCATCCACAGTTCATAGGGATGGGAGCCGTAAGACTCTTCAACTTTCAGGACTGTGAATCCCACTGCCTTGGCGTTGGCGTCATCGATGCGGCACTCATACATACTGCCGCGGCCGTCGACGATGTGGATGATGTCTCCAGCGACGTGCCTGAGCACCCTTATGCAGTGGTTGCTCTCCTCCTGGTCGAGCGTGCGGCCGCCAGTTGCAATATCCCTAGAGTAGAAGAGTTCCATAGTCCCTGTGTTATTCCCTGATGACCTTGACTTCGCCGTCCAGTCCGACTTTGATTATCTGCGAAGAGACACCCGTAGCGCCTTCCTCATAGCAGGGATCTACAATATGGTCGACTTCGTCAAGGATGGCTGCGTTGATGTCTTCAAACGATGCCGGAGCGTCTTCTCCCGATATATTGGCGGAAGTAGAAACTATTGCACCTGCGAAACGGCGGCAGAGCTGCCTGCAGAATTCACTTTGGGGAATCCTGATGCCGACACTTCCGTCCTCGGCCACGACATTCTCCGCCAGGCCCATAGCGCCGGGATATATGATGGTCATCGGCTTGTCATTAACCTCGATCAGCTCTATGGCCATCTGAGGTATTACTTTGACATAACGGCCTATCATATCTGCGTCTGCGACAAGGGTTATAAGGCTCTTGGCGTCACTGCGCTGCTTGATTTCAAAAACTCTCGCTACCGCATCTTTGTCGGCGGCATCACAGCCGATGCCCCAGACCGTATCGGTAGGATACAATATCACGCCCCCTTCCTTGAGAACCTTGACGGCGGCATCAATTTCCTGTTTGAGATCTTCTTCCATAATTTATCTGTAAATATGCGTAATGACCGGATAGTGGTCTGAATACTTTTCCCTTTTAATCTCGTTCCTGTATGCGCTGTACTCCTTGGGGAACAAGATATAATCAATCCTCAAGAAAGGCCAGAAATATGCGTAGCTCGCTCCGAAGCCTTCTCCAGCCTCCGCAAAACTGTCCTTGCGCCCCTTATGGAGCTTATAGTATGTATGAGAAACCGGAGTGTCGTTGAAATCTCCGCAGATTATCACCGGGTACTCACACTGGCTGCAATGCGCAAGGATGTCTTCCACCTGCTGCGCACGGACCTTGTTTGAACCTCTGAGTTTGTCGTGCACCTCACGCACTTCAGATTTCAGCTCGCCTTTGGTGGCCATTCGCTGAATCAGGCTGGTGAAGGATATGGAATTTGACTGCAGGTGGCAGTTATATACTCTGAGCACCTGGCCGTCAATGTCCAGATCGGCCCAGATGCACATATTGCTGCTGTTTTCGAACTTGATATGGCCTCCGTCAAGGACGGGGTAACGGCTCAGGATGACATTTCCGTACAAAGGCTTGCTGGTCACGAAATACTGGAAGCGGTTGGGCAGCTTGGTGAGAAAATTCTCATAGCCTTCCAGTCCGGGCATCGAAAACTCCTGAAGGCAGACTATGTCGGGATTTTCCTGCTTGAGGAATTCTTCCACTCTGGCAGTGTTTGCCGCCGCTGTCTGCTTGTCCAGAGAGAGTTCCATCTTGCCGACGTTATATGTCAGCATCTTGAACGGCTTCCCTTCCGGAACCGTCTCTTCGCCGCCCAGCTTGACGAAAAGGTCGGCATAGAACAGTGTCGGCAGCATCACAAGAAATGAAAGGAAAGCTATGTAGCGCAGCCGTATCAGCGCCACGATGAAAACAACCAGGTTGAAGGCCAGTATCGGGATGAAATAAAGTCCGAAGAACATCAGCACCGACGACAGGTCAGAGGGTTTCAGGTACACGGACACGTACGCCAGCAACAGAGCTGCAGCCCCTGCAAGAGCAAAGAGTCTCAGCAGAAAGTCACCGAAAGAGAAGTGGGCGGAACGGGGTTTCTTCTTCTCTGACTTGCCCCACTTGGGTTCTGTCACGTTTTTATATTTGCGTACCCTGGGCATAGACTAGTAATACATCCTGTTTTTCTTCTTCCAGTAAAGAATCAGCAGCAGGCCGAAGAGCATACCGCCCAGATGGGCGAAGTGCGCGATATTGCCGCCCATCCCGGTGATGCCGGTGACAAGCTCGATTGCGCCGAAAATCACGACGAACCATTTGGCCTTCATAGCAACCGGAGGGAAGATGAGCTGGAGGATATGGTTGGGAAAAAGCATCGCATATCCCAGCAGCACGCCATAGATGGCACCCGACGCACCTACGGTGGGTATTGCCATCAGCGATGTAGCCTTGGCAACATCACCTATGGCCTGAAAATGCTCTATCTGGAGGTGCAGCACGAGATTGTGGCAGAGCGCCGCTCCAAGCCCTGTGACGAAATAGAACAGGAGGAACTTCTTGCCTCCCCACATCCTTTCCAGAGAAGTTCCGAAGATCATCAGGGTATACATATTGAAGAACAGGTGCCAGAACCCGCCGTGCATAAACATATGGGTCACCATCTGGTATCCTTTGAAAAGAGGGGATTCGAACGGGAAAAGGGCAAGATATTCGTAAGCCCTGTCGCCGATCAGCATAGTGCCCAGCAGCACGATAGTGTTTATGATTATAAGGTTTTTGACCACCGGCGTGGTCATCCTCCAGAAATTGTTCATAACTTCTTTTCTATATCTTCATCAGTCAGTATTGTGAATGTCCTGCCGCCGGAAGGAGCCGTTTCGCTCTGACGGCAGTCAAGCAGCTGCTTCACCAACAATTGTGCCCCGGCGGCATCGACCCTTTTCTGGTCTCCGAAAGCCACTGAATGTGCCAAAGTGACAGCATCTGTTGCCGCATCGTCTCCCAGAGTGCCGTGCCTGATGTCATCTATTATCATCAATATCGCCTCTTCGACACCTTTGCTGTCGGTGTTCATTCCGGCAGGAAGACCGTAGATGACGATTGAATTCTGGCCGAGGTCCCTCAGGTCGAAGCCCAGTCGTCCGAACAGGTCTGCATTGTCTATGGTAAGATCGTGGTCTTCCGGGCTGAGGTCGAGACTCAGAGGATAGAGAGACTGCTCGGTAACGGGCTGCTTTTCCGCAAGCTGGGGGAAATACTCTTCGTAGAGGACACGCTCCCTGGCCCTTGGTATGTCTACCACCATAAGGCCCTTGTCCACCGGCACTGCGATATATCTGGAACCGAACACTATCGCCGGTTGCGGAGCACTTACGCTGCTTCCGCCGACCCGCACCGGGATATCCTCCCGCACCCGGCTTTCCATCTCGAACGGGTCGAAAAGCGGGTCGTAGTTGATCTTGGGAGGCGGAGTGTAGCCTGACGTCTCCTTTGTCATCGCGGGAAACTCTATCGAGGGCACCTGGTCAAAATCGAAACTTGGAGTGAAAGCATTCTGGCCCAGGGCCTTGCGGACTGTCACACTCAATATTTCGAAAATCATCGCCTCATCCTCGAACTTGACTTCAGTCTTTGCCGGATGGATATTGACATCGACCGTCGAAGGGTCGACTTCAAGGAATATGAAATACGAAGGAGCAAAACCGTCTTTCAGCAGATGTTCGTAAGGCTTGCAGACAGCCTTGTAAAAGTACGGACTCCGGAAATACCGGCCGTTTACGAAGAAATACTGGTTGTTCTGCACCTTGCGGGCTTCAGCTGGAGCCCCTACGTAGCCGTTGATTTTCACCAGGGATGTTTCGACGGAAATATCCACAAGCTCCTTGGCGAGGCTTGCTCCGCCGAAATCGACTATGCGCTGTTTTGCATTGCTGACTGCACGCAGGTTATAGAGCGTTTTCCCGTTATGGATGAAAGTGAACGAAATCGAAGGGTGCACGATGACGACGCGGGAAAACTCCTGCACCAGATGCCTCAGTTCCGCAGCGTCAGACTTGAGGAACTTTCGCCGGGCGGGAGTGTTATAGAAAAGATCCCTGACTTCTATGCTGCACCCTTTGGGGGTGGAGGCAGGCTCGGCATAATTTATCTTGGATTCTGAGCAACGGACCTCGAACCCCACCTCGTCTTCCTGGCGGCGGGTGCGAAGCGTCACCCTGGACACTGCCGCTATGGAAGCGAGGGCTTCACCCCGGAATCCGTAGGTGATGATGCTTTCCAGATCTTCGGCCGTCGCAATCTTGGACGTCGCGTGCCGCTCGAAACACAATTTTGCGTCTTCAGGGCTCATACCGCATCCGTTGTCCACGACACGGATGGACGTGCGTCCTGAATCTTCGACGACCACGGATATATCGTCAGCACCAGCATCGATGCTGTTCTCCAACAATTCTTTGAGAGCAGATGCCGGACGGTTGACTACTTCTCCCGCTGCTATCAGATTGGCTATATTGCCCGGCAGAACATTTATCATTATTGCTGCAGAAGAACGTTTATTCCCATAGTGAAATAGTAGACTGCAATGACGGCCAGCAGCAGGGATATTATGATGATGATCGTCCTCAGCTTGGTATTGGTGGTCTTGCGCCGGTTGCTGTCTATGCCATTGCGGTATGCGTCGCGGATAAGGATGCCGGGCACATACCCGTCCCTGAGATGATTTTTCACCTCGCCTTTGCCCGCTTCTGCTTCATCAGCACCTTTGCCCTCCCAGGGAGTCTTGGGGTCGTACTCCTTGCCATACTTGGCATAGCGCTCCTTCATCTTCTCTTCTTTCTCGTTCCAGTAACGGGGTTCATAATGGAATACCCTATGCTTGGGTGTAGGTAAAAAACTGATGCCCATAATATCTTGTCTTTAATCGTTTTCCAGTTCAATTGTCCTGCTTGAGTCGTCTTCGACGGTTATATGCACTCGCAATGTCTCTTCCGGGAGCAGCTCCTCAACTTTTTCGGGCCACTCGATCAGACAGAGACTGCCGCTGTAGAGGTATTCCTCAAATCCGATATCTACCGCTTCCTTGAGGGAATCTATGCGGTAGAAGTCGAAATGGAAGATGCTGTCTCCGTCTGCTGCGCGATATTCATTGACAATCGTGAACGTCGGGCTGCAGACGTCATCTTCCGCGCCGAAGAACCTGCACAGGGCGCTGATGAAAGTGGTCTTGCCGGCGCCCATACCGCCATAGAAAGCAACTATTCTGTCCTCGCCCAACAATGTGGCGAATTCCTTCGCCGCAGCGTCGATCCCATCAAGGCTTCCTATGGTTATTGTTCTCATTTCCCTTTGTTAAAGTCTTCCAAAGCCTTGTAGAAGGCTTCGATATTGGCGGGCGACACGCCGGGAGGCGTATCACAGCCGGATGACAGCACAAAGTTAGGATATTTTGCCGTTGCTTGAAGAAGTTCGAAGGTGACTTTGTACATTTCTTCGGGACTTGCCTGCTTGAAGACAGATACAGGGTCTACGTTGCCAAACACAAGGGCATCGGCAGGGCAGCCTTCGAGCGCCTGGACCATATCTATCTTGTTGCCGAAATGGAAGCCCCAGGCGCCGGTGGCGACCATCGCTTCTGTACAGTGGCCGGTGTTTCCGCAGTTGTGGAGTACCACTGCGAAACTGTCATCCTGCACGGCGTCGATGATCTTCTTCACATACGGAGTGCACCACATCAGGTTGTCTTCGTTTGACAGAAGGCCTGAAGCCGGCTCGGCCATCAGAACTGCAGGGCATCCAGTTTCTTTGATCGCCTTCACATATTTGAGGAGGAATTCGGTGCATTTCTCAAGCAGCACCTGCATTGCCTCCGGCTCGATGTATATGCCCATCATTATCTCTGTCATTCCATAGAGGCGGCCTGCCAGGGAGAACGGGCCGATGCATCCGGCAAAAACAGGTTTGGGCAAGGTCGTTGCGAGCTTGTCAGCCTTGAGATATTCGGGAATCCTGCCGGCCTCGAGAGACGGCACTTCAAGAGCCTCGATGGCGGCGGCATCCTCAACCAGGCGGCCTTCGATAGAAGGGATCGCCTCATAACTGAAAGATACGCTGGCGCCGAAAGCCTGGGCCTCGACACTGAGGTCCATTATGGTAGTCATTGCAGCAGGCTGGGGATACTTCCCGCACAAAGCCTTGACGGCTTCAAAGTGAACTTGTCCGGAGCAAACTGCTTCCTTTACATTGTGGCCGAGCATCTCAATGCCGGGATGGGTCATAACGGGAACGGCCATCCTGCGGGGGGATGACAATATCTCCTTCTTCCAGTCGTTGACGTTCATTTCTTTTTAATTTTCAAACGGTTTTTATAACAATCCTTGCGGCCGCAGATTGCGCAGCCGTATTCTCTTTTCTCTACTCCGGCCCCGACCGAGATGATTCCGCTCACGGATTTGATCGGATACATCAGGCAGGAATCATTGAGGGTCACGCCGCAGGTGTTCCCTTCGAAGCGTGAGAAAATCTCCCGCTGGTCGGACAGCACCCAGCCGCAATAGCCGGGACTGTAGGAATTGCTTACACCCTGCCCCGGATAATCAGCTTCGACAGCTTTCACACACTCTCTGACGGTGGCCTCGGCTATTTCGCTCCCGATAAGGTCAGCAGCATAGATTTTGACTATGTCACCTTCCTCGGAAATCCTGTTGATTTCTTCCTGGAACTCCATCCCTGCGGTGGCGATGAACAGGATATATTTCTCTGCGCCGGAAAGACCTTTCATAATTATTCCCTTCGGAGAAAGGCCTTCGACGGTGGATTCGATGTAATGGAACTGTGGATGACAGATCTGCTCGAACCTCTCAATCAGACCTTCTACCGTGGACTTCATATCTTCCGGAGGAAAATCCGGATCAGGATAGCCCATCGAACGGTATATTTCATAGAAGTCGAGCGAAATGTCCGACATTGTCATCCTGCGGAAGTCCATAGCTCAGACTAGGGATTTTGCCAGCGCTACAGCTTCGTTTGCGTTGGCGCTGTAACCATCCGCGCCTATCTCCTTGGCGAAAGCCTCGCTGATGGGAGCTCCTCCGACCATTATCTTGACACTGTCACGCAGGCCGGCAGCGGTCAGGGCATCGATGACGACTTTCATATTGCCCATAGTGGTGGTGAGCAGGGCTGAAAGCGCGAGGATGTCAGGGTGATGCTGGCTCACAGCGTCGACTATCTTCTGGTCGGACTGGTCAACACCGAGGTTGATGACTTCGAATCCGCAGCCTTCAAGCATCGAGGCCACGAGGTTTTTGCCGATGTCGTGCAGGTCGCCTTTGACCGTAGCTATGACTATCTTGCCCATAGAAGTGACGCCTGATCCCTGCATCATAGGCTTGAGAAGCTCGAGGGAGCCTTTCATTGCGCGGGCTGCCATCAGCAGGTTGGGAACGTAAGCCTGTCCTGCCTCAAACTTCGCACCGATATCTTCCATAGCTTTGATCATATAATTGTTGACCAGTTCAGCAGGCTCGGCACCGGCTGCAATCGCTTCTTTGGTGGCGGCAACTGCATTATTCAGATTGCCTGTGAGGATTGCGTCGTGTAATTGTGAAAATTCAGCCATTATAAGTGATATTATTGTTGTTGTTGAATTTCGAAATTACAAAAAAGCAAAAGAAAAATCATTAACTTTGGGAAAATATCGCCCTTTTAGTACAACCTTTATCTCTTTCTATAATGAATGCCGATCAAATAAAGCTGATTGAAGAGACCTTGGACCACAAGAATTCCATGATTCCCGTAGCACTTATCGCCGACAGTCCCTGGATCCCCGGGTATTGCGGGCATACTTTCATTGATTATTATGCCAACACCAAGCTGTTCATAGAGGACAACCAGAAAATCACCAGGGACTTTCCCGAGGCAATATTCATCCCGGGATGGTGGGTTGAGTACGGAATGACCGCCGAACCTTCCGGTTTCGGTTGCTCGCTCTGCTTCTACGACGACAATCTCCCCCACCTGAGGCCCCTCACCGAGGACCTCGACAAGGCTCGCGAAGTGTTCTCGAATGTCCACACTCCCGACCCCCGCGTCGACGGTGTAATGCCGCTGCTGCTCAACCAGCAGAGAATATACCAGCCGATAATGGAGGCACAGGGAGAAGAAGTGTATATGGTCTGCGCCCGCGGCCCTTTCACAGTCGCATCCCATATGTTCACCGTCACCCAGCTGCTGATGCTTATGATGATGGATCCCGACACTGCGTCAGTCCTTCTTGAGAAGAGCACCCAGATGGTCATCGACTGGCTGAACGCCCAGCTGGAGAATGTCAAGACAGCCAAGGCCATTATGGTTCTTGACGACGTGTGCGGATACTTCAGCCCCGATGATTTCCAGACTCTCTGCCAGCCCTATATGCAGAGGGTGTTCGACGCCTTCCCCGGATACCGTCATTTCTTCCACAACGACTTCACTTCGAATTCCTGCTACTCGCACCTCGAAGAGATGGGCGTACACGCTTTCAACTTCACCCATATGGAAGACATCGTCGCAAGCCGAAAACTTGCCGGCGACAAAGTCGTCCTGATGGGTAACGTCCCGCCGATGCTGCTCGTGAATGACACTCCCGAAAATGTTTACAAAGCCACAAAGGAAATCGTAGAGAAATACATCGCCGGCAACGGAAGCCACCACGGCCTGCTCCTCAGCACAGGAGGCGGCCTGCCGATGGGCGCAAAAAAAGAGAACATCGACGCCCTGATTGCAGCAGTTTCAGACATAAATAAAACACTCTAGCCGTGAAACGCATCGTTACCCTGGTCGTTGCCGCCGTCCTTCTCGGCTGCATCGGTCTTTCTGCACAAGATATGAGCGCCGTCATCAAGGCCGGCAAGAAAGCTCCTGCATTCAAGTTGCCCACCCCGGACGGAAAGCTCGTTTCTCTCAGCGATTTCAAGGACAGGTATGTCGTCATTGATTTCTGGGCCTCGTGGTGTCCCGACTGCCGCAAGGAGAATCCAGAGTTGGTAAAACTCCACGCCAAATATGCTCCCAAGGGGGTTGCATTCCTTGGAGTGTCTTTCGACACTGAGCGTGAAGCCTGGCTGCGCGGCATAGAGAGCGACTCTCTCAAATGGACGCAGGTCAGCTCACTCGTAAAATGGAAAGAGACGCAGATCTCAAAGGACTACGGTGTCAACTGGATCCCTACTTTCTATCTGATAAACAAGAAAGGAAAGGTCATCGGCGCGTACATCACCGCCGAATCGTTGGCCACAGCCCTGGAGAAGCTCGCCTACTGATTCTTTTTCTGTGTTCCAAAACAAAAGACCGCAAGCTGCAAAGCCTGCGGTCTTTTGCTTATTGGAATGGAAATCAGAAGATGCTGTAGGCCACTACCAGGCCGGCTACTACGATTGAAACCATCGACATCAGTTTGATGAGGATGTCGAGCGAAGGACCGGTCGTGTCTTTGAAGGGATCGCCGACAGTATCTCCCACTACGGAAGCTTTATGCGCTTCAGAGCCTTTGCCGCCATAGTTGCCCTCTTCGATGTACTTCTTGGCATTATCCCAGGCACCGCCGGCATTGGCCATATAGACCGCGAGTACTATCGCCGTGCTCAGGCCGCCGACGAGAAGGCCGACAACGCCGGCCACGCCGAAGATGATTCCTATCACGATGGGGATGATTATGGCAAGCAATGCCGGAACTGTCATTTCTTTCTGCGCGCCTTTGGTGGAAATCTGGACGCAGCGCTGATAATCGGGAACAGCCTCACCGGTGAGGATGCCCTTTATCTCACGGAACTGGCGACGGACTTCAGTGACCATATTCTCAGCAGCCCGGCCCACCGCATTGATGGTAAGGCCGCTGAAAAAGAATGCCACCATAGCGCCGAGGAAGATGCACACCAGGACGATGGGATTCATCAGACTGATGTCATAGTACTTGACAATGTCTATGATGGATGCGTCGCTCAAAGCCACTGAGGTGCCGTCTGCAAACTCAAGGACGTTCTGCCCGATGTGACTGAAGGCAATCTTGATTTCCTCGAGGTAAGACGCCACAAGCGCAAGGGCGGTCATTGACGCGGAGCCGATGGCGAAGCCCTTTCCGGTAGCAGCCGTGGTGTTTCCCAGGGCATCGAGGCTGTCTGTGCGGTGACGGACTTCTTCGGGAAGGCCTGACATCTCTGCTATACCGCCGGCATTGTCGGCTACAGGACCGTAAGCATCGGTAGCCAGCGTGATGCCGAGGGTTGACAGCATACCGACAGAAGCGATCGCGATACCATAAAGACCGTGCTGCACATTGGTAGCGGTAAGCAGATTATGGATATCGAAATTGATGGCGCACAGGTATGACAGAATGATTGAGACACCGATGACGGTCACAGGAATCGCCGTAGAGATCATTCCGGTTCCTATACCGTTTATAATAACGGTTGCAGATCCGCCTGTACCAGCACTCTTGGCGATAGCCCTGGTCGGCTTGTAAGAATGTGAAGTGTAATATTCGGTGACTTTTCCGATGATGACGCCGGCGAGAAGACCGATTACCACTGCGGTAGCAAGCAGATACCAGTTAGGGATGCCGAGCAGATAGAGGATGACGAACGAGCAGGCGGCAATGAGGACGGCACTGAAATTCACTCCGCGGCTGATTGAGCCGAGAAGGTCCTTCATCGATGCATTCTCTTTGGTCTTGACCAGGAATATTCCGATGATTGAAAGGAAGACTCCGATTGCTGCTATGAGCATAGGAGCCATCACAGCCTTCACTTGCATCCCTTCCCCCTGGGGGGCAAAGGCTGCCGCACCGAGAGAGACGGCGGCAAGGACAGAACCGACGTAACTTTCGTAAAGGTCTGCTCCCAGACCGGCGACGTCGCCGACATTGTCACCCACATTATCGGCTATGGTTGCAGGGTTTCGGGGGTCATCTTCCGGGATTCCGGCTTCGACCTTGCCCACAAGGTCGGCTCCGACATCAGCCGCTTTTGTGTAAATACCTCCGCCGACACGGGCGAACAATGCCTGGGTAGAAGCTCCCATACCGAATGTCAGCATAGTGGTGGTGATGACAATCAGTTTCTGCGTTCCGTCTATATCGACGAAACGGTTGAGGATGAGATACCACAGGGCGATATCGAGCATTCCCAGGCCGACTACTGTGAGTCCCATCACAGCCCCGCTCCTGAAAGCGACGGTGAGGGCTTTGTTAAGAGATTTCGTGGCCGCGTGTGCGGTACGTGATGACGCATAGGTCGCCGACTTCATACCGAAGAAACCGGCCAGACCGGAGAATATACCACCGGTGAGGAAAGCGAAAGGAACCCAGTTGTTCTGAACGTGGAGTCCATACGCCAGGAAGGCGAAGAAGACCGCAAGACATATAAACACGATGATTACGACTTTATACTGCTGACGCAGATAAGCCATTGCACCTTGTCTTATGTACATTGCAACTTGTTTGATACGGTCAGTACCCTCATCTTCACGCTTCATCGACCTGTAGAAGAAAAAGGCGAAACAAAGCGCAATGATGGAAGCAGCAGGTACAAACCAGAAAATGGCTGGAACGTGTTGCATATTGTTTAGTATTAAGAAAGAAGGGTTGAAAAACGAAAAATTCGCTTTGCAATTTAACAACAAAAATCGGCATTTCCTATAGTATGGGGCATAAAAAAACCGGCTGGATGCCGGTTTTTCCAAAAAAACACATTTTTCTGTCATTCTGACTTTCCTGGCACTGCAAGCACTGCCCCCAATGCCTTGTGAGGAGTGAGGTCTCTGTTGAACAGCAGCGGATAGTTGGTCCTGCCGGGGATGGGAGATCCGTTCTTCCACGACGCCCCGTCGTGAAGTCCCCAGAAAGTGACGCGGTCTATCTCATCCCGGTGACTGTAGAATATCTTGAAGAGTTCCTCATATCTTGCGGCAAGCTGGTCCTCGACTTCTTCCGGCAGACCGTCCTTGTACGGATCGAGGAACGTTTCGAACTCCTCGAGCTGATACTGGGGATCCTGAAGGGACTTGCCGATCACCTGACCTTCTTTGGATATGGGAAGAACGTCAACGTCAAGCTCGGTAATCATAACCTTGACGCCAAGGTCGCTGAGCTGGTCGATAGCTTCCTCGATGTATTCATTCTTGGGATAGTTGAGTCCCCAGTGGGCCTGGATGCCGACTCCGTCAACTTTCAGACCGTCTGCACGCAGCCTGCGGACAAGATTCACGACACCCTGCAACTTGGAAGGACGCCATACGTTGAACTCATTGTAATAGAATTCTGTTCCTTCAGGAGCATATTCGTTGGCGAACTGGAAGGCCAGCTTCGCCACTTCGTATCCGTCGCCGCCGAAAGCCTTGACCCAGCCCAGGTCACGGAAACCGCCGTCTTCGGCAACTATTTCATTCACAACGTCCCACGCATCCACCTTGCCGGCAAAATGTGTCACAACCGTCTCTATATAGCTGCGAAGCGTCTCGACGAGTTCTGCGCGGCTCTTGGGCGTACCGTCCGGCCTCTCCCAGAAAAATGAGGGGGTCTGGTTGTGCCAGCACAGGGTGTGGCCGAGCACGAACATCCCGTGTTCCTTGCCGAACTGCACATAAGCGTCCGCAGGGCCGAAGTTCCAGACTTCGGGACCGGGATGCAGACTCTCGGGCTTCATACAGTTGTCAGGCGACA
Source organism: uncultured Bacteroidales bacterium (assembly GCA_947169015.1). GTDB lineage: Bacteria > Bacteroidota > Bacteroidia > Bacteroidales > UBA932 > Equibacterium. The sequence goes on along the minus strand of CAMVOD010000001.1, from coordinate 66,498 downwards.
ACGCATTGAATTGGGACAGCAGAAGGTCGACAGCCTGGGGATTGCGTCCGCTGACCATAAACGGGCTGATTGCACACCCCATCTTGAAACTGTCTGAATAAGCCTCTTTCAGAGAGCTGACCTCAGGCTCCAGAGATTCACACGATACTGACAAGATACCTGCAATCGCGAGGAGGAATAAAACTTTTGTCTTCATTGAAATAAGCGTTTCGACAAATTTAGTACTTCCTTCGAAAAGGGCAAAGAATGTTATCTCTCCAGACGGTCGAGGTTGCGGTATTGGATAGCTTCTGAAATGGCCTGCATATTGATTTGCGCTTCTCCGGCAAGGTCGGCGATGGTGCGGGCGAGTTTCAGCACCCTGCCGTAGGCTCTTGCAGACAAGCTCAGTTTATCTATAAGGGCGCACAGGAAATCCTGCTCGCTGCTGCCGACCTTGCAGTAACGCGTCATCATCTCTGCATTCATCCTTGAGTTCGTGAACACACCCTGCTCATTCCTGAACCTGTCCAGCTGCACCTTCCTCGCGCGGCTGACCCTTTCGGCTATGGCTGCGCTGGGTTCCGCCAACTGTGTGGCAGTCAGGTCGTCAGCAGCAACTCTGTCCACATAGATATGCATATCTATGCGATCCATCAGCGGCCCTGAGATCCGCGCCATATAATTGTCTACCATCGACTGGGTGCAGCGGCAGCGGCCTGAAGGGTCGCCATAATAACCGCAGGGACACGGATTCATTGAGGCCACGAGCATATACGAGCAGGGATATTCGATCCTGTAGCGGGCCCGGCTGATCACTATCCTGCCGTCCTCAAGAGGCTGGCGGAGCAGATCGAGAGTGACCTTGCTGAACTGGGCTATCTCATCCAGATACAAAACTCCGTTATGCGCAAGAGAGATCTCACCCGGAAGCGCGTCTGGGCCTCCCCCGAGCAGTGAGACGCGGCTGGCACTGTTGTGCGGGGTGCGGAACGGCCTTGTCTTCAGCAATCCGTAGCTTCCTATGGACTTGCCGGCCACTGAGTATATCTTGCTGGTCTCGATGGACTCTTCTGTCTCCATCGGAGGGAGGATCGAGGGCAGGCAGCTGGCCATCAGCGTCTTGCCGCAGCCGGGGCTGCCTATCAGGATTATGTTGTGGCCGCCGGCGGCTGCAATCTCAAATCCGCGCTTGGCGTGCTGCTGCCCTTTGACCACCTTGAAATCAGGACCGGCACTTTTGACCGGCAGCTGCACCTCACCGGCCATTCCGCGCTGCATCAGGAACTCTTTGTCGTCATCCTCAAGAAGTATTCGCAGGACATCGGCGAGGCACCTCACGCCATAGACGTCGACCCCTTCGATATCCACGGCTTCCTTTGCGGACTCAAAGGGCAGGATGCAGCCCTTGAAGCCGTTGTCGCGGGCATATACCGCAATCGGCAAAGCACCGGGCACATCCCTGATGGAGCCATCCAGTGCGAGTTCTCCCAGAAACAGGTGGTCCTGCATCCTTGCCGGCTCTATTTCCTTAATGGCACAAATCAGCGTCACCGCAATGGCAAGGTCGAACGAAGAACCCTGCTTCTTGATGTCCGCGGGGGCAAGATTGATAACTATTTTCTTTCCCGGAATACGATATCCATAGCTTCTGATAGCTGTCAGAACCCTCGTCAGGCTCTCCTTCACCGCACTGTCGGGCAGTCCCACCAGCTGTATGCCTATTCCGTTTGAAATGTCGGTTTCCACCGTTATCGCAACCACTGTCAATCCCAGGCAGGTTGCGCAATAAGTTTTGCAAAGCATCGTTTTTTTCCCGCCAAGATAGCTTGAGCGGAACGATAAAAACTTGCAAAAAGTAAAAGTGGCAGCCGTTTTTGGCGACTACTGAAACTGCGTGGAAGAATACAGATTTTTCAGGCCTTCTCGTACTCCGGCATCGCTCCGCTGCGGGAGCACACAAAAGCAGAAATGCGGTTCGCAAGCTTATGGCATTCCTCTATCGGGTCGCCTCTCAGATAAGCGTGGACAAATGCAGCAGTGAATGAATCTCCGGCTCCGACAGTATCTGCAATTTTGACATTTGGACATTCAACACTGTATTTTTCGTGCATAGTTACGACATCGCTGCCCTCTGCTCCCTTTGTCAGAATCACCAGGCGGAGGCCGTAACTCTCGATGAGCACCCTGCAGATGGCCTCGTGTCCGCCTTCCATACCGAACAGAGCGCCCACCACCCCTATTTCCTCGTCGTTGATCTTAAGGATATCAGCCACCTTGAGAGAATCCTCTATGATTTCACGGCTGTAATAGTGCTGCCGCAGGTTGATGTCATAAACCTTGAGGCTGTCATCTGGCATATCCGCGATGAAGTCCATTATCGTCGCCCTTGTGACGGCGCTGCGCTGTGCCAGAGTGCCGAAGCACACTGCGGCGGCATTCCCGGCCAGTGCCTTCATCTCGGCCGTATACGGCACATTGTCCCAGGCCACATCCTCGATTATGGTGTACTCGGGCACTCCGCGCCCGTCGAGCGTCACCTTTACCACTCCCGTAGGAAAATCCACCTCGGGGAGCACCGCCTCAAGTTTCTTCGAAGTCAGGATGGACTTGACTTCTGCGCCGCGCGCATCCTTTCCTATGGCGCTTACCGCAACGCCACGGCCGCCGAGGCAGCTCACGTGATATGCGAAATTTGCAGGCGCACCTCCCAGCTGGGCACCGCCCGGCAGCAGATCGAACAGTATCTCACCTATTCCGACTACCGGCCTTTCTGTTTTGCTCATTCTTTATCTGTTTTAAGGAATCTGTATGCAAGGAATATCATATATATCACGCCCAGGCTGATGACTGCCACTGAACCGGCCTGCGAACCCATCACGTCGGAGAGAGCTCCCATAAGGATGGGGAAGACAGTGCCGCCTATGAGGCCCATAATCATCAGACCGGACATCTCGTTGCGACGTTCAGGCATATACAGCAGCGCCTTCGAGAATATCATCGAGAACATATTGGAGTTGCCGTAACCCACCAGCGCGATAGCCACATAGATGCCTGCCTTGCTGTGGCAGATGAACAGGCCCGCCATCGAGAGGACCATCAGGACAACGCTCAGGACGAAAAACTTGCGAAGCTCCCACCTGGCAAGGATGAGCGATCCGGTGAGGCAGCCTATCGTCCTGAAAAGGAAGTACACACTTGTGGCGATGGCTGCTTCGGTGAGCGGGATGCCCAGCCTCTCCATCAATATCTTCGGAGCGCAGGTGTTGACTCCGACATCGATGCCCACGTGAGCCACGATGCCGAAGAAAAGCATCAGCACGGCCGGAATACCGAGAAGTTTGAGCACATCCTTGAATTTCGATGTCTTTTCGGCAGGAGCATCCTCCTCAATTTTGGTAAACCATACATACAGCGTGGCTATCACACCTATGACAAGGAAAGCGCCGTACAATATCCTCCAGTTGCCGAAACGCACTGCAGCCCAGCTGGCTATCAGCGGAGCGCTGAAAGAAGCGATGGCTTTGACGAACTGGCCGAAAGTCAGGGAGCTGGCCAGCTTGTCACCTTTGACCACGCAGGAAATCAGAGGATTGAGAGACACCTGCATCAGAGTGTTGCCTATACCCAGCAGGCAGAAGGAAGCCAGCATAACCGGGTAGTTGTAGCTGCACAGAGGCAGCACCAGGGCTGCCGCAGTCACTATGAGGCTGAGAACTACGGTCTTCCTCTTACCGATGCGGTTCATCAGCAGGCTCGTCGGCACCGAAAGGAAGAAGAACCAGAGGAAGACCATCGAGGGCAGGAAGTTGGCCATCGTGTCGCTCAGGTTGAAGTCGGCTTTAACATAGTTGGTGGCCGTGCCCACCATATCCACGAATCCCATCGAGAAGAACGCGAACATTATGGGGACCAGTTTCCCGATATTGTTGTTTTGACCTTTCATATAGCTATCTGTTGTCAGATTATATTCAGCCTATGAAGTTAAGTCATTTTGGACGGAGAAACAAAAAAACAACCCGGCGGAGACCGTCGGGTAGCATACAGTTGAAATTACGATTTTCTACAGATGGAACCTCAAGCCGGCTTCGAGGCTGAACATAAGAGGCTGCTCCGTGCGGATGCTCTTCGGCTGTGCGCAGTCGAAATAGTATGAGGCGGAAGGATCTATGAAAATCGAAACGGGTTTCGCAATCTTGTACTCCAGACCGACGCCTGCATTGACAGACCACTGCACTCCGGAAGCATCCTGGGCAAGAGCCTGACCTCCGAAGACAAAGCGTGAAAATACGCTCTTGTCAACGGCACCGCCGGCACGGCCGTAGACAATCAGCCTGTCTCCTTCGATGAAGTTGTAGAAGGCTGATGCGGTCAAGCCGATATAGTGCAGCTGGGAGGTGACATTGTCGTACTTTGTCTTGTTGACCAATGCACTGAAACTGCGCTGCAGATAGGTGTAATTGACACCTGCACCCAAAGAGAACTTCGGAGCGAGGGGATAACGGAACTGGATACCGAATGACAGGGGGATAGAGTATGAGGACTCGGACAACTCCTCTACCACTGCCCCTACGGAGCGTCCTGTGGCAGAAGCCGCGTGGGACGGAGCCATCTGATATATGAAGCCGTCCTGCTTCGCTATCCCTGAAACGTTTGATGATATTGATATACTTGAATGTGTGTGCTTTTTGGGGGCTTGCTCATCTTCTTCGAAAAGATAGTAGTCATCCATAAGTTGAGAGCCTGAAGGAGTGCGGTAGCCGCTCTTTGAGGACTGGCCTGCATCCTTTTCGGAAGCCTGGCCTGCGGCGGCCTCCTGCCGTACTGTTTCTTCGTCGGCTGCAGCCGGCTCGGATATTTTTTCAGAAACAGCCTCCAGAACTTTCTCCACCTCTGAAGGAAGCACTTCAGCGACGGCGTTGCCTGAACGGAGGGCTTTAATCTGGTCTGCTATAGAAGGGATGTCCTGAACGTCTTCAGGGGTGTCAAGCTCCTGGAGAACAACATTGTCGGCTACAGCCACCGTCGGAGCGGTCTGAAGCTGACCGGGAGCGTCACTGCCATCGAAGAGGAACAAACCCAGGGCCACGCACGCAGCAGCGGCAACTGCGCCGTATACATAGCGCAGCACTACCTTCCGGCGGCGCTGGGCGGCCATCTTGGCTACGATGCCTTCCCACACCGACTCGTCCGGCGCCTCGCACTCGTAGCTTGAAAGCTTCTCCCTTATAATCTGATCAAATTGTGAATCAGTCATATTTATCATTCGTCTTAATCTTACTCTGGAGCCACGCACGCGCCCTGCTGAGCTGCGAACGTGAACCCCCTACCGTTATCGAGAGCATCTTCGCAATTTCTTCGTGCGAATAGCCCTCTATTACGTAAAGGTTGAAAACCGTCCGGAAACCGTCCGGCATCGAGTTGACCAGCTTGAAGATCTCATCGGCCCCGATTTTCTCGAGAGTATTGCTCTGGACCATCTGCATTGCCTGGGAATCTTCTATGTTCTCGGAGAACTTCAACGCATCGTTGCGACGGAGCTGCATCAGCGCCGTGTTCACGAATATCCTGCGCGCCCATCCTCCGAAAGAGCCTTCGCCCTTGTAACTCGATATTTTATCAAACAACGTAACAAAGCCGTCCTGCATCGTATCCTTCGCCGCCTCCGCGTCTTTGATGTACCGCAAGCACACCGCCAGCATAGCTGGAGACAACAGATCATAAAGACCCTTCTGGGCCTTCGGATCGTGCTGCTTGCATCCTTCTATGAGAGACTCGAGAGTGTTCTTCACAGGGCTACTGGATTAATGATGCAAATTTAGTCCAAAATGCTGCATTGAATAGTAAATTTTTGCTGGATTGATTATTTTTGCGGGTGGAGGTCCGTGAAGATGAAACACATCAGAAAGCTGTTTGCCGCCCTTATATTCCTGCTCGCAGGCATCTGTGCCGATGCGCAGTCACAGGCTTATTTCGACGCACTGGAAGCCTACAATTCAGGCAATAAGCAAGCCTATGAAATGTTCCGGAAACTTGTCAGCACAGAGCCTGACAACGACGCCGCATACTACTATCTCGCCATACTCTCGGAAGATTTCCTTGAGAGGGAAGCCAATTTCAAGAAAGCCATCGCCCTCGACCCCGGCAACTACTGGTATAAATACGCCCTTGCGTCTGACTATATGACCAACAAGGATGCCGCCAGCGCCCTGAAACTTTTTGAAGAGCTGATTGCCGAGAATCCGCGCAAGACATCCCTCTACTACGATGTGGTGAACGTCTATATGGCGAACGGCGATTTCGACAAAGCTATGGAAGCGCTGGACGTCATCGAAAGCCAGACCGGCAAGAGCGAGCCTCTGGCTATGGCCCGTATGCAGATATATATGCAGAAAGGGCAGCAGAAACAAGCCTTCGACTTCCTGCAGCAATACTACAAGGAATACCGCTCTCCCCGGCTGGCGTGCATCCTGGGAGATTATTACGGCAGCCTCTACCAGGAGCAGGAGGCTCTCGGCTATTACGAAGAAGCTCTGGCTATGGATCCCGACTGCGTCGAGGCATCTTATGGCGCAGCCCATATCTACCGAGCCCAGGGCAAGTACGATATGTACTTCAAGAACATCGGTAATTTCATCAAGAGCGGCGTAGTACCCCCTCAGACCAAGGTTGAGTATATGCAGGACGTGCTCGGCAGCGGCCAGTTCGCCCAGGTGTTCGCCCCCCAGGTCGACTCCCTGATGACGGAGATGTACCTTTCGAACCCTACCGACAGCACTGTCACCGGCCTGACGGCGGCCTACTACTACCAGACGGGGCAGATCGACAAGGCCCTCGACGTTTATTCCTCACTGATTGAAATCAATCCCGACGATATGGGCGCAGCTTTCAACCACTGCCTCATATATTATTACGCCCAGGACTGGGACAACGTCATCACCTACGCCACCACCGCCATACAGCGTTTCGATATGCCGGTTGATTTCCTGCAGCTGCGCGGGATAGCGTTCTGGCAGCTGAAGGAGTACGACAGCTCGATGGAGGATTACCGTACGATGCTGGCTCTTGCGCCTAAGGACAGCGCCGTCGCCCTCAACAGCTACACCGCTATGGGTGACCTGTACCATATTGCCGGAGACTCGAAGCAGGCATACAAATGCTACGACAAGGCTCTGCGTATAAACCCCAACCACGCACCCGTGCTCAACAACTACGCATACTACCTGACCGAAGGCTATACACAGCCCCGCAAAAAACCCGACGCTACATTACGCAAAGCTATGCAGATGAGCCTCAAGACCATCCAGCAGGAGCCTGACAATCCGACCTATGTGGACACCTACGCCTGGTTGCTACACCTCGTCGGACGGGATGTGGAAGCCAAGGCTATGTTCAAGCACGCGATGCTGTACGGCGGCAAGGAGAACCGCACCATCCTTGAACACTATGCCACCGTGCTCTCGACACTCGGAGAGAACGACCTGGCGAACGTATATTTCAAGCAGGCCCAGGCCTTACCTGACGAATAAAGTGAAAAGACTTTTGGCCATTCTGTTGATCGCTGCTGCCGCCGTCGTGGAGGCCGCCGCCCAGGATGTCTCTGCACAAAGGGAAGCCAAAAGGAAACTGGAAGAGGAGATAGCGTTCATCGACAACCAGCTCAAGGACATCATCAGCCGCCAGAAGGCTTCCACCCAGCAGCTGACGATAGTCCAGAAGCAGGTAAGCAACCGCAAGAAACTGGTCGACGAGGCTGACGCCGAAATCAGGGAGCTGCGCACCCGCATCAATACGGCCACGGCACAGATAAACGCCCTGCAGGCCAACCTCGACACCCTCCAGTACTATTACGACGACCTCATATACAACGCATACAAGAACCGCGACAACAAAGTGTGGTTTATGTATATCCTCGGCAGTGAAAACATAGGCCAGGGCTACCGGCGCTTCTCCTATCTAGGCAACCTGTCGGAATCGGCTGCCGCCCAGGCAGACAACATCCTCCAGACTCAGGAACAGCTCCGTAAAGAGAAGGCCGGTCTGGACTCGCTGGTCGCCGTAGCCACTGCCACCAGGCAGCAGAGGCAACGGGAATACAACAATATGAAGGCCGACGAACAGAAGTCCCGTTCGCTCGTAAACAGCCTCAACAAGAGCAAAAACCAATATACGAAGGACCTGCAGGCCAAAAAGAAGCAGGTCGAAGCCCTCAACAGGGAGATCGAAAGGATCCTGACCAAGGCCGTCAAGGAGCAGAAACAGGAATCCATCGACTACACGCTCGCGGGCCGCTTCGAAGACAACAAGGGCAAACTTCCCTGGCCCGTGCAAGGCGTCATCACAGGCAAGTTCGGCAACCACAACCACCCTGTCTACAAGAACATCCAGCTGCCCACGAACAACGGCGTCGACATAACGGCAGCCCGTAGCGCAACGGTGAGGTGCGTATTCGACGGAACGGTGAAGCAGGTGCTCGTGATGCCCGGTTACAGCCAGTGCGTCCTCGTGCAGCACGGAACCTATTACACCTTCTACTGCCGTCTCGGGAAAGTATCGGTTAAAGCCGGGCAGAAGGTAAATGCAGGTGACAGCCTGGGTACCCTGGATGTGACAGACGGCTCGTCAGTACTCCATTTCCAGATCTGGAAAGGCACCGACAAACAGAATCCCGAAAGCTGGATGAGGAAATAAGCGCTACAGCATCTCTTTCAGATACTGCCCCGTGTAAGAAGCAGGGTTTGCCGCCACTTGCTCCGGCGTGCCCTCCGCTATGATCCTTCCGCCGTCGCGGCCTCCTTCCGGCCCCATATCGATGAGATAGTCCACGCTCTTGAGCACATCCAGGTTATGTTCGATGATCAGGACCGTATTCCCCTGGTCCACCAGTTTCTGGAGCACTTCGAGCAGATTCTTTATGTCGTCGAAATGGAGGCCGGTGGTAGGCTCGTCAAGCAGGTAGAGGGTGTTGCCTGTGCTCTTGCGAGCCAGCTCGGCGGCAAGCTTGACCCTCTGGCTCTCTCCGCCGCTGAGGGTTGTGGAAGGCTGGCCGAGGCGCACATATCCCAGGCCAACATCTTCCATCGCCTTGATCTTGGGATAAATGAACGGATTCGACTTGAAGAATTCCGCAGCTGCTGAAACTGTCATATCCAGCACGTCACTGATATTCTTGCCCTTGTAATGGACAGCCAGGGTGTCGGGCTTGTAGCGTTTGCCGCCGCATTCCTTGCAGGTGACGTGGGCGGGCGGAAGAAAATTCATCTCTATTTCCTGTATGCCCGCTCCCTTGCAGGCTTCGCAGCGGCCTGAACGCACGTTGAAGGAGAAACGGCTGGCCTTGAAGCCGCGGATCTTTGCGTCCGGAGTCTGTCCGAAAAGCTCCCGGATCGCTCCGAAGACGTTGGTATATGTGGCAGGGTTGCTGCGGGGAGAACGTCCGATGGGCGACTGGTCGACCTCTATGACTTTGTCTATGTTCTCGAGGCCTTCGATGGAAGAGTATGCCAGAGGCCGGTCGAGAGAACGGTAGAGGGCCGATGAGAGGATGGGCATAAGCGTATCGTTGATGAGCGACGACTTTCCGCTGCCGCTGACTCCGCTGACACCTATCAAGGTGCCCAGAGGCAGCGTCAGGTCCACATCTTTCAGGTTGTTGCCGCAGGCCCCGTGCAGTTTCAGCTTCAAACCGTTGCCTCTGCGGCGGAATTCAGGCACGGGGATGGATTTCCTCTTCAGAAGATAATCGATGGTCAGACTGGCGCCCTCGGGTATGTCTGAAATACCCGACGGTTCGCCGTTGTAGAGAAGTTCTCCTCCGAGTTCCCCGGCGCCTGGGCCGAGGTCGACGAGCCAGTCGGCGCTTTCCATCATCTCGCTGTCGTGCTCCACCACCATCACCGAGTTGCCTTCGTCGCGCAGCTTCTTCAATGAATCGATGAGCTTGCGGTTGTCCCGCTGGTGGAGACCTATAGAGGGCTCGTCAAGGATGTAAAGCACATTCACCAGCTTTGAGCCGATCTGCGTCGCCAGCCTTATCCGCTGGCTTTCCCCGCCGCTCAAGGTGGCAGTCGCACGGTCGAGCGACAGGTATCCGAGACCGACTTCCTTGAGGAATCCTATCCTGTCTGCCAGTTCCTTCAGGATGTCGTTGGCAATCGCCATCTGCCTCTCGTTCAGTTTGGAAGGCAGCTCAAGCACCCAGTCGTACAGGTCATTGACATCCATAGCTGCCACCTGCGCAATGTCCAGCCCGGCTATCTTGAAGTTGAGGGCTTCCTTTTTGAGCCTCGTGCCGTTGCAGACAGGGCAGACCACCGTGTTCATAAAACTGTCCTTCTTCTCGAGAGATTCTTCGCTCTCTTCACCTGTGATGCGCGTGCGTGCAAGCACGCCGTCGAACGTCACCATCTGCGCAGTCGGCCCGCTGCCTATCCGGAACAGCTCCTGGGAGCCGTAGAGGATGGTGGAAAGGGCCTGGGGAGGAATATCTTTTATCGGGTCGTGAAGCGAGAACGAGTATTTTCTGGCGATGGACTCCAGAACCTCGAAGGTGGAGTTGCTTCTCATACTTCCGAGGGACACGATGCCTCCGTCAGCAATCGACACTTTGTCGTTCGGAATGACCTTTGACATATCCAGCTGGGCCACCACTCCGAGACCGTTGCAGTGGGGACAGGCACCCTGCGGGGAGTTGAACGAGAAGGTATATGGAGCCGGCAGCGAAAATGAGATGCCGGTGTCCGCACAGATGAGATTCTTGCTCAGATACCTCAACGTTGCGTCGCCGTCGACCCTCAGCAGGGCCAGAGAGCCCTTGCCCTGGGTCAGGGCGGTAACCACCGATGAGCGTATCCGCTTGCGGTCATCGGCACTCGGCACCAGCTTGTCCACCACCAGTTCTATGAAATGGGTCTTGTAGCGGTCGAGCGGTTCGACGTCGCGCAGGTACCGGATTTCACCGTCGATGCGCACCTGGGAATAGCCGCGCTTGACCAGCTGCTCGAAAAGCTCTTTGTAGTGGCCCTTGCGTCCTCTCACTACCGGAGCGAGCAGCAACAGCTTGCAACCTTCGTATTCATTGATGATCAGGTCGACTATCATATCGTCGGTGTACTTCACCATCTCCTTGCCGGTGGCTGGAGAATAGGCCGTCGCGGCCCTGGCATAGAGCAGGCGGAAGAAATCGTAGATCTCCGTCATCGTGCCGACGGTGGAACGCGGGTTGCGGCCGGTAGTCTTCTGCTCGATGGCGATGATGGGGCTGAGCCCGCGCACGTCGTCGACGTCGGGCCGCTCCATCATACCCATAAACTGCCTGGCATAGGGAGACAGGGTATCCATATAGCGGCGCTGGCCTTCTGCGTAGATGGTGTCGAATGCCAGCGAAGACTTGCCGCTGCCGGAAAGCCCCGTGACCACGACCAGCCTGTCCCTCGGAATCTTGAGGGATATGTTCTTCAGATTGTGGGACTTGGCACCTGTAATCTCAATGAAATCCATTTCAGCGCAGGTATGGGTTGGTCTTCAGCTCTTCATCTATTGTCGTAGGATATCCGTGGCCGGGATAAACGGCGATGTCCTTGTCTAGCCGCTTGAGTTTTTCCAGCGACATACACATATCCTCCTCTCCGCTCTCTTCGAAATCGGTACGGCCGATACTGCCCTGGAAGAGAGTATCCCCGCTGAACATCACCCTCTCCTTCTCCTCAAGGTAGCATACCCCGCCGTTGGTATGTCCGGGTGTGCCGACGACCTTGAAAGTGAAGCCGGCATAGGAGATTTCGTCGCCGTCGCAGACATATCGGAACTCCACTTTGTCCATCGGCAGGTACTCCAGTCCGAAGAGGTTGGTGTAGTCCCTGAGGTGGGACAGCAGCCCGCAGTCGGCCGCATTCATCACGGCCGGGATGCCGTACTTCGCAGCGAAGTGGGGAACTGACAGCACGTGGTCGAAATGCGCGTGGGTCAGCAGTATGCATACTGGCGTCAGCCCTTGCTCGGCGATATAGTCATCCACCCTGGCCCTCTCCCTGTCGTTCTGGCAACCGGGATCCACTATTACACATTCCTTGTCTGCGGAGGAAAGCACATACAGGCATTCCCTCAGAGAGTTGACGTAAAAAGTTTTCAAATCGCGCATTTTCGGTTCTTCCATTTTCACAAAAATACGAAAAGAGTTTGTAAATTTGTGTGATAACAAAATACAAACACTATTCGCCATGCACATTGCGATAGCCGGCAACATAGGCAGCGGAAAGACTACCCTGACCCAGCTTCTTGCCAATCATTATCATTGGACTGCCCGTTTCGAACCCGTTGATTTCAACCCCTATCTGGCAGACTTCTATGAAGATATGGAACGGTGGTCCTTCAACCTCCAGATTTATTTCCTGAACAAGCGTTTCCGCGACATAGTCGAGATCAGCAAGAGCAAAGACGTCATCGTGCAGGACCGCACCATCTACGAGGACGCCTGCATCTTCGCCCCCAACCTCCACGATATGGGCCTGATGTCGAGCCGCGACTTCGACAACTATCAGGAGCTTTTCGATCTGATGATCTCACTGGTGCGTCCGCCCGACCTGCTTATATACCTGCGCAGCAGCATTCCCAACATAGTCAACAACATCCACAAACGCGGACGCGAATATGAGAACAGCATCCGCATCGACTACCTCACCGGCCTCCACGAGCGCTATGAGAAATGGATAAACGAATACAACGACGGCAAGCTGCTGATCGTTGATGTCGACCGTCTCCGCTTCGGAGAGAACGTCGATGATTTCAATACCGTAACAGACTTGATCGACGCCCAGCTTCACGGGCTCTTCTGATCCAGTCACAATTAATTCTCAAATGGTTTCAAAAATCATCCTTGTCCTGGTCTTCTGCCTGACTCCTGCCCTTATCCTCCGCCTTTGCAACAAGGTTCCGTTCCTGGGCAAGATCGGCCCCATCCTGATCCTGTACATCCTGGGTGTCATCATCGGCAACCTGCCTTGGATCAACGAAGGAAACTACGGGCTTAAAGAGACCCTGACCAACGCCCTCATCCCCGTAGCCCTCCCTATGATGCTGTTCGCCTGCGCGCTCACCAGGGACAGCCTCAAGGGCATCTTCCGTTCCCTGATTGCCGGCCTGGTGGCTATAATAACTTCCATCTTCCTCGGATACTGGCTCTTCGGAAGACACATCGGAACACAGGCGCCTGAGATAGCCGCGCTGATCACCGGTTGCGAGACAGGAGGCACCATCAATATGGCATCCCTGCAGCTTCTGCTCAACGTGCCCAGCGAGACCTTCGTGATGCTCAACAGCTACGATATGCTCGTCTGCTTCCTCTATTTCATCTTCCTGCTGAGCTTCGGAATCCGCCTTTTCCGCAAATTCCTGAAGAATAAGTCGCACGGCGACGATGCAGCCAAGGCCGGTGCCAAAGTGGAAGTCAACGAGCAGATCATCGAGGGCAACAAGAATCCGTACGCGGCCCTGAAGACAGCCAAAGGCTGGGGTCAGGTGTGGAGGATCCTGGTTGCCGTCATAATCTGTGTAGGTCTGGCATTCCTGCTCACCAAACTGTTCCCGAAGGGATGGTTTATGCCGATATTCATCCTCGGCATAAGCACCTTCGCCCTGATCGCCGCCAACACCAAACCCGTCAAGAAACTGACATTAAGTTACGACCTCGGTCTTTACCTCATATACATATTCTCCATCACGATAGCCTCTATGGCCGATGTCACGAAGCTGAACATACGCGAAGGCCTTTATGCTTTCCTGTTCCTGTTCTTCGTTATTTTCGTGTCGCTGCTGCTGCAGGTGATCTTGTCAAAGCTGCTCAAGGTCGACGCCGATATGATGATAGCCACTTCGGTATCTCTCATCAACTCGCCGCCCTTCGTTCCTATCGTAGTTACTGCAATGAACAACAAGAAAGTGCTCGTGCCCGGCATCACAGTCGGCATCATAGGTTTTGCGTTGGGTAATTACCTGGGGTTCTTCATCTATAATCTTCTGGTATAAAAAATAGAAGCGCTATGAAATCTGTTTCAGCAAAACTCTTCGCCGTACTGCTGATATCGTTATCGTGTGCCATCAGCGGCAATGCTGCGGAAAGACTTGACTCCTTGCTGAACAACAGTGTCGCCAGGCCCAAGATAGGCCTCGTGCTCAGTGGCGGCGGCGCCAAAGGTTCGGCCCATATCGGTGTCCTGAAGGTTCTCGAGGACCTCGGCATCCAGGTTGACTACGTCACCGGCACAAGTATGGGTTCCATAATGGGCAGTATGTATTCCCTCGGATACAGCGCAGCGGAGATGGACACCATCATCCGCGGTATGGACTGGTCGATATATATGAGCAACACAGTCCAGCGCAGCGAACTGTCGACCCAGAGAAAATGGACCAACGAACATATCCTGCTGGATATTCCTTTCAGCACCGGCCTCGGCCTGCTTGACAATCTTGACAGCCACAAGGAGAGCAATGCCTCCAGTATGAGGGACTTCACCACAAGCCTTCCCGCCGGAGTGATCAACGGGCAGAATGTCCTCAACCTGTTTACCGGCCTCAGCGTCGGATATCAGGACTCCATCGACTTCGCCGACCTTCCGATTCCCTTCGCCTGCGTCGCCGTCGACCTTATCACCAACAATGAGATTGTATTCCACAGCGGCAAGCTGCCCACGGCCATCAGGGCCTCTATGGCGATCCCCGGCGTCTTCGCTCCTGTCAATATGGGAGATATGATTCTGATCGACGGAGGTTTCCGCAACAATTTCCCGACAGATGTCTGCAAGGCTATGGGAGCCGACATAATCATCGGAGTGGACGTGAGCGACAAGGGCGTACACGAGGCTGACAACACCCGTTCCCTGCCCCAGATCCTGCAGCAGTTCCTCAACATATCGACAAACGAATCCCACGTGGAGCACTCCGAGATGTGCGACGTGCTCATAGTCCCCGACATAAGCGGTTACGGTTCCCTGAGTTTCGACAGTGCGTCAATAGACACACTTATTGACAGAGGCTACAACGCCGCGCTGAAACATATGCCCGAGCTCCTCAAGGTCAAGCAGATTATCGACAAGTACGCCCCTGACTATTCCCGCAAGGATATTCCGAAGGCAGTCAATATGTACAAGACCACTTTCGAACTGTCTGACATAGTGATCAACGGCGTCAGCGAGCGTGACCGCAGATGGCTTCTGCTCAAGACCCGCCTCAAGAACAAGACCACAATTACGGGCGAAGATGTCGACAGGGCGCTCTCCATCTTTTCCGGAACTGGCGTTTACAGAGATATTTCCTATCATTTTGAGAACGACGGGGACAAGTACAGGCTGGTATTCGACCTCAACAAGAGACCGCCCCACCAGCTCGGACTCGGTATACGCTACGACAACGACGAGGCGGCAAACATCCTTGTCGAAGCCGGGCTGAACGCCCACAGGATGAATACCGTAAGGCTCAATCTCAACGGCAGGCTCGGATATTATCCTAAATACGAGGCACAGTTGCTGTATGTACCTTATTATTTCCCTACGGTAGGCGTAAGCTACTCATTCAAGAATCTCGGACTGAACTATACTATCCCGGGTACCACTCCTTTCGCAAGTTTCGACGGATACCACCGCACGCAGTCGGATATTTTCATCAAGGAGACCTATTCGAAATTCTTCACCGCGAATCTGGGCCTGAGGTACAGCCGCTATAAATTGTACCAAAGTACCGACGAGCTTATGGCAGACGTTATGAAAGAGCCACAGAACCATACATTGGAACTTCACGGCAAGCTGGACTATGACGTGCTGGACAACGCTTACTATCCCACCCGCGGAATAAAGACCAGCCTGGCTCTCAAATATTCGCTCAAACAGGACTTCTTTGAAGATCCTGCATCGTCAGGCGGACCGTTCACTGTAGCCTATGATTTCCTGGGCGCAATTCCCATAGGAGAAAAGTTTGCGTTGGAGACGTCATTCTACCTGAGATCCATTATGAATGACAACAACGGATTTTTCGCCACCCCTCTCGGCAATGCCATCGGAGGAGATTTCTCCGGCAGATACTTTGAAACGCAGGTTCCTTTCGTGGGTATGGTGGATGCCGCCCTGGCATACGACTGGCTTGCGGCCGCAAGGCTTGACGCGAGGGTGAAACTCTCTCCCAAGTTCTACGCTTATGCTATGTACAACTACGGCATCACGGCGACCGACTTCGACTACGCCAATAAGAGTCACAGCCAATACGATGTCCACGGCGCGGGACTGAAGCTGTCTTACGATTCATTCATCGGACCTCTCAGCATACAGCTGCACTGGTCGTCACTTTGGCACCGCACAGAGGTATATGTTAACGCAGGATACATTTTCTGATAATTATACTATATTTATACACATCTAACCACACATATACAGTATGCTAGTACTGCAGATTCTGACCCTTCTCGGCTCTTTGGGAATGTTTCTATACGGAATGTCCCTGATGAGCGGTGGTTTGCAGAAAATGGCCGGTGACCGGATGCGTCACTTTATGGCCAAGATGACTTCCAACACCTTCAAAGGTATCCTCACCGGTATCGGAGTCACAGCCCTCGTACAAAGTTCAACCGCCACGACCCTGATGCTCGTCAGCTTCGTGAACGCCGGTCTGCTGGGACTGGCCACTGCGATTTCCGTGATTATGGGTGCCAACATCGGCACCACGGTGACCGCGTGGATCTTTGCCCTCAGCTTCGGCGGAGGCAGCTTCAGCCTGGGAGCCATCGCAGTTCCCCTGATGTTCTTCGCCTACCTGCTTTTCGTGTCGAAGAGCAAGAAGCGCACGGATATGGGTGAATTCCTGATGGGCTTCGCCCTGCTGTTCCTGGGTCTTGCCACTCTGAGGGAGACGTCAACCGTCCTGCTCGACAACGACCCCGTGAGACATTTTCTCGGGGGACTCACCGGCTGGGGCTTCGGCAGCATACTTCTGTTTATGGTCGCAGGCGCCTGTATGACCCTGATGCTGCAGTCTTCAGCTGCCACGATGGCCATCACGATGGTGCTTGTAGCCCAGGGCTACATTCCTTTCACTATGGCTGCCGCTATGGTGCTCGGCGAGAACATCGGAACCACCATTACTTCGAACATCGCTGCTTCGGTGGCGAACGTCAGCGCCCGACGCACTGCCCGCGCCCACCTGCTGTTCAACTTGTTCGGAGTTGTGTGGGTCACCTGTCTCTTCAGACCTTTTTTGAGCTTCATAGGCAAGATAGTCACCCTGTTCGGTTTTCCCAACCCTTATATGACTGATTTCGCGATGGCTGATGCAGCCACCCGCGAAGCTCTGGTCGCCTCCCTGCCCTACAGCGTGGCCACCCTGCACACCTTGTTCAATATCATAAACACCCTCATCCTCGTGTGGTTCATCCCTCAGATAGAGAAGATAGTGAAGTGGATGGTACCCAACAAGGAATCGGAGGAAGAGACCTACAGGCTCAAGTATATCGGAGCCAACGCGGTTATGCAGACCGGTGACCTCGCCCTCAACTCAGCGAAACTGGAGATCGTACGTTACGGCGACCTGTGCCGGCGGGTTGTAGGCTTCATCAAGAATGCCGCCGACGCCACCAGCGAGAACGACTTCGAGCAGTGGAACGCAAAACTCATAAAATATGAGGAGATAACCGACCAGGTGGAGAAGGAAATCGCCACATATCTGTCCCAGGTTTCGAAGGGTGATACCAGCTACGAAGGTATCGTCAGGGTACGCAGTTTCTACCGCATCATCGGTGAGATGGAATCCCTGGGCGACAGCGGAGAGAGCATCGGCCGGTCGATTGCAAGGGCCTGGGCGCACAAGAAGCCTTTCACTCCCGATATGGTCACAAAGATCGACCGTATGGCCACTCTGGTCGACGAAGCCTTCGAGCAGATGCACTTCAATCTCGAGACGCCCCTGGTCAAACTGAAGGACATTTCGAACGCAGAGCGCGCCGAGGAGCGTATCAACTCGTACCGCGACCTTCTCAGGGAAGAACATCTGGCCAGCCTTGAAGACCGCAGCTATCCTTACGAGACCGGTTCCTTCTATATGGACGTAGTCAACGGTCTCGAGAAGATGGGTGACTTCATCATCAATATCTCACAGAGCACTTTGGCCGCCAAGGATGTCAAGTAAGACAGAATACTAAAAACTTAAACTATGAAACACTCTCACCAACCCATTTATGAGGCCCACAAGCTTGGCCTGGGCAGGATGTTGACCCTCGGTCTCCAGCATATGTTCGCTATGTTCGGAGCCACCGTCCTGGTCCCTGTCCTCACCGGGCTGTCAATGTCTGCCACATTGCTGTTCGCAGGCATCGGCACATTGATTTTCCATCTTCTCACCAAGATGAAAGTCCCGGCATTCCTGGGATCTTCTTTCGCATTCCTCGGTGGTTACGCTTCGGTAGTCGCTATGGGAGCAGACCAGGGTATGAGTGCTGCCCAGTCGCTGCCTTATGCCTGCTTCGGCGTTTTCTGCGCCGGCATCCTTTATTTCGTCCTTGCCGCCCTCATCGCAGCGTTCGGAGTCAAGAAAGTGATGCGCTTCTTCCCTCCCATCGTCACCGGTCCCATCATCATCGCCATCGGTCTGACCCTTTCCGGTTCAGCAATAAACAACTGCCAGACCAACTGGTGGATTGCATTGCTTGCCATCGTCATCATCATCGTCTGCAATATCTGGGGTAAAGGAATGGTGAAAATCCTCCCCATCCTTCTGGGAGTGCTCGGCTCATACATCGTTGCGGCCTGCTTCGGCCTCTGCGACTTCTCCGCCGTCAAGGAAGCCGCCTGGATCGGATTCCCCTTCAAGATGCAGGACACAGTTTTCGCAGTCTTCAAAAATCCCAACTGGGGCCTTCTGGTGAGTGCTGTCATAACCATAGTGCCGATTTCACTGGCCACGATGATGGAGCATATCGGTGACATCTGCGCCATCTCTTCAACCGTCGGCAAGAATTTTCTGGGCGACCCGGGTCTCCACCGCACCCTTATGGGCGACGGTCTTGCCACTATGCTGGCTTCTCTGTTCGGAGCTCCCGCCAATACGACATACGGAGAGAACACCGGCGTACTCAACCTTACAAAAGTTTTTGACCCGAGAGTCATCAGACTTGCAGCAATATTCGCCATCATACTGTCGTTCTGCCCTAAATTCTCCGCACTCATCGGAGCAATGCCCGCCTCAACCATCGGCGGTGTCTCTCTCGTGCTATACGGTATGATTTCGGCAGTCGGCGTCCGCAATATGGTTGACAACCACGTGGACTTCACCTCTTCGCGCAACGTAATCGTCGCCGCCCTCATCCTCGTGCTCGCCATCGGCATCAAGTACGGTGCGAACGACGCTCTTCCTATCGGTTTCACCACTCTCTCAGGCCTCGCTACAGCCGCATTGGTAGGAGTTATCCTCAATGCAATCCTGCCCGGCAAGGACTACGAATTCAAAGAAGATACACCCGAAGAGAAATGAAGTTCCTCCAACGCGTAGCCACTGTCATCCTGCTGGCAACCGCTTCTGTCGCATTATATGCCCAGGAGCGGCTGGTATTCACTCCTCAGTGGACCGCCCAGGCCCAGTTCGCCGGATATTACGTCGCTCAGGAAATGGGTTTCTATAAAGAGGCCGGACTGGACGTCGAAATCGTGCACCCCACTGCAACGCTGACAGCCATCAAACGTATCCGCGACAATGAAAGCCAGGCAACTACGCTGCAGCTCTGCCAGGCTATGGAAATCATTGACAGGGGCATTCCATTGGTGAACATACTTCAGACCTCGATGAACAATGCGATGGTCCTCGTATCCCGCCGCGGCAAGAACCCGCTCACGCAGAAAGGTGAGCGCGTGGGCATCTGGAGCGCAGGCTTCGGCCAGCTCGCCAAGTGTATGAGCATAAAGGAAGGACTGGACTACGACTGGACTCCGTTTGCTACAAATGTCAACCTGTTCATCAAAGGAGGTCTGGACGCTACGCTGGCAATGAGCTATAATGAATATTATCAGATCATCCAGGCTGGCTATGAGCTTTCCGAGGAGGAGGTGTTCCGCTTCCGCGATTCTGGTTACAATGTCCAGGAAGACGGCGTGTATATGACTGTCGACTACTACAACAAGCATAAGGAACAAGCCCGAAAGTTCGCCGCAGCCAGCCGTAAAGGTTGGGAATGGGCGGCAGAGCACCCCAATGAGACGCTGGACATAGTGATGAAATATGTCCAGGAAAACCATATCGCCACCAACAGGGTCCTTCAGAAGCTTATGCTTAATGAAGTGCTGGATATGCTGGAAGACAAGCTGACCGGCAAACTCGAGTTCCGCCTGCGTCCTGATATGGTAAAACTGGCCAGCGATATGATGGTCGAATACGGAATGCTGGAGAAAGAAGTGACATACGAACAATTGTTGGCAAAGTAATATTATGGCCCGTCCCCAGTTATCAGAATACATCAAGCAGTCTCTCTCCAGGAAGCTGAGCCTCTGGATTGTATCTTTCGCGGCTCTCATCTTCCTTATTTCCCTGGGATTTATGTTCTCGCAGTCACTCTCCACCGTGCGGCGCGAGGCTGTCAACCGCGCAACCCAGGTGCTTGAAAACACCAATCTCCGCGTGAATTCGATTCTTGAGAAGGTGGAGATTGCCACAGACAATATGGAATGGGAGATCAAGGCGCATATCAACGAACCCGATTCGATGTTTGTCTATTCAAGACAGATCCTGCTGAACAATCCTTTCCTGAACGGATGCTCCATCGCCTTCGAACCTTACTACTACCGCGACCGGGGGCTTTACTTCTCTGCATTCTCCCTGAATGACAACGGCGTGATTACGACTACTCAGGAGGGCAACGACCACTACGAGTATTTCTATATGGACTGGTTTATGATGCCGAAACTCCTGGACCGCCCTGTATGGACTGAACCTTTCTTTGACTACAATCCCGATGATGTTACCTACGAGGCGATGATAGCCTCCTACTGCAAGCCTCTGAAAGACGACTTCGGTATTTTCATCGGCACCTTGTCTGTTGACATCTCGCTGGACTGGCTGTCAAATACAATCTCTGCGGTCAAGCCTTACCCGAACTCCTACACTATAATGATCGGTGAAGGCGGCACCTACTTCGTCCATCCCGACAAGTCGAAACTGTTCTACCAGACCATCTTTACGGAAACCCTGGAAAAGCCGAATCCAGCGATTTCAGAACTCGGACACGCGATGCTCAGAGGAGAAGAAGGTATGCGCCAGCTCTTCATCGACGGTGCCGACAGCTATGTATTCTTCAGGCCCCTCGGCAATACCGGATGGAGCGTGGCCATCGTCTGCCCTGAAAGCGACATATTCAGCGGCTATACCCGTCTGAAACGCATCGTCGTCGGAATCGTGATGTTCGGCTTGCTGCTGATGCTGTTCGTCTTTGTGCGCATCGTCAGCAAAGAGCTGGAACCTTTGAAAAAGCTTGCCCACCAGACCGGAACAATCGCCGAAGGACATTTCGACCAGACACTGCCGGATGACGGCCGTGTCGACGAAATCGGCCAGTTGAGCCAGTCGTTCGGCAATATGCAGCATTCTCTGGTGAATTATATCGAAGAGCTGAAGAGGACCACCGCGATGACAGCTTCTCTCGAGAATGAGTTGAGAGTGGCCAGCGACATCCAGATGAGTATGCTGCCCCGCGTCTTCCCCGACCGCGAGGGCCTTGACCTGTCGGCATCTATGACACCCGCCAAGGAAGTCGGCGGCGACCTCTACGGATACGTCGAAAAGGATAAGAGCATCTATTTCTGCGTGGGCGACGTGAGCGGAAAGGGAGTTCCGGCATCTCTCTTTATGGCGCAGAGCGCGCAGCTTTTCCGTGTCCTGGCAGCAGAGGGCCGCTCAACTTCGGACATCGCCACATATATGAACAACGAGCTGTCGGAGAATAACGACGCCAATATGTTCGTGACGATGTTCATAGCGCTTCTGCGCACAGACAGCGGCCGCCTTGAATACTGCAACTGCGGGCACAACGCACCTGTCCTTGACGGCAGATTCCTCGAAATGAAGCACGCCAACCTCCCTCTGGGTCTGCTCAAAGGCTTCGAATTCGAGGAGGAAAGCATCGATGACATCCGCGGGAAGATGATGCTCCTCTACACCGACGGACTCAACGAAGCTGAGAATCCCGCCAAGGAACTGTTCGGAGACCAGCAGATCCTCGACCTGATGGCCAATGCAGGAAAACGCAACTCAAGCGAAGTCATCGAAATGATAAAAGCTGCCGTCGAGAAGCATCGTGACGGCTCCGACCCCAACGACGATGTGACCTTGCTGTGCCTGAAGCTCAGCTAGTCTTTCAGAGCGTCAGGGCTTTCTCTGTGGCATCCCAGATACGGGCGTCAAGCTCGGAATCGAGATAGCGGGCAGGGATGGCCCTGTCTCCTTTCCCTATGAAAAAGCGGTTATGCGCTTCCGATGAAAGTGCGCGGAGGGCTGGCTGCACGCCTGCCTGAGGCCGCCTGCAAAAAGGCTTGAAGATGGCGTCCGCCAGCGGATCGTACCAGTGTCCGAGGTCGATCATATCGGAGGCTACGATTCCCGGATCCGCAAGATTCACCCTCAGCACAGGATGGCGCCGCGCAAGCTCCATAGAGTAAGAAATGAGAGCACGCTTGGAGCGAGCATATGTCCCCAGCTGGGTGAAATCTTTCTCCGTAGGGTGCAGTGTCTGCTCGTCCAGAGGTGCTAAACGGCAGGTAAGCGATACCATATTCACTATGCGCGCATCCTCGGGCATCTTGGGCAGCAGCAACTGTGTCAGCAGCCAGGGTCCGTAATAATTCACTGAAAAAGTGTTTTCAAATCCGTCTGCCGTGACGCTGTAGCCTTTTGAGATGACTCCCGCATTGTTGAAAAGGGCTGCTGCGCTTCCCGCCTCGACGCCTTCGGCAAAGCTGCGGACAGAAGCCATCGAAGCCATATCTACAAGCCGGATTTCAATGTCTGCCGACGGCACTTTTCCAAGGATTGCGTTTCGCACCTCCTCAGCTTTCTGAAGGTTGCGGCAGGCCATAATGACTGGGATGCCTTTGAGTGCCAGAGCCTCGACAGCAGCGGCGCCCATACTGCCCGTCGCACCTGTAACTATCACCCCGTCTTTCATCTCCAACGCTCCTCTGCCTTTTCGACTTCCCGGCTCAGATTACTGGGCAGGTCTGCCACACAGCGGTTGCATTTCATTTCAAGGGTATACATCCGGCCTATGCAATAGTTGGAATGGCCGCAGGGGCTGCAGTCAATCTCGCCTCTTTGCAACTTCTTCACGAAATCCGTATCCCGCACCAGTGCACGGGCTACCTGCAGGCCCTGGAATCCCGCCTCAAGCACTTCTTCCATCTTGGAGCGCGACACCAGTCCCCCGACATAAATCAGCGGCAGCTTCACGGCCGCACGGAACTGCTTCGCATCGTCCAGGAAATATCCTTCCTTGTATGGCACTGTGGGAATCATAATCCGGCCGAAAAGGCGGACCAGGGCTTTCAGCCACCAGAACTTGCGCATATCCATATAGTGGGCCAGTGTCTTGAGCGGCATCGCCCCGCGCATCACCTCCATCGGCGCCTTGCTCACGAATCCCGCCGAAAGCACTATTGCGTGCACTCCCAGCCGCTCCAGCTCACGGGCGACCTCAAGGCACTCGGCCTGCTGCATACCGCGGCGGAAACCGTCGTGCATATTCATTTTCACAATCACTCCCATATCATCGCCGGCAGCCTCAAGGACCTTCGTTATCACACGCCGCATCAAGCGCATACGGTTCTCAAGCGAGCCCCCGTATTCATCGTGACGATGGTTGGTGTAAGGCGACAGGAACTGGCTTATCAGATAGCCGTGGCCGGCGTGGATCTCTACACAGTCGAAACCGGCTTCACGGGCAAGGTTCACCGCCTTGCCGAAATCCTCCACCAGAGAGTCTATCTCATCCTTCCTGAGTCCCCGCACGAAAGTAGGAGAATATAGATTGAACCCGCTCGATGCGCCTACGGGCATACATCCGCAAGTGGCGCGGTGGGTCATATTGCCGCAGTGGCCCAGCTGGATGGAGCACTTGGCCCCGGCGGCGTGGACATCGTCGGTTATCTTTTTAAGCCCCGGAACTATCTCTTCGCGCATCCAGAGCTGGCCGTCGAAAGAAAGGCCGCTACGGTTCACCGAGGCATAGGCGAGCGTAGTCATCCCCACCCCTCCGCGTGCCACAGCCACGTGATAGTCATAGAGATCCTTGGTGGGGCTGTTGCCGTATGCCATATTCTCGAAAGCGGCGGAGCGGATTACGCGGTTTCGCAGCGTCACCGGGCCGATTGTTACGGGAGTAAAAATGGGAGAAGACTGGGGGTCAGTATTGTTCATAGCGCAGATATCAGTAAATGAACGGCAGTATCCGCTTCACGCGGCTCGTATCGAGCTCGTCAGGGAACTCCCGGCTGTAGAGGTCATAGATACGGGCGGCACGCGGAGCCAGGTTGGCGAAGGTCCAGAGCGCGAAGACTGCTCCGGCCCAGGACCAGGTCAGGATGGCAAAGCCCACCCACTCCATAAATTCGCCGAAGTAGTTGGCGCTGGTCACATAGCGGAACATACCGTCTTTGGGCAGGTAGTGGGCGGTGTCACCGGGCTTGCGAAGATTGCGGATGATGCCGTCGGACTGGATGTTGATATACATCCCCACTGCGAAGATGACAACACCAGCTATGAAGGGAAGGCTCCTGACCCAGCCGGCCGGGTAGAAATCCGCGGGCGAGACGTAGAACAGCCAGCCGCCCTGCATAAAGGCGTTGAGGGTATTGAAGACAGCCCCCATCAGCACGATGCTCAGCGGCATACGGCTGTGCCCTCGCAGCTGAAGCGGGAAGATGAAGGAGCGGTGGAAATAGTGCAGTTCGAAGATCAGCAGGAAAAGCAGCCTGATGCCGTCGCTGCGGCGGGCGGAGAACCACCAGAGAGCCAGCATAGCGATAAACACCGGCACTTCCATAAGGAACCAGCCGAGATGGTTGTCGAGCGAAGGGCCCCACTTGGGAGTGTAGAATTTGCCGTAGCCGGCGTCTACAAAGAACAGCGACACGAACACTACTGCGGCCACGATGGCCATACCTATCAGGAAGAGGTTGAATGTGTGGGGATTGAACATAAGGCTACTTTAACTTTTTCCACAGAGCCGCCTCGACCGGAGCGGGAAGCAGTGCTATGAGGAAAGGAAGATATATATTCATAAAGGAAGGACTGATGACACGGCGGCCACGGAACATCGCACGCAGGGCGCGTGCGACCAGCCACTGCGGGGTGCGGATGACGCCGATTCGTACGCCCCGGCGCAGCCACTTTTCGCTGAGACGGTAAAGCGGCGTAGCGATTGCTGCTGGGCAGACTGTTGTCACTCCTACGCCGTAGGGTTTCATTTCGAAAGAAAAAGACTTGCCGAAACTCTTCAGATAGGCCTTCGTCGCCGAATAGATGGTGATGCCAGGCACCGGCAGCCGGGCGGCCATAGATGAGATATTCAGGATGTAGCCGCTCCCCCGCCTGCGCATTGCGTCGCCGAAGAGGATGCAGATGCGCGTGACCGTCGTCACGTGCAGATTCAGCATAGCCTGCACGCGGTCCAGGTCGGCAGTCTCCAGTTCTTTGAAAAAAAACATCCCGGCATCATTCACCACGATATCGGGAAGTATTCCTGCCTCTTCTGTGCACCAGGCATAGAGAAGGTTTGCGGAGTCTGTCTGCGCCAAGTCCTGGAAACGGGTGGTAACTGCGACAGCATACTGTTTGCGCAGCGATTCTGCGGCGGCGTCCAGCTCTTCTTGCCGGTTGCTCACCAGAATCAGATCATACCCTCGCTCCGCGAGTTGCCGTGCGAATTCCAGCCCCATCCCGGAGCTTCCACCTGTTATCAGTGCAGTCATCTCTGCAAAGATAATCAATTTCCTTCTGTGGCAACAGTTTAGAACAGCATGTTCCACATTGCGTCCGAAGCGCGCTGGCTGTGGGAGGCATTCATCTTGCCGAAGTTCCACTTGATGCCGAAGAGGAAGTAGCGGCCCATGATGAGGCGATAGCTGTCTTCCTCGTAGTTGGCAGTGACCGTGTGGGTAAGATTCGTCGTCTGGTTCAGGATGTCATGGATTGTGAGGCTCAGGTTGAAGGCCCCTATGTTCTTTGAGATTTCCGCGTTCCAGCGCCACTCCGGCTGGCCGTATCCATTAGCATAGCCCTTGTAGAAGACGTACGCAATATCTGTATTAAACTCGAATTCGTGTTTGGAAATATATGAGCCGCTAGCTGTCAGGTGGGTGTCCAGCGTATTCATGTTAACGCTCGGATCCAGGGAGTAGCGAACGATGTAGCCACTGGTATTAGCCATTAAAGAGAAGGAATAACGGTCTTTGTTGTATCTGACACTGATGGTTGCATTGGGGCTGAAGGAGCGTGTGAAACTTTCTCCGAAACCGCTCTTACCGCTGTAGAAGCGGTCTCCTGCTGCATTACCCCAGAAGTCTGCCATGAACGAAGAGTAGTCGAAGTTGTCCTTGTCCAACCCCGGCAGCGTTGTCCGGGCCTGGTAGCTGACTGATGAGACATAATTCGCGTATCCGCTCAGCGTCAGCGACCAGTTCTTCTTTGCGTCCAGCGGTGTGGTATAATTAGCATTGAACGTTGCCGTAAGACTCGGCTTTCGCGAATTCACGGGAATAGAATACAATATGCCGTCAGCATCGTACCAGCGGGCATAGCTGATAGGGGAATCATTCAGCTGACCGAAGAGATAAACCATCAGGGTGGAGAATTTCTTCGTGTTGTTCCTTGTCCAGTCGCTGCTGAAATATGTCTGGGTATATGGCCGCAGGTAGACATTACCCAAGCTGAGTCTCGACGGGTCAGTGATGTTCAGCACCGGCAGCATGCGGGAAGAAGAAGGACGTTCGCTATAGCCTGTGACTGTCAGGTAGAAACGGTCCATCCCCTTGTTGTGCTGGAAGCGGAAGTTGGGAACTATGTGCCAGTTCCATTCATCCTTTCCTGTCGTCTCTTCGATGCCGTAACTCTTTGAATAGGTTTCGTTCAGGATTCCCAATACACGGCCGCCGAGTGTAATCCAGCTTTGTTCTCCGAACTTGTACTGGACGGTCATGCCATATTGCTGTTGAATCGATTTGTTCCGACTCACCGAACTGTAATAGTCGTTCCTTCCGGCGGCGTCAAAAGCGTCCCTGATGTTGTCGCGCTTCGAGATCTCTACCATCGCCGAAGGAGACAGCGTCCATTTCTCGCCGAGAGGCTCCGTGTAAGTAACAGATTCCTGTATCCAGGAACTGGTTCCGCCGGTATCATACCTCATCGTTCGGATGTCTTTTCCGCCAACCATCGTCAGTTGGGAATTCTCAGCGCTATTTCCTCTATTGATATCGAAATCGGCGTATGAATTAAGTTGCAGACTGCGCCCTTTCTTTCCTCCAAGATTCCGGAAAGTGATATCGGCATCATACTCGGGGGATAAGCTTTCTGACAGGCTGTGCGATGAATTATCGGAGCTGTTGACAAAGGCTCCCTCCCGGAAAATTTCAGAGGAGGCGTTCGCAGAGCTCTCCGTCCTGGTGAAATAGATTGTAGGTCTGATGTGGAACCATACATTGCCCTCTTCCTTTTCAAACTCCAGGTTGGCGCTCACTGCATTTGAATACTGCTTGCCGGTGTTCTCAGTGGAAGATTTCAGATTACCGTCATTCTGATAAGTCGTCCTGTCGGTCATGGATCCGGAATCGGTGTCGGTATATTTGTAGCTTACGCCCGCCGTGGATTCCACCCCCTTGATGCGGGAAGTATTGGCGTTCACGCCAAATTGGGCGGCAGAAGAAAGGCCCTGGTTCAACTGTGTCATCTCTCCGTCATCGCCCGACATAAAGATGACAATGTTGGAGTCGTCAATATTCTGCGCGTTCGCGATGACTGTCAGCTGGTCCTTCTCGCCGTAGGCTGACAACAACGCATTCCCGTTCCAAAGAAGGCCGCGGTCATCGCGCATGGGATTGTCGTCGTCCTTGTCGCCAACCGTAGTGCCCAATTTCAACCCCACATTGCCGAACCATCCTTTCTCATATTCCTTCTTCAGGGCCACGTCCAGTACCTTCTCGCGGGAGCCGTCTTCAATGCCTGTCGCCCTTGTATCCTCCGACTCGCGGTCTATCACGCGAATCTTGTCCACGATAGCCGCAGGAAGGTTGTTGAGGGCCGTGGACTGGTCATTGAAGAAGAAGGTCCTTCCGCCTACCGTGAGTTTGTCAATCTCCTCGCCGTTGAATTTCACCTTGCCGTCTTCTGTTATCTCCATGCCCGGCATGCGCTGCAGCAGGTCTTTCAGCATGGCGTTGGCTCCCACGCGGAAGGAAGAGGCGTTGAACTCCACGGTGTCCTGCTTGATGACGATGGGATTGCCGACATCGGTAATCGTGGCTGCCTGCAGGAAGAGTTCGTCCTGCTGCAGACGGATTGTCCCGAGGTTTACCTCGCTCTCACGGAAGTAGCGTTCGGCCACGTAAGGCTTGTAGCCCATCATCTCTACATGGAAGACATAGCTGCCGTAAGGCACTTCGTCGAGCGTTGCCTCGCCCTTGGCGTCAGAAAGGGTGAAATTGGTTATGGTCGTATCCTTTGATGGGATGACATAGACAGATGCGAAGGGAATCGGCTCGCTGGTCAGTGAGTCCAGCACAGTTGTCTTGATTTCAGACATCCTGCCCTGGAAAAGACTCTCATTCAAAATAATCACCTGGGCCTGAGCCGTGGTGCACAGCAGCGAAAGCACTAATATCAAGAAAACGAATTTCTTCATCGGAACTGGATTTCAACAGAGCCGGATTCCCTGCAATTATTGTTCCTACTCTTTTTTCAGAGTAACCATAATGACTCCGTTTGAGGCCTTCTCGCCATATTTTTGCTCATTTCCCCGACAGTGATTTCTTTGTCTTTTTAGGATCGCCGGCATTGGGATTGACAACTCTTATCTTGACTGAATCTTCTTTTGAATAAGCAGTGCCATCGGCAGCTCTGTCATCCTTGCAAATATAATCATTTTGATGCTTTCCCATTGTGTAAGAATTATTTATATTTGAACTGTGAAACAGCAGTCGCAACACGTCGATGATGTTCGTCACCCTCTTCATCGGTATTTTGGACATCTCCAGCGGCAAACTGGTTTACTGCAACGCCGGGCACAACGCTCCCGTCGCCATCGGTGATGACGTCAAAGAGCTGGAGGTCAAACCCAACATCGCAATCGGCATATCACCCGGCTGGGATTATGCCGATCAAAGAGTGACCGTCAAACCCGGTACATCAGTTTTGCTTTATACCGACGGCCTCACAGAGGCGGAGAACCAGTCGCACGAGCTGTTCGGTATGGAACGGCTGATGAAGACCGCCGAAGATGCAAAGGACTGCAGGACAGCCGCTGAAACCATCGATTTGGCCTCCTGCTCGGTCCACACATTCGTAGACGGAGCTGAGCAGAGCGACGACCTTACCCTGCTGGACATCCGTTACCGTTGACCGTTTTCATATTTTTTTTCTTTTTTGAAGACGTACTTCGCACTTCTGCGTGTTTATATTGCAGAAACGTCCTAAACCTGATCCGTTATGATTGATTATAGTACCTTTATGCGGTACAAATGAGTTTTTGAGTGTATAAGGAACTTGGTGAGCAGGAGCTGGCCAGATACTGCTCTCGCGGAGACAGATCGGCAGAGGATGAGCTGTATAGGAGATATGCGGCCAGGGTGTTTACGCTCTGCCGGAGGTATCTTGCCGACAGCGACGAGGCGAAGGATATGATGCAGGATGTGCTGATCCGGGCTCTCGACAAGATCCAGTCATTCACATTCAGGGGTCCAGGCTCCCTGTACGGCTGGATCAGCCGCATAGCCATAAACACGGCCATAAACCATCTCAAACGGCAGCGGTGGCGGATTGTCCGGCTGGAAGCCGCCGGAGCGGACGGAATCCCGGAGCCCGGGGAGCAGGAGATGGAGGAGATTCCGCAGGAGAAACTGCTGGAGTGGATTGCGCAGCTGCCGGATATGCAAAGGACCATCTTCAATATGTACTGCATCGACGGCTACACTCACAGACAGATTGGAGAAATGCTTGGAATTAGCGAAAAGGGCTCCTCCGGAGAGCTGGCAAGGGCAAGGAAACAACTTAAAGAAAAGATAAGAGAATATCTGAAGGAGAAGGAACGATGAAAAACTGGGAAGACATAATAAAAGAGAAGCTGGAAGGCTACGAGAGTCCCCTTCCGGAAGGGAGTCTTGCCGAGTTCCGCTCCCGCAGGGAAAGCGCGGGCAGCCCGGCTGCGAAGAAGCGCACCCCGCTGCTCTGGATTCTTCCGACTGCAGTAGCTGCAGCACTTGCCGCTGCTCTTTTCCTCCGCAAGCCGAACGGACCTGAAGATGACATCGACACGATTCTTCCGCCCTCCGCCCCGGTAGTGGCCGTAGCCGCTCCGGAAGAAGAGATAGAGCCGGACTTTCAGATAAAACCCGTCCAGAGCATAAATCTGACTGCTCTTAACATCCAGACACAAAAGTCCGAGCCCGTTCGCACGTCCGGCGGAGAAGAAGCTGCGGCACAAGAGGAACCGCAGGAAGTGCCTCAGGAAGAACCGCAGCAAACTGATGCTGAAAATGTCCGCCAGGACAGCCCGTCAGACAACCAGGGGACCTGGCAGCCATTTATTCCCAGCTTCCCGGAAGTTGAAAGCCACAATGCGGGCTATGCCGCTTCCTACGATCTCAATGTACTGGCGACCGTCGGCGGTGCGCTGGGAGCAAGCCTTTTGACGGCTCTGGCGTCAAATATCAATTTCCCGGCGCTTTTTGCACCCAATGCCGAACCCGGAGGCACCTCTGCTATGAGACAAGCTCACTCTCAGTACCTGAAATATCTTGACTATCTTGAAAAGAATGGATTGAGTATGGAAGATGCTACGGAACAGACCTGGCAGGGATTTCTGGCGACGAATGCGTCGAGTGGAGTTAATGCGGATCCAGTACCTGCCGATTCACCTGTCCACAACGAGCAGCCTGACAAAAAGCCGGAAACAGACAACCGCACCGGAACTGTCCACCATATACCTCTGAAGCTTGCGCTGTCCGTCAGGACTCCCCTGGCCGAGAGGCTTTATCTGACCACAGGACTGGATTATTCGCTGTACACATCCACATATACCTACACCCTTTCCGGCAAGCACAGACAGCAGGCGCACTACCTTGGCATACCTCTGCGGCTGGACTGGGCTGCAATCTCCGGCAAGCGGCTTGAGATATATGCAGGGGCCGGCCTGGAAGCAGAATGGTGTCTTGGCGCGAAAATTGACGGCAGAGGCCTCGACAAAGACAAGGCGGCAATGTCTCTTCTCGGCGCCGGCGGCATCCAGTTGAATATCACAGACAGACTCGGACTTTATGTGGAGCCGGAAATAAGCTGGAGGATGTCACTTAACAAACCTGTGCTGACAACCTACCGGAGCGAACATCCGGTTATGTTCACGGTAGCAACCGGTATAAGGATGACATTGGGCAATTAGAAATTATTAACTTTGTGTGTTATGAAACACTATTTACTTGCTGCAATAGCAGCCCTGATGATGATTACGGCCGTTTCCTGCGAAAAAGCGGATGGCGGCAAGGATAACGGAGAAAACTCATACAAGCCGCTGGAACTTACAACCAAGGCATCTTCGTATATCCAGAAGGGAAATACATTTACCTTCGATTTCATCGAACGCATAAACAAAGAAGCAAAAGAAGACTACGTAATCTCCCCGCTGAGCATGCAGTTCCTGCTGGGAATGCTGCTCGACGGAGCCAATGGCGAAACCGCCGCCCAGATTGCCAATGTCCTCGGCTATGGCGCAGGCGAAGTCGACGAAGTCAACAAGTTCTGCCTTTCGATGCTCGAACAGCTTCCCGAACTTGACAAGAAAACGACACTGAACATAGCCAACGCCATCTTCGTCGATGACGGATGGCCTCTCAACAAATCGTTTGTCAGCACTGTCGGCAAGTATTTCAAGGCCGAGGTTTCAAATCTCGACTTCTCGGACAACGCAGCATCCCTCAAGGCCATCAATGGCTGGAGCAATACTCACACGAACGGTATGATCCCCAAAGTTCTCGACGAGGTTGATCAGAGAATGCTGGCTTACCTTATGAACGCCGTGTATTTCAAGAGCCAGTGGGTCAACCAGTTCCCCAAGGAATCCACTATAGACGAAGCCTTCTTCTACGAAGACGGGTCGATGGGCAAAGTCAAGATGATGAAGATGGAATGCGAACTTCCCTATTATGAGAACGACCTGTTCCAGCTTGTCAGTATGCCTTATGGCAACGGCGCCTTCTCGATGATGGTGCTGCTCCCGAAGCTGCTCCCGGATGCGGAGTCCTATACCGCCGACATTGCCGCCTACCTCAAAAAGGCAGACTGGAACAAGCTGCGCAATTCTCCCTCAGAGTGCAAAGTCGACGTCTGGTTCCCGAAATTCGAGAGCAAGTTCAAAATCCAGCTCAACGACATTCTGTCGGCTATGGGAATGCCCCTCGCCTTTGGAAATGCTGATTTCAGGGCTATGTCGCCGTATGCCGACTGCCTGAGTTTCGTCCAGCAGGACGGCGCCATCAAGGTCGATGAGGAAGGCTCAGAGGCGGCTGCAGTCTCTGTAGCGGGAATGCTCAAAAACACTGCCGTCGGCGATATTCCGCAAGTGGCATTCTTCCACGCCGACCATCCGTTCATCTATCTGATCACGGAAGCCAGCACAGGCACAGTGCTTTTTGCCGGCAGGTACAGCGGCAAATAACAGCTGATTATATGAATACGGCTTAAGGCCGCTTCAGCAGACGGAGGTCATAGACACCGCCTACTGTAGCGCCTTGCTGTGCGACGAACTTCACCCGGACTGAGTCCTTGCCCTTGAGCATAGCTGCCGGGATGGCATACTCCTCGCCGATGAACTGCGACTGCATCCATTTGCCGGTATTGTCGACTGAGAGCATCAATTCGTCGTCTACGAAGATGTCGAATTTGCGGGTAGCCCATTCTGCAGCACCCCAGTACTTGACATACAGGGAAACACCGTCGCTGAGGCCGCCGGTGGCAAGGTCGTAGCTGAACCAGCCGCCCGAGCGGGCGTCACGATAGTGGACGTCGCGGGTCACGCCGGTGTTGGAGCGCTGGAACTCGATCTTATGGTCTGTCTCGGGCTGCTGCTCGCCAGGAGTCACGTGGTCGAGCGTGCGGGCTTCGAGAGCCAGCATCTCAGCCTCTTTGCGGGCAAGCTCTTCTACATAATCCTTATAACCTGCGTCATTCAGCGCAAGCCAGTAGATCTGGTAGCGGGAATCGTGGATACCGCTGAACGGTTCCAGTTCGGCATAGATAGGATTAAGCATATCCACGCCGTCGAAGCGGAAATGCAGCGGTTCGCCGGGTACAGGACGGATAAAGTCGCCTATATGGTCCACATCTGTATGGCATACGAGGATGGGGGCCTGGTCCACCGGAAGCTTGGGACCGGCGGCATACTGGCTCCAGCGGCCGTCATCTGCCAGAAGGCCGACGAGGTCTTCGGTGCCTGTACGCATACCCAGAAGGATGGGACCGTGCATTATGGCCACATATTCGGGAACGTTAGGCATATGCTCGATGGTATTGCGCATCGGAAGCCCTACTTCGATGACATCACCCTTCTTCCACTTGCGGTTCAGCGAGACGTATGACGAAGGTGCAGCCTCAACCTTCACCGGTTTGCCGTTGACCTTGACGGTCAGGGCGCCTGCTTCTACCCAGCCGGGGTAGCGGACATTGATGGCGAAGCGGCCCTTGCCGGAAACGATGCGGAGCTTGGTGCTTTCTTCAGAAGGGAACTGCGTTTCCTGCCGCACGACAATCTTGCGGTCTTTCCAGTTCAGTTCGGAAGCCACGAACAGGTTGACATAAAGGTCATTCCCTTCGTGGGTATAGATGAACTGGTTGTATTTCGACTGGTTCTCCATACCCGAACCAACGCAGCACCACATTGCCTCGTTGGGCACTGAATAAACACGGTAATGCCTCGGGCGGGCGGATGTGAAATATACATAGCCGCCGTGCTCCGGATGCTGGGTGGAAAGGATGTGGTTGAACATCGTACGCTCGTAGAAGTCTGCATACTCAGCCTTCGGAGACACCCTGAAGAGGTCTTCCGTCAGTTTGAGCATATTGTAGGAGTTGCAGGTCTCCGGGCCGTCGTCGTCATTGACGAAGTCTATGCAGGCTGCCGCGCTGGGGAAATGCTCGCGGCGGCTGTTGCCTCCGAATGCCAGCGAACGGTTGTGAGACACTGTCCACCAGAAGTAGCGTCCGGCCTCGGCATAGTCCGGTGAGTTGCTGAGTTCGCCGATGCGGGTGAAACCGATGGCCTTCGGCACCTGCGTGTTGGCGTGGAGATTGTCCAGACGGTCCTCGTCGCGTGCAAGCGGCTCGAGGATGAACTTGTGGGAATACCTCTTGGCCGCGGTGAGATACTTTTCATCGCCAGTCATCGCATAAGCGTCGGCGAACATCTCGTTCATACCGCCCTGCTCGTTGCGCATCATCTCCTCCATCTGCGCGTCGCTGAGGTCAGCAGTGATGTTGATGCCCCAGTCGCAGAAACCTAAGAAGAGTTCCTTTGCTTTCTCATTGCCGCAGTAGAGCCAGGCGTCGCGAAGTCCTGCGTACATCTTGTGGATGTTGTAGAAAGGAGCCCAGGCCGAAGAATACTGCCTGAACTCGCCCTTCTTGAAATCGGTCCACATAGACGCACTGTTCGGGACGCCTCCGATATAGCCTACGCCCCAGGAAGCATTGTTCCTGGCATTGGCGGCCGCCACTTCGGCCAGCTCGTCAATCATATAATTCATACGGCGCAGGCACTCCGGGTTGCCTGTAGTCTGCCAGTTCATAGCCATCGCAGTCAGGTAGTGACCGGCGACGTGGCCGTCCAGTCCCGCCCAGTTGGGATAATACTCAGCTTTCTTCGGCAGTCCTGCCTCGGCCCTGAAAGGAGCCAGCAGACGGTCTACATCATACTGCAGAAGGACTTCGACATTGAGGTCACGGGCGTGCTTGAACGGGCCGTCAAGCAGCTTCACGTCCCCGATCGGGAACTCGTTGTCATAAAGACGGTCCTGTGCGGACATCTGGAAACACAGCGCCATCAACGCTGCGGCAATGATCAGCAATTTTTTCATTATCTGTAGTTTCTTTCTTATATCCTATTTGAAAATCATACGGGCAAACGCTGCCACTGACTTGCGCCAGGGCTGCCATTCGTGGTCTCCGGGGAATGACTGGAACTCAACCTTCACGCCGGCATCGCGCATCTTGGCCACGATGGCACGTGTGTATTCGATGCGGGGATCCTGCTCGCCGCAAGAGATGAAGAAGCAGTCAAGGTTCTTGTTGAAAGCGTCAGGAGCAGTCAGCATACCGGGTATGTTGGCCTCGAGGTCGAAGTTCGAAGAGCCGCTGATTCCTCCGAAGACGCCGGTAGAGAAGATGCCTACGTTGGCGAAGAGGCCTGGCTCACGCAGTCCTATGAAGAATGACTGGCCTCCGCCCATCGACAGGCCGCACATAGCTCGGTGCTTCGCGTCGGCCTTCACGCGGAAGGTCTTCTCGATGAAAGGAATTATGCTTCCCAGCAGTTCTTCCCGGTAGGGCTGCATTCCTTCCCAGCTGTAAGTTCCCTGGCCGGCGGGCATCCCTGCTTTGCGCGGCACATTGGAATTGACGCTGACCACGATCATCGGCACAGCCTCGCCACGGGCGATGAGGTTGTCCAGGATAGTTGCGGTGCGGCCTTGCTGGATCCATCCGCGATGGTCTTCTCCGCCTCCGTGGTGGATATACATCACAGGATATTTCTTGCTGCCTTTCTCATATCCGGGCGGAGTATAGACGAACACCGGCCTCCAGGTTTCAGTATAATTCGACCAGTAGGAAAGCTCGCGCACCTGTCCGTGCGGGACATCCTGTATCTCGAAGAGGTCCATTCCAGGTTCCGGAATATCGATGGCGCTGGACATACGGCTGCTGCCGTAATAAGACTGGCTGGCGGGGTCGGCCACTGAAACGCCGTCCACTATCAGTGAGTAATAGTGATATCCGGTCATAAGCGGTTTGGTAACGATGGTCCAGGTGCCTGTCTCGTCCTTCACGCCGTCATTGCGGCCGCCGAGGTCGATCTGCACACGGTTTGCCTGCGGGGCGCGCACCTTGAAGACAACTGAATTGTCCGACAGGATCTTCGGGAAGCCGCTGGCGTTGATGTTGGTCACGGGGCTTACGGCATCCTTGAGCTTCGGCTCAAGCGCTGCCAGGAACTTGGCAGTGCGGGCTGCATCCACGAACTCCACCATTTCCGAGAGCCAGGGCTCTACGAAGAGGTTGATGCCGTGTCCTGCACCCTCCACGAGGTTAAGGTCGCTCTTTATGCCGTTCCTGGACACGGCCTCGTAGAGTTCCATACCCTGGCAATGAGGCACGACATTATCCTTGGTGCCGTGGAATATTATTGTCGGAGGGTCTGAAGGGTCGAGGTAGGTAATGGGGTCGATGGTGCGGAAGAGATCGTCGTCGCCGTTATAGTCTACACCGAGCAGCGCCTCTTCGGGGGTACCGCCCCAGGGCCGGTCCCACTCGCATTCCATATTCAGAAGGTCGATGGGGCCGGACCAGTCGCAGACGCAGTCCACGCTGCTGCTGAAGGAGGTATAGGGACCTACCGAACCTTCGAGGTCGACATTGTGGCTGCCGACCCTGGCTGTTTTGACATTCGAGGTAGAGCCTGCCAGAGAGGCGAGATGGCCGCCTGAAGAAAAGCCTGAAATACCGATGAACGATGTGTCGAAGTGGTACTCCCCGGCCTTCGCGCGGACGAAACGCACAACGGCCTTGATATCCTGTATCTGAGCCGGGAACTTGGCATCCATACTCGAACGGTGGTTCGGAGTCACGATAGCATAGCCTGCATCAAGAAGAGCCTGGCAGATGTTGTCGAGGTTTGCCATATTCTTCGAATTGTTCGAGAACCACGCGCTGCCGTAGATATGCACCACTACCGGGTACGACGCCTTCCTTTCTGCCGGAAGGTAAATATCGAGCTTGTGATAGACCTGACCGTCACCTGCATAGTCCACGTCCAGGAACTTTTCACTGCAGCGCACCTCAGGCATCCTGAAGCTGAAGCCGGCAAGCTGGGCTGAGGACATTCCGCCGGGCGGCTGCGCCTGGAGCCCTGCGAATGCTGCGAGCGCCAGGACGACTGTCATAAACAATCTTTTCATCAATTACTGTCGTTATTGTTAGATAACCTGGAAGTCGATGGCCTGCAGGTCTTCGTCGCGGGACGAGCTGCCGTAGAGGATGCGGTACTTGCCGGAATAGACTGACAAACCGTCAACTGCCTCATCGTAGAACGAGAAGGCCTCACCGTCGAGGGTGATGCGGGCCTTGCCGGTCTGGCCGGGAGCAAGAGTGAGCTTCTCGAAGCCCTGGAGGGCCTTGATCGGAGCGTCAGCCTTGTCGATGGCCTGGACATAAACCTGCACTGTCTCGGCACCCTGCACCTTGCCGGTATTCTTGACGGGCACTGTGATGGTCACCTTGCCGTCCTTGCGCATCGACTGCTTGTTGAGCTTGCCCTTGCCATATTCGAAGGTGGTGTAGCTCAAGCCATATCCGAAAGCGTAGAGGGGTTTGCCGCGGAAATATTTGTAAGTGCGGTTGTCCATACTGTAATCAAGGAAGTCGGGCAGGTCATCGTTAGACGCATAGAAAGTGACGGGAAGCTTGCCTGAAGGGTTGCAGTCGCCGAAGATCACCTCTGCAAGAGCCTTTGAACCGCCCTGACCGGGATACCAGGCCTGAAGCAGAGCGTCATACTGACCCTCGATGCTTGCGAAGGCAATAGCTGAACCCGAGCAGTTTACGAAGACAACGGGCTTGCCGGTGGCGTGCATTGCACGCACGAGCCTCTGCTGTACTGCAGGAAGTTCGATATCGGCCTTGTCGCCGCCCTCTCCCTCGAGCTGGGCTGAGATGCCGCCTATCACGATGATGGCGTCAGCGTTTGCAACAAGGGCTTTCTCCTCGGCGAAGTCTGCATACTTGCGCTGGCAGAAATCGGCACGCAGCTGGGCGAAGGCGCCGCTTCCGCGACGATATTCGATCTCTACGTCGATCGGCTTTCCGGCCTGAACGTCAAAGGTTTTGTAGCTCATACCGCCCCTGCGGCCGAAGCCACGCATCATCGGGGCACCGCCCTTGGCGTTCTCAACCACGCGGCCGTTGACCTTGAGGACATAGCCGTTGTCGCTGCTGACATAGTAGCTCATAGGGCCGGTGAAGTCAGGAACGTAGCGGCCTTTGATGCGTACTGAAATCTTGTCGGTAGGCACTCCCTCGGCGAAGCCGTAAGCTCCGAAGGTGCTGAAGTTGAGAGCCTTGTAGTATCCGCTTGCAGCAGGTTTGCCGCTCATCGTGTTGTTGTCCCAGAACTCTACGAACATTCCCTGGCCAGCGTTGAAATCGGGCAGGTGGTAGATGGTGTTGTAATCGTCAGTGAGCTCACAGCCCTTGGCGTAGATGATGTTGACGCCGGGCAGGGCGGCCTTGATGCCGTCCAGCAGCGAGTGGGTGTGCTCTGCTGTCGGAGTGCCGCCGTAGTTGCCGTTGAGCAGTGCGGCATCGTCAGCATTGGGGCCGATCACTGCAAGGGTCTTGATATCCTTTGACAAAGGAAGAGTGTTGTCCTTGTTGTAAAGGAGAACCATAGATTCGCGGGCTGCCTGGGTGGCAAGGGCATCGTGCTCCTCGCTGCTGATCACGTCCTCGCCGAGGTTTGCCCAGGGCAGGCGGTCAGCCGGGTCGAACATTCCCAGTTCGAAGCGGCCGCGGAGGATCTTGCGCAGGTGCACGTCGAGTTCGCTCTCCTTGATGAGGCCTTTCTCAAGACCCTCGAGAAGAACCATCATAACTTTTCCGCACTCCAGGTCGGCGCCGTTCAGGGCTACCTCAACTGCGGCGCTCAGAGCGTCGGGCTGGGTTTCGTGCTGGCCGCGGGTATAGTAGTTGTTGATGGCGTCGCAGTCAGTGACCACGATGCCGTCGAAGCCCCACTTGCCGCGGAGGATGTCGTTCAGCAGACGGTCGTTGGAGCTGCAGGGCACGCCTTCGTAGCGGTTGTAGGCGCTCATCACCTCACGCACGTTGCCTTCCACCACCAGCTTCTTGAAAGCGGGGAGGTAAGTCTCCCAGAGGTCGCGCTGAGACACGCGTGCGTCATAGGTATGGCGCAGAGGCTCGGGACCGCTGTGTACGGCGTAGTGCTTGGCACAAGCGTGGGTCTTGAAATAGTGCTTGTCATTGCCCTGCATTCCGAGCACCGTCTGCAAACCGAGGACTCCGGTCAGATAGGGATCCTCGCCGCAGGTCTCCTGGCCGCGTCCCCAGCGGGGGTCACGGAAGATGTTGATGTTCGGGCACCAGAACGAAAGCTCCGGGTTGCCGGGATAATAGGTCACTCCCATCGGCACGTTGAAGATGTCGTGGTTCGAGCGGTTCCAGTTGGCACGGGCCTCGTCGGAAACCTGTGAGAAGACATCATACATCTGCTGAGGGTTGAAAGCGGCTGCCATTCCGATAGGCTGGGGATATACAGTGTATCCGTCCTGACGCACTCCGTGGCAGGCCTCGCTCCACCAGTTGTATGAAGGGATGCCGAGACGGTCCACAGACACGTTCTTGTTCATCATCAAACCCACCTTCTCCTCGACGGTGAGCAGGGACATCAGATTGTCGATACGTTCCTCGATATTGAGGTCAGGGTTCTGGAAAGGATATTCATAAGTCTGCTTCGGGCCGCAGGAGGCCAGGAGCAGAGCAAGCGAGAAGAAGCTTATCAGTAGTTTTTTCATAATTGCGTGTTACTTGAACAGTATCTGTGCTATGTGTGTCAGATAATCGCGGCAGTTCATCCAGGTGTGGCCGCCGTCAGGAGTGTAGAAGGTGTGTTTTACGCCGTTCTTTGTAAGGTATGCGTCCAGGCCGCGGGAAGCCTCGATCAGGAAATCAGAGGTTCCAGTGCCGATCCACACGAGCTTGTAGTTTTTGTTGATGGTGTTCACGGGGGCGTAGGTGCCGTTGCTGAAATTGGTCTCGTACTCATTGCCGAAGATGGCCGGAGCCATAGCGCACACCCACTGGAACTCCTTGGGGTTGCCGAGGCCCGTTGCGAGGGCCTGGCGGCCGCCGAGAGAGAAACCGGCCACTGCGCGGTCGCGGGCAGAGGTCTTGACGGCATAGTTGGCCTCGATGAAAGGCTTCACGTCTTTGATGATCTCAGCTGCCACACGGTCGGTGTCCATCGAGTCATAGCGGTCGGCGAGACCCTGACGCATCATCTCGGGATAAGGATTGGCATAAGGCATCACCACGATCATACGTTTGGCAAGTCCTGCTGCGATGAGGTTGTCGAGGATGTTGTTGACGTGTCCCACCTTGAACCAGGTCTCCCAGGTGTCGGTCATACCGTGGATGAGATAGAGCACGGGGAGTTTCTCCTTTC
Organism: uncultured Bacteroidales bacterium; assembly: GCA_947169015.1. Classification (GTDB taxonomy): domain Bacteria; phylum Bacteroidota; class Bacteroidia; order Bacteroidales; family UBA932; genus Equibacterium. The sequence continues at coordinate 25,802 of CAMVOD010000001.1, read as the reverse complement.
CGGCGGGGTTATAGCCCGCAGGGGTGTAGACGCACATCTGACGGTCGATGCCGCAGGTGTTCGAATGGTAGAAACGGTAGCTTACCTTGCCGTGAGGCACGTCCTGGATGTCCTGCACCGACGGCTCGGGACCTTTGACGTCGGCAAGGGAATATTTGAAACCCTCGTTGGGGAATATGAACATATTGTTGGGGTCGGCCACCTTCGTGCCGTCGATGACGAAGGCATAAGGATAGATGTCCGGCTTTCCGGGGGTGACGGTGATGCTCCATACGCCGTTGGCATCTTTGGTCATAGGCATTGCCTGGGGCAGCATCTGGCAGTCAAGCTCTACAGACTTTGCATCTGCGGCCTGACAGCGGAAAGTAACTGAACCGTCTGCGTTGTACTCGGGAGACACGACGCCCGCGGGGAACAGACGTGCCATAACCTGCGGAGTGAGACGCTGGCCTTCGCCGGCCTGGGGAGGCTGGGCCTGGCTGAGCAGCGGAAGCATCACGAGCAGAGCCGCTGCGATAAGTATTCTATATGTTTTCATAGCTATTTAGTCTGAAAAAGAAGGGGCAGAGTTTCATCGAGGAAATACTTGGCGTTCATCCAAGTGTGACCGAACTTGCCGGTCGTGAACACCTTGACGTTTTTGATGCCTTTGCTGTCAAGGAAGTCCATATAATCCTTGGCGTTGCCGTAGAGGAAGTCGTCGGTGCCGACGCCCAGCCAGAAGAGGTGGATCTTGTCGTTGATCTTCGGGTCGTCGTAGATGCCGCCCGGGAGGGTGGTGCTGGTGAAAGAGCTGTACGAGCACAGCCAGGAGAACTTGTCGAGGTTGGTCAGGCCGATGGACAGTCCCTGGTTGCCGCCGCGTGAGAAGCCGCCGATGGCGCGATGGTCACGGTCGTTGATGGTGCGGTAGTTCTTCTCCACGAAAGGCATAAGGTCGTTGAGCACATCGGTGGTGAAGAGGTCGCCGCGCGGAGCCTGCCCTGCCGGGAAATATTTAGACGGATTGCCGTAAGGCAGCACGATGATCATATCCTTTGCCTTGCCCTGGGCGATCAGGTTGTCGAGGATGAGGTTCATCCGGCCCACCTTGAAGTAAACTTCCTCAGTGTCGGTCGTTCCGCTGATGAGATAGAATACAGGATATTTTTTATTCTTGTTCTTGTCGTACTGCGGGGGCGTGTAGACTATCGCGTTGCCCCAGGTGCCCAGGCTCTCGGACCAGTAGTTCACATAGTCCACGCTGCCGTGGGGCACGTTGGTAAGGGCGTGCAGCAGGGGCGCGCCGTTGCCGCGCACGTCCACGATGCTGTTCTTGAAGGTCTCGTTGGGGAACCAGTCAGGATTCTGGGGGTCCATAATGGTCACGCCGTCCACGATGAAACTGTAGGGGTACATATCCGGCTCGACGGGGCCGAGGGTTATGCTCCACACTCCGTTCGCGCCCTTGACCATATCCTGGGTGCCGGCGAACTGGGCGTTCACTTTCACGGACTTGGCGTTGGGGTCACGGTAGTTGAATGTCACGGTATTGTCCGGATTCACGACAGGTGAAGAGACAGAACCGCCCATCATTCCGCCGCCGCCCATCATTCCGGGCCAGCCGCCCTGACGGGGCAGATGACGGATTTCAAGGATAACCTTGCCCGCTTCGGGGCCGCGCTCCACTTTCATCCACATCTCGGCATTTACCTGGGTGCCTACGCCCATATCGGTAAGTTTCGCCTCGATGCCGGGTTCGCCGGTGCCGATGAGGTCAGCAGCGGTGAGTTCGCCGGACCAGAGAACGGGACCGTAGCTGTGATTGATGGTCCAGGTGCCGGGGTCTATGCCTTCGAAGACATAGCGGTCGACGCCTTCCTTGATCATCACGCGCTTGGTGTTCGGGTCGTTACGGCCGAAACCGCTGCGGCCCTGGCCGCGTTTGTTGATCTCGACTTCTCCGCCGGTGCCGTTGACTTCCTCGCTCCTCGGATAGTAGTAGTCGAGACCTGAGTCGAACGACTCTATTTCGAAGATATACTCGGGAGCTGTGTTGAGGCTGTGGAGTTTCAGGTAGTTCTTGTCGTATACTATGTAACTGTTGTAAAGTTTGCCGGGCTCGATGCCGTAGCGGATGATGTAGCCGTCAGCACCGGGAACGGGCTCCCAGAGGAGCTCGGCCTCGCGGCGGTCCTTCTGACTGCGTACGACCTTGAAGTCGGCCACCTTGACGCTGCCTGCAGAGTACGGGTTGCCGAACACGCGCAGGTCCTTGATGCTGAACTTGGCACCGTCGTGGCACTGGCGGGTGTTGGTAACCTTCACATAGCGGCCCTGAGCGAGCTTGGCCAGCTCGGTATAGTCGTGGTGGAAGTCCATCTTGTTGGCGGGCTTGTCAATGACGGTGGTCCAGTTCTGACCGTCGATGGAAACCTCAACCTTGAAGCACTGGTAGAATTCGGGGAGCTGGGGAGCTGCGCCGCCGAAGCCGCCGGCTGCTGCCTGCTGGGCACCGATGTGGTCCCAGTTGCACTGGATTGCGTAGATGTCGGCCACCTTGCCGAGGTCAACCTGGAACCATTCGCCAGGATTGCCTGTTTCAGCAGCCCAGTTTGTCATAAAGTCCTCGTCGACAGCATTCTCGGGAACGAAGTTCTCGAAGGTTGACGACACGGTCACTTTTTTCTGGTGAGAAAGGAGCTTCCAGCCTGTCCAGTTGTGGTCCACAGCGTCGGTGCGGGTGCCGGGCCAGAACTGGGGATAGTCGCCGAACTCTTCATTGGCGTGCATCACGCCTTCAGCGTCCACCGCTGTCGGGAAGATGGCGAGCTCTGAGCCGCGGCCCGCTCCGCCGTAGCTGGCGGGAATCATACAGATGGTCCACAGCTGGCCGTTCTTGTCGTGGAAGGTGCTGCCGTGGCCGGCGCCCACTGCGAAACCGGTGGTCTTGAAGGTCAGGGGGTTGTGCTCAGAGTATGTGAAGGGGCCCATAGGGCTGTCGCCGACGTACACACCGTGAGAATATGAGAGAAGCTCCAGGCCGATGGCGGCGTACTGGAGATAGTATTTGCCGTTATGCTTGGTCATCCACGGACCTTCGATCCAGGGATATTCCTCCTCGAAGTAGTCGCGGCGCCCGCCGAAGATGGAATAGATCACATCGTCGTGGGTGCGCTTCTCGAAGCCGTGGTTGCGATAGTCGCTGAAGAAAAGGACGTTCGGCCCTGCGATCTCCTTGAAGGTCTTCTTGTCCAGCTCTACTACCTTGAAGGGCATCAGCTGTGACCAGCCGTAGTAGAGGTAGAGGCGCCCGTCGTCATCCACGAACATATTGGCGTCGCCGTAGCGGTCGCTGTCGAGGGTGCCTATCAGCTCCCAGGTGCCTGCCTTCGGGTCGATTGCCTTGTAGACATTCTTGTTGTTCATTGAGCAGCCGATCAGTTCTCCGTCCATCTCGACGACAGAAACCACTCCGCCCGGATAGTTCGGAGCGTCGACGTAGGTCCAGTCCTTGAAGTCGGGAGAGTACCAGTAGCCTTTGCGATGGGAGACGAAAAGGAAGTAGTCGTTCTGGTAGACCAGAACTACCGGCTCTCCGCCTCTGTAGGAACGCTCGCCCGGCACAACCAGATCGAGCGGATTGCAGAAAGTGTTCTTTTCCTGCGCGTTGGATGCCAGCGACAGGAGCAGGACAGCGGCCGTGAAGACGGCGCGTCCGAAAGCTTTAGTACGCATACACAGTTTTGTTAGGTTTTTCTAGTCCAAATTTAAGCAAGCTTGTGCGCAATTCCAATTGTATCAGGCCTAAAATGAAGAAGTCCGGCCCTCACCGGGGTCGGACTTCAGTCAGTTGTTCCTGCCGTCAGACTTTACGGCCTGATGGGGTCGCCCATATCAGAAGCCTCGGCGTCGTTTGAATCCAGTTTGAAGCGCATAAACTTCGGATTCGCCTTGGTATAAGGCTCCCAGCCCATTCCGGGATCGCCTGTCTTAGCGAAGTTGGTCCAGGCGTCGATCATCTTGGTCGAGAGATCCCAGTCACCCTGGGTCCAGGGACGCCAGCAGTGCTTCAGGGACTTGAATACGAACCAGAGGTCTGATGAGTGGAAGGCGCCTTTGAGGCGGGCTGTCACTTCGGGATGTGAACCGTCGTCAGGCAGAGGGCGGGCGAATTCGTATGCCCAGGCCTTGTTGCCTTTCTCCTCGCGGTTGAGGCAGAATGCTGCGATGCCGCCGGACATATCTCCCATATCGTTGAGGGTATAGCCGATCATATAGGGAACGTCGGCAAGAGTGCCGTCAGCTGCAGCTGCATCGAAGCTTTCGAGGCTTACGTAGCCGTCCACCATCGGCGAACCGCTGATATAGCCGAATTTGCCTGAGGCTGCGTTGTAGATGGTGCCCAGAGCGTGGATTGTCTCCGTAGCTGCGGCGCGCATCTTCTTGAGGTCGGTAAAGCCTGCCCAGTCCATAATTTCCTTGGTTGCATTCTGGGCGTCAGCTATGTTGGTCGGACGGAACATACGCATTGCAGAAGCGGGCATTGCGGGCAGATTGGCAGGGCGTGCAGGGGCTGCTGCGGGAGCTGCCTGAGGCACTGTCAGTCCGCCGCCGGACATAATCACGGCTTTGTGGAAGAGGCCGCGGGCTAGCGGAGACTCGCAGAGGGTCTTCACGCTGCCGGCACCGGCGCTCTGGCCGAATATCATTACATTGTCAGGGTCGCCGCCGAACTGGGCGATATTCTTCTTGATCCACTTCAGGGCCTCGATCTGGTCGAGGATACCGTAGTTGCCGGATACGCCGTGAGGGCTCTCGGCTGCAAGGTCGGGATGGGTCAGGAAGCCGAAGACACCGAGACGGTAGTTGATTGACACGAGGACTACATCTCTCGCGCCCCACTCCTGGGCGTCGAACTCAGGCTCTGATCCGAAACCTTCGCGGTATCCGCCGCCGTGGATCCAGAGTGCTACGGGGAGTTTCTTCTCAGGATGGCCTGAAGCCTTGGTCCATACATTTGCATAGAGGCAGTCCTCGCTGTAGGGAGCCTCTCCGCCATAACCCCACTCGGTGTAGTATCCGCCGGGATACTGGATAGCCTGATAGCTGGGATGACCGAAGCGGTCGCACAGGCGTACGCCCTGCCAGGGAACTACCGGCTGCGGCTCTTTCCAGCGGTTCTCTCCGATAGGCGGAGCTGCGTACGGAATGCCACGATATACGAGCACGCCGGGGATGTCAGTCGTTACACCTTGGATCTGGCCTCCTTCGATGGTGAGGACAGGAGTGTTGACAGTCTTGCTGCACCCGAACAGGGCAAGCACAGACAAAAGCAGAAGAAGTTTTTTCATAGTTTGATATTGCGTTTAGCCTTTGACACAAATTTAATCTTATTTATGCAAAAAAGCAGGCCTGCGACCTGCTTTTTTGATTGACGCATCGCGGGCCGTCCTATCTGCCGAAGCCTCCACCGAAGCCTCCGCCCTGACGCATACGCTGCATCTCCTCGTCGTACTTCTTGTACTGGTCAGCAGTCAGAACGCTCTTGATGAATTTTTCCTGCTCCTGCATCCTCTTCTGCATAGCTTCCATATCGAAACCGCCGGGGCCGCCGCCCTGGTTGTTCTGGAACATTTCCATCATCTGCTGTGAATCCTTGAGGAAATAGTCGTACAGTTTCTTGTACTGTGCATCTGTGGTCTTGCAGGTCTCCTTGATGCGGTCAACACGCATCTTGGCCATGTCTTCAGCATTGAACTGCGGCTGTGCAAAAGCACAGGTCGTCATCAGAAGGGCGAAAAGCCCGAAGATAAGTTTTTTCATTTTGCTTACTGTTGTGTTAAACGATTTGCATTGTTTGACTATCGAATTTACAAATAGTTTAACTGATGAAGCAATTTGTCTGACGTATTTTTTATGTCTTGTGTTTACATATCAGAACTGCCAAAACAGATGAATGATATGAAAAAGATTATTACCGTGATTGCCGGGCTCCTCTGCCTGGCCTGCACATCGTGCACCAAGGAGATATCAGAATCCCAACCGGTCAATGAAACCTGGATGGGAGAATTCACTACCACTGAGATTACCTGCGCCACCAACAAAGAAGTAGAAGTAACCGGTGTCATACTGATGGAGTTCGAAAACGATGGCAATACCGGCATTATCACACTCAGCGTGAAAAGCGTGAAAGACCAGATCAGAAGTTCAAGATATACCTTCGAAGCCCGCTGGACAAGCAGCAACAGCTTTGACCTGTACCCCACCACCGGCGAGCAGATAGTGAAAGCGTTCTCCGGCACAATCGTCCGCAAGAAGATGACCCTGTACAAATACGTGGGCGGAGCAGTAGAAACAACCTTCAACCTCACTGCCACTTCCTCACTAGAAACCGCCCGGGACTCTCTTTTGTGAGGCCTCCCGGGCGGCTTTGACATCAGACCGGTCTATTTAGTCGGCCGATATTGTCACATCAGCGGCCGGCATGGTGAGGGTATAGGATCCGCCTCTGGTGCAATGGTTACTGCAACTTCCAGTCAAACTTCTATTAACATAACTAATACTACTAGTGAAGCTATCACTTTCAGTACTGAAAAGAAGTTCAATTCAGGTACTATCACCCTCAGTTATACTGGCGCAAACTCCGTAGTCATAACTGTTACAAATACACATTAGTATTTACTTCGGCATTCTCGACGACATACATAGAATGCAATCAGTCGCAGCGACCCCACGGTTGCTGCGACTTTTTTTGTGCCAGTCTGTTGTTACTTCTGGAACTCCAGGTAGGTCATATTCACGCCGTACATATACTTGTAGTCGATGCAGTAAACGCTGCCAGAGTAGTCAGGCTCAATCTGCATCGGCCTGCCTATGGTCTTGAATGTGACGCAAGTTATGTCCGGCTTGTCCACGAGACGGATCTCGAAGCCGCTCTTCATGCTCTTGTCCACCTTCCGCCGGTCGAGCAGCTTGCCCATCAGGCTCTCACAGCAGCCTAAGAGGGCTGCTTCCCCTGCGGCCGGAAGTTCGCAGACAGCGGCAATTATCCGGATATCCTTCATCGTACCTTCGACTGACTTTTTGCTGTACTCGACGTCGAAGTCGGCCTCCACGTCCGTAGGGAAGACCTCCTCGAGGAAAGGCGCCCGCACATTGTGTTCCCTGCGCTGAGTCCGCCAGGTCCACGCCATCTGGACGACGAAGAGCAGCAGAGCCTGCAGGGGGAAAGCCCACCAGAACAGATCAGGACAGAGCAGGCCCGCCAACAAAGGCACTCCCGCCATAGCTCCTGCCTGCACATTTTCAAAGGCCAGGGCGAGCCGTTCACGGCCGACGACTGCATGAATATTCTCGAAGAAAGTAATCAGCGAGAGCGGGATGATGAACAGCGACATTATCCGCAGTACCCGGCAGCCTTCCGCAAGGATTGCAGCTTCGCCGTCTGCTCCGAACAGGGAGAACAAGGCCTGCGGGAAGGCCAGCATCAAGGTACTGATTGCCAGCAGCGAGATACAGATGAAGCGCAAGGTCCTCCGCACATATACGCGGAAGGCCTTGAAGTCGGACGATCCGAGCAGCATGCCGCCGATCGACTGGTTCATCTCGGTGACTCCCTCGATAAGCATCTCGCAGAGAGATACGACCTCCATCACCACTGCCCAGATAAAAATGCCGTCCACACCTTTGAAGAAGAGGACAATGCGGTTGAGTATCAGGTCCAGGGCGGCGAACAGGAACTGCGAGGCGGCCAGCGGGATGCCTACCAATAAGCTGGCACGGAGCAACTTTGCCCATCCTGCAGGCATCTTAAAGCGGAAGGAAGATTGCTTCCGTAAGTAATACACCACTACGACGGTAAATCCGGCCAAGTCGCTGATCAGGGTGGCTATCGCAGCGCCGGCCATTCCCAGCCCGACGAAACGGATCATCACATAGTCCAGAACCGGATTGAGCAGGAAACTGACAAGGATCGATGCCGTCACAAGCCGCGGCCTCCCGTCTATATTGACAAAAGCGCGCAAGACGCTGTTCGGCGCCATGATAAGGAAGGTCGGCAGCATCCACCGCAGATAGGTGGCAGTATAGTCTCGGACAACAGATGCTTCGCTGCTTGCCAGCAGGGAAACCAGAGGCTGGAAGAACAGCACGAACAGGCCTGTCAGCAGAACGATAAATGCACTGGTGCATGTCAGCGAGACACTGAACAACTGCGACGCTCCGCGATAATCCTGCCGTCCCATCCTTCCGGCCGCCAGAAAACTGGCGCCGAATGCAAAAATGGTGATGATCGCCTCCAGCGTCGAGTCCAGCGGCATATAGAAATTGATGGCGGACAGAGCCGAAGGGCCTATCAGACGGCTGACGATAATACCGTCCGTAATGACACGCAGTTCCACGATGGTGCCCGACAGAATCGCTGCCGGCAGAAAATGCCTGAAAGCGTGCTTTACAATATACCCTTCCACTTTTAGACTACTTTTGAACGCCTATACAAATGTACACACACTCCTCCTTTTTCCTCCACAAAACTTCACTAGCTGAAGCGGAATCAACGTTGTATAGCATAAGAATATTTCTTATGTTTGTAACAAATTCTGATTGTAATGAAAACTACTACTGTCGCATTAGGATCTCATTTTGATGCATTTATTCAAGCCAGTGTCCAAGGCGGCCGATACACGAACGCCAGTGAGGTGATTCGTGCTGGGCTCAGAAGGCTGGAAGAGGATGAGCAGAAAATAGCGGCTCTCCGCGCTGCTATTGAGGAAGGTGAAGTAAGCGGGTATGTCGAAGACTTTGACTTCGAGTCCCACTTGGAGGAGTTGAAAGCAAAGCGGAGGAACAATGGCTAAGATTAGATTCTCCAGAAAAGCTATTGCCGATTTGGACGGCATTTGGGAATACACCGCTGAAACCTGGTCTGAAGACCAGGCTGTCATCTATTATCGGCAGATTTATACCGCTATTCAAGGATTGAACAGATTGCCTGTTTTTCTTGAAAAGGAATACGATGTCATAAAGCCTGGCCTATTCGGTTTTAAGGTTGGGCATCACATTGTTTTCTATAAGAAGCACAACGATGGATCCATCTGGGTAGATCGTATCCTTCACGAAAAGATGGACTATCAAAGACACTTGTAATCGGTTATTCATTGAAAACTTCTTGGGTGGCCAGAATAGCTTCTTAGGTTCTCCAGATTCATTTTTTTGCCACAAAATGAAAAAAGAGGCTGGTTCTTTCATTCTACGGCCGTTTTTTTCGTAAAATCGCGTGTTTTCGTGCCACAGAATGGCCAAATGGGCACTCCCATCCATTCTGTGTCCAGCTGGCACAGGCAAAGCCTCCGACCCCGCCGCCCTCCAAGAGCAGATGATGGGGTTCTATCAGGCTCTCTGCAAGTAGTCTTGGAAACCATATTAAATAAAACCGCCGCCACCTCACTCTGAGATAACGGCAGTTCTGTCATTCTAAGGATTGTCATCCTGAGGCGAAGCCGAAAGATCTATTTTCCCCTCACAAAGTGCCGGTAATCAGAGCCCCAGGTCCCGACAGAATAGGTCGTGCCTTCCTTCTGCCATTCCATCTCCTTGGATGTCAACTTCACAAGCTTATAGGTGACATTGCTGAAGTCTGACATCGCCGGATTGATGGTAATGGTGCCCTTGTCAATAAGGTCGATGGCATACGTGCCGGTGTAGTGTTGCGATTCACAGCCCAGCACATAAACATGGAGCTGATAATGGCCGTTCCCATCAAAGGTGTACTCCACAGAGCCATCCATCGCAAAGACCGTCGGATCATACTGCTCAGACCAGGTGCCCTCCAGCTTGCTATAATCAATTATACGTTCCGTGTTGAGTTTCTCACAACTGCTCAGCCCTGCCACCAGCATCGCTGCGCAAATCACTATCTTCAATATCTTCATTGCCTTTTTGTTTTGTTTTCGTTTGCCTATAAAACACACAAAAAGCAGAAATACGTCTCCAGTGAAGTTTTTTATTCTTTCTTCAGTTCAACAGCCGGATTGGCCCTGGCGGTCTTGAGGTAGTGATACAGCACCACGGCCGAACACAGCACCCCCACAATCACCAGCGCCAGCAGGAACACCGACGGCATAAAGCCCACCCGGTGCGCGAACTGCTGCAGGTAATACTTCACCACCAGCCAGCCCACCGGAGCCGCAATCACATAACAGATGGCCACGGTCCTCAAATACAGCATCAGGCCCTCCGAGGTGATCTGGACCATATCGGCCCCGAACACCCGCTTTACGGAAATCTCCATCCGCTTGTACTGCACGTCCATCAGCACCTGGCCCCAGATGCCCACCAGCGACAGCAGCACCGCCAGCAGGGAGAACAGCCACACGGCCAGCCGCAGGCGCTCCTCGCCGCTGTAAAGGTTCTTGCCGATGGCATCGTAGAACTGCACCTCGAACGGCATCGTAAGGTCCATTTCCCGGAGGATATTCCCGATTTTATCGGTGGCCGCCAGACGGTCAGCCCCCTCCGTTAGCCGGATATATGCGAACGGCATCGAGTGTCCCTTGCTGGTATGCACCTGGAATGCCACAGGAGAATCGGCCTTGCGCATAGAAGTGATATTCACATTATTGACGAAGCCCACGATTGGAGCATCGCCATCCATTTCTCCTGTGTCTATATCGGCACCAAACGACAGCATATCCGATGTCAGAAGGTAAGGGCCGAACTCTCCTTCGTTGAAATCCCGGCCTTCAAGCACCTCCAGCCCCAGTACCTGCGGCAGGTTCCAGCTGCAGTATATAATACTCATCAGAACCTCTCCGTCACCGAAATCCGCACCCTGCGTGGTATAAGTATCCGAGCCGCCGATGAGATCATTCGCGTAGGCCACGTCCTTTACCTCCGGAAGTGTGCACAGCCTCTCCCGCAGCCAGTCGGCCTTCTCCCGGCCGTTCTCGCCGCCTATATTCACCACCGCCAGATTATTCTTGTCATAGCCGCAGGGATACTCCTGCATAAACCGGCTCTGACGCTGGACGAACAGCACGAAGATGAGCAGCGCCGTGGAAATCACAAACTGCACGCCCACCAGAATAGTCCGCAGGTTCTTACCTGAGGTCGACAAGCCATAGTTGCCCCGCAGGATCATCGCCGGCTGGCCCGATGTGGAATAGATGCCCGGCCAGATACCCGCAATGAAACCAGTAGCCACGGCAACCGTCCCGACGAACAGCAGCAGGCCCCAATGCTTGCCTATGGAGAAAGACTGCATCAGCACGCCCCGGGTCAGCAGCGCATCGGAAACCGGGCCCAACAGCAGTGCGGCCACCACAAAGGCGCAGATGCACCAAATGACCGCCTCCGCTACAACCAAGGCACGCAGCCTTCGTGTCGATGACCCCAGGATCTTCTGCAGGTTCACGCTCCGGATGCGCAGCGGTGTCAGCGCCACGTAGAAATTGGTGAAGTTGATCAGGCCGATGCCCAGGATCAGGATGGCAATGGCGATAAGCAGAAGCAGTTGCGAGCGGCTGCCGCTCTTATACACATTGCCTTCGTTCCGGAAGTAGATGCTGGTCAGCGGCACCAGTTCGATGGGCGTAAGCCAGTCTCCCTGCGGAGGAAAGTCGAAATGGGCGTTGAACTCATCGGCCACAGCCTGCGCGTTGCCGGCATCGTCAAGCAGCAGATAGCAGACAAAGTTGGCCCCACCGTATTGCCCTTTCTGGACATCGCCTATGGTCAGGTACAGGTCATTCCCGAGCTGCGTATTCGTCGGAAAATCTTCATACACGCCCGTCACCGTGATTTCCCGAGGCAGTTCCATATATTTGGTATCTGTTTTCAGGAGCTTGCCTGTCGCACGCTCTCCGGGGAAAAGGTTTTCCGCCAGCGACCGGGGGATGATGACGGAATTCGGCCCCTCCAGCGCGTGGGAATCGCCCTCTATCATCTTGATGCCGAACACGTCGATAAAATGCTCCGACACGAAGATCAGGTCCCGCTTGTAACCAACAGGGGCCTTCCCGTTCTCTGCCACGGAAAAATAGATTTCCCCGATAAAAGGCATCACCGTACATCCCGCCTCAATATGGGTGGACGAGCCGATGATATCATCAGCAAAGCCTCGCGGTAGGATATTCCTAAACAGCGACTCATCACCTTTCTTATCGGCCCGGAAAACCCGGTCGGCCGTCGGATGGCACTTGTCAAAAGACAGCTCATAGTCGGCCTGCAGGAATATCAGGGCAAAAGCAAGCAGCGCCGCCACCAGTCCCGTGAAGTTCAGGGCCACCGCCACCGGATAACGGCGGATAAGGCTCTTTAGGTTTCGTAGTATCATTATATCATTATTCTTTCTTCAGTTCAATAGCCGGATTGGTCCGGGCGGCCTTGAGGGTTTGCCAGAGGACTGCGAGGAAGGAACTGAGCAGGGCTATTATGGCGGCGGCGACAAACACCCAGCCGTAGCCTTCGATCCGATACCAGAACTGGCGCAGGTATCTCTCGGACAAGAAAATTGCTACAGGGATGCCGATAAGGACTGCGATTCCGACCAATACCATATACTCTTTGACAGAACGGCCGGATTCCGAGGCGACTGTGCCACCAAAGACTTTGCGGATGGCGATGTTCTTTGTCTGCATCCCGGTATAATAGGCGCTCATCGCCACAAGGCCCAGCAGGGAGATCAGGGTCGCCAGGAGCATAAAGAGTTCGATCAGGCTGATGAAGTTGCGTGTCGACTCCATGCTCCTCTCAATCAATTCCGGGATGTATCCGTAGTACTTCTCCCCATAATCTTCCTCCCCTGTGAACCGGAGACTCTCGCTGCGCCCGATTTCCTTCAGTTCGGCCCGAACATCGGCATCGAAACGGTTCAGTTTCAGGACGACCGTCGAGTTGTACTCCAGATTCTCTATGGACACGACGCCGATCTGGTTGCCTTCCACCTCGGAAGGACCTTTGACGGCATAATCTTTTATGATTCCTCCGACATGTGAGTTTCCCAAGAAAAATGTAAAGGCCTCCGGCAGGCTAGGGTTCTCTTCATCAAGGGAGAATACCTTGGCTGCAGATTCTGTGAACCACAGGGAGTTCATCCTCGGGGTTCCGAAATCCTTGACCATCCCGAAACCAAACATGTCGAATGCATCCTCGTCACATTGGAGTACACCCACGAAGACTTTCTGCCCTTCGACTGCCGTGGAAAGATTCATTTGACCATGGCTCGGGAAGCCGTTGCTGGTGCCGATCCTGTCAACATAAGGCTTTTCAGCCAGGACGTCTTTTCCCACCGTTCCGCTTGAGATATAGTATAAATCATCCACCTCCGCCCCAATCGGCATATTGGCCAGGTGATTGTATTGGAGTTCCATCACCAGGACGAGTGCGATGAGCACGACAGTAATCACGTTCTGGATGATGATGAAGACCCTGGACAGGACCGTCTTGGTCTGCCTTCGCTGCTCCCCTTTGATGACCTCCACCGGCTTGTAGCGGGAAGTCATCCACGCGGGAACCAGCCCCGAAACCAGGCCGATCAGAATGGCCAGCAGAGCATACGCCCCCAGATACAGAGGCGAGGCGGACACTTCGAGACTCACTTCACCGGCCATATACCGGTTGAAAACAGGCTCCAGCGCCCGGGCCAGCAGGAAAGCCAGCGCCAGGCAGACGGCAACGAACAGGACGGACTCCGAGACATAACGCCAGCGGATCCGGCTTCTGGCCTCCCCCAGCGTGGAGCGGATGGCCATTTCCTTGGCCCGTTTGCCGGCCAGGGCCACGCTGAGGTTGATGTAGTTGAACAGGGCGGAAGCCAGCAGCAGGATGCCGACGGCGATTAAAGCATAGACCAGGGAAGAATTACCCTGTTTAGTGACATTACCAGCCTTAAAGAAATAAATATCCTTGAACGGTATGGTCATCGAACGCTCCGGCTTTGCTGGCGAGTACATCTTGGAGAATTCCCGAGTGATGACCGTGTCGATGAGTGTTCTTACGGCCTGATGATCCGCCCCTTCCCGGAACCGTACCAGCACCAGGTCCACCGGGGTGGTGAATTCTGACGTAGAGGGCACATCCGGCTCATTGAAAGCACGGTAGATGTCTCCTTCCCTCAGAATCGACTGCTCACTCCACCGGATGACGCCCCCGACGATGCAGGTGTCATTGCGAACAGTGATGGTCTTGCCCACCGGATCCATATCCGGAGATATCCTGTTCGCGAACTTCTCGCCCAAAATCACCTGATTCCTGTCCTGCAAAACCGTTGCATCGCCGGCAACAAAGGTCTGCGGCAGGAATTCGAAGATCTCCGGATCAATTTCGTAGACATCGGGGTTTCCCTGCACCTTCCTGCCGTTGAACCAGGATGCCGTACCGTACATATTGATTCTTCCCGCAGCCTCTACATCTGGAATACGGTCCATAACTGCGGACATCTCGCCGGGCCAGGCGGAAATCCGTTCCTGCCCGCTTGTCAGCGAATAAAGTCGTTTGTAATCCTTGGCTTCCCGGGTAACGGCGAACTGCTGCCACGTGTAGCACGCGATGATGATCACAAACGCCAGGCTCACGACGAGCCCCACCGCCTCGATGGCGGTGTAAAGCTTGTTTCGGGACAGGAATTTCAGGTAACTTTTCATTTTAATCTCTTTTGTGCTCCTGCCGTCCGTAAATTCCGGACGGCGGGCGCACTTTATTCTTTCTTCAGTTCAATTGCCGGATTGGTCTTCGCGGCCTTGAGGGTCTGCCAGAGGACGGAGGCGAGCGAAAGCAGCACGGTCAACAAGGCGGCCGCAACGAATATCCACCAATAACCAGTTATATGTTCAGCATAGTTCTGCAGGAAACGTTCACTGACCACAACCGAAATCGGAATGGCAATCAGCAGCGAAATCCCGATCCATAACATATAAGTCTGCACTCCTCTGTTGGTCTCGGATGCTACAGTGCCACCGAAGACTTTGCGGATAGCGATACTCTTGGCATTGACACCTGCATAATGGGAACTCATCGCCACAAGGGCCAGCAATGACAACAGGATGGAAATCAGGCAGAATATCTCCACCAGACGGACATAGCGACGCATATCATCGTGATCGGCAGCTATCAGGTCTTCTATATAATCGTTTTTAGAATACTCCATATTGAAGATATCAGAGAAACCATATTTTTCTTTGCAATACGCCCCGATGGTCTCCCTGAACCACTTCTCAAAAGCCCGGTGGTCGGGGGTCGTCCGAATCAAAAAAGCTCCCGGATACTCAGTTGCAGCTCCCACCTCCACGATAGGTACAGCATCCGCATCGTTATACCTGTCTGTTCCATTGACCGGTATGGTTCGGAAATCCTGAATGATTCCTCCGACAATGGAGGGATAAGCGTCAGGATAACGCTCGTACCCCCAATACAGACTCGCCGGATTGGCATTATCACGGGTCACACCATACTTGTTCGCCGCCGAACGGGTGAGAAAAACTGATTCTACCGTTTGAGCAAAGCTTTCTTCCAGACGGAATCCAAGCATTGAAAAAGCCGTGGAGTCGCACCTGATGGTCTTCAACATCCCCTGTGTTCCGGAGGTCATATATTGAATATACGTCGGATATCCTGTCGCCCCGCCGATTTCCAGAACGAGCGGGCAAGACTTGAACAAGTCAGCCAGTGCATTCAAATCTTGTCCTTTCTCGACAAATCCCGGAATGTAGAAGAACAAGTCCTCTTGCATATCCACCCCCAGATCGGCATTCTTCAAATAGTTCAACTGCCGCTCGAGTGTGATGGTCATCACAATCAGAACAACGGCCAGCACACTTTGCAGGATAATGCAGATTCTACCGAAGTACATCTTGCGTTTACGGCGTATCTTGCCCGAAACCACATCCAATGGCCGGAAAGAAGCACAGGCAGCTGCGGGAGCGATGCCAGCCAACACGCTGACCAGCAGCACGAACGCTCCGGAAATTAACCAGAACAATCCATCCAAGCGGATTCTGAAAGGCACATTGAGCCCTGTCGGACGGATACTGTCCAGTCCCGGAGCAATCCACCAGGCCAAGAGGATTGCAAAAAGATAGCAGACAGAGACGAAGAGCAGAGACTCGCCAAGCACACGCCGGAAAACGTGACGCTGGTCCTCTCCGACCAAGCGTCGCGTCGCCATCTCACGGGCACGGTCGCCGGTGACGGCCATAGACAGATTTACATAACTCAATATGGCGGAAACAAGCAAAAGTATGACCAGTGCAATCAAAACGGAAAAATACATCCGCTTACCCTGGCGAAGGGCGTGTTGTGTTTGATCCGACAAATAAATATCATCGTATGCCGTCAACATCCGGGCGTCTTTTTCATTCTGGTTCAAAAACCAGCCCTGCAGGTTCCTGATACGTGCGTTCAAGGCAGAATCAACAGGTATTTCTGCTTGAAGGCGAGAAAAAAGGATGGCGACGCTTCCACGTCCACTATTCTTGATATCTGATTCCCGGACTTCCGTTGCCCTGGGACAGAGCCGGGACTGCAAACTCACTGCGAAATCGAAGTCGCCCAGGATAGAAAAGGAAGGATCTTCGATCACGGCTGTAATCTGAGTCTGAACTGGCATGGAGGTCGGGGATTCCAGATAGCCAAGTATCTCTCCGACCGGATTCCGATCAGGAAAGAAACGTCTGGCTGCTGAAACCGTAATAGCAACTCCTTCCCCGCTTTCAAAGGGATCGTTACTGCCCGATATTACTCTCAACGGAATCATCTCCAGAAGATTGGGATCCATCATTCCGATTGCAGTCAATCGATTCTCTCCAGCAATCTGGACCATAGCCTGTTCAATAGTGAAAGCAGCTGTTTCTTGGATTTCCGGAATTGATGCAAGTTCCTCTTTCACACGATATTCTCCGACAATACTGCCACCGGATGCCGGACCGACTAGATACAAATTATCATGGTCAGGCACGTTGTAAACAATCCCCAACTGATCCCGGATGGATGAGCCTATCATGATCACAAACGCAAGGCTCACGACGAGCCCCACCGCCTCGATGGCGGTGTACAGCTTGTTTCGGGACAGGAATTTCAGGTAACTTTTCATTTTAATCTCTTTTGTGCGCCCGCCGTCCGTAAACCCCGGACGGCGGGCGCACTTTTATTCTTTCTTCAGTTCAATAGCCGGATTGGTCCGGGCCGCTTTCAATGTCTGCCAGAGGACGGTACTGAAGGCGATAGCCAGCGAAATCACAACGGTCACTACAAAGACCCATCCGTAGCCATCAATGCGGTAGGCGAAGCGTTCCAGGTAGACCCGGGAGGCCCAGATGGCCAGCGGGATGCCAATCACGCAAGCTATACCGGTCAGAACCATATAGCTGCGGACCGCCCGACGGGTTTCCTTCGACACATCAGAGCCAAACACCTTCCGCACAGCAATCTGCTTCGTATTCTCATCGGCAAAGTAGGTGCTCATAGCCAACAGGCCGAGCAGGGATATCAATACCGCAAGGACTGCAAAGAGTTCCACCAGTCGCAGGGTTCTCTGAACGGGAGTAAGCATCCTCTTGTTGATGTCACGCACAAAGCCATACCGCCAGGCGGGTTCTTCGACGCCGGAGGTTTCCTGGCGGAATTCCCGATAGGCCTGAAGGATCTGTTCCTCATAGGACTTGTCTTCCCCGGTTGTGCCGATGAGGAGACAATTGGAATACCTGAGCTCTTCTGCCCGGGTCACGATGATGCCGCCAGTGGAGTTCTGATTGCTTTCAGAAGCCGGCTTGGTCGGATAATCGGCGACTATGCCGCCAATGAATTCCGGCTGGGCACCGTTCATATTGATTCTTCGGGGAAAGACAGTAGAGGTGTCCGACACCGCAGCTGCGTTGAAAGCGCTTCGGCTCATCCAAAGCGAATGCACCAGCGGATGTCCGAAATCCTCCTCCACCTCCAGGCCCAGCAGTTTGAAATAGGTAGAATCGCAAATGATGATAGGCATATCCAGGTGATGATCTTCATCTACCTTGATGCTCATCGTCATATTGATGATTCCAGGAATACCACGCCCCACACCGGCTTTGGTCACAAAGGACAGCTGCTCCACCTTGTCCTTGAAAAGCTTCATCTCATCATAGTTCTGGGCGGAGTACTCAATATAGAAAAGGTTATCCGTGGCAGCGTGCATCGGTCTTGTAAGCATATGCCGCATCTGCACTTCCATCACCAAGGCCAGGGCAATCAGGAATACCGACAGGACGTTCTGCACCACGATGAACACTTTGCTCAAGACCATTTTGCTGCGGCGCCGCAGCGTGCCTTTGATTACATCTATCGGCTGAAAACGCGAGGCTGCAAAGGCTGGAAGAAGGCCGTTGATAATGCCCAGCACCAGAATACAGGCCAGATAAGCCAGAATATAACCGGGCGTGAGCATAAAGGAGAGCTTTACGCTGGTGTCCCCAATGCCCAGCATCAGTTCGTCCGGGTCGCTGGAGGAAACCAGGTTGTTCATCATAGGAACCAACAGATCTGCCAGCAGAAGCGCAGCTGCAAAGCAGACGGCGGTAAAAGCCACGGATTCACCGATGTATTTCCACAGGATGCCGGACTTGTCGGCACCGAGAAGGCGGCGGGTAGCCATTTCTTTGGACCTCTTGCCCGTAAGTGCAAGGCTAAGGTTTACATAGTTGAAGATGGCTGACAACAGCAGCAGTAACACGACAACAGTGAGCAAGCGCAGCATCTGGGCATTGCCCGTGCGGGTGAGACCGTTGCTGCTGCCAGTGAAGAAGAATGCCTCGTCAATGCGGTAAGCCCGCCAGGCATCCACCTGTTCAGCGCCCCAGGAAGAATCGTAGTTTTTATGGAGAAGGGTTTTTACTTTGGTTCGCACTTCCTCGAGGTCTGCATCTTCCCGTATGCGGAACCAGGTGGTATAGTTGCCGATGCTGTTGAACTGCTTGCTCTGCCCGGCAGCCCAAGTGGCTGTAATATTCGTAATAATGTCCGCAGGCATAAAGAAAGCATCGTCAAAATCGGCATAAATGCCTTTGATGGTGCGGTCTTGTTTGTCCACCTTGATGATTTGACCGATCTGGGCACTTATCTTCCGGGCCAGCGACACACTGATGAGAATGTCCTCTTTGCCCACGAAATCTTCAAGGTCTCCTTCCAGAAGATGATATTCGGGGAATACCTTGAAGAAGTCGGCATCAGTCTCGATTCCGGATGCCTGGATCGGCTGCTCTCCATTCTGGATAACCGGCTGCCAGAGGAGGGCCATATGCGAGACCGCCTCTACTTCCGGAACATTCATCTCAAGCTCCTCTTTGTCCCAATAAGTCAATCCCATAAAATCACCATTTCCCAGCACGAAGGTGCGTTTCCAGTCCGGCGACTCGTGCGCCACCTCATACTGTTGCACCACGTAGCTGCCGATGAGGACCACGAACGCCAAACTCACGGCCAGCCCCACCGCCTCGATGGCGGTGTAGAGCTTATTGCGAGATAGGAATTTCAGATAACTCTTCATATTACTCGTTCTTTAATGATTCCACCGGATTGGCGCGGGCAATGCGGAGGCAGTTCAGGACCACCACGCCCAGCACAATCAGCAGCACAAGGACAGCACCGCCGATGAAATAGAGCGGATTCAGCGACACCTTCTCGGCAAACTGCTCCAGCCACTTGTGGGCCACGAAGTAGGCGGCCACGCAGGCGATGACGGCCATCACCGACGACAGTGCCAAGATGTTTTTGGCGAACACACCCAGGATATCCCGGGTGGTGGCTCCATTGATCTTGCGCACGGCCATCTCCTTGCTGCGGCGCAGGGATTCGTCACGAATGAAGCCGATCAGACCCAGCAGAGCAATCAGCAGCGAGAACACGGCTCCCAGCGCCATCGTATTGCGCATTTTCCTGCTGTCAGCATAGGCAGCCCGCATCGCATCTTCGTAAGAGACAATGTCAATCTCCCGGCCTTCCAGGGCCTGTTCCAGTGCGGCGCGTACTGCCGGAAGTGACGCAGGATTCACCTTGAACAGGATATGCGGCATATAGTCCTTTCCAATCTCGCCGTGGAACATAACGCTCGGGCGTGGATCGACACCTTGCAGGTTCCCGATCAGATAACTCTTATACACGCCGGTGATGGTGTAATAATACGGAATCCCTTCATCCGTCACCGGACCGTGCTCGGTAATGAAGACCTGCTTGCCCACGGCGCCGTCACTCCAGTCCGTGAAATCCGCCATCCTGGCCACGAACTTCTCGTCCACGGCGACTTCGAGATCGCCCTTAGGCGCACGGCCATCAATGAAGGGGATGCCCATCAGTTCAAAGAACCCGTCGGAACAGCTATACTGGTCCGCGATGTTGAACAGTTCGCGTTGGTCATCCGGAATATGGACATTGTTTCCACTGGCTCCCTGATAGGGCAGGTTGTAGCTGGTGGCCACGCCGGTGACTTCCGAAAGACCTTCCAGCGCCTGGACCGCCCTGACGTGTTCCTGATAGTCTCCACCAAAGATATCGACATAGAACAGGTTCTCGTAGTCGTAACCCGGATTGCTGTGGGACACCTTCTGATACTGACGGCCGATGATGAGCATCATCACCACCAGGAACACGTTGATGAGGACCTGTACACCCAGCAGTCCCAGCTTCCACCGGCGGGAATTCTCCGTATAGTTCTTCAGCGCGGCATCGACCGGAATCCGTTTGTACAGTTCGGCCGGGACGACAATCGAGATGAAGAGCACGAACAGGAAGACGGCGACGATGGCAATCACGCTCTGCGGCACCAGCAACGTCTGGAACGGCACGCCCAGCAGGTTCTCGATGATGCCGCGGCCGGCGAAGATGATAACGGCTGCAAGGGCAAGCGACAGCAGGATATGAGTAGATGCTTCCTTGGCCAGCATAACATAAATGTGCCTTCCCTCAGCGCCATAGCACTTCCGGACACCCACTTCTTTGGAGCGTTTGACCAGCGAGGAGATGACTATCAGGATATAGTTCAGCAGAGAAATCAAGATCAACAACGCAGCGACGATCGAAAGCAGGATGACCTGTGTCTTCACTTCCCGGTTGCTCGTGTGCAACTTGCTGAACGGCTTCAAATAATATGTCAGGGACAGACCTATTTCCTCAAGTTCCTCCAGCGACTGGTGCGCCTCCTGCATCTTCCGGATCCCATCGGTCAACGTGTTCGGGTCTACACCCGGGGACAGCTTCACATATCCTTTGTAGCGGTCGTTGCCCAGCCAGTTATCCGTGCTCTGCTTACCATAAGTATCCATCGACAGCAGGATGTCGTAGTCCAGGCTGCCGTTTTTCGGGAAGTCCTCGAAGACGCCCTCGATGGTAAACTTCAGATCGGCTGCATCTCTGTTGCAGATCTGCCGGCCGATGCACTCCTGAACCCCACCCATTTTTTCGGCGAAGCTCCTGCTCACCATCACGGAGCCCCATTTTCCCAACACCTTCACCGGGTCACCGGCGAGGATCGGCCGGTCAAAGACCTTGAAGAAACAGGTATCGGCACAGACGAGCGTTGCTTGCAGTTTGTTTCCGTCTTCGTCCAGATAGATATCGTCATTGAAAACATAAGTGGTACGAGTCCCTTCTTCGACGCCGGGAACCTCCTCCATAAACCCGACGGCCACGGCTCCGCTCACCTGTCCATAATCATTCTCGTCCCCGTTCTGCGAGTACCAGGTGTTGATCGTATATACCCTGTCGATGTCCTTGTAGAAACTGTCATAACTCAGCTCAAAGAACACCTTGGCAATGAGCACAATGCCCACCGCCAGCCCCACGCCCAGGGACAAGACTTTGATTAGAATATCGCTTTTTGATCTCATTTCTGCTCTTTAGTGCTCCTGCCGTCCGTAAATACCGGACGGCGGGCGCACTTACAGTTCGTTCTTTACGTCGGAGACAATCTGACCGTCGAAGAGGTCGATGGTGCGCTGGGCGCAGGCGGCGTCCTTCTGGGAGTGGGTCACCATCACGATGGTCGTGCCTTCGGCGTTGAGTTCCTTCAGCAGGTCCATCACTTCCTTGCCGTTCTTGGAATCCAGGTTACCGGTGGGCTCGTCGGCGAGGATCAGCTTAGGGCCGGCGACGACGGCTCGGGCGATGGCCACGCGCTGCTGCTGACCGCCGGAGAGCTGCTGCGGGAAGTGGTTGGCACGGTGGCTGATGGCCATACGCTTCATAATCTCCGTAACTTTGGCCTTGCGCTCGCTGGCGCTGATGTTCAGATAGCGCAGCGGCAGCTCGATGTTTTCATAGACATTGAGCTCATCGATCAGGTTGAAGCTCTGGAACACGAAGCCGATGTTCCCCTTGCGGAACTTGGTGCGTTCTTTCTCCTTGAGGCCGCCGACCTCGGTGCCGAGGAGTTCATAGCTGCCGCTGGTGGGATTGTCCAGCAGGCCGAGGATGTTGAGCAGCGTGGACTTGCCGCAGCCCGAAGGGCCCATAATGGCGACAAACTCGCCGTCCTTGATTTCGAATGAAACGCCGTTGAGAGCTGTGGTTTCGATTTCTTCCGTGCGGAAGATCTTACTGAGGTTTGATACTTTAATCATTGTTATATGTTTTATTGTTTTTCTATTCTTTCTTCAACGCCTCGGCCGGATTGGTCCGGGCGGTTTTGATACTCTGGTAGAGGACGGAAATGATGGCGATCAGGGCGACCACCAGGCCGGCCAGGGCGAAAATCCACCAGTGAAGGACGATGCGGTGGCCGTAACCCGAGAGCCAGCGGTTCATAATGAACCAGGCAATCGGAACACCGATGACAAAGGCAACTCCCACCATCTTCATAAAGGACAGCACCAGTTCCTTCAGCACACCGGAATAATCGGCTCCAAAGACTTTTTTGACAGATACGCTGCGGATTTCCTGCTGCATATAGTAGGAGCTCATCGCGAAGAGGCCGAGGGCGCTCACCAGGATGGAAAGCAGCGTGAAGATGAGCACGATGTTCAGAACTCGGCTTTCGTCTTTGAAGCCTTCTTCTATCATCTCCTCAATATAAGTCCCCGCGAACATTCTGCCAGGGAACACTTCATCCACAATGGCCTCAACTTTCTTGCGGGCGACATTCTTGTCTCCATTGGTCTTGACCACCAGCACCCAGGGGAAATTGTCGTCCGGGCTTTCTTTCCAGTTGTAGATCATTGCCGCGCTTTGGGCCGATTCGAGCGGACGCACCTTGAAATCGTAGTAAACGCCGCCGATGGGGAAACTGCCGTCCGCTGAAGTCACATATTCCGTCTCCGACTCATCGATGCCTATCAGCTTGAAGGCGTATTCATTGAGCCACCAGGCTCGCTGGTGATTGTCCTGCTTTTCCTTCAGCCCAAGGATCTGGAAATACTGGTCGTCTCCCTGGATCTGCTGGAATGACACCCAGTTGTCGGTGCCGACTTCCATAGTGATATTATTCGTTCCCTCCAACGGAATGCCGTTGCCCTGCCCCACTTCCTCCACGCAGGTTTCCGCTCTCAGCCGGTCCAGCAGCGGGCGGAGCTGGCCGCTCTGTCCGAAGTCATTTTCGATGACAAGTATGTCTTTAGTGTTGTATCCCAGGTCGGCCGTTATCATATGACGGATCTGGAGACCCATCGTCAGGGCGCTCACCAGCATCACAACTGCAACCACATTCTGCAGGACGATGATGACCTTGCTGTAGACGGTTTTCGTCTTGAGCCGCAGCGTCCCCCTGACGATCTCGATAGGCTGTGCACGCTGGATGAGCAAGGCAGGAACGATGCCGGCCAAAATGCCGAGCACAACGATGAAGGCCAGCACCAGCAACACATTAACCGGGGTCACCGCCTTGAAAATTGACACCTGATATTCCAGAAGACGGGATGCCTGCGGAGAAAGCGCCTCTGCCAGCAGGATGGCCAGCAGCATCGAGATGCCGCAGATGATGGTGCTCTCGGCAATGACTTTCAGGAAAATACCCCGTTTATCGGCTCCAACGAGCCTGCGGGTGGCCATCTCTTTGGCACGGAAGCCAGTCAGGGCTGTGGTCATATTGATATAGTTGAGTACTGCGAAGGCCAGCAGCAGCAGGCACATCGCCAGCAGTAGGTTCACGAAATCCCGGTTGCCGATTTGAACGGTTCCATTCCAGTCGAGATTGCCTTCATCGAGGAAATACAGATCTCTCAACGGTATGAGTCGGACCTGGTCGCAGTTGCTCTTATAAATCCAGAAATTCTCTTCCAGCCAATTCAGCAGCTCCCCTTTCTTGGCCCCAAGGTCGGCGCCCGGGTATGTCATCACAAAACAGGTCCCGGCTCCCGCATTGCTCATATACTCATCGTGCGCAGAATTGTTTTTCGGCATCATCTCGCCGCGGACCAGCACATCCGGCGTCTTGAGAACGGAGTTGCCGAAATCCTTCAGGACGCCGCAGATGGTCAGATTGGCCTCTCCACCCTCGGAAAACAGCTGCCTCCCGATCGGGTCCTTGTCGCCGAAATGGGCGTTTGCGAATTCTTCGCTGATCATACAACGGTCCCAGGAAAGGTGCCAGTCGGCCTTGTTTCCGGCGGCCAGTTCATAGCTGAAGATGTCGAAGAACGTGCTGTCGGCCGACATCATCTGTCCATATACCAGTTCTCCGCCGGCCCCGTCGATATGGAAAGGCGCGGCCGAAGCCATATTGGCGACGCAGCATCCCTTCTCGATCTCAGGGAAATTGTTCTTCAGATGCTTGTCCAGCCAATAACCCATCGTAAGACTGTGCTCGTTGGCAACGACAAATATCCGGTCGGCATTCTCCTGGAAGGAGTCCGTGGACAGCTGCCGCTGGACATATGCCGCCAGCAGGAGCACGAAGGCCATCGAGACCGTGAGGCCCAAGATGTTGATGGCCCCGTACAGCTTGTTCTTCTTGAGAAAATTCCAAAAACTTTTCATCGCTTAGAATACCAGCACATCTGAATCACCGTATGTATCATATCCGGAGGTAATCACCTTCTCGCCGGGTTCCAGACCTTCCAGGACTTCGTAGTACTGCGGGTTCTGGCGGCCGATGCGTATCTCTCTCTTGACGGCTTTGGTGCCTTCCTTGTTAACCACGTATATCCATTTTCCGCCGGTCTTCTGGTAGAAAGTGCCGCGGGGGATGATGACAGCCTCTTCGGGCTGGCCGAGCTGGAGGTTAAGGTAGTAGGTCTGGCCGGCGCGGATGTTGTCGGGCTGCTGCTCCTCGAACTTGAAGTCAGCCTGGAACTTGCCGTCGCGCACCTCCGGATAGACCTTGCGGATGCTGGTGGCATAGGTCTCGCCCTGACGCTCGAAAGTAGCTTCGAGGCCTGCGACGACGCGGTCGATGTAATGCTCGTCGATCTGCGCTTCAACCTTATATGTTCCGACTGAATTGACCTGGCCTATCTTGGTGCCGCTGGCTATGCTCTGGCCGAGTACGACGTCCAGCAGGCCGAGTTCGCCGTCGATGGGGGCCTTCACGATAAGGTTGCTCTTGCGGCGGCGGATCATCTGCATATTGAGCAGCATATTGTCGAGGCTCTCTTCCATACGGTCGATCTGCGTGCCGCGGTAGAGGCTGTCCTGCTTCGAGCGTTCGCGGATAAGGGCATATTTCTGGCGGGCAAGCTCATAATCTTCCTCAGCCTTCAGATACTCTTCCTTTGCGATGAGCTTGTCTTCATAGAGGGCCTTCTGCTGCTCATAGGCGCGCTTGAGCCGCTCCACCTGGATGCCGAACTCCAACTCGTTCTGGCGCACATCCAGTTTCTGCTGCTCCATCTGGATCTGGGTGTTGCGCAGGATGTTCTCCTTCTCGGCCA